>NZ_CAAKOQ010000049.1:54616-103483 GCF_901212675.1 Olsenella uli
GGTCCTCGAAGAACCCCAGGCAGCGCCCCACGAACGCGGCGTAGGTCCCCTTCCTCTCGTCGGGCAGCAGCTCGGCGTAGGAGACCCGGCTCTTGTCGTCGACCGCGACGTGGAGGCACGACGTCCCCGCGCCGCGCGTCGGGGTCGTGTCGCTTGCGAGGATTACAAGGTGGCCTTCTGGCCCGTGTGGGCACCTGCTACAATCCTGACCGTTGACCTATTGCCTTCAAAGGAGTGCGGCCCCACATGCAGGACATTCTTGACCAGATCATCACCCCCGAGGTGCGCATGGTGCTCTACCTCATGCTCGCCTGCGTCGTCATGCTGTACGTGCTCTCCATCGTCTATGTCATCCGCGACGCCCAGCGCCGCGGCGCCGAGCCGTGGTGGCTCTGGGCGATCATCTCGGTCATCCCCATCGTGGGCCTGCTCGCCTACGTCATCCTGCGCCCAAGCTCCTACCTGGTGGACCGCGAGGAGCAGGACCTCGACATCGCCCTGCGCGAGCACCAGCTCTCCCACTACGGCATCTGCCCCAAGTGCGGCACGCCGATCGACAAGGACTTCATCGTCTGCCCCAACTGCAACACGCAGGTGCGCAACGTCTGTCCCACCTGTCACCGTCCGCTCAACGCCGACTGGAAGGTCTGCCCCTACTGCCGCACCCGCATCCAGTAGTCGCTGTCACACTTCCTTCCGTATGATTTGTCACATCGGGCCGTCCCGCAGACCATGCGAGGCGGCTCGTTTGCTCAGTTGCCGCTTGCCAGTTGGTCGCTGGCTGCCGGTCGGCCGCCGCAAGTCAGTTGGCCGTCGCCTGCTGGCCAGCCGTCGCCCGCCTCGGGACAACCAGCCACGGGGCCGTCTCCAGCTGACGCGCGGTCGACGCGTGTCCGCCGGCTGGCCTCTCCAGCGCCCATCATCTCGCGGCGATTTCGCTGCGATGGGGCACCGTGGGCGACCTCTCGGGTGATTTGTGGTAAACCTATGCAAGCACTATTCCGCGAAAGGTCGGGTTTATGTTCCTAGCGTGCATGCAAGTTGCCACGGGTGCCAACGGCACCGCCCAAGCTGCCAGCCCAACCACGCGAACCCAGACTATCTAGGCGTCTGCCGCGGCCGCGCGCTCGGTCGCTGACAGGCGCCTTTTCCGTGCGACGGTACCGCCGTCGCTTCCCGTTCGGCCGTCTCGGCCCGCCTGCCCGGACAAGCCGCACGCTCCGCTCTCGCAGGGACCCCCGTGCCGCGCCCGACGACGCAGACCGCCCCGCCACCGCCGACCGCCCCGCCACCGCCGACCGCCCGAACGTCCATCCATCGGTTCCAAGCTCGCAAGCCTACGAGCGTCAAGAAAGAGGTCCATCCATGAAGGTTCTCTACAACGACGGCCATGTGGCCGAGTGCCCGGCTGACGAGGAGCTCCACGTCATCCGCCACTCAGCCGCCCACATCATGGCGCAGGCCATCAAGCGCCTGTACCCCGAGGCGGACTTTGCCTATGGCCCCGCCACCGACAACGGCTTCTACTATGACGTCGACCTCGGCGACAAGAAGATCAGCGAGGACGACTTCCCCGCGATCGAGGCCGAGATGAAGAAGATCTGCAAGGAGAACCTGCAGTTCAAGACCTTCGAGCTCTCGCGCGAGGACGCCAAGAAGCTCATGGCAGAGCGCAACGAGAAGTACAAGCTCGAGCACATCGGCGACCTGCCCGAGGACGCCCGCATCACGTTCTACCAGCAGGGCGAGTACATCGACATGTGCGTGGGCCCGCACCTCACCTACACCAAGGCCCTCAAGGCCTTCAAGCTCACCGGTGTCTCTGGCGCCTACTGGAAGGGCGACAAGGACAACAAGATGCTCACGCGCATCAACGGCATCGCCTTCGGCTCCAAGGAGGCGCTCGAGGAGCACCTGAAGATGCTTGAGGAGGCCGCACGCCGCGACCACCGCAAGATCGGCAAGGAGATGGAGCTCTTCATGATGGACGACGCCGGCCCGGGCTTCCCGTTCTGGCTGCCCAACGGCATGATCGTCCGCAACTCCCTCATGAACTACTGGCACGAGATGCAGGCCAAGTTCGGCTACGAGGAGGTCCAGACGCCGGTCATCCTCTCCCGCACCCTGTGGGAGACCTCTGGCCACTGGGACCACTACAAGGCCAACATGTACACGACGAAGATCGACGAGGAAGACTACGCGATCAAGCCGATGAACTGCCCCGGCGCATGCCTCATCTACAAGCACAAGCCGCGCAGCTATCGCGATCTGCCGCTCAAGCTCGCCGAGGCCGGCCTTGACCACCGTCACGAGCTCAAGGGCGCCCTGCACGGCCTGTTCCGCGTCCGCGAGTTCACGCAGGACGACGCGCACCTCTTCATCCGCCCGGACCAGATCACCGAGCAGGTCACGGACGTCGCGCACCTCATCACGGCCTACTACGCGCAGTTTGGCTTCCCGTACCGCGTCGAGCTCTCCACGCGCCCCGAGGACTCCATGGGCTCCGACGAGGACTGGGAGCGCGCCGAGGCCGGCCTGAAGGCCGCGCTCGAGGCCATGGGCGTCGAGTACACCATCAACGAGGGCGATGGCGCCTTCTACGGCCCCAAGATCGACTTCCACCTGCAGGATTGCCTCGGCCGTACCTGGCAGTGCGGCACGATCCAGCTCGACTTCCAGCTCCCGCACAACTTCCAGCTGGAGTACACGGACGCAGACGGCACCAAGAAGCAGCCGATCATGATTCACCGTGCGGGCTTCGGCTCGTTCGAGCGCTTCATTGGCATGCTCACCGAGGAGTACGCAGGCAAGTTCCCGACGTGGCTCTCGCCGCTCCAAGTCAAGGTGCTTCCCGTGTCCGAGAAGACCCGCGACTACGCCGAGCAGGTCGCCGACAGGCTCCGCGCTGCCAAGGTGCGCGTCAAGGTCGATGACCGCGACGAGAAGATCGGCTACAAGATTCGCGAGGCCCGCTCCATCGACCGTGTGCCCTACATGCTCATCATCGGCGAGAAGGAGGCCGAGGCGGGCAATATCTCCGTGCGCGACCGCTCCAACGAGACCGTCCAACGCGACCTCGACGAGTTCGTGGCCGACATCACGGCAGAGATTGCCGAGCGCCGCTAGGTGGCGGACGCTCGATACGGCAGCGGGCTGGTGCCGGGGGGCGCCGGTGCCGGCCCGCTGCCAAGCCTTGAGGCGCTCGGGGCCCTCTCTCGCGAGATGGGCTCCGAGCGTTGGCGTCTGTGCTCGGACGTGGCGCAGGTGGTGGCGAGCTACCTTGCGTGCCACCCGCGCGTGGCTCGCGTGCGCTACCCGGGCCTTCGCGAGGACGCGCTGTACGGTCGTGCGTCGTGTGAGCTGGTGGGCGGGTTTGGGCCCATCGTCTGCTACGAGGACGCTGCCACGGGGGAGTGGCACACGCTCGACCTCACCGACGAGACCGACGCACGCGCCGTCATCGCTCGGCTTGGGTGAGCATGCATGTTGCATCCCCGTCTTGCTTCCTGGCCCTACGGGCGGGCGGCGAGGCGGGGATGTCTCCGTTTTGCCCGGCGCCCCAGAATGGTGCAAAACGAACCCGTCCCCAATTGAATGGTGCAAAACGAACCCGTCCCCAATTGCACCAAATTGCACTCCCGACTGGTGCGAGTACCGTTCGGGTGGATTTAGCGACCGCTTGTGAGTACGTCATTCATAGAACGTGTGAGTACGTTAACATGTGCAGCTGGTAGCGTCTGCGGGCAGACGTGGACGCGCCGCCCGGGCGAAAAGGGGCTGCGATGCATGACATGGCGGAATTCGGGATGTTGCCGACGGGGGACGTGGCACACGTCTACACCCTCGCGACGGGCTGCGCCACCGCTCGCATAGGCGACTTCGGGGCCACGCTGCTGGGGCTCGACGTGCCCGACGCGCGCGGCAACCTCGCGGACGTGGTGCTGGGGTTCGCGGGCCTCGACGGCTACGCGGGAGAGAACGGTGCCTGCTACGGGGCCACGGTGGGGCCGGTCGCCAACCGCACCGCCGGCGGACAGATAGAGGTCGCGGGCACCACCTACCAGCTCGCCAGAAACGAGCACGGCACCAACAACCTGCACTCCGACCTCGACCATGGCCTCCACAAGCGCCTCTGGAGCCTCGAGTCGCTCGAGACCACGCCCGAGGGCACCGAGCGCCTCACGCTCTCCTGCGAGCTTGCCCCTCTCGAGCTGGGCCTCCCGGGCAACCGTCGGTTCCTGGCTACCTACGAGCTTTCGGAGCCGTCCACCCTCACGCTCACCTACCTCGTGGAGACCGACGCGCCCACGTTTGTGAACGTAACCAACCACACCTACCTCAACCTTTCCGGCCATGCCTCGGGCTTGGTGGACGCCCAGGTGGTCCGGGCCGACGCCACGCGCTTCGTCCCCGTGGGCGACGCGCTCATCCCCACCGGCGAGCTTGCCCCCGTGGCCGGCACGCCCTTCGACTTCACCGAGCCGCACGCCCTCGGCGAGCGCGTCGAGGCCGACTGCGACCAGATTCGCTACGCCCGAGGCTACGACCACTGCCTCTGCATCGACGGCTACGAGCCCGGCGCCGCCCCTCGCCACGCCCTCACGGCTACGGACCCCGCGAGCGGTCGCGTCCTCGACGTCCTCGTCACCGACCCGGGGGCGCAGCTCTACACGGGCAACTGGCTGGGCGACCGCGACGCCAAGGACGGCGCCGACTACAGCCCCCGCGCGGGCTTTGCCGTTGAGCCGGAGTTCTACCCGGACTGCGCGCACCACGAGGCGTGGCCGCAGCCCGTCTGCGACCCCGAACACCCCTTCGTCTCGACCATCGTCTACCGCTTCTCGACCGAGGGGTAGGGCAGAGGCAACACGCAAGCCGCGCGACGCAAGCCGCGCGCCGGATAAAGGAGGCCATCCATGGCACAGGAGATCACCGGCGTCGACCAGAGACGCCTCGACGGGGTACGGGCCCTCTTCGAGGAGCACTTCGGCCCGCTGGCGGACAGGCGCGCGCTCGTGGCCGTGGCCCCGGGCCGCTCCGAGATCGCGGGCAACCACACCGACCACGAGGGCGGTCACGTTATCGCCGGCGCGCTCGACGTGTCGGTCATCGCGGTGGCCTCGCCCAACGGCACCAACGTCGTGCGCGTCATCGACCCGGCGTTCCCGCCTTTCGAGGTCACGCTCGACAGCCTCGACGCGCGCGAGGACGAGCACGTCACCTCGGCGGGCATCGGGCGCGGCATGGCGGCCGCCATCGCCGCCACGGGCCGCGAGCCGGCGGGCTTCGACCTCGCGAGCACGTCCAACATCCCGGCCGGTGGCGGGCTCTCGTCCTCGGCCGCGGTCGAGGCGCTCTACGGCCGCGTCATGGAGCTGCTCTGGGACAAGCCGGGCGCCGAGGCCGTCACGCCCGTCGAACTCGCCAAGATGGGGCAGCGCACGGAGAACGTCTACTTCGGCAAGCCCTGCGGCCTCATGGACCAGCTCTCGGTCTGCCTCGGCGGCCTTGCGTTCATGAGCTTCGAGGACAGTGCCGAGCCCACGAGCGCCAAGCTCGCCTTCGACTTCGACGCCGCTGGCTACGGCCTCGTGCTCGTCGACGTTGGCTGCGACCACGCGCCCTTCACCGCAGACTACGCCGCCGTGCCCGTGGAGATGCAGGCCGTGGCGCGCGAGCTCGGCCACGAGCGCCTCTGCGAGGTCCCCAAGGCCGACTTCGACGCCCACATCCCCGAGATCCGCGAGAAGCTCGGCGACCGCGCCCTCGTGCGCGCCATACACTACTGGTACGAGAACGACCTCGTCGACCGCCGCTGGGACGCGCTCAACGCGCGCGACATCGACGCCTTCCTGCGCCTCACGCGCGAGTCGGGGGCGAGCTCGGGCATGTTCCTGCAGAACGTCTCGACGGGCGGCGACTTCCAGCCCGCCATGGCGGCCCTCGGCATGGCCGAGCACATCCTCGACGGCCGCGGTGCCATCCGCATCCACGGCGGCGGGTTCGGCGGCTCTATCCAGTGCTTCGTGCCCACCGACGCGCTCGACGGCTTCATCTCCCAGATGGATGCCTGGCTCGGGCAGGGGAGCTGCCGCCACTACCACATCGCCGAAGAGGGGGCGAGGGCCGCATGGCTCTAGCAGAGGACATTTGCGCGCTTGTCGACTACGCCTGCGACCGCGACCTGATTGGCAGCGAGGACAGGGTCTGGGCCTACAACTCGGTGCTCGAGGCCGTGGGCGCAACCGGCCCCGCCCCTGCCGAGGCGTGGCTCGCAGACGACCGCTACCCGGTGCTTCCCGTGGGCGTCGCCAAGTACGGCAGCGACGACCCCGACGCGGCCCAGCCCTACGAGGGCGCCGCCTGCTCGGTGCCGCCTGCCCCGTTCGACCTCGAGGGCACGCTCGCGCGCCTCTCGGAGGAGGCCGTCGCGAACGGTGAGGCCGAGGACACCGCCTCCGGGCGCGACCGCGCGGCCATGCGGGTGATGGGGCTGCTCACGCCCCGCCCCTCCGAGGTGGCGCTCGCCTTCGACGACGCCCTCGCGAGCCAGGGGCCGCGCGTGGCCACGAGTTGGTTCTATGACCTGTGCTGCAACGTCGGCTACGTGCGCCGCGCCGCCATCGCGCGCAACATCGCCTGGGAGACGCCCACACGCTGGGGCAGCCTCGAGATCACGATCAACCGCTCCAAGCCCGAGAAGGACCCGCGCGACATCGCCCGTGCCGGCGCCGCCACTAACACGGGCGAGAAGTACCCGGCCTGCCAGCTCTGCGTCGAGAACGAGGGCTACCCGGGTCGCTCGGCCCAGGCCGCGGGCGGCGCGCACCCGGCGCGCCAGAACCTGCGCATCGTGCCCATCGAGCTCGGCGGCGAGCGCTGGGGCCTGCAGTACAGCCCCTACGCCTACTTCAACGAGCACTGCATCGCGATGAGCGTGCATCACCGCCACATGCACGTCGACCGCAAGGCCGTCTCGTGCCTGCTCGACTTTGTGGACTTGCTGCCGCAGTACTTCATTGGCTCCAACGCCGACCTGCCTGTGGTGGGCGGCTCGATCCTGTCGCACGACCACTTCCAGGGCGGCGCCCACGAGTTCGCGATGATGCACGCGGCGGTGTCCGAGACGTTTGCGCTCGAGGCGTTCCCGGGCGTGTCGGCGGCGGTGCTCGAGTGGCCGATGAGCGTGCTGCGCCTGCGCTCCGACAGCCGCGAGGAGCTGCTCGACGCCTGCGTGCACGTGATCGACGCCTGGCGCGGCTGGACCGACGAGTCAGTGGGCGTGATCGCGCACGACGCGGACGGCACGCCGCACAACACGGTGACGCCGGTGGTGCGGCGCGTCGACAGCGAGGGGCACACGGGCGGGCCCACCTACGAGGCCTTCCTGGCGCTTCGCTGCAACGTGGCGAGCGCCGAGCACCCGCTGGGCGTGTTTCACCCCCACGAGCAGTGGCACCACATCAAGAAGGAGAACATCGGCCTCATCGAGGTCATGGGCCTCGCCATCCTACCGCCGCGCCTCGTGAGCGAGCTGGGCGCCGTGCGCGAGCACCTGCTCACGGGTGAGCTCGACGCGCTCGAGTCCGACCCGCTCTCGGCGCCGCACGCTGCGTGGGCGCGCGAGGTGGCGGCCCGCCATCCCGAGCTCACGGCCGACAATGCCGAGGCCACGATTCGCGACGAGGTGGGCCACGTCTTCGGCCACGTCCTCGAGGACGCGGGCGTGTTCAAGTGGGATGAGGCGGGGCGTGCCGCCCAGCGCAGGTTCGTGGCATCGCTGTAGGGCGCGGGGCCGGGGCGACGCGCTCGCCTCGGCCGGCTTGGGTGCCCGGGGCCGGCCGGTATGGCCCTGCCTGGGGCGCACCTGCTGGCGCGGCTTTGCCTCGCTCGTATATGTGTGCAGGTAGGCAAGGGTATCGGCGGGAGAGGGGAGCGGTGCCATGGCAAGGACATCGGGCTCGGGGGGGAAGGATTCCCGCGAGACGCACCGCACCGCCTCGATGGCCGACGTCGCGCGCGAGGCGGGCGTCTCCCAGCAGACGGTCTCGCGCGTGGTGAACGGCCAGCCCAACGTGAGCGACCTCACGCGAAAGCGCGTGAACGACGCCATCGCCCGGCTGGGGTTTCGGCCCAACTACGCAGGTAGGACGCTGCGTGACGGGCACTACCGCACGGTGGGGCTCTGTACCTTCGACATGACGCAGGTGGGAAACCTGTCCACGTTCGAGGGCGTGGTGATGGCCGCGCGCGAGAAGGGCTACGCGGTCACGATGATCGGGATGGGGCCCGAGATGGCGCCCTACTCGGTCTCCTACGCCACGCGCCGGCTGGGGGAGCTGCCAGTCGACGGGGCCATCATCAACCTCAACATCCTGCCCGAGGACTTCGAGGAGTACACGCCGCTCGCCGGGCTCAACACGGTGCTCGTCACCATGTACGCGCACCCGCGCTGCACCACGGTCGACTCCGACCAGTACGGCTGCTCGCTGCTCGTGATGAACTACCTGCGCGCGCTCGGTCACGAGCAGATTCGCTACATCGGGGGCCCGTCGTACCACTCGCACTCCGCGTTTCGCGAGGCGGGCTGGAAGGATGAGCTGGAGAAGGCCGGCATCGAGGCGCGAGAGCCCCTGCGCGGCGACTGGACGGCCGACAGCGGCTACTTCGCGGGGGCGAAGCTTGCCCGCGACCACGAGATGACGGCCATCTACGCGGCGAACGACCAAATGGCGCTGGGCGCGATCACGGCGCTGCGCGACGCCGGCATCCGCGTGCCGGAGGACGTGAGCGTGGTGGGGGTGGACGACTCGCTCGAGGGCATGGTGCCGCACAACGGGCTCACGACAATTCGCTTCGACCAGCGCGAGCGCGGGCGCATCCTGTTCAACCGGGCAATCAACGGCGGGCCCATCGAGGCCATTCGCATCCCCGGCGAGCTCGTCAAGCGCGCCACCGTCACCACCCGCCGCTAGGGGAGTCGCCGGCGCGACGCGCGTGGGTGCGCGTCTCGAGCGACGTGTCTCTCGCACGTTCTCTTGTACGTGCTGACAGCTGCCACGGATATACGTATTTGCTTGTCGCATTTGCGCGCAAATACGTATATTCGTGGCAGCTGTGTCATGCCGACTCACAGCAAACACGCATCTGCGTATGTGCGGGTAGCAAATGCGCAAATCCGTGGCAGCTGCGGCCGCGTCCGTGCGAGGGGCGCGAGACGCGCAAACGCCGCGCGCAACGCGTCAAGGACCTCTTGTTTGCCAAACTAGCTTTCAGCAAATCTCCAGCAAACTACAAATAGATGACTCCCGAAACGTGGTCATCTTGCCCATGGGAGCCCAAGACAGACCGTTGACAACCTTCACATACCGTCCACCGGCTGTAACAGACCGTTCGTGAGTACGTTAACAATTCACGTCAGAAATTTCCCACCCCGCGCATAGGATTGTCTCAGTTCGAAGTCAGGCGCAATCAAGCGCCTGCGGAAGGGAGAACCCATGAAGATGTCACGTCGTCAGTTCCTCAAGTTCGCGGGCGTTGGCGCCGCCGTCGCGGGCCTTGGCCTCGTCGGCTGCGGTGGCGGTGGCGGGGACGCCGCCTCCACCGGCTCCTCCGACGCCGCCGGCGCAGCCGTCGCCAACAAGGACAAGCCGCTGGTTTGGTACAACCGCCAGCCGTCCAACTCCTCCACCGGCGAGCTTGACACTGCGGCCCTGCAGTTCAACAAGGACACCTACTACGTCGGCTTCGATGCCAACCAGGGCGGCGAGGCCGAGGGCCAGATGATCCTCGACTACCTCAAGAAGAACGCGGCAAAGCTCGACCGCAACGGCGACGGCGTGCTCGGCTACGTCCTGGCCATCGGCGACATCGGCCACAACGACTCCATCGCCCGCACCCGCGGCTGCCGCAAGGTCCTCGGCACCGGCGTCGAGAAGGACGGCAAGATCGGCTTCGAGGCCGTCTCCAACAACCTCGACGGTTCCGCCACGGTCGTCCAGGACGGCAAGCTCACGGTCGACGGCAAGGACTACATCATCCGCGAGCTCGCCTCCAAGGAGATGAAGAACTCCGCCGGCGCCACCTGGGATGCCAACACCGCAGGCGACACCCTCACCGCCTGGTCCGGCGACTTCGGCGACCAGATCGACTTCGTGGTCTCCAACAACGACGGCATGGGCATGTCGATGTTCTCCAAGTGGGCCAAGGAGGCCAAGGTGCCCGTCTTTGGCTACGACGCCAACAACGACGCGGTCGCCGCGCTTGCCGAGGGCTATGGCGGAACCATCTCCCAGCACCCGGACGTGCAGGCCTACCTCACGCTTCGCCTCATCCGCAACGCCCTTGACGGCGTCGACATCAACACCGGCATCTCCACGGCCGACGACGCGGGCAACAAGCTGGCCGCCGACGTCTACAAGTACTCCGAGTCCGACCGCTCCTACTACGCGATCAACATCCCGGTCACGGCCGACAACTACAAGGACTTCCTGGACGCCACGGTCACCTACGCCGACGCCTCCAAGCAGCTTGACGAGTCCAAGTCGCCCAAGAAGAAGGTCTGGCTCTCGGTCTACAACTCCGCCGACAACTTCCTCAACGCCACCTATGTGCCGCTGCTCAAGAAGTACCAGGAGTTCCTGAACCTCGACGTCGAGTACGTCTCCGGCGACGGCCAGAACGAGTCCAACATCACCAACCGACTCGGCAACCCCGGCGGGTACGACGCCTTTGCCATCAACATGGTGAAGACCGACAACGCCGCCTCCTACACGAGCGTCCTGTCCCAGTAAGGAAGCTCGCAAGGTGACCCAATGCGGGAGGGAGGAGGCGTCTCCTCCCTCCCGACTCATGTACGTGCAGGATAGGGCGCGAGGCCCAGTCGGGCGAGACTCGTGCAGTCGCTGAATGTTGGGAGTGTGAGAGCATGGCAGACACCCAGGACGACATCGTCCTGTCGATACGGGGCATGAGCAAGACGTTTGGCCGCAACCGCGTCCTCGACCACATCGACCTCGACGTGAGACGGGGTTCCATCATGGGCCTCATGGGCGAGAACGGCGCGGGCAAGTCCACCATGATGAAGTGCCTGTTCGGCACCTACCAGAAGGACGAGGGGTCGATCTTCCTCGACGGCAAGGAGGTGAACTTCTCCGGGCCCAAGGACGCGCTGGAGAACGGTGTGGCCATGGTGCACCAGGAGCTCAACCAGTGCCTCGACAGGAGCGTGGTCGACAACCTGTTCCTCGGCCGCTATCCCACCAACAGCCTGGGCGTGATCGACGAGGGCCGCATGCGCAAGGAGGCTGCCGACCTGTTCCGCCGCCTCGGCATGACGGTGAACCTCACGCAGCCGATGAAGAACATGAGCGTCTCGCAGCGCCAGATGTGCGAGATCGCCAAGGCCATCTCGTACAACGCCAAGGTCATCGTGCTCGACGAGCCCACCTCCTCGCTCATGGCGCAGGAGGTCGACAAGCTCTTCCAGATGATGCGCAAGCTCAAGAGCGAGGGCATCTCACTCATCTACATCTCGCACAAGATGGACGAGATCTTCGAGATCTGCGACGACGTGTCGGTGCTCCGCGACGGCAACATGGTCATGACCAAGCACACCGCCGACACCAACATGAACGAGCTCATCGCCGCCATGGTGGGCCGCTCGCTCGACAACCGCTTCCCGCCAGTCGACAACCAGCCCGGCGACACGATTCTGTCGATCCAGCACCTCTCCACGAAGTTCGCCCCCTACCTGCAAGACATCACGTTCGACGTGCGCAAGGGCGAGATCTTCGGCCTGTACGGCCTCGTGGGGGCCGGGCGCACCGAGCTGCTCGAGACGATCTTCGGCATTCGCACCCGCGCCGCCGGCCGCGTGTACTTCCGCGACCACCTCATGAACTTCGAGAGCGCGAGGGACGCGATGGAGCACGGGTTCGCCCTCATCACCGAGGAACGCAAGGCCAACGGCCTGTTCCTCAAGGGCGACCTCACGTTCAACACCACCATCGCCAACCTCAACCACTACAAGAACGGAGTGGCGCTCTCGGACCCGAAGATGACGCGGGCCACCAACAAGGAGATCAAGACCATGCGCACCAAGTGCATGGGCCCCGACGACCTCATCTCGAGCCTGTCGGGCGGCAACCAGCAGAAGGTCATCTTCGGCAAGTGGCTCGAGCGCTACCCGCAGGTCTTCCTCATGGACGAGCCCACGCGCGGCATCGACGTCGGCGCCAAGTACGAGATCTACGAGCTCATCATCGCCATGGCCAAGCGGGGGACCACGGTGATTGTCGTCTCCTCGGAGATGCCCGAGATCCTGGGCATCACGAACCGGATCGGCGTCATGTCCAACGGGCACCTCTCCGGCGTCGTGGAGACCAAGGAGACCAACCAGGAAGAGCTGCTTCGCCTCAGCGCGAAGTACCTGTAGACGAGGGGGATGGAAAACATGCCTAAGAACGGAACGGTCCTCACGGCCGAGGATGAGGCCAAGCTCCTCAAGCCGATCGACGACCGCCTGGCCGACATCCAGGCAAAGATCGACGCGCTGCGCGTCGACGGCACCAACAAGGTGGTGTCACTGCAGAGCAGCATCGACGCGACCAAGACCGACAAGCTGCTCTCCAAGGGCGAGCAGGAGAGCCTCATCAGCGGCTACAAGGCCGAGATGGAGAAGGCCAAGAAGGTCGAGAGCTCCAATAAGGCCCAGGTGGACAAGCTCATCGCCGAGGGCGAGAGCTACCTCAAGGACAACTACGAGTCCAAGTTCCTGAGCCGTGTGAAGGCGAGCTGCGTCGCCGAGCGCGAGGTGGCCAAGGCCAACTACGCCAAGCGCCTGGCCGAGCTCGAGCGCGAGCACCAGAAGAGCATCGCCGGGGTCTCCGATGAGGCGGAGATCAAGGAGGAGAAGTACGTCTTCAAGAACAAGCAGTTCGACGCCAAGGTGACCTACCAGCAGGAGCTGCAGCGCATCAAGGACCGTGAGCACGAGGCGTTCATGCACCGCTATCACCTCATCGACCTGCTCCGCATGTCGAAGTTCACGTTTGGCGAGAACCTGGCCCAGAGGTGGGAGAACTACCGCTACACGTTCAACACGCGCACGTTCCTGTTGAACAACGGCCTGTACCTCGCCATTCTCCTCGTGTTCATCGGCCTGTGCGCCGTGACGCCCATCATCAAGGGCACGCAGCTGCTCACCATGTCAAACGTGCTGAACATCCTGCAGCAGGCCTCGCCGCGCATCTTCCTGGCGCTCGGCGTCGCGGGCTTGATCCTTCAGACCGGCACCGACCTTTCGATCGGTCGTATGGTTGGCATGGGTATGGTGGCCTCGACGATCATCATGCACCAGGGTCCCAACACGGGCACCTTCTTCGGCATCCTGTTCGACTTCTCCAACATGCCGCTCATGGGCCGCGTGATCCTCGCACTGGTCGTGTGCATCGTGCTCTGCACGGTCTTCTCGGCGATAGCGGGCTTCTTCACCGCACGCTTCAAGATGCACTGGTTCATCTCGACGATGGCCAACATGCTCATCATCTTCGGCGTCATGACGTATGCCACCAAGGGCGTCTCCTTCGGCGCCATCGACCCGAAGGTCCCCGCGATGGTCACCCCCAAGATCGGCGCGTTCCCCACGATTATCCTGTGGGCCGTGGCCGCGATCATCATCGTGTGGTTCATCTGGAACAAGACCACGTTTGGCAAGGACATGTACGCGGTGGGCGGCAACCCCGAGGCCGCGAGCGTCTCCGGCATCAACGTGTTCGCCGTCTCCATCGGCGTGTTCGTCCTCGCCGGCATCCTGTACGGATTCGGCTCCTGGCTCGAGTGCATCCGCATGGTTGGCTCCGGCTCCGCCGCGTATGGCCAGGGCTGGGAGATGGACGCCATTGCGGCCTGCGTCGTGGGCGGCGTGTCGTTCACCGGCGGCATCGGCAAGATCAGCGGCGTGACGATCGGCGTGCTCATCTTCACCGCGCTGACCTACTCGCTGACGATCCTCGGCATCGACACCAACCTGCAGTTCGTGTTCTCCGGCATCATCATCCTCGCCGCCGTCACGCTGGACTGCCTCAAGTACGTCCAGAAGAAGTAGCGGGTCCTGGGCCCGTCGCTCGCGGCGGGCCCACCTTAGGGCACCACTGCCCTCGGCGGGAGTCTCCCTTCTCCCATCCCGAGGGCACATCCCCCTCCAGCGGGCGCACCGGCCATTCGGCCCGTGCGCCCGCTGCTTTGCGATTGCCCAATGGCCACGCCGCTTTGCGGCCCTTATGTTCTTTCAGCTGCCTTTATCTGTCTTGCCGCGCACGTGACAATTACTCATGCGTGATTGCAACCGAGCGCGAGCGCCGTAAGGTGTAGGCTGTCGCATGGGTAGGGAACCGTGCGTCGACCTGGCGACCTGGAGAGGCCGCTGGGAGAGCCAGATGGATTCGCGAGACGCCTCGTCGCGTCGGCCGCGCCCGGGAGGCACTCGGGTGGCGGCGGCTTGGCGAGAGACCGAAGGACGGGGGAGGGTACATGCAGCTCTACGAGGACCCGAGCTTCTTCATGCTCCTCGCGGTCGTGCTCGTGCCCGCTATCGTGCTCGGCGTGCTCGAGCGCCGCATCAAGTACTACGGAGTCGTGGTGTCGCTCGCCTTCCTGGCGCTGCTGTTCATGGGCGACTGGGTCGGCCTTGGCCTCGCGCTTGGCTACATCGTCGTGACGTTCGCGGCCACGCGCCTCGTGCTTGCCCGCACCACGTCGGACGGCAAGGGGGCGGTCACGGCCAAGGCACCGCTGCCGCTTCGCCTGCTTGCTCTCGCGTGCTGCCTCGTGCCGCTCGTCACCTATAAGGTCACGGTCTCGGCCGGCACCCCCATCCTGGGCTTCGTGGGTATCTCCTACATCACCTTCCGCGCCACGCAGACCCTGCTCGAGGTCACTGACGGCCTCATCGTCAAGATCTCGCCGCTCGACTACCTCTACTTCCTCGCGTTCTTCCCCACGTTCACCTCGGGCCCCATCGACCGCTCGCGCCGCTTTTTCGAGGATGTCGACCGCCGTCTCGGCCGAGGGGAGTATCTCGACCGCCTGGGCCGGGGCACCCTCATGTTCTGCGTGGGCCTCGTGATGGAGCTCGTCGTGGCGACCATCGCCAAGAAGCACATGGACTTCGCGGCGATCAACCTCGCGAACCCCATCGCGCCGCAGCTGGGGGCCTTCGTCTCGAGTGCCTACGCCTACGCGGTCTACCTCTACTGCGACTTCGCCGGCTACTCGCTCATGGCGCAGGGCGTGGGCCTCTCGCTGGGCGTGGACGTGCCGAGGAACTTCAACCTGCCGTTCGTCTCGCGCTCCATGCAGGAGTTCTGGGACCGCTGGAACATCACGCTCTCTCATTGGCTGCGCGACTACGCCTTCATGCGCCTCGAGCGCAGTCTGGCCCGACACCGCTGGCCGCGCTCGAGGGATGCCCGTGCCAGTGTGGGCCTCATCGCGAACATGCTGCTCATGGGCGCCTGGCACGGCATCTCGCCCATCTACCTCACCTATGGTCTCTACCACGGCGTCTTACTCGCCGTCGAGCAATGGCTGCACCGCCACTGGAGGTTCTGGCGCAAGAACCACGAGCGCCCGGTCTTCCGGGCCGTGTCTTGGTTCGTGACGCTGCAGCTCGTGGTGCTGGGACTCGCGATTTTCTCTGGTCAGCTCTTCACGTTCTTGGGAGGAATCCATGGCTAAGGACCTGGACAAGGACGAGGTGGCCCGCCGCCTCGTCGACACCATCGCCGACATCTGTGGTGACGACATCGTGCGCGAGCGTCGCGACATGGACCTCTTCGCCGAGGGCCTGCTCGACTCGATGGGCGCCATCGAGCTGCTCGTTGCCATCGAGGACGACTTCGGCGTGTCAATCGCGCCCACGGCCGTGCCGCGCGACGAGATGAACACCACCGACAAGATCGTCGCCCAGGTGCTGAAGAGGCTCTAGCGGTGGCTTCCGAGACGGACAAGGACAAGGCCGGGGCCGCGGACGAGACGGGCACCGAGGGACGGGCGGCCGCACCCAGGGGCCATGCCATCTCGCGTCGCACGGCCATCCGGCTCGCGGGCGTGGCGGCGGGCGGCGTCCTGGCGGCCGGCTTCGTGGGCTACGAGCACGCGACGGACACGCCCGAGTCGGCGCGCACCTACTCCACCCAGATGTACGAGTACATCCTGGACCGCCCCAAGTTCAAGAGTCCCGACTTCATGCTGGGCAACCGCCTCGCCGACTCCATCCTCACCTTTGGCTCGTCTGACTTCGCGACCTTCCCCGGCGAGATCTCGACCGTGCCGCGCGCGCAGTTTGGCTGGCACGACCACGGCCTTGACCTGTGGTGCATTGGCGAGGGCTACAACCAGAGCCTCTGGCACGCCGTGGCGATGGCCGCCTACTCCGAGGCCATCTCGAGGACGGCGGCCCCCGCAGACGTCATGCCCGAGGGCGTGTTCGACGCGCGCACGTCCAACAAGGCCGTGTTCGTCATCTCGCCGCAGTGGTTCTTCGAGGGCGGCGTGCCGGCCAACGCCACGCAGGCGCAGTACGGCTACGGCCTCTGGCGCCTCGCCTGCCAGAACGCCAGCGTGGACCCCGCGCGCCTCGACTACCTCGAGGGGCGCCTCAAGGCCGAGGGCATCGACGCCCGCCAGCTCGCGGCGCCGCGCCACGCCACCCTGCCCGACACCCTGAACGACTACGCCTTCGACTTCGAGGAGACCCACCGCATCAGCACGCTGCTCGACTACACCCGCAGCCACGGTGACACGATCCTGTGGCCCAAGCACCACCTCACGGCCAAGGACGGCGTGCCCGACTGGGAGGCCCTGGCCGCCCAGGCGGTAGAGGAGGGCGCGCGCCAGAGCGCCAACAACGACTTCGGCATGCTCGACTCCTTCTGGGCAGAGAAGAACGCGGACGACTTCGCGGCAGGCAAGCTGCAGGGGTTCCTCAAGAACCGCACGCTGCTCAAGGCGCCCACCGAGGACGCCGACCTCGACTGCGCGCTGGGCGTGGCGTCGGACTGCGGCCTCGACCTGCTCTGCGTGCTTTTGCCCTTCCCGGGCGACTGGGCCGACTTCGAGCAGCTCGACCGCGGCATCCGCGAGCAGCGCTACGAGCTCATCCGCGAGGCCTGTGCGAAGTGGGGCATGCGCGTTGCCGACTTCACGGGCGAGGAGTACACGCGCTACTTCATCTATGACGGCACGCACCTGGGCTGGCTTGGCTGGGTGCGCGTCGAGCAGGCCATCTACGAGTTTGCGCTGGGGGCGTGATCGAGTGAGCGACGACGCAAGGCAGCTGATCGAGGCGCTGCTCGCGGCCCTGATTGTGGTGGGGTGCGTGTTCATCGTGTGGTGGTTCGTGTTCGGCTCCGGCCTCACGGCGCCGGCCGGGTTCGTGTACGCGCAGTACTAGCGCGTATGTCCCGTCGCGTGCCCAGCCGGGATTGGCCCGGGCCGCCGCTTGCCCCAAGCACCCACTTCTTCCAGGAGGTTATTCGCATGGCTGACAAGAACGGTTTCCTCGCCGCCATCCACGCGCAGGCCGAGGCCCACCCCGGGCGCGAGTGCTGGCGAAACACGAGCGGCCGCGCGCTCACCTACGGCGAGCTCTGGGACGCGTCCGACGAGCTCGCCTGCCGCCTGCGCGAGCGCTGCCAGGGAGCGGCGGGCGGCGCGCCCCTGCTCGTCTACGGCCACAAGTCGCCACTCATGCCGGTGTGCTTTTTGGCCTGCCTCAAGAGCGGGCACGCCTACGTACCGTGCGACGCGCACGTGCCGGCCGGGCGCGTGACGAGCATCCTCTCCCAGCTTCCCGCGGCGCCCGCGCTTGCGGTGGGCGAGCTGCCGGACCTCTCGGCACTCGGCCGCGAGGTGGAGGCCATCGGCGGCGGCGAGCTCACGGCCTGCCTCGAGGCGGCGCGCCGCGGCGTCGTGCGGCGCCCGGACCCTGCCTGGGAGGTCTCGGGTGACGAGACGCAGTACATCATCTTCACCTCGGGCTCCACGGGCACGCCCAAGGGCGTCGAGGTCACGGCCGCGGACGTGGCCAACTTCATGCCGTGGGACCAGTCGCTCTTTGCCGGTGCCGCCGAGCCGCACGTCTTCCTCAACCAGGCGCTGCTCTCCTTCGACCTGTCGGTGACCGAGCTCGTTGGCGCGCTCACGACCGGCGGGCGCATCGTGGCCCTCACGGCCGACGTGACGGAGGACGCGCGCGAGCTCTTCGACGCGCTGGCCGCCTCGGAGGTCACCTGCTGGGTCTCGACGCCCACCTTCGCCTCGATCTGCCTCGCCGAGCCCGACTTCGGCCACGCCATGATGCCCGCGCTCACGCACTTCTTCTTCTGCGGCGAGCCGCTTCGCCCCGACGTGGTGCGCGGCCTTGCGGAGCGCTTCCCGGACGCCACCATCATCAACGCCTACGGCCCCACCGAGTCGACCGTGGCGGTCACGGCCATGCCGGTCACGGTGGGCCCCGACACCAAGGAGCTCTCCGTGGGCGTGCCGCGCCCGGGCACGACGCTGCTCGTGCTCGACCGCCAGACGGGTGAGCCGGTGGGGGAGGGCGAGCGCGGCGAGGTCCTCATCTGCGGCGACACGGTAGCCAAGGGCTACCTCAACCGCCCGGACAAGACGGCGGTCGCGTTCGGCGAGCGCGAGCTGGACGGCCGTGTGGTGCGCACGTATCGCACGGGCGACCTCGGCCACGTGGACGCCGAGGGCAGGCTCTGGGTCTCGGGCCGCATCGACGACCAGGTGAAGGTGCACGGCTTTCGCATCGAGCTCGGCGAGGTGGAGTGCGCCATCCAGGACGAGCCGGGCATCGAGCTCGTGGCCGTGATCGTGCGCACGCGCCACGGCATCCCTGACCGCCTCGAGGCCCACGTGGAGCTCGCCGGCGAGGCGCCTGCCGACCTCTATGTCTGGGGCAAGGCCCTGCGCGAGCGCCTCGCGCACCGTCTTCCCAGCTACATGGTGCCGCGCCGCATCGTGGTGGAAGACGAGATGCCCAAGACGCCCAACGGCAAGGTCGACCGTCGCGCCGTCATGCGCGCGGCCGGCGAGGCGTAGGGCGGCCCGCCTGCGCCACGCTGCCGTCAGCACCGGGCGCCCCGGCTGCGCGGCGCTGCCCCCCCCTCGCGCAGGGCGGCCTGCCGCCGGTTCCCCGCGCACCCCTTTGGCGCAAGCCCCGCGCCTGCGGGTATACTGGACAGAAGCGAAGGGCTACGACCGAGGAGGAGCATCTCTGTGAAAGGCATCGTCCTTGCCGGTGGTTTCGGCACCCACCTCTATCCCATGACGTTCTCGGGCTCCAAGCACCTGCTGCCCATCTATGACAAGCCGCTCGTCTACTACTCGCTCTCCACGCTCATGAAGGCCGACATCAGAGACGTCCTGTTCATCGTGAACCCGCAGGACATCAAGGCCTACGAGGCGCACTTCGGCGACGGCTCGCAGCTGGGCATGAACATCCAGTACAAGGCGCAGGAGAGCCGCGACGGTATTGCGCAGGCCTTCCTCATCGGCGAGGACTTCATCGACGGCGACCGCGTGGCGCTCATCCTGGCCGACAGCATCTTCAACGGCTCGGGCTTCGAGGGCAACCTCGCCGAGGCCACAGCCCGCAAGAAGGGCGCCACGGTCTTTGGCTACCAGGTCCGCCACCCCGAGCGCTTCGCCGTCATCGACTTCGGCGAGGACAAGAGGGTCACCCACATCGAGGAGAAGCCGGAGGAGGCCCGCACCAACTTCGTGGCCACCGGCCTGTACTTCTACGACGAGAAGGTCGTCGAGTACGCCAAGAAGCTCAAGCCGTCCGCCCGCGGCGAGCTCGAGATCACCGACCTCAACCAGATGTACCTCGACCACAAGCAGCTCTACACGAGCACCCTTCCCGAGGGCTTTGCGTGGTTCAGCCCGCGCACGGTCGACGACCTGTTCCACGCCGGCGAATTCGTGCGCGTGGTGCAGCAGTCCACGGGCACCAAGATCGCCTCGATCGAGGAGATCGCGTACCGCAAGGGCTGGATCGGCCGCGCGCAGCTGCTGTCGCTCGCTTCCAAGATCCACAAGACCGAGTACGGCAAGTATCTGGAGGGCATCGCGCTCTCGACGGCCGAGAAGTAGGTGCTGCCGGGGTAGATTTGCTGGTTCGGGCCGGCCCATTCGTCCGACGCTCGGGGTCACTTTCGCTTCGCGAAAGTCCCTAAGCCCCTCGCTTTCGGACGAATGGACCGGCCCTTGCGCTGGAAAGCTGGAGAGCTGGCCTGTTGGAGGCCGTCGAGACGCGTGGGGGGCCTCTGGGCTTCTGTGATGCTGGGGGCCTTCTCCTACTTGGGGAAGGCGAGCTCCTCGTCGACGGGGAACCTGGGGGTGGTGCGGGCGTTGGGGTCGCGGTAGCGGGAGAGGCCGTCTACCACGAGGTTGTTGGCGCCGGGCAGCACGCGGGCCTGCCAGCTGGCGACGGTGCCCTCGATGACGTCGCCGTCTATCTGCATGGGAATGTCGACCGACGCGCTCACGTGGATGTCGCGCCCGCGGAAGCTCTCGATGTGCGGGCGCCCGATGCCCTTGCCCTTGCGGTCTAAGATGCCCGCGAGGAACGGCCGCACGAGCTGCACGGCGTCACCCACCTCGAGCACGATGACGTCGAGCAGCCCGTCGTCCATGACGCAGCCGGGGATGATCTCGATGTCGCCCTGGATCATGGCGTTGTTGGCCACGATGCAGGCGATGCCGTCGCGCTCGACGCGCGTGCCGTCGATCTCGATGACGTAGTGGATCACGCGCGGGGTGGGGTCGGCGAGCGCGGCCATGAAGTAGGCGGCCTCGCCCATGGCACGCTTGTTGGGGGCCGCGGCGTTCATGAGCTCGGCGTCGTAGCCCGAGCCCGCCATGATCGAGAAGCCCCGCCTGTGCTGCTCGCCGTCCTTGGTGTGCCAGAGCATCTCGCCCAGGTCGCACCTCACGGTGTCGCCCCAGCGGCAGGCCCTCGCCAGGGCCGACGGCTCGGGGGAGTTGCCGATGTTGGCGAACAGCAGGTTTGCCGTGCCGGAGGGAAAGACGCAGGTGGTGACGGCGCGGTCGCGCAGGGCGTAGAGCAGGCTCGACACCGTGCCGTCGCCGCCCGAGAGCACCACCACGTCATAGTCCTCGGCGTCGGCGAGCGCCTCCTCGGCCACGAACCCGTCGCCCAGCTCGCGCAGCAGGCACTCGTCGCCCGCGTGGACGAGCTCTCGCTCGAAGGCGAAGACCGCGTCGGAGCCAAAGCCGCTCCTGGGGTTATGGACGATGAGGCAGCGCATGGTGTGCCCTTCCGTGTCTCGCGCGGCGCGAGGCGTTGCGCGACGTGCTGCTAGAATGGGTGGGCGCTGCGCCCGCGGGGGCGCGCGTAGTCTGTCATGGTAGCCGATTTCGCCGCGTGCGGGCCCAGTCCCACGCCGGCAAAAGGGGTCGTCTCTTGTTCATCTCCACCTCCGAGGAGCTCGCGCGCTTCTGCGAGCGCGCCTCCTCGTCCCGTGTCCTCGCCGTCGACACCGAGTTCCTCCGTGAGCGCACGTACCACCCGCGCCTGTGCCTCCTGCAGCTTGCCATCTCGCCCGACGACATCGCCGCCGTGGACCCCATCGCCATCAGGGACCTGAGCCCGGTGGCCAGGCTCTTCCAGGACCCCGCCATCACGAAGGTCATCCACGCCTGCTCGCAGGACCTCGAGGTCCTGGACGTGGCGCTGGGCTGCGTTCCCACGCCGCTCTTCGACACGCAGGTGGCCGCGGCCTTCCTCGGTCACCGCATGCAGCTGGGCTACGGGCCGCTCGTCGAGGCCTACACGGGCGTGCACCTCGCCAAGGCCGAGAGCCTCACCGACTGGTCGCGCCGGCCGCTCGACCCCGAGCAGCTCGACTACGCCGAGGACGACGTGCGCTACCTGCCGGGCATCTACGAGCGCATGGTCTCGCAGCTCGTCGAGCTCGACCGCATGTCGTGGGTGCTGCCCGAGATGCAGTCGCTCACCGCCCCCGAGCACTACCGCCACATCCCCGAGCGCGCCTACCTGCACCTCAAGCGCGTGGGCTCGCTCACGAGAAAGCAGCTCGCGGTGGCACGCGAGGCGTGCGCGTGGCGCGAGCGCGCGGCCCAGCGGCGAAACATCCCGCGCAAGTGGGTGCTCTCCGACGAGGTCATGCTCGAGCTCTGCCGCCGCTCGCCCACCGACGTGCAGCGCCTGAGGCGCATCCGCGGCACCGAGCAGCTCTCTGTGAGAGACGCCGACGCCCTGCTCCACGCGGTCACCCAGGGGCTCGCCTGCCCCGCGTCCAAGCTGCCGGGCGTGGCGCGGCGCTCCCGCCCCACGCCCGAGCAGGAGAGCGTGGTCGACCTCATGTACGCGATGCTGCGCATCGTGGCCGAGAAGAGCGGCGTCGCGGCCCAGCTCATCGCCTCGAGGGACGACCTGCTCGACCTCCTGTGCAAGCGCCCGCACGCCACCCTGGCCGAGGGCTGGCGCCACGAGCTTGCCGGCAGAAGGCTCGAGGGGCTGCTCTCGGGCGGCTGCGGCCTCACGGTCAAGGACGGGCGCGTCGAGATCCTCTGACGGCGCGCGGGGCGTCCCTCGGACTGGTGGTTCTGCGGGCCGCGGATACCACCCCGTTTTTTTGTCCGCTTATGGGTAGATACTCTTCCCAAAGAGGGAGCCAAGGAGGTACCCATGTACTACGGATACGGATTCGGCTGGGGGATGGACCCTGCCTACCTGCTGCTCGTCGTCATATCGCTCGTGCTGGGCATGGCCACGCAGGCCTATATCAAGCGCACCTACGCCACGTGGTCCAAGGTGCCGCTCGGCTCGGGCGCCACGGGTGCCGACATAGCCCGGCGCATGCTCGCCGACGAGCAGGTCACGGGCGTGCGCGTCGACGCGATCGCCGGCGAGCTCACCGACAACTTCGACCCACGCGCCAACGTCTTGCATCTCTCGCGCGCAAACCTCGAGGGCGGCTCGGTGGCAAGCGCCGCCGTGGCGTGCCACGAGGCAGGCCATGCCGTCCAGCATGCGCGCGGCTACCTGCCGGTGCGCATTCGCACGGCACTCGTGCCGGTGGTAAACTTCGCCTCCAACGCCTGGATGCTCGTGTTCTTCGCCGGCGTTTTCATGGGGCTCGCGGGCCTGCTCAAGCTCGCCGTCTTCCTGTTCGCGTTCTCCGTGGTCTTTCAGATCGTGACGCTGCCGGTCGAATTCGACGCGTCGCGGCGCGCCGTGGCCTACATCGAGCGCAGCGGCATGGGCGAGGTTGCGGTGCGCGGCGCCAAGAAGGTGCTCGTCGCCGCGGCGCTCACCTACGTGGCCGCGGCGCTCGTCTCCATCCTGCAGCTGCTCTACTACCTGAGCCGCACCGAGAGGAGGGACGACTGATGGCCTGGGGCTACCGCGAGACCGCGGGCGCCACGGACTTCGTGGTGGCGGCCGAGCGGCAGGGCTCAAAGGGCGACGTCCCGCTCTCCGTGAGCCAGGCCGTCGGCGCCGCGAAGGCGCGCGTGGGCGAGATTCCCGCGCTCTCCGTCACCGGCGAGGTCACGGGCTTCAGGGGTCCCAACGCGCGCTCGGGCCACTGCTACTTCCAGGTGAAGGACGACGCGGCGGCCATGGACGTCATCGTGTGGCGCGGCGTCTACCAGTCGAGCGGCGTACAGCTGAGGGACGGCCTGCAGATTCAGCTCGCCGGCAAGTTCGACGTGTACGTGGGCTCGGGGCGCCTCTCGTTCATCGCCAAGCGCGTCTCGGTGGCGGGGGAGGGCCTGCTTCGCCAGCAGGTGGCTGAGCTCGCCCGCAGGCTCGAGGCCGAGGGCCTCATGGCGCCCGAGCGCAAGCGGCACATCCCGCGCTTCTGCACGCGGGTGGCCGTGGTCACGAGCCTCTCGGGCTCTGTCATCGACGACGTGAGGCGCACGCTGCGCCGCAGGAACCCCCTGGTTGAGCTTCAGATGGTCGGCTGCCAGGTGCAGGGCCCCGGGGCGCCCGCCACCATCGAGCGCGCGCTTGCCGTGGCGGCCGCGGCAAGGCCCGACGCCATCCTGCTCGTGCGCGGCGGAGGCTCGTTCGAGGACCTCATGACCTTCAACGACGAGGGGCTCGCGCGCGCCGTGGCCGCCTGTCCCGTGCCCGTCATCACGGGCATCGGGCACGAGCCCGACACCTGCATCTGCGACATGGTGGCAGACCGGCGCACGTCCACGCCCACGGCCGCGGCCGAGAGCGTGGCGCCCGCCCTGGACGAGATCGTGGCCTCCATCGAGGACCGCCGCGTTCGGCTCGGTCGCACCATGGCGGCCCGGCTCGACCGCGAGGGGCAGGCGCTCGAGCGCGAGGCCGCCCTCGCCGCGCGCTCCATGCGCGCGCTCATCGACGCCGACCGCGTGCGCGTCGAGTCGCTCGCGCGTCACCGCTGCCTCACCGACCTGAGCTCCATCGTGGACGACCGCGTGGTCGCGCTCATGCAGGTCGAACAGCGCCTCGTCGACGCCATCCCGCGCTCGCTCGCCCAGAGGGACCAGACGCTCCGGCAGATGGCGACGCGGCTCGAGTCCGCGGCGCAGCGCATCGTGCGCCCGCACGAGGCCGCGGTCGCGAGCCTCGCCGCCACGCTCGACGCGCTCTCGCCGCTCAAGGTGCTCGGCCGCGGCTACGCCATCGCACGCACGGCGAAGGGGCACGTCGTCACCTCGGCCGCGAGCCTCAAGGCGGGAGACGGCGTGAGCGTGCTTCTGGGCTCGGGCTCGTTCGACGCCACGGTCTCGGCCACGCACCCGGCCGGGGCCGGGCGCGAGTCGGGAGACGCCGTGGGCACGACGGGGACGACCAAGTAGAATCGACTGTGCCGCTCATGCGGCGGAGAGGGGTACCCATGGCACTCGAGAACGACACCAGGCCCATCGACGAGCTCACCTTCAAGGAGGCGTCCGTCGAGCTCGAGCAGGTCGTGCGCTCGCTCGAGGGCGGCGACCTCGAGCTCGAGGACGCGCTCGCGCGCTATGCTCGCGGCGTCGAGCTCCTGAGGAGCCTGCGCGAGCGGCTCAGCAAGGCCGAGCAGAGGGTGCAGGTCCTGCTCGACGCCACTGATGCCGACGTTACGCCCGACACCACGGCCGCACCCTCGACCGCGTTCATCGACGACAAGGAGTAGCTGGCGGCACCCGCTTGGCCCGGCTTGCCCGTGGCCGCCCAGGGAGTCGCCCGAAGACAGGGAGAGACCATGTCCGACTGCATCTTCTGCAAGATCGCCAACCACGAGATCCCGTCCACCGTCGTCTTCGAGGACGAGCAGGTCATCGCCTTCCGCGACCTCGACCCGCAGGCCCCCACGCACGTGCTCGTGATTCCCAAGCGCCACTACGCCACCATCGCCGACGACGTGCCGGCCGAGACGCTCGCCGCGATGGCCAACGCCATCAAGGAGGTCACCAAGGCCGAGGGCATCGACGAGAGCGGCTTCCGCGTCATCACCAACGCCGGTCCCGACGCGGGTCAGACGGTGTACCATTTCCACATGCACGTCCTGGGCGGCAAGAACCTGGGCATGGGCCTGCTTCCGGCCGACGCCCAGTAGGCCTCGCACGCAGGGGATTGCTGGAGGCAGTGCGGGCGCACGGGGAGAGACGCCCGCGCCGAGACGGGCGCCGCCGGCGACCGTGAGGGGAGGGTTACGCGTGGAGTCACGCATCGAGGCCGCCGACGAGCGGCACAGGAGGGGTTACAACTGCGCGCAGGCCGTGGCCTGCACCTACGCCGACCTCGTGGGCGTGAGTGAGCGCGAGGCGTTTTGCTCCACCGAGGGGTTCGGTCTCGGCATGGGCGGCATGCAGGGCACCTGCGGCGCGCTCACGGGGGCGTGCTACCTGGCGGGCCTCGCCGCGAGCGACCCGGACGCCCCGGCTCCCGGCACCAAGCGCGAGACCTATGCCCTCTCGCGCGAGATGCTCGAGGGCTTCCTGAGGCAGAACGGTTCGGTCACCTGTCGCGAGCTCAAGGGCGTCGGCACCGACCACGGGCCCCTCCGCCCCTGCCCCGGCTGCATCGCCGACGCCTGCAACCTCGTGGAGACCGTCCTCTTCAAGGACAGCTTCCCCAACCCCTAAGCCCCCGCCGCCAGCTCCCGTGCCAAATCGACGGGCGTCCACCTGGAAATGGTCTACAGTCGGGGGCCTGGCATGTTTGTGCCGAGCGAGTTCCGCAATGAAATGAGGACTGTTTGAGCTCGGCACAAACATGCCGGGTCCACCCCTTTCATGTCGCGCTATTATGGTCAAGTCGGCTTTTTCGCCCGTCGTCATTTGGAGGAGCAACTCACATGAACGTTCTCGTCATCAACGCCGGCAGCTCGTCGCTCAAGTACCAGCTGCTCAACGTCGACACCCGCGAGGTCTTCGCTAAGGGCAACTGCGAGCGCATCGGCATCTCTGGCTCCTTCGTGGGTCACAGCGAGATGGGTGGCGAGAAGGTCGAGACCAAGGTCGCCTTCCCGACGCACAAGGAGGCCATCGACTGGGTCCTCGACAACCTCAAGAGCCTGAACCTCCAGATTGACGGCATCGGCCACCGCGTGGTCCAGGGCGGCTGGTACTTCCCCGAGTCCGCCGTGGTCGACGACGACGTGCTCGCCAAGGTCCGTGAGGTCGCCCCGCTGGCGCCGCTGCACAACCCCTGCGAGGCCGACGTCATCGACCTGTGCCGCAAGGCCATGCCCGAGGTTGGCAACGTCATCGTGTGCGACACCTCCTTCCATTACAACATGCCGGCCGAGGCCCACACCTACGCCCTGCCGCGCGACGTCGTGGACGAGCTCCACATCCGCAAGTACGGCGCCCACGGCACGAGCCACCGCTTCATCTGGCGCACCGTCCACGGGCTCTATCCCGAGACCCACAAGCTCGTGAGCCTGCACCTGGGCTCCGGCGCCTCGCTCTGCGCCATCGAGGACGGCGCCTGCAAGGACACCACCATGGGCCTCACGCCGCTCGACGGCCTCATCATGGGCACTCGCTGCGGCACCATCGACCCGGCCACCGTCTTCTACCTCTCTCGCGAGGGCGGCTACACCATCGACCAGATCGACACGATGATGAACAAGAAGTCGGGCCTCGCCGGCATCACCGGCGGCAAGTCCGACATGCGTGACGTCGAGGCCGGCGCCGAGGCGGGCGACGAGAGCTGCAAGCTCGCCATCGACATGTGGTCCTACCGCGTCGCCTCCCAGTTCGCCACCATGGTCCAGTCCATGCAGGGCGTCGACACCATCGCCTTCACGGCCGGAGTGGGCGAGAACTCCGCCGAGATGCGCGCCGAGGTCGTCAAGCGCCTCGAGTGGATGGGCATCAAGATCGACGACGCCAAGAACGCCGTGCGCTCCGGCGACCCGCGTGACGTCTCCGCGGCCGACTCCAAGGTCCGCGTGCTCGTGGTTCCCACCAACGAGGAGCTCATGATCGCGCTTGACGTCAAGGAGCTGCTCGGCAAGTAGTCGGGTTTCGGTATCGCCTGCGCACGGCCGCGCTTGGGGGAGCGCCGGCCGCGGCGGGTGACGTCACCCATGACAGAGCGCTGTGCCCGGAGGGGTGGTGGCTTCGTGCCGCCGCCCCTCCTTCGTATGGGGCGGGGAGTCCCATGGGTCCCGTGGCGGGGAGTCCTGCGGGGTCTCGTGGTGGAGGGGAGCACTGCGGGTGGCGCTCAAGGACGGCGTCGCCCAGTGGCGGGGAGTCCCGCGAGCAGCATGGACGGTCGCCTCCCCTCTGGCCCGCCCCAGCCCCATGCCATCCCAAACATGGGCCCATCCCGTTACCAGCCGGAAACCTTCTCTCTGTAAGCTAACCTTGACTTTACAAAGGGAGACGCTAAATTACCTACTAACCCACTAGGAAATACTGGTTAAGGGTATACTGCCCTACGTCATACGCTCTACAGAGAGGAAGTTCCCATGAGCAAGCTCCTTAAGAAGCCCGTCTCGCGTCGCACCGCCGTCATCGCCGGCGCCGGCGTCCTCGCATCGCTCGGCCTGGTCGCCTGCGGCTCGTCCGAGGCCCCCACGCCCGCGGCTGACAGCTCCGCCGCTACCACGGCTGCCGTCGACGACTCCGTCAAGATCGACAAGTCCGCCTTCGACGCGCTCGTGAAGGCCGGCCCCGTCGCCGACGACGCCACCATCGCCGCCAGCCAGTGGGCCACCAAGGTCAAGGGCGAGGGCAAGCTGCGCGTCGGCGGCGTGCAGACCTCCACGCTGTTCAGCCTCCTCGACGAGACCGACGGCAAGGTCCGCGGCTTCGACGCCGGCCTCTCCCAGCTCGTGAGCCGCTACATCCTGGGCGACGTCAACGTCGAGCTCACGCAAGTCACCTCCGACACGCGCGAGTCTGTGCTCCAGAACGACCAGGTCGACTCGGTCTTCGGCACCTACTCCATCAACGACAAGCGCAAGCAGGTCGTGTCCTTCGCCGGTCCGTACTACTACACGCGGCAGTCCATCCTGGTGCTCGCCGACAACACCGACATCAACGGCCCCGATGACCTCAAGGGCAAGAACGTCGCCGTCCAGTCCGGCTCCACCGGCCCCGACATCGTGAAGCAGGTCGCCCCCGAGGCCACCCAGCAGGAGTTCAAGACCGACGAGGAGGCCCGTCAGGCACTCCAGCAGGGCCGCGTCGACGCCTACGTCATCGATACCAACATGCAGCTCGGCTCGATGACCAAGAACCCGGGCAAGTACCGCCTCGCCGGCGACCCGTTCGGCCCCACCGACAACTACGGCATCGGCCTTCCCAAGGACTCCGACGGCGTCGCCTTCGTCAACGACTTCCTCAAGAAGATCGAGGACGACGGCACCTGGGCCAAGCTCTGGAAGATCTGCATCGGCGACCGCGCCGGCATCGACACCGTTCCCGAGCCGCCCGCGATTGGCGCCTAGTCACTGGCCTGAGCGCCTGACGGTGGCCGTACCTGCGACTTCGCGAGCCGGCCATCGAGCATGAAAAGCCCGTTCGCGTGGGGTCTCGCTTGCGGGACCCCACGTGCATGAGGAGGTCGAATGGGGCTCTCCGAGTTACTCGCAAAATATGGGCAGACCTACCTTGACGGTCTGTTCACCACGTGGGGCCTGACCATCGTGTCGTTCGTCTTCGTGATGGCCCTCGCGGTGCTCGTCACCGTGATGCGCGTCTCGCCCTTCAAGCCGCTGCGTGCGGTGGGTGACCTCTACGTGCAGGTCTTCCGCAACATCCCGGGCATCGCCCTGCTCATCATCGTGGTTTATGCGCTGCCGATGCTCAAGCTCGTGCTTGACTACCGCACCTGCGTCATCGTGACCACGGTCCTTCTGGGCTCGTCCTTCGGCTCGGAGAACTTCATGACGGGCATCAACACCATCCAGGTGGGGCAGATTGAGGCGGCCCGCTCGCTGGGCCTCTCCTTTGGCAAGATCCTGCGCCGCATCGTGGTGCCCCAGGCGCTGCGCACGACGGTGCTTCCCTTCACCAACCTGTTCATCGCCGTCATGCTCACCACGGCCCTGGGCTCGCAGGTCCCGCTCAAGCCCCTCGAGCTCACGGGTGTCGTCAACTACGTCAACGGCCAGGACCTCGGCGGCGTGCTCGCCTTCCTCATCTCGGCCGTCGGCTATGTGGGCACGGCCTTCGCGATCGGCCTCGTGGGCAACCACATAGACAAGAAGGTGAGGATCCTCCGATGAGCGCACCTTCCGCACCCCGCACCATCCGCGACGCCCTCTACGAGGCGCCCGGCCCCAGGACGCACCGCCGCATGGTAGTGGGCACGATTGTCTCGGCCCTCGTCGTGCTGTGGCTCGTCTACCTCGTGTGGCACCAGTTCTACGTGACCGGCCAGTTTGCCCCGCGCTACTGGAGCTTCTTCGCGCAGTGGCCCACGTGGCGCTTTCTCATCGACGGCTTCCGCGGCACCATCGCCGTAGCCGTCACGGCGGGCGTCATCTCGCTCGTGCTCGGCATGCTGCTCATGCTTGGCCGCGTGAGCGAGAACCGCGCCCTCTCGGCCGCGTGCCGCGTTGTCATCGACTTCTTCCGTGGCGTCCCGAGCCTTCTGCTCATCTACTTCTTCTTCCTCATCGTGCCGCAGTACGGCATCAGGATGCCGTCGTTCTGGATGCTCACGCTGCCGGTGGCGCTCGCCGCGGCCGGCGTGCTCGCCGAGGTCTTCCGCGCGGGCGTGAACGCCGTGCCCAAGGGCCAGGTCGAGGCCGCCTGCTCGTTGGGCCTCACGCGCGGCAAGGTCATGCGGCGCATCGTCTTGCCGCAGGCCATCCACTACGTGATCCCGTCGCTCATCTCGCAGCTCGTCGTGGTGGTCAAGGACACCACGGTGGCCTACGTGGTGAGCTACCCCGACCTCATGCAGAACGCCCGCGTGCTCATCACGAGCTACGACTCGCTCGTGTCGGTGTACCTTGTCGTCGCCATCATCTACATCCTGATCAACTACGCCATCAACCAGGCGTCTGCGTACGTGTCTCGGCGCATGGGCGTCAAGATCATCCGCTAGGCCGGGAGGAACCTCATGAGTGCAACCAAAGCCAGCGCGCCCACGCCCGTCATCAAGCTGCGCCACGTCGAGAAGCACTTCGGTAGCCTGCACGTGCTCAAGGACATCAATCTCGAAGTCGACAAGGGCGAGGTGCTCGTCATCATCGGGCCTTCGGGCTCGGGCAAGTCGACGCTGTGCCGCACCATCAACCGCCTCGAGACCATCGACTCGGGCGACATCCTCATCGAGGGCAAGCCGCTGCCGCAGGAGGGCAAGGAGCTTGCCGGCATGCGCTCCGAGCTGGGCATGGTGTTCCAGCAGTTCAACCTGTTCAGCCACATGACCATCCTCGAGAACGTGACGCTGGGCCCCACCGAGGTGCTGGGCGTGTCCAAGGAGGAGGCCAAGAGGACGGCCATGGAGCTGCTCGGGCGTGTAGGCGTGGCCGAGCAGGCGGGCAAGGTGCCCGCCCAGCTCTCCGGCGGCCAGCAGCAGCGCGTGGCCATCGCCCGCTCGCTTGCCATGCACCCCAAGGCCATGCTCTTCGACGAGCCCACGAGCGCGCTTGACCCCGAGATGATCAACGAGGTGCTCGACGTCATGGTGGGCCTGGCCAAGCAGGGCATGACCATGGTCGTGGTGACCCACGAGATGAACTTCGCGCGTCGCGTTGCCGACCGCGTGGTCTTCATGGCCGACGGCCAGATCCTCGAGCAGGGTGCGCCCGACGAGTTCTTCGACCATCCCCGGACCGCGCGCGCCAAGGAGTTCCTGGACTCCATCAGGGGGCACTAGGGCTTCGGCCCGGGCTGTCGCGCCCGGCGCCAACTGTTACGAGTCTCTGTCGAGAGACAACGTTTGCATGTGGTTATGGCACACTAGTCTGCCGGTTGCGCCAGCCGGCAGACTTCGTCATCTTTGGAGGCCTCTTTCATGTCCGTCAGCTCTGTCTCGCACGCCCGTCCGCTCATCGGCATCGCACCGCGCTGGGGGCACAAGACCGGGGGCCTGGCAGACTTCGAGAGACTCTCGCCGGAGGAGACCATCGCCCACTGCTTCACCGAGGGCATCATCGACGCGGGGGGCATGCCCGTGCTGCTGCCGCTCACGGAGGATGAGTCGGTCATCGACGACGCCGTGGCGATGTGCGACGGCTTTGCGGTGCCGGGCGGCCAGGACGTCGACCCGGCGCGTTGGGGCGTCGAGGGCTATGACCCCAAGCTCCTCTGCCCGGAGCGCGATGCCTTCGAGTTTGCGCTCGTCAAGCGTGTGCTGGCGGCGGACAAGCCGCTCTTCACGACGTGCCGCGGCACCCAGCTCCTGAACGTCGCCTGTGGCGGCACGCTCTGCATGGACGTGCCGAGCCTGGGTGCGCCCGAGGGCATGACGCAGTGGCGCCACACCGGCATCCTCACCACGCCGGCGCACCCGGTGAACGTCGGGGAGGGGTCGCTGCTCTCGCGCTGCGTGGGCGGCGCGGCCCAGATCCAGGTGAACTCGGCGCATCACTGCTGCGTGGGGCGCCTCGGCGAGGGCGTGCGGCTCACGGGCATGGCGACCGACGGCGTGCCCGAGGCCATCGAGCTGCCGGACAAGCGCTTCTGCCTGGGCGTGCAGTGGCACCCCGAGTACACCTGGCCCGTCCTCGAGAGCGACCGCGGCCTGTGGCGCGCCTTCGTGGACGCCTGCCGGTAGGGGACTCCCGCTCGCAAGGCCCGTTTTGCATGGGGATACATGAGCCTTCCGCAGTCACCGATGCCTTCGCGGTTTTGGCCTTTGGCTTCGCGTTTTTTTGGCGCTTGGCGGGTGCTGGCCTCTCGTCAACGCATGGGACGCCGCCCATTGGCGATGGCGTGCATCGGACAAGGAGAGGCCTTGCGAACAAAACCGGTTTATGTTCATCTGCGAGTTGCTGCAACGGCACGCTAAACTAGCAAGCGGTAACGAGGACGCATCCGTTCGGCGTGGCCTGTGGCCCATACGGGCCATGGGGCTGCCGCCCGGCGGTGCACCCATACGAGAAGGGATTCCCGTGGCTCAGGACCTCATCTTCACCAGGCCCATCTTCCATGACAAGATCTGGGGCGGCCGCCGCCTCGAGACGGTCTTCCACTACGACATCCCCGACGGCAAGATTGGCGAGTGCTGGGCCATCGGCGCCCACCCGCACGGCGACTGCCTCATCGAGGAGGGACCCTACGCCGGCTCCACGCTCTCGCAGCTCTGGGACGAGCACCACGAGCTCTTTGGCGATGCCAAGGGCGACCGCTTCCCACTGCTCATCAAGATCCTCGACGCCGACGGCGACCTCTCCATCCAGGTCCACCCCGACGACGAGTACGCGCGCGTGCACGAGAACGGCAGCCTGGGCAAGAAGGAGTGCTGGTACGTGCTCGACTGCGAGCCCAACGCCACCATCATCATCGGCCAGAAGGCCAAGAACCGCGAGGAGTTCGCCGGGCTCGTCAAGGAGGGCCGCTGGGGCGACCTCCTGAACGAGGTGCCCATCCACAAGGGCGACTTCTTCCAGATCAACCCGGGCACGCTCCACGCCATCAAGGCCGGCACGCTCGTGCTCGAGACCCAGCAGTCGAGCGACGTCACCTATCGCGTCTACGACTACGACCGCAAGGGTGCCGACGGCAAGCCGCGCGAGCTGCACCTCAAGCAGAGCCTCGACTGCATCGACTACGACATGGTGGCACCCACGAGCGGCACGGTCACGACGCCCGAGGTCGACGGCGTGACGCTGCTCAACAGCAACGACCGCTACACCGTGGAGCGCGTGCGCGTCGGGGGCTCCAAGACCCTGCCGCAGGACCACGACTTCATGTGCGTGAGCGTCATCGAGGGGTCGGGCTCGGTGAACGGCCGCGAGCTGCACAAGGGCTCGCACTTCGTGGCGCCGGCCGAGAGCGGCGACCTGGCGTTCGAGGGGGATATGGCCCTAATCTGCTCCTGGGTGTAGGCGGTCTGAACAGGGACGGGCGGCCCCGGTGGCCTTGCTCTGGGCTCAAACAGTCCTCGGCGCGCCTTGCGCGCCTGTGGAACTCGCCCAGAGCAAGGCCGCCGGGGCCTTTCCTGTTGAGGGCTCATCGGAGGTCCGTGTCGTTCTTGCTTGCGAGCGCCTGTGGAACTCGTCGCGAGCAAGACCCCTGGGCCCTTTCCTGTTGAGGGCTCATCGGACGACCACCTTGTCCCGGTTGTGGGCGCCCTGCCTACTTGCCGGGGTGCTCGGGTTCGATGACGCGGCGGACGAGCTCGGGGAGGGCACCTTGGTCGGCGGGGGTGTCGAGGATGAGGTCGCAGTGGGGGCGCAGGTCGTCGCTCACGTTGGCGACGGCCACGCCGAGGCCCGCGGCGCGAATCATCTCGAGGTCGTTGGCCGAGTCGCCGAAGCCGACGGTCTCGTCGATGCCCACGCCGGCAATCCGTGCGAGGTCGCGAAGGCCGGTGCCCTTGTTGACGCCCTTGGGGACGACCTCCAGGTAGCGGCCGGACGAGTACGTGATGTCGGCCTTGTCGCCCAGCATGGGCTGCACGACGTCGCGCCCGAAGTCGTGCAGCCACGCGAAGTCCTCGCTCATGAAGATGAGCTTGGGCAGCACCGGTACGCGCGAGAGGTCCTCGTCCTCGAAGGGCGCGATGTGCTTCAGGCTCGAGAGGTAGACCTGCTCGACCTTGGGGACATTCCGCACGAAGACGTGGCTGTCGGTGTCGTAGGCGTGCATGGCCAGGCCGCGGCGCACGCCGAGCTCCCAGAGGCGCTCGGCGAGGTCGTGGTCGAGGTGGTGCTCGGTGAGCGGCTCGGGGTTGCCGTAGCGGTAGACGAAGGCGCCGTTGTACGAGACGACGTAGCTGCCCTCGAGCAGCGCCGGGTCCACGCCCTCGAAGTTGTCGAGGATGGAGCGATAGCCGCGGCCCGAGCTGGGGACGAAGAGCACGCCCAGCTCGCGCAGGCGCCAAAGTGCCCCGATGTTGGGGGAGGGGATGTGGTGCTCCCCGTCGAGGAACGTCTCGTCCATGTCGCTTGCGACCAGCTTGTACATGCGTCTCTCCTTGGTGCCTTCCGAAGTCTGCGCTATCCCCAATATGTTGAGAGCATAGCCCCGCGCACACGTAAAGGCGCCGTCAGGGCCTGATGAGCCCTGGCGGCGCTTGCGGGCTGTCCTGGCAAGGGGATGGCGCCGGGAGATTCGGGTGAGGTCGAGGTGGCGGCGGTGCGATGCGACGGAGGCGGCGTCCGGCGCGTGGCACGGCTCCGCGCTCGCTCAGGCCCCTGCCGCGCGGCCCTACAGGCTCGCCGCGCCGGGCAGGCCGTGCGAGGTCTCGGCCGTGCGGGCGCCGTCGGCGATGGCGCGCTCGAGGGCGCGGGTGGCGAGGATGCCCACCACGTCAACGGGCATCTCGACCTCGCCCGTCGCCATCACGAAGACGGTGTCGCCGTCGTTGGTGGTGTGCGTGGGGCGAATCGCGTGCGCGTAGGCATCGGCCGCCATCTGGGCCACCTTCGTGGCCTGGGCCTTGTCGAGCTTGGCGTTGGTGATGACGCACGAGATGGTGGTGTTGGTGCGCGGCGCCGGGCCGTCCGTGCGCGCGGGCGGCTGGGCGTCTCCGGTGCCGCCGTTGCCGAGTGGCATGCGTGCGGCCATCCCAAGCGCGAGGGCGCACTCGTCAACCACGCCCGAGCCGTCCTTTGCCCGCATGCCGGCGATGGCCTCGCCGGAATCGGGGTCGTAGACGTTGCCGCAGGCGTTCACGGCCGCGATGGCGCCGCAGGTGAGCGCGCCTGCCTGCTCCACGTCGGTACCGAGACCCGACTTCATGGCAAGGGCCGGGCCGCCCAGCTTGCCCACGGTACAGCCGCAGCCCGCGCCCACGTTGCCGCGCGGCAGCGGCATGGGGGCGTCGTCGAGCGCGGCGGCCGCGGCCTCGGCGCCGTTTTTCGCCGTGGGACGGACGGAGGCGTCGCCGAAGGCGAGGTCGAACAGGCACGCGCCCGAGACGATGGGCACCTTGGCCACCTGCACGTCGAGGCCGATGCCGCGCCGCTCGAGCTCCTCGGCCACGCCGCACGAGGCCGCGAGGCCAAAGGCGCTGCCGCCCGAGAGCACCACGGCGTGCAGCACGTCGACGGTCTCCTCGGGGCGCAGGAGGTCGGTCTCGCGGGTGGCCGGGGCGCCGCCGCGCACGTCGACGCCGCCCGTGGCGCCGGCGGGGCACACGATGACGGTGCAGCCGGTGCCCGCCTCCTCGTCGGTGTAGTGGGCGATGCGGACGCCCGGGATCTGCGACACGTCGGAGATGGCCTTGGCGGGCGGCTGGGCACCCTGCCCCCTCGTCATCGCCGTGCTGCCCCCGAGCTGCCTCGAGCCGTCCGGCATGGGCTGTCCCGTGAGTGCCTTGCTCATGATCTGTCCCTCCGTATGTGCACGCGGCCCCGTGCGGGCCGTCGTGCCTGGGGTTTGTTTGTGGGCCGAGTGTCGTCTGCGCGTTCGCCGGTCCGGCGCCGCTAGGGCCGCGGCCCCGCGAGCAGGCCGTCAAGCTCGCGAAGGAGCCGCGCGACGGGCAGGCCCACCACGTTGAAGTAGTCGCCCGAGATGCCGCTCACGAGCGCGCGCCCGAGGCCCTGGATGCCGTAGGCGCCGGCCTTGTCGGCGGGCTCGCCCGTGGCCACGTAGGCTTCGATGTCTGCATCCGAGAGCTCGAAGAACGTGACGTCGGTCGTCTCGACGAACGCCCGCACTGTCACATTTCCTTCCGTATGATATGTCACATTCTCGGTCGCCGTGCGGCCGTGCCCGCCGCCCGCGGAGCCGTCTGCCTCGCCGCCCACCACCGCGACGCATGCGCCCGTCGACACGTGGTGCGTGCGGCCCGAGAGCATGCGCAGCATGCGGCGCGCGTCGGCCTCGTCGACGGGCTTGCCGAGGTCGACGCCCTGGAACCACACCGTGGTGTCAGCTGCCACGACGACGTCCCCCGCCCGCGCGCCCGCCAGTGCTGAGGCCGCCTTCGTGCGGGCGAGCCGCTCCACGAGCGCGACGGGGGCCTCGCCCGCTCGCGGCGTCTCGTCAACGTCCTGGGGCGCCACCACCGGGTCGAAGCCAGCCTCGCGCAGGAGCTCGACGCGCCTCGGCGAGCCGCTCGCAAGCACGAGCCTGCCCACGCGTGCCGGCAGGCCAAAGACCGTGTCCGCCATGCGCTACTCCGCCTTGTCGGTCTCGAGCATGCCGTCGGCCACGCGCTCGGCGGCCTCGTCGCCCGCAAGCAGCGCGAGCAGCTCCAGGCCGAAGTCGACCGCGAACGTCGGGCCCGACGCCGTCACGAGGTTGCCGTCGGTGTAGACGCCGAGGGCCTCGGGGCGCACGCCCGCCGGGAAGGCGCCCTCGAAGCCGGGGTAACACGTGGCGACGCGTCCCTCGAGAAGCCCCAGCTCGGCCAGGATGGAGGGCGCGGCGCAGATGGCGCCCAGCTTCTTGCTGGCCATGAACTCGCGGGCGAGCTCGCAGACGCGCTCGTTTGCGCGCAGGTTGGTCGTGCCGGGCATGCCGCCGGGCAGGACGACGAGGTCGCAGGAGGCGAAGTCGTAGTCGCCCAGCGTGGCGTCGCAGTCGATGCCGATCTTGTGGGCGGTGGTGACGTGGGGCGCGTCGTTGATGGAGACGAGCGAGACGTCCTGCCCGCCGCGGCGCAGGACGTCGGCGGGGGCGAGCGCCTCGATGGTCTCGAACCCGTCGGCAAGCAGGATGGCAATGCGTGACATGGGGACCTCCTTGGTCGTATGCGCGGGGTCGTATGCGCAAGGTCATATGCGCAGGGTGCCGGCAATTCCCTCCATTCTAGCGGCACGCTCGGCCCATCTGTGTCGGGCCGAGCACGCTGCCGGCCGTGAGCTGCGCTTACGGCGGGCGCGTGCCCCCCCGCGTGAAGGAGTCCCGATTTCGAGAACCTCCACATGCACATATACTATTTGCCTCAAGGGGGCGGCCGCAGCCGTCCCGACAGCGCGTGAGGTGGAGGAGAGCCGATGAGGCTGCACCAGCGGCGGATTCTTGCGAACTGCCTCCGCATGGAGCTCTACCGGCGCTCGCATCCGGGCGCGCTTGCGGGCGGAGCCGCCGCCGAGCTGTGGGGGCGCTATGCGGGCGAGCTCTTCCAGGTGGACGCCTGGTACCGACAGCTCGTCTGCGACCTCACCCGCTGCGTCCGCAGGCCTCCTGTCTCGTCCGGAGACGACCTGGGCGGCGAGCTGGTCGCGGCGCTCGACGAGGCGATCCGCGCCCTGGCCGCCTCGGCCGAGCGCCTCTACAAGGGCTGGTTTCTCGAGGGGCTCGGCAGCGCGTGGTCGAGCGCCGTCCAGGGCGACCTCGCTCGCTTGGGGCACGTCGACGGTGCCCCCCCCAGCTCGGGGGCTTCTTTGCCGAGGAGGTCGAGCCGCTGCTCGGGCGCGGCGCGGGTCCGGTCGTCGTCATCATCTCCGATGCGCTGCGCTACGAGGTGGCCCACGAGCTCGCGGAGCGGCTCGAGCGCCAGACGCGCGGCATCTGCGAGCTCTCCGGCCGCGGGGCCCCCTTCCCCTCGATCACGAGCCTGGGCATGGCGTCGCTGCTCCCGCCCGCCCCGCTCGAGCTCGGACAGCCTGCTGCGCGTCCGCATGGGGGCGAGCGGCTGCGGGGACCTGCCCTCCTCGCTCATGGGCTTCACGCCACGGGGCTACCTGAGGGTCGCCCAGCCCGGCGCCGGCGAGGCCTTCGTTCACGGCGGCACCTCGCTTCAGGAGCTCTGCGTGCCCGTCCTCAGGTTTCGCAACCTCAGGCGCGGCTCGCGCGGCTACGTCGAGGCCCACGCCGCCAGGATCGCGCTGCTCGGTGCCTCGCGGAGCATCACGGCGCCTCGCGTGGCCCTCGACATCCAGCAGCTCGACGCGGTGGCGGGCAAGGTCTGCCCCGCGCTCTACGAGGTGTGCTTCGAGGACGCCTCGGGCGAGCGCCTGAGCTCCACGGTTCGCGTCCGGACCGACAGGCGCGAGGTCAACGGATGTGCGGGGACCATCTCCGTGCGGCTCGACCTCACGCGGCTTCCCTCGGACGGCTCGCGCGACGCCTTCCTGGTGGCGCGAGTCGAGCAGGGTGGCGAGGTCGTGCGGGAGCGCTTCTCGCTCGACCTGGTCGCAGGCGCCTTGACACCCGGTTTGGCCTAGGAGGTGTCATGACCCTGTTCGATGCGGCAGAGGATGTCTTTGGCCCGGGAGCCGTGGCGGCGCTGGCGGAGTTCGACGCGCTCGAGCGCGAGGGGGAGGAGCTGCGGGCCCGCGGGCGCGTGGCGCCCCCGACCAGCGAGGAGGTCAACGCCGTGCTCGCCTCGCACGGCTTCACTTACGAGATGCTGCCCGCGCACCTGCGGGAGCTCTACGGCGACATCGACGTCGAGGACTAGCTCCTCACGAGCTTCGTGACCGTCTCGACGTGGAACGTCTGCGGGAAGAGGTCGACGGGCGTCACTGAGACGGGCTCGAAGGTCCCGACCTCCCGGAAGCGCGCCAGGTCGCGCGCGAGCGTCGCGGGGTCGCAGCTCACGTAGGCGATGGCGCGGGCGGACTGCTCGGAGAGCTTGCGCACCACGTCCTCGGCCAGGCCCGCCCGCGGCGGGTCCACCACGATGACATCGGCCTCGTCGTCGGGAAACTCCCGGTCGGCGTCGCCGCCCGTGGCCTCCACGTTGTCGAGGCCCGCATCCTCGAGGTTGCGGCGCAGGTCGCGCACGGCCGGGCCGTAGGACTCCACGGCGTCGACGAAGTCGCAGGCGCGGGCGAGCGGCAGCGTGAAGGTGCCCGCCCCCGAGTAGAGGTCCATCGCGACGTCGTTCTCGGCAGGCTCGAGCGCGGCGAGCACGAGCTCGACGAGGCGCTCGGCGCCGACGGTGTTCACCTGGAAGAAGCTCGGGGCCGAGAGGCGCATGGTGCCGCCCGCGATGCGCTCGCTCCAGCTGCCCGCGCCAAAGAGCCGCTCCACGCCAATCACGCGGCGTGCCTTCTGGGGGCCCTTGGTCATGACGCGCACGATCGAGCTCGCGTGGACGTCCTCGAGCACGCGGCGGGCCTGGGCGCGCGGGAAGGCGCCGGTGGGCGTCCAGATGGCCACCTCGACGTCGCCCGTGCGGCTGCTCCGCCGGATGCCCACCCGCTCGATCTCGAGCTCGTGCGAGCCCGCGAGGTAGGCGAGCGCGCCCGAGACGTTCTTGACGAGCTTGGACTCGCGGCCGCGCTCGGGCGCATCGAGCAGGGGAAACTCGTCGACCTTGACGACGGTGCGCCCGTCGGGCGCGTACATGCCGAGGGCCGCATGACGGCCGTTCCTCACGTAGGCGAGCTCGGCCTTGTTGCGGTAGTGCCAGGGCGTGCCGGGCGCCTCGCAGGGCGCGACGAGCTCGTCGGCGTCCGCGAGGTGGCCCACGCGCGCGAGGGCGTCGACCACGTTGGCGTGCTTGGCCTCGAGCTGGGCGGGGTAGGCGAGCGCGGCCCATGGCGTGCAGCCAAGCGCGGGCGCGAGCGGCCAGGTAGGTCTCACGCGGTTGGGGGAGGGCTCGACCACGCTCGTGGCGCGCGCCTTGGAGAACGAGGCGCCGTCGCTCACGAGCTCGGCCTCGACCACGTCGCCTGCCACCGCGCCGGAGACGAAGACGGTCTTGCCTGCCTCGTCGTGGGCGATGGCGTCGGGGCCGTAGGTCATGCGCTCGATGGTGAGTCTCATGGGTTCTCCTCTGCGTGCGGCGTCTCGGCGTCTCTTGAGAATCTGCGGATGAATTGCCTGAGTGTACAGCTTGTGCGGCGATGGGTGGCGTGTCGGCGGCGTCGGGGGGCGACGCGTGCGGCAAAAGGCGGGACCGCCCCGGCCACGGCTGCGTGGCCGGGGCGGTCCCGGGACGTGCGGCGCGCTGCCCGCTGGCTCTGGCCTACTTCTCGGCCTTGCCGAAGAGCGCCTTGAAGCCCAGGCCAAAGAGGGCGAGCGCGGTGCCGAGGCGGCCGTGGCCGCGCCTTGCGAGCTGCGTGGCGGCCTCGTGGGTGTGCTCGTCGGCCTCGGGCGTCGGCGTCGGGTCGATCTCGATGTAGTGCGGGCTCACCTGCGTCGGCGCGGCCTCGGCGGGCTTGGCCTCGGGGACGGGCGCCTCGACGGCGGTGGCTGCAGCAGCGGCGTTCGCGGCCTTCTTGCCCTTGGCGGGCTTGGCGGGGCGCTCGTCCTTGGCGGGCTCGGCCTCGGCGGCGGGCTTGGAAGCCGGCGCAGCGACGGCCGGCGCGGCCTGCGCGGCCGGCGTGGTCGTGGTGGCCGCGGCCATGGACTGCTGCGCCAGCGGGTGGCCGGCGATCTTGCGCAGGCTCGTGGAGAGGCCCGTCGAACCGCTGCGGGTGAGCACGGCGTCGAGCACCTTGGGCGGCAGCGACGCGAGCACCGGCGACAGCGTCACCGAGTCGTCCGCGATGCCGCGCGCCAAGCGGGCGCGGGCGTAGGCCACCGCGATGAGCACCTCCTGGCAGTTGATCTCGGGAACGCCCTCGACGCGCCCGACGCGCGCCCAGGTGCCCTTGCTCGTGAGCTGGCGCGCCTTCACGTTGTCGGCGAGCTGTAGGTCCATGTACTGGATGACCATGTCGCGGCAGGTGGGGTCGATGATCGGGTAGCAGATCTCGACGCGACGCTCGGTGTTGCGCGTCATCATGTCGGCGCTCGAGAGGTAGATGGTGTCGGCCTCGGAGCCAAAGGCGTAGACGCGCGCGTGCTCGAGGAGGCGCCCCACGATCTGGCGGATCTGGATGCCCTCCGTGCGTCCCTTGACGCCCGGCAGCATGCAGCAGATGCCGCGCACGATGAGGATGACCTTGACGCCGGCCCGGCTGGCCTGGGCGAGGCGGTCGATGACGTCGCGGTCGGTGAGCGAGTTCATCTTCATGAAGACCTGCGCGGGCTGGCCGGCCTTGGCGCGGCTGATCTCGCGGTCGATGCCGCGCATCACGAGCGGCTTCAGGCCCACCGGCGCCACGCCCAGGAACTTGTACTGGCCGCGGAGGTTGCCGAGCGAGAGGTTGCGGAAGAAGGCGTTGCCGTCCTCGGCGATGCCGGGGTGCGCCGTGAGCAGCATGAAGTCACTGTAGAGGCGGGCCGTCTTCTCGTTGAAGTTACCGGTGCCGAGGCAGGTGATGCGGCTGATGCCACGGCTGTCGTGGTAGGTGATCTGGCAGATCTTGGAGTGGCACTTGAAGCCCTCCGACCCGTAGATTACGGTGCAGCCGGCGTCCTCGAGGCGGTCGGCCCACTCGATGTTGTTCTGCTCGTCGAAGCGGGCGCGCAGCTCCATGAGGACCGTGACCTCCTTGCCGTTCTCGACGGCAGTCACGAGGCTCTCGCACAGGCGGCTGTGGCGCGCCACGCGGTAGAGCGTGATCTTGATGGAGATGCAGTCGTCGTCGTTGGCGGCCTCGTGCAGCAGGCGAAGAAGCGGGCCCATGCCCTCATACGGGTAGCAGAGCAGGACGTCGTGGTCCTCGACCTGCGGGCGCATCGGTTCGCCGGCCTTCACCATCGGCGACTCCTGCGGCTCGAAGGGCGCGAAGGTGAGCGCGGTCTTGCGGGCCGCGGGAATCTTGCCCTCGATGGCGAAGATGTAGGAGAGGTCTGCCGGCGTGGAGAGACGGAACACACGGCGCTTCTCGAGGGAGAGCTCCTTGCGCACGAAGGTCACGAGGTCCTCGCTGAGCTCGCCCTGGAGCTCCATGCGGACGGGCTGCAGGCGCGTGCGGCGCTTGAGCACCTTCTTCATGTGCTCGCGGTAGTCCTCCTCCTCCTCGACGCCCTCGCCGTCCGGGTCGATGTCGGCGTTGCGCGTCACGCGCACGACGGCCGAGCTCGTGGGGACGTAGGAGCCGAAGAGGCGGTCGAGCATCGAGGTGATGACGTCCTCGACCAGCGTGAAGCGCACGCGGTTCTCGCCGGCGGGCAGCCACACGACGCGCTGCGCGGTGGGCGGCACCTCCACGACGCCGAGGACGCCCTGCTCGCCCTCGCCGTCAAGCGAGCACACGACGTAGAGGACGTCGTTGCGCAGGTTGGGGAAGGGGTGGCGCGGGTCGACGATCATCGGCGAGAGGATGGGCGCGAGGGCCGACTCGAAGCGGCGCTCGACGGCCACGCGGTCGGCGTCGGTGTAGTCGGCCGGCACGACGCGCTCGACGCCCTTGTCGGCGAGCTTGCCCTCGAGGTGCGTGAGGCATTCCTCGCGGCGCTTGTACATGTCGGGCAGCATCTTGAAGAGCACGTCGAGCTGCTCGGACGGGGTCTCGTCGGACTTGTTGTCGGCGGGCTGGTGCTTGAGCTCGGCGAGGTCGGAGAGGCCGCCCACGCGAATCATGAACCACTCGTCCATGTTGGACTGGAAGATGGCGCAGAACTTGATGCGCTCGAACAGCGGGACGGTCTTGTCATAGGCCTCGTCGAGCACGCGGTCGTCGAAGCGCAGCCAGCTCACCTCGCGGTTCTGGGTGTAGGAGAAGTCGCGCTTCCGCTTGGAGCGCCCGAGGTCCTCCGCGCCCATGCCGTCCTTGGCGGGCGTCGCGACCTCGTCTGCGAACTTCGCGGCCTTCCTGTCGAGCTCCTCGGTGGTGGCCTGCGTGTCGTTGCTGTTTCCCATGCGAGTAGATTCTCCTCGTCCTCGAACGTGCGTGATGCCCGCACGCGCCGGGGTCCGGCTGGGCCGGGCTGGCAGGTTCGGGCATCACAATCTTACTCATCGTCCTTATCATTAGTATGTGGGTCGCGTGGGCGACGGTCGGCCTTGCGAATGTAACGAGCTTGTAAGGAATGGGCGCGCACGGCCTGGGCTGGCCTTTTTTGGAGTGCGGGGTGGGTTTTGGGGGCCGAGCGTTGGGCTACTGTCTTTTGCGATTCGGGCACGATGTCTCCGCGTCGTCCCCGCCGCTCGCTCGGGTGCGGTTTGCTCCCTTTTCGCACTCTTTTGCGTCCTGCCTCCTGCCCGCCTCCCGCACCTCTCCTTGACCCACCTCCTGCCCATCTCCCGCATTTCTCTGCCCCCTCATCCCCTGCACCTTTCCCTCTTGTCGCTTGAATCGCGTAATTGAGCTCGCTATAATCACGAAACACAAAGAAGCGAGACAATCTATACATAAACTTGTATAAACTCGCTCAACGATTGCATGTACCGGCGACAAGGAGCCCTGTGGCACCCTCCCGCCGGCTCGGGACGGGAGACACCATGGACCACACCAAGGCAGACGCGGCCGCGACGGCCAAGGGCATCAATCTCTCCGGCCGGAGCTTCCTCAAGCTCCTCGACTTCACCTCGGCCGAGATCGAGTACCTCATCGACCTCGCAGCCGAGCTCAAGGCCATGAAGCACGCGCACCAGCCGCACGACTGGCTGCACGGCAAGAACGTCGTGCTGCTGTTCGAGAAGACCTCCACGCGCACGCGCTGCAGCTTCGAGGTGGGCGCGATGGACCTCGGCATGGGCGTCACCTACCTCGACCCCAAGAGCTCGCAGATGGGCAAGAAGGAGTCCATCGAGGACACGGCGCGCGTGCTCGGGCGCATGTACGACGGCATCGAGTACCGCGGGTTCGCGCAGGCCATCGTCGAGGAGATCGCCGAGAAGTCGGGCGTGCCCGTGTGGAACGGCCTCACCACCGAGTTCCACCCCACGCAGATGCTCGCCGACATGCTCACCGTGCGCGAGCACTTCGGCCGCCTCAAGGGCCTCAAGCTCACGTTCATGGGCGACGCCGGCAACAACGTGGGCGACTCGCTCATGGTGGTCTGCGCCAAGCTGGGCGTCGACTTCTGCGCGTGCGGGCCGGCCTCGCTCATGCCGACGCCCGAGCTGGTCGAGACGTGCCGCGCGGTGGCGGCCGAGACGGGCTCCACGATTACGCTCACCGAGGACCTCGACGAGGGTCTTGCCGGTGCCGACGTGGTCTACACCGACATCTGGCTCTCGATGGGCGAGCCGGCCGAGCTCTGGGCTCAGCGCATCGAGCTGCTCTCGCCCTACCAGGTGAACGCCGCCGCGATGGCCAAGGCCGCCGACGACGCCATCTTCATGCACTGCCTGCCGAGCTTCCACGACCTCAACACCTCGACGGCCGTGGAGGTACACGAAAAGTTCGGCCTTTCCGAGATGGAGGTCACCGACGAGGTCTTCGAGGGACCGAGCTCGGTGGTCTTCGACGAGGCCGAGAACCGCATGCACTCGATCAAGGCCGTGATGTACGCGACCCTGCGCGACGAGTAGGGGATCTCGGTTCGCCTCAAGCGTAGCGACCGTAATAGCAAGACTTCTTCGCGGCCTCCCCTCTGCCAGACGGCGGAAGGGAGGCTGTTTCCTGTCGGATGGGGGGATGGCTGCCATCCCATCCCACCCAAGCGAACGTGCGTAAAACCGAGAAAAAAGGCTTGAGATGGCCTGTTTTTCTCGGTTTTACGCACGTTCGCTGTGAGCGGGATGCTTGGGGAGGGGGCCGGACGAGAGGCGCGGAGGCTTGGGCGGCCGCGGCCTCTCGGGCTCAACTGCGGCTTCTGACAGCCGGGCCCCGTCGGCGGCCGCGGACTCTCTGCGGCGCGGCCCTAGTGGTGGGCGGCGGCGAGGGAGCCCGCCACGCGCTTGCCGATCCCGAGCAGGGCGAGCAGGGCCACGCTCACGAGCACGATCGCGCCGCCCGGCTTGAGGCCGAGGTAGAACGAGGCCGCCAGGCCTGCTGCGCTCGAAGCCACGCCCACGCCGCAGGCCACGACGACGAGCTGCCGCCAGCTCCTCGCCACCACGAGCGCGCAGGCCACGGGCACGACCATCATCGCGCTCACGATGAGCGCGCCCACCGTCCGCGAGGCGACCGAGACCACGAGGGCGCAGAACAGGATGAAGAGCGCGTTGACCGCGCCGGTGCACACGCCATAGAGGCGCGCCCCGCGCTCGTCGAGCGTCACGAGCAGCAGCTGGCGGCGCAGCGCCCAGCAGCAGACGACGACCGCCGCGCCCACGCCGACGACGCCCCAGAGCTCGGCGTCGCTCACCGTCACGATGCTGCCGAACAGAAAGCCCGAGAAGCTCGCCGCGTTGGGCACGAAGCCCGAGAGCACGCCGGCGAGCCCCACGCCCGTGGCCATGACGATGGCGATCGCGAGCTCGGCGTGCGCCTCGAAGCGCCTTCGGATCACCTCTACGCACCCGGCGGCCGCGACCGCGGCGACGGTGGCCCCGAGCACGGGGTTTATGCCCGCAATGAGGCCCGCCGCCACGCCCGCGAGCGAGGCGTGCGAGAGGGCGTCGCCAATCATGGAGAGGCGGCGCATCACGATGAACACGCCCACGAGCGGCACGGCCAGTCCCAGGACGACGCCCGCCACGAAGGCGCGCTGCATGAATGCGTAGGCAAACACTAGGGTCGTCCCCTTCGGGCTCCGCAGGGCTCGGGGACCTCGCTCGTGGAGCCGTCGGCGAGGCGAAGCACCCTGTGGTGGGTCGGCAGCGTGAGGCGCGGCAGGTCGTGGGTCACGAGCAGCACGGCCATGCCACGCCGCTCCACCACGCGCGACATGAGCTCGGAGAAGCTCGCCGCGCTCTCGGCGTCGAGGCCGCTCGTGGGCTCGTCGAGCACCAGTACCTGCGGCTCGTTCACGAGGGCGCGGGCGAGAAGGACGCGCTGCAGCTGGCCGCCCGAGAGCTCGCGCAGAAGGTGGCGCCCGAGGTCACGGATGCCAAGCTCGCCCATGACGACGGTCGCGCGCTCGCGGGCTCCGCGGCGGCGTCCGGAGCAGCTGGCCTGGATCGCCTCGCGCACCGTTGCCGGGAAGTTGCGGAAGTCGGACGCTGCCGCCTGCGGCACGTAGCCGACGCGATGCCAGTCAAATCCGACGCCCGGCCTCTCGCCCAGCACGCGCACCGTGCCGGCGGCGGGGGAGAGCTCGCCCAGCACGAGGCGCACCACCGTCGACTTGCCGGCACCGTTCTCGCCCGTGAGCACAACGAGCTCACCCGCGCTCACCTCGAGGCTCGCGCGGTCGAGCACGGTCCGGCTCCCATAGGAGAAGCAGACGCCCTCAAGCCGTATGCACGCGCCGGTGCCGGCCGGGGGGCAGACGCTCCCGGCTGGTGCGGTGGCGCGGGATGCGGCGCGCATCAGGAGAGCGCCTTCATGAGCTCGTCGAGGTTGGACTCCATTACGCTGAAGTAGTCCTCGCCCTGGGCTATCTGCTCGTCGGTGAGGCCCTCGATCGGGCTCAGCACCTCGCAGGTGGCGCCCGTGGCGTCGGCGATCTGCTTGGCCACCTTGGGGCTCACGAGGTCCTCGGAGAAGATGACCTTGATGTTCTGCGACTTCACCTGGTCGATGATGCTCGCCATGGTCTGCGCGTCGGGCTCGCCCTCGGCGTCCATGCCGGTGATGGGCACCTGCGTGAGGCCGTAGGCGTCGCAGAGGTAGCCGAACGCCTCGTGTGAGACGACGATGGTCTTGTTGGGCACGGCGCCCAGCTTGTCCTTGAAGTCCTGGTCGAGCTGGTCGAACTCGGCCGCGTACTTCTCGTAGTTGGCCTCGAAGTCGGCCTTGTGGTCGGGGTCGACCTTCACGAGCGCGTCCTTGATGTTGGCGAGCTCGGCCTTGGCGTTCTCGGGGTTGAGCCACACGTGCGGGTCGACCTCACCGGGCTCCTCGCCGACGCGAAGGGCGATGCCCTCGGAGGCCTTGACGCTAGCGGGCGTCTTGTCGCCGAGCGAGGAAAGCGTGTCGTCGACCCAGTGCTCCATCGAGGCGCCGTTGTAGACGAAGAGGTCTGCGTCCTGGATGGCCTGCACGTCGGCGGCGGCGGGCTCCCAGTCGTGCGGCTCGGTGCCGGCGGGGACGAGGTTGGTCACCTCGATGTCATCGCCGCCCACCTTCTTGGCGAAGTCCTCCATGGCGTAGAAGCTCGTGACTACCTTGACCTTGGCGCCCGAGTCCGTCTGGGCGGCAGCCGCCGACGCGGCGGCCGTGTCGGGCCCCTTTGCGCCGCAGCCCGCGAGCCCCAGTGCGAGCAGGGCCGCGAGCAGCGCCGCAAGCGCGGCGAGCGCGCCGCGGGCATGCCCGTCAAGCCCCTGCCACCAGCCGCTAAGCCTTCTCGTCTCCTCCGCCGACGCATGGGGAGCCGCTATCTTCGTGACCGTCATTCCCTGTCCCTTCCGAGCTCTCCTCCTCGGAACGGCGGCAGTCCGCGCATACCCCACAGAGCACCGTGCGGCGGCTGTCGAGCTCGAAGCCGTGGTGCTCGAAGACATGGTCTGCGAAGCTGGCAAGCATGGAGCAGTCGAGCGGGAAGACGCGCCCGCACTCGAGGCAGAGCAGCTGGCCCTGCTCGGCGTCGTCCGGCGTGGCCAGGCGATAGAACGCCGATGAGCCCGGCGCGCCCACCACCTTGGTGACCTGGCCCTCCTGCGAGAGGCGCTCGAGCGTGCGGTAGACCGTGGTGCGCCCGATGTTGGAGCCCTGGCTGCGCAGGATCCCCAAGATCTCGTCGACCGTCTGGTAGCGGTCGGCGTTCTGCTCGAGGCAGGTGGCCACGAGCTGGCGCTGCTCGGTCTTGTAGGTGGTGTGGGCGTGCGTCTGGCGCCTGTCCGTGTCTGCTGCTTGCCTGCCCATGTCCTGCTCCCTCGACGAATGTCTCAGGACGTATCGTAGGGCAGCGAACCGCCTCCGTCGATTCGGAATCGTGAGTTGCTGGCGTCCTCGTTTCGCATGGGGGTGACCGTGGAGCAGTCGGCCGTCTCTGTGTATGAAAACGAAAACCGATTCCGAATCTTAACCACTGTATGAGCGGTGTCAATAGAAAATGGAAACCAATTCCAAATATATTGCGAACAGAGGGGCGGGTTGCTGGTTGGAGGGCCGGGATTCTGGGCCGGCGCGGCTTGTCGGCCTTGCGATTCCGCCCATGGTGGGGCTGCCGCAAGCAAAACTATCGAGTTTGCTGCAGTCCAATCGCGAGACCTCGAGTACACGGCCACTTGCGGATCGTAAACATGCAGGTAAATTGATTGCGGTTATCTCAGCTACTTGAGAAGTCGTGCTTGAACTGCAGCAAACTCGATAGTTTCGCAAGACGGGGCGCGTGGGGGCGACGCGACGCCCAATTCAATCGCTCCTGCGGCAAAATGAGCGGCCCCGTATGCGGTGCCTGCACAGTCGGGGACGGCTTGGCCGCTGCGCAAGCCACGAGGCGGGCGGCGCGGTCGTGAAGACCGCGCCG
>NZ_CAAKOQ010000050.1:0-2903 GCF_901212675.1 Olsenella uli
CGGGCGCGCCCGGGCCGCCCTCGCCCGCCCCCAGCAGCCGGTCGAGGTACTCGCCGAGCCGGACCGTCCAGTCCTCGGGCGCGAAGCCGATGGCCTCGAGCCTCGAGAGGTCGAGGGCCGAGTGGGCCGGGCGCGGCGCCACGGGGCCCTCGGCCGAGGCGTAGTACTCGGCGGTGCTCACCGAGACCACGGCGTCGCCGTTGCCGTTGGCGCGCTCGAAGACGCGCCGGGCGATGTCGGCCCACGACTCGACGGGGCCGGAGTTGGTGAGGTCGTAGGTGCCGTACGCGGCGGGCGCGCTGGGCTCCAGGTCGCCGTCGCGGTAGCCGAGCAGCCACAGGATGGCGGCGGCCATGTCGCGCGTGAAGGTGAGGCGGCCCAGCTGGTCGTCGACGACGGTCACCCTGTCGAGCGGGTCGGCGGGGTCGGCGACGCGGTCGGAGAGCGCCGCCATCGTGCGGGCGAAGTTCCTGCCCTCGCCCACAACCCAGCTCGAGCGCACGAGGTAGTGGCGCGGGCAGCCTCCCACGGCGAGGTCGCCGGCGGCCTTCGACTGGCCGTAGACCGAGAGGGGCGAGAGGGGCTCGGCCTCGTCGTGGGGCTCGCGGGTGCCGTCGAAGACGTAGTCCGAGCTCACGTGCACGAGCGTGATGCCGTGCTCGGCGCACGTGCGGGCGAGCAGCGCCGGGCCGGTGGCGTTGGCCTTCCAGGCGATGACCCTGCCCTCGGGCGTCTCGGCGCGGTCGACCGCGGTGTAGGCGCCGCAGTTGATCACGGCGCCGTAGAGCGACCAGTCGTAGCGGCCGTACTGCGCGGGGTCGGAGAAGTCAAACCCGTCGATGTCGCAGAAGTCGAAGGAGCCGGCGAGGCCGCGCGCCTCGGCGAGCTCGCGCACCGCGCGGCCCAGCTGCCCGTTGCAGCCGGTCACGAGCGTGCGGCGCGGCGCCATGGGCAGCGCGTCGGCGAGCATGGGGTGGCGGAGGTCCGCCTCGGAGAGCGTGGCCTCGGAGAGCGGAATGGGCCAGTCGATGCCGAGCGCGGGGTCGGCGAGGTTCACGAAGGTGTACGTCGCCTTAAGCTCGGCGGACCAGTGGGCGTCCACCAGGTAGGTGTAGGCCGTCCCGTCCTCGAGCGCCTGGAAGGAGTTGCCGACGCCGCGCGGCACGAAGATCGCGCGGGACGGGTCGAGCGTCGTGGTGAACACCCTGCCGAAGGTCGCGCCCGGGCGCAGGTCAACCCACGCGCCGAAGACCGAGCCCGTCGCCACGCTGATGTACTTGTCCCAGGGCTCGGCGTGGATGCCGCGCGTCACGCCGCGGCTCGCGTTGAAGCTCACGTTGTTCTGGACCGGGCGGAAGTCGGGCAGGCCCGCCGCCACCATCTTGGCCCGCTGCCAGTTCTCCTTGAACCAGCCCCTGGCGTCGCCGTGGACCGGCAGGTCCACGACCTTGAGCCCCGGAATGCCGGTCTCGGTCACCCTGAGCTCCTTCTCGAACTCGAACGAGGACATGCGTCTCCCCTCTCGCTTGGTATTCGTCTGTCAAGTTGCGCGATGCCGCGTACGGCCGGGCTCTCCCGGGCCGCGCGAGGCGCCCACGAACGCGCCCCCTGGCGGATGCCAGGGGGCGCGATTGGAAAAGTGACGAGTTTGCTGCAGTTCGATTGGGACGCCGCAAGTAGCCACCAGATCGACAAGTCGCTGACCTGCGGCTTTGCGGCCGGCAGGGACACGCCTACTCGGGGGGCGCCGCCTCGACTGCAGCAAACTCGATAGTTTTGATTTGGACGCGGGAAAATGACCCCCGAAAGGGGGTCTCGGAACCCGCCGGGGGCCTCGGGACCCGGCGGGGGCCCGAAAAAAGCAGATCACGGAAAAGGGCGTCCACCGCCCCTCGCGACCCGGCCCGCGCCCCGCGCGGGCGGGCCCTACTGCCCCTGCGCCCTGTACCTGGCCTCGGTGGCCGCCTTCGCGGGGCGCCACCAGGCCTCGTTGTCCACGTACCACGTGATCGTCTGGCGCAGGCCCTCGGCAAAGTCCGTGTGGCGCGGCCTCCAGCCGAGCTCAGTCTGCAGCTTCGTGGAGTCGATGGCATAGCGGCGGTCGTGGCCGGGACGGTCGCGCACCCAGTCGAAGTCGTCGGGGTCGCGGCCCATGACGGAGAGGATGTCGCGCAGCACCGTCAGGTTGTCGCGCTCCCCGTCCGCGCCGATGAGGTAGGTCTCGCCGAGGCGGCCGCGCGTGAGGATGTCCCACACGGCCGAGGAGTGGTCCTCGGCGTGGATCCAGTCGCGGACGTTCCTGCCGTCGCCGTAGAGCCTGGGGCGCTCCCCGTCCAGCACGTTCGTGATCTGGCGCGGGATGAACTTCTCCACGTGTTGGTAGGGGCCGTAGTTGTTCGAGCAGTTGGAGATGGTCGCGCGCAGGCCGTAGGTGCGGGTCCAGGCGCGCACGAGCATGTCCGAGCTCGCCTTCGTGCTCGAGTACGGGCTGCTCGGGCGGTAGGGCGTCTCCTCGGTGAAGCGCGCCGGGTCGTCGAGCGCGAGGTCGCCGTAGACCTCGTCGGTCGAGACGTGGTGGTAGCGGACGTCGTACTTGCGGCACGCCTCGAGCAGGCGGAACGTACCCTCCACGTTGGTGCGCACGAACGGCTCCGGGTCGGCGATCGAGTTGTCGTTGTGGGACTCGGCCGCGTAGTGCACGACCGCGTCGTGGCCCGGAACCAGCCGGTCCAGCAGCTCCGCGTCGCAGATGTCGCCGACGACCAGCTCCACGCGGTCGGCGGGCAGCCCCGCGATGTTCTCGGGGTTGCCGGCGTAGGTGAGCTTGTCGAGCACCGTGACGTGGACGCCCGGGTGCTCGCGCACCACGTAGCGCACGAAGTTGCTGCCGATGAAGCCGCAGC
>NZ_CAAKOQ010000050.1:2913-17563 GCF_901212675.1 Olsenella uli
ATGTTGGACATCTCAGACCGCCAATCCTCCACTACAGCACCCGATACCTTCTCAAACGACTCGTTGCCCCAGCAGTCGGCTCAATCGCACCATCTGAAATCAACGCATTGAGCCGATACCTGACCTGGTTCTCACTAAGGCCGGTCTCCGACACAAGCTCGCGAACGGACATTTCGCTATTCGCCCTGAGCAGGCTCAGCACGTACTCCTTGCCCCTCTTCGCCGCCGCGCCAGAGACCAGCTCGGGAGACGGCCTGTATAGGATGACCTTAAAACTATCGAGCTGAGGACGAAATTCCGGTGCGGGAAGCCCCCTCTTCTTGCAGGTCGCAATCACCATTGGAATGCCAGAGCCATTTCCCTCGGCGGGAGAGCCGGCAGAATCCGGAAGTGGGACAAGCGACATGAGTCGCATTAGGGTCGCGTTTCGACAGCAAGACGCACCGTCCGCGATATTCAATCGCGTCTTTGTCCCATAAAGACCGCCAGGATTCAGGACCTCAATTCGATCATCAAAGATATCAACAGAGATCGCCTGGCCATCGTAGCGAGAGCTGTAATCCCTGTGTATCAGGGCATTTGCAACGATCTCTCGAATGACCTCCACAGGAATCTCGAGCTCATCAGATCTTTCCATTCCAATGACCACGGAACGGCGCCGAAGGTTCTTGGTAATGGCAGTCACCGCATCTGTGATGATTTCGCCAATGGTCCCCTCGCAAATCGTTCGATCCAAGAAGCGAACCGGGTCAGATACCCCCTTCTCATGTCCCGGAAACACGGCGACGTCAACGATAAGGCGAGGATAGAACTGCTGTGGGTAGACCCCCGCGGCAAGAAGGCCGGCCTTGGTCACTTTGCCCGAGCCATCTAGGAAGTTGAGACGCTCAAGCTTCGTCCGCCTGTCCGAGGCGTCTCGCAGCGCGCGGGGGGTCAAATTAACGGCTCGCTCAATTGTCCTGTCAAGAATGGAAGAGTTCAAACAGGCAATACTCGAGTCGGCAACCGGCTCCCTATCAAACACGCTCACTCTCGTAGCCGTTGAGATAGAGAAGAGCTCATTGTCAGACAAGACGATATCCTTATCGTCTACGCGCTTATAGCTTCCTCTTTTCTCGCCTCTGGCTTCGACATAGCATGGTTTTAAGGCTGTCTCAAGTTCCTCGATATGAATGATGAGAAGCGGAGAGTCATCAAGAAACGCCCTCTCTATCGAGTAGACAGGGGGATTGAGCACCTTAGTCCCAGAGGAGCCACCATCGCCCATGCCGGCAACAAACTGGTCTCTCACTTGGTCAGCGTCAAACATCCCAACCGGGCTAAATCCCGCTGACTCACTAAGGCCCAGAACGATATAACCGCCGGCCGTATTGGCGAATGCGCTCACAGTCTCCCAGATATCGCGAGAAAGCTCTTTGGAGCACTCTTTGACCTCGACTTCGGCATCATCAGTCCCCTGATGCCTTAGACGCTCTACCGTCTTTGCAAGCCAATTATCAGTCACAGTCACTCCAATCACTCACATTTCTCACTGAGATTATGAGTGACTGGAGTGATACCGACAAGGCGGTTGTAGACGGGCGATGAAGCTGCAGCCGCCCGTGACGATGGGTTCATAGGCTTCGCCCATCGCCGGGGCAACCTCGAGCATGCGGAGTCTCCTATACCCTCGCGCACGCGCTTCTCGCGCTCAATAATCGCCTTGCGATAGCTCATCTCACGATCGTATTCAGCGGCGTCGACAAGATAGTCCTGATACATATTGTTTTATGTATCAGGACACATGCTACAACCTATAGTGAATGCAGTCCGTATACTCCGCGAACAGCTTCCTATTCAACTCGTCGCCCCCGTCAAGATTTGCACTGTAAAACACGGGCGGATGCTCCATGCCAGCGTCAACGAGCTTCTGCACGAGCGCCGCGACGATGGCATCAAGCATGGCCGCGCCCACCACGGTCGACGTCGGCGACACCTTTTGGTCCATGCCGTCAATCTCAACGGCAGCATCGCCCACGTCACCATGGTTGTCGAGCACGATATCCGCCAGCTCGAACAGGCGCTTGCCACTCGAATGGCGCGACGTCACAGACTGCGAGTACGCGAGGTTCGTGACCGCAATGACCTTGACCCCCGCTTCGCGCGCCGCCATCGCGATCTCGATGCCCACGGGATTTCGACCAGAGACCGAATGGACGATCAGCACGTCACCCGCCTTGAACTCCGCCCTGTCCTTCGCAATCCGTGCACCATAGCCCATGAGCCGCTCCATCGAGCTCGTATGCGAAATTGGCGAGGCATCCAACATGAGCTCGGGCGCAAAGATGGGATTCACCAACATGCAGCCACCCGCTCGATAGAACAACTCCTCCGTCAGGATTCCCGCATGGCTCGCGCCAAACACCCAGATGGAATGCTTGCCCCGCACGCAGTCAAACAGCGCGTCAACGCACTGTTCCATGTGGTCGTGCTCTTTCTCCGCCACTGTGGCGAGCAAATCCCGAACGATGCCAAAGTACTTGAACTCCATACGTCCTCCCCTAAGCGAGCGGGCGCACCCGAGAAGCCCCAGATGCGCCCGCAATCTCAATAAGCAAACAGACAAGTCACGCTAGCCACTTGTCTACGCGATGAGCTTTGCCACAGCGCCAACGACCATGCCCCACAGGTCAAAGTCCTGGCCGCCGTAGACGAGCATCCACTGCTGGATGGTGTTGTTGAAGAAGTACGCGCCGAAGCCCACGAGAAACACGGCGATGATGCCGCTCACGGCCGCACCGACGATCGCGCCGCGAACGCCGCCCGTGGCATTGCCCACGATGGAGGCGCAGCCGATCTCAAAGAAGCAGGTGGAGATCAGTGGGATGACAACCGTGGGGAAGATGCCCGTGGCACCGGTGACGAGAATGGTCGCGCAGGAGGTGACCATGGCGACGATGAAGCCGATGAGCAGCGCGTTGGGGGCATACGGGAAGATGACGGGCACGTCAAGCGCGGGAATGGCGTCGGGCACGACCTTCTCGGCAATGCCCTGGAAGGCGGGCACGATCTCCGCGATGAGCATACGAACGCCCTGGAGCATGACGGTGATGCCCACGCCGAAGTAGATAGCATGCGTAAAGATGTAGGTGAAGATGCCCGTCTTGCCCTCGGCATAGCCCCAGACAACCGCCGGGTCCTGGCCATTCGCAACCAAGATGAAGTACATGACGATGTAGGTGATGGCAATGGTGAAGGAGCCCGTGATGGCAATCTCGCGCAGGAAGCCGAGGCTCTTGGGGAACTTGAGGTCCTCGGTGGAGTGGCTCTTGTCACCAAGGGCCTTGCCGAGAAGGCCGGAGATCACGGACAGGCAGGTCGTGGGGTGGCCGATGGTGAAGGAGTCGTCCCCCGTGACCTCCTTAACGAACGGACGCATGAGGTTGGGCGAGACGATCATGTAGAGCGCCGTGAAGATGGCGGCGAGAATGATGAGCTTGCCACCCGTAAGCCCGGCGTCAACGCCCGCGGCGATGAAGACGAACGGGAACCAATAGAGCATGTGCCCCGTCAGGAAGATGGACTTCCACTTGGTGAAGCGCGCGACGAGCACGTTGATGGCGAAGGCCACGATCATGACGACGCCAATCTCGGTGCCATACTCAGCGCCAATGTCGACGGTCGTGCTCGGAATGGCCTGCGGCATCACGGTGTTGAACGCCGCAGAGATGCCGTCGATCGAGTTGCCCGTGATGAGCCCCGTGCCCGTCGACAGGACGAAGAAGCCCACGGCAGTCATGACGGTGCCACGCACGATCTCGCTAAACGGCTTCTTCTGCAGAATCAGGCCGATGCAGGCGATGAGCGCGATGAAGATGGCACCCTGCCCAAAGATCTCGTTGATGACGAAGTTGAGAACGGCTTCCATGGTCTATCTCCCCTTCCCTACTGCCTGCCGTAGGACTCGAGGTAGGCAAGCGTCTTCTGCTCCACCTCGGCCTTGTTCATGAAGTTGTCGACCTCGATGACGGGGACCTTGGCACGGTCCTTGACGCGCTCTCCCAGCTCGCGAGAGATGAAGATGACGTCGCAGTCGTTGGCGCAACAAGTGTTGACGTCTCCGCAGAACGCCTCGATCTCGATGTCGTGAGCCTTGGCGATCTTCTGGATGTTGGTGCGCAGGAGCAACGAGCTCCCGCACCCATACCCACAGACCGTCTGAATCCTTGGCACGCTCATAGGCCTTCCACCTTTCCTCCTCTGCGGCGATGCGACTCACGCGCCGCCGCACCGACAAATGAACCTCATCCATTGAGAAGCGCATACATCGCCTTCGGTGACTCCGCGCCCATCAGGGAATCGAGAAAACCATCGTCAAGCAGCTTTTCGGCAATTCGCTGGAGCCTAGCAACGTGGGACTCGGAGTCCGTGCATGCCAGGCACATCACGATGCGCACCGGGTCGTGGTCGCAGTGAAACTCGATGTCGGAGTCAAAACGGGCGATGGAGAGGTCACTGGCCATCACGCCATCCCCTGGCGCCGCGTGCGCGAGCGCAAGGCCCGGCATGATGGCGATGTAGGGGCCGAGCCTGTTCACGCTCTCGACCATGCGCCCCACATACGTCTGGTCGATTGACCCCCTGCCCACAAGGGGCGCGGCCGCGATGCGGATGGACTCCTCCCAACTGTCCGCATGCACTCCAAGCTGAATGCTCTCAAGGGCAACGCTCTCCATCCCTAACTCCTCCCGTAGCGGTTGCCATCACTGGCAAGAAAGGCCGGACTAGTCGTGCAGCGCGAGAATCGACTCGACATCGATGCATCTCTCGAACGCTCGGATGCTCTCCCCGCGCTCGAAGATCGACGCAAGGTTGAGAAGCTCGCTTTGCTCCTTATCCTTGATCCCAAGCACGACGATCACTCGAATTCGTTTGGATTCCCCAGAGGGACCAAAGTCAATGGGCTCGTTCAGGACAAGGACCGCAATGCAGTTCCGCTTGATTCCGTCGTCCACGCCCGCGTGCACATAGGCAACGCCCGGGGTGAGAACCATATAGGGGCCATAGTTCTCCACCGCAGCGATCATCTGGTCCACATAGTGCTTGTCGATAAGGCCATAGCGGAGGAGCGGACACGCCGCCAGACGAATCGCCTCATGCCAGCGCATGCAAGAAACGCCCACCTGAACGGCAGTCGGGTCAACCAGGTCGCGAACGTAATGCCTCGAAGAATCCCCGCTGAGCGAATAGGCACTCAGAAAGCTGGAGCAGAGCTTCTGGTACGAGGCATTCGATATTCCCTGCTTGACAGCATCGAGGCTGGCTTGGCTCAGAATGGGGTCAACCTCGAGAACAGGGACGTCCGGATACGAGAATCCCGACGTCGACACAATAAGGTCGATGTCATTCCGCGTGAGAAACTCCCCGACGCCCTCCGCAGACAGAGGGCCAAAGACGTTGCAGTCAACGAGGATGTGGGAGAGCCTCGTCATGAGGATTGAGCTCGAGGCAAGGCCGAAGGAGCAGACAAACAGAACGTTAAGAGCCACGGCGTCACGCACGCTCGTCTCGTAGATCGCATCGAGGTACATGGCGATATAGGCGACCTCGTTCTCGTCAAACATGACGCCATAACGCCCCTCGATACCAGCAAGCTGCTTGCGCGTAAAGTCATACAGCAGCGGTATGGAGCTAGTAATCTGAACGGGGACCTCACCTTGGATCTTGATTCCGTTTCTGGAACGATAGAGAGCCGCACGCACATGCCGGGTGAACCCGCTGATCACATGCTCGAGCGAGGCCTCGTCAACCTCATGAATCTCGCCCAAAGCATCGATGAGCAACCGAGAGATATCCTCCGCTTCGTCATCGCGACCAGTCGGAAGAGAATCGCTGCCGCCAGTGACGCTCAGACGTTGAGACAGCAGGATAGAGACGAGAAAGATGGCCTCGGCTTTGGTGGGGACGAAGGGCTGAACCTGGACGAGATAGTCTTGCATCTCACAATCGACATCGGTGGTTGTGCCACGGCCGTCCTCAAGAACGCAGCCGGACGCAGCGCGAGAAAGCATGAAGGCGATCGCAAGCTGCAACCGCTCACTATTGGCAAACCCAATATCGCAAGCAAGCTCGACCTGCTTCACCAAGTTTGTTGCCTCCTCAATGTGAGAGGCGGCAACGCTCGAGGCAATAGGGGCCAACAAGTCGTATAGAGAATCGTCTGAAGTGAGCCCCAGAAAGCAGCGGCGCCTATCAATCTCTGGTCCCTCAACCCGAGAGCCAACGCCAGGCTCACGGACCAAGCGCAGGCCATTACTGGAAAAGAACGCGTCAACATCTGCGAATCGTGCCGATACGGTTTGTTTCGACACCCCGCAATAGTCCGCAATGGCCAAAAAGGTAACGACCGGGTAGCAGACGAGCATCATCTCGGCAACGGCATTGCGCTCAGCCGACGAAAGCACGCGAGAGTCCGCCTTACCGAGCGAGGCGACAATTGAGGCCCGGACGGTGGGTGCGGCGTCAAGCCGAATGCCCCTTCCGGCGCTGCGGCTTAGCGTGACATCAGAAGCGGAGAGATAGGCCTCGATGGCCCCAAGGTCGGCGCGAATGGTACGAGGGGAAACCTCAAAGTTGCACGCCAACGTCTCCACCGTAACGAACTCAGTCCGTTGGCAAAGATAGCGCAAGCACGCATGCTGTCTCTCCGTGAGCTGAACCATCCCGCACCTCCTTACGACAATCATGGAAGTAGCGAGAATGCCCTTCAACACCAGAAGTCTTCACTTGATGCGGCAACTTCTATGTCTGAAGAGGTCAAGGAGGTTAAAGGCCGGTTGACGGAAAGCTGTTTCATGCCCGAGCACAGTCGTTTGAGAAAGATGCAAGCGGGCCGCTTGCGTCCATCTGAGGGCAATCGAGATTCATCTACCGATACGCCCTCATTAGTCCCTCAACAGAATCAGGTACTAGGTGTTATGTGCCAAGACGTTGTTTACGCCGACCATGCGTGACATCGGGGGCAGGCCCCCGCACGCGCTGTGTGGACGGTCCAAATTGTAGCGCTCGATGAAGGAGTCCAGGGCGGAGGCCCTGCCGTCCTCGCTCTCCCAGGCGCGGGCGTACTGCCACTCCCGCGCGATCGTCCCGTTCATGCGCTCGACCTTGCCGTTCTGCCAGGGGCTGAAGGGCCTCGTGTACTTGTGCCCTTTGCCGCGAGCCTCGAGCAGCACGTTGAACTCGCCCGACCGGCAGGCCGACCCGTTGTCGGTCATCACGCGCTCCACGGCGACCCCGAGGCCCTCGTAGAACGCGATCGCCCGTCCCATGAAGGCGCAGGCCGTCTCCTTCCTCTCGTCGGGCAGCTGCTCGGCGTAGGCGACCCGGCTGTTGTCGTCGACGGCCACGTGCAGGCACGACGTCCCGGCACCCCTCCTCGACCCGCAGCCGCGCCCGAGGGCCCTGTGCCCGCCTCCCTCGGGTATGCGCGGCACCTTCTTTACGTCGACGTGGAGCAGCTCCCCGGGGCGCTCGCGCTCGTAGCGCACGCGCGTGACGGGGCCGCGGGAACGCAGCTCGCCGGTGACGCGGTCGACGTCGTCCAGGCGCGGCAGGCCCATGCGGGCCACGATCCTGGCGCAGGTGCGGGCCGGCACGCCCGTCTCGGCGGCCAGCGCGAGCGGGGCCAGCAGCAGCCTCGTCCGCGCGTCGGCGACGCGCGCCTCGACCTCGGGCGGCGTGAGCCTCGCCAGCCGGCGCGGGCGGCAGCCACTGTCGGCCATCGGCTCTCCGCGCCGGGCGCGCGCGAGCCACTTGTGGGCGGTCTGGCGGCTCACACCGGCCATCGCGGCGGCGTCCGCGATGCGCATGCCGCCGCCCACGCGCTCGCAGAGCAGCGCCCTTCCCCTCGGGGTCAGCCTTGCGTTAGGATGCTGGGACATGGGAGGTCCCTCCTCACTGTGTGCCTAGACAACTCACAGCATGCGGGAGGCCCCCTATTTGTCACTACTCGGGTGTAAACAACCTGTTGGCACTAAACAACTAGCGGCGGCTGCGACCCATCCGAGGCCGCAGCCGCCGCATCACTCACCCAATATCGACGCGCCTTGCCCTACCCCTTCGCCGCCTTGATGAAGGCAGCAGCACGAACGGGGTCAACGTTGTTCCAAAGTACGCCGTCCTTCTTGATGCTCGTGCCAACAATCACGCCGTCCGCGTTGGGCAGCAGCGTGCCAATGTTGTCAACGGTTCCGCCGCTGCCAATCATAATCGGCACCTCCGGGAACTGCTTCTTAAGCTCAATGATGTGCGAGGCCTCGGGCGGCAGCCCCGCGTGCGCTCCGCCAAACAGCGCGCCCGCAATCGGCATGTTCGCCGCACCCGCCTCGAGCATCTGCTCACTCGTCCTCGTATCAAGGCACGTTCCCGCATGGGCCTCAAAGTACGTGTACACGCGAACGCTAGTCGCCTCGATCTGCCTCTGATACCGGAAAATCTCTCCAGGGTTGAACTTCTGGGACCCAAACAGCCCCTCGTACGAGCCGCTCACATACGTTCGCACAAACTTCGCACCAATCGCCTTGGCAACCGCAAGCGTGGCAAACGGGTCAATCAACACGCCACAACCAAAGGGAACGTGAATCTCTTGCGCAACCTCGGCTGCAATGCGCACGTACCCGGCCACCGTCTCGGGCCCAACCTTGCTCAGGTAGGGACGATCGCCCTCGTTGGCAAAGACCAAGGCATCAAAGCCCTCGTCCTGAAGCGTGCGGGCATCGGCCTTCAGTCTTCGAATCTGCTCCTCAAAGGTCATCTCGGGGTCGGCGTAGGGAGTTCCTGGCAGGGCCTGCATGTGCAGGCATCCAATCACGGGACGCTTTACCCCAAAGGTTTCATAGTGCTTGTCCATAAGCTCAGACATGAGTTGTCCTCTCAATTCATAGCAACGAGTCGCCCGCTACGCCAGAACGCCCAGCAGCGAGAACACGGCAGCGGCAACGAACATGGCAACGATCACGTGAGTCGGCTTAACGCCCTTCTTAATCGCCGCGTAGGTAACGAGGAACGAGGCGAACGGGAGCAACTTGGGAAGGATTGTGTCAAGAATCGATTGGATCTCGATGGTGCCCGAGGCAAGCTCGAACGTAAGCGGACACGTAAGTGGAATCACCGTGGCAACCAGACAACCAAGAACCATCATGCCCATGGCGCCCAAACCCTCAGTGAGCTGCTTAACAAGACCGCCCGCGAGGAGCTTGGTAACCGCACTCTTGCCAAACTTGTAGCCGCTCATATAGCAGAAGTAGCCAACACCCAGCGCATACACGGAGAACAGAACAACCAGCAGAATCGGACCAAGAGCACTTCCCTGCGACGCAAGGCCAATGGCAATCGAAAGCAGCACAACCTTCACGAGGCTCTGGGTCACCGAATCGCCAATGCCGGCCATGGGGCCCATCAGAGCGGTCTTGAGGTTGTTCTCCATGTCGTCATCGATCTCGGCACCGTTCGCGCGCTCCTCCTCCATGGCAGCCGTGATGCCGGGAATGATGGAGCCCCAGGTGTTCTCGGTATTGAAGTAGGCAAGGTGACGCTTCAGGCCAGCGGCGATAGCCTCCTGGTCATTGCCATAGAGCTCCTCAAGAACGGGGACCATGCAGTGGCAGAAGCCAAGACCCATCATGCGCTCGTAGTTGTAGCAAATCTGGCCCCAGCTCTGCCAGGCAAACCAAGACTGTCGCAGTGTCTTCTTGGACAGCTTTTTGAGCCCCGCAGCCTGTTCGGCAACATCAGAAGCGTCCTCGGCGCCAAGCGAGAGACCTTCAAGGACAGAGGCACCGCCCTGGGAGGTATAGATAAGGTGCAGGATGCCAGCCGCGGCACCAATGATGGCGATGGGCATGGTTCCAAGGTTCAGATACGCAGAGAGCGCAAAGCCAACCGCAAAGAACGGGACAAGCGATGCCTTGGACAGCACGCTCGCGAGCATGGCCAGGCCAAGTGCCGGAATGAGGTGGCCGGCGAGCGACAGAATCGAGGTCACCTGACTGGGAATAACGGCAAGCAAAGTCTCGAGCGCGCCAGAGCCAAAGTACACGCAGAGGAGCGATGGAACAAAGTATGTGAGCAGCGGGAAAATCTGCGATGCAAAGAGGTTCATCATGACAACGCCGCGCGCGTTGCCCTCGGTGGCATACTGATCAGCCTTGTGAACCCACACCGAGTTGAGGGACATCTTCACGTTAAAGCTGAGAAGACCCAGCAGGCCAATGGGCACGGCCACGGTAAGGCCAACAGAGGGGTCGGCGCCGGCGAGCATTGTCATGGCAACGCCCAGATAACCAGCGAGGGCATAGTCACTCGGAAGCGAGCCGCCAATGGCAACCATGCCAATGTAGGCCATCATTACGGTCGAGCCAACAGAGAGGCCATAGCCCACATCTCCCAGCAGCAGGCCGTTCACAAGGCCCGCCACAAGCGGCGCGCCAAAGTACATGGACCATCTCAGCCACATTGGACACGCAGTGGCAGAAAACCAGGTAAAGAAAGCAATTACCAAAGCCTGAAGAAGCAGCATTTTCTACCCCACCCCTTTCTTGGGCGGATTAACGAACGCTAGATTGTCGAAATGGAATAGGTACTTAGCTACCCTATGACGTCCGCCAACGGCACGGAGGCGTCCGTATACAGCATCTGCAGGAACACGTTCACCCCCATCTCCCGCAGCTCTCTGGCTTCACTTTTCTCCTCTTCGGAAAGGAAGATGTTCTTGGTGATCTGGGTACGCCCCGGCACAGACCCAAGATTCCCGAGATTTAGCTCCTTGAGTTCGTTGGGAGTGCCCGCAAGAGACTTCGCCAGCTCCAGTGCAGCCGAGATGCGCTTGAACAGAAGCAGCGTGCTCTCATCGCCTTTGTCGCCCTTAAGGCGATTGGCCGCATCGGGAACCGAGAGGATGTCAATGGAGATGCCGGCCGGGGCACTCATGCTCAGCACCGTGGCCATAAACTCGTCTTTTGCGACCTGGTCATCGACCACGACAATCCTGCGCAGCTTCAGGTACTTAGCCCACGAAGTCATGATCTGTCCGTGGACGAGTCTCTCGTCAACTCTGCTAGCAACGACGTTCATGCCGCACCGTCCTTTCGCCCCATTGGCATCAACGCGCATCAGATGCAGCGCGTCCTTCTTGTCTCCACATTAGGCTGAATGAACCATCTATTCAATCTAAACTGAATGATTCATCCTAAACGGAGCCATTATGCCGGCGAGCGGTAGGTGGTTTCCTGTGGATGTATCAAGATGTCCCAGGGATATATGTTCTGCTACTGTTCTTGCATGAATGAACCATTCAAAGGAGCTCTCATGGATGCCTTTCAACAGATGAGCCTGCACGAGGCGGAGCTAACGCCAACGGAAGCCCGCGTACTCGAAGCCGTAAGAGACAATCCAGAGGCTTTCCTTCAAAGCTCAACGACAATCGTCGCAAAAAGCATCGGCGTCTCACAAAGTGCGGTGAGCAGGTTCTGCAAAAAGGTGGGATACGACAGCTTCGGCGGCTTCCAAATGGGGCTCATGGCCGCCCTGTCTTCCAACACGAGCAGAGACGAAAGCACCGAGCCATCGAGCCCGGTCGACTGTCTGTGCAAAATGGTCCGCGCAACCGAGAGCGCCGTGGGAGAAGACAGGTTTAACGCACTCGCCGACCGCATTATTGGAGCTCGCAACGTCTTCACCACGGGAGGGGGGCTTAGTGCTCCCCCAGCCCTCACATTGTCCCTGGACCTGCTCAAGTACAACGTACCGTGCTTCTTTATGGAAAACGGTCAAGAGATGATTCACATGCACGTGTCTGGGCCAGAAGACCTCGTCATGATCTTCTCGTCAAAGAACAACACGCATCAGCTGTTTCTTGACGTTATGGGGGACACGCCCGCATCAAGGAAGCCATACCTTGTCATGGTGTCCCACTCAAGTACCCATCCCCTGCGCAAGCTTGTCGACGAGTTCATCCTGCTTCCCACCTGGCAAACGGAGAGGTATCCCGTCTACATCGAACCCATGACCTCAATGCTCGACTTTTGCAGCCTTCTCATGGTCGCAGTATCGCAAAAGGCAGGCGGGAGGCCAGAATCGCTACAGACCATCAAAAAATAAACGAACACGCCCTTATTCAGCGTCATATAATAATGGCCACAAGCAGCCCTAAACTGAATTTGCCTGCAGCAGATAGGCAGGAATCAAGAGCGCAGATAGGAGCCAACATGAAGTGGAGCAATTCCGTCGGAGGAGTGAGCCCATTCTACGGCTCTCCCCTCATTCGGCGCTACGTAAAGGTCTCTAGACAGTGCAACAACCCGCAGCAGCTTCTCGCATTCATTGAAAACGATGAATGGGAATCGGGGCTACCTTCAGATTCGATTAGCCTCAACGCTAAGTTAGGCTACCTGTCCTCACTCATTGACCGCCATTGCTCGCCCCAGTCAATTACAACTTTTGCAACGCTTGCGGCAGCTATCGTTCCGCTTGCATTTTCCGCCACCATGCCATCCAACGTTTCTCTTTCCACAGCCTTGTCTGTCATGTTTTTAATTCTGATGATCTACATCCTCTATCTCGCTGTTAGAAACACAAGCATCCAACGTCTCAGAGACTGCATAGACTATCTAATCCGAATTCAGCCGGATAGCACAGACGCGTAGATGAGCCATCTGAATAATCGTGCGAATTACAAGCCAGAGGCTACAGCACGGTTTCTTCGAGACGCACTTGGCTCTTATCAGATTCTGATATGATACTTATATCGTTTACACAGACGTTAACGGATTCAGTATGAAGAAACCAGGCAACATCATATCGCTCGAGCTACTTGCCGCGTCGCAATGGGGCATGTTCACCACCGCTCAAGCACAGGAACTCGGCATACGCCGAAACCAGGTATTTCGCATGGTCAGCGCGCTTCGTGTTGAACCTATTTGCTTCGGGGTCTATCGGTTTATCGCAGGGGCACAACCACCGCAGGCCGACCTAAAAGCAGAATGGCTCTCGGTATTCCCAAAGCAAAAAGCAGCCGAAAGGCTGACTCTTAGGCCATATGATGCCGTCATGGCGGGGAGAACGGCGGCGGTTGCCCTCGATGCCGGCGACTTTCACGCGTCGCCCTACACCTTCATAGTATCAAGGCGCCGACAAACATCCAGGGAGGATATCCGCTTCCTTCACTGCAGACTTAGTGAAATAGATGTGATGCTTTGCGATGGGATCCCAACCACAAGTTTCGAGAGAACCGTCTACGATCTCCTGAGGCTCTATGAAGACCCCGATCTCGTCGACAAGTTCATGGAAGATGCGGTTCGTAAACATGGACACCAATTCGATGTCGAAAGACTAGGAAGCCTTCTCTCCCCAATTGCCTCACGTTTTGGCTACCCAATCGGAGATGGAATATCGTTTGCAGCGAGTCTGGCTGCAAGAAACGCCACCAATATCCAACTCTCGCACGTTGCGGCCAGCGTAAGCCAAGGCTTGGCACTTCTCAGCAACCGAGCGGGACAGCAATCGCAGGCATCAATCGACGGGCTATCAACCGCCCTTGTCGATTTGGAGAAAACTCTAAAACGCGTTAGCCCACCAGGCCTGAAGAAATAAACGGATACGCAGTAGCGTTTATCGAACCACCTCAGGCATAACGTTTTCATAAGACGGGCCATACGGGGGACGAGTCAGAGCCATGCAAAACCAAGTCGCTCGGGATTAAGAACAGAGGAGGAGCCTCATGAACAACCGAATTTACTTATCCCAGGGCTCCGCATGGATGCCGCGGGTTACGCCACGCTCGTCGTTGTAGCTGATGTTGTTCTGGACGATGCGGAGGTCGGGAATGCCGAGCCCCGTCATCTTCGCGCGCTGCCAGTTCTCCTTGAACCAACCGCGTGAGTCACCGTGAACGGACAGGTCGAGAACCTTCAGGCCCTCAATCCCGGTATCGGCGACGGAGAGCCGCTTCTCGAAACTAATCTCAGACATGACTCTCCCCTACTGCCCCTGCTTCGCGTACCTGGCCTCGGTGGCCGCCTTCGCGGGGCGCCACCAGGCCTCGTTGTCCACGTACCACGCGATCGTCTGGCGCAGGCCCTCGGCGAAGTCCGTGTGGCGCGGCCTCCAGCCGAGCTCGGTCTGCAGCTTGGTTGAGTCGATGGCGTAGCGGCGGTCGTGGCCGGGGCGGTCCTTGACCCAATCGAAATCGTCGGGGTCCTTGCCCATCATCTCGAGGATCATGCGCAGGACCGTTATGTTGTTGCGCTCGCCGTCCGCGCCGATAAGGTACGTCTCGCCCACGCGGCCCTTGGTGAGGATGGTCCACACGGCGCTCGAGTGATCCTCGGTGTGGATCCAGTCGCGCACGTTCTCGCCCCTGCCGTAGAGCTTCGGGCGCTCGCCGTCGATGACGTTGGTGACCTGGCGCGGGATGAACTTCTCAACGTGCTGGTAGGGCCCGTAGTTGTTGGAGCAGTTCGAGATCGTGGTGCGAAGCCCGTAGGTGCGGGTCCAGGCTCGGACGAGCATGTCGGAGGCCGCCTTGGTGGAGGAGTACGGGCTGCTCGGGTGGTACGGGGTCTCCTCGGTGAAGCGCGCCGGGTCATCGAGCGCGAGGTCGCCGTAGACCTCGTCG
>NZ_CAAKOQ010000050.1:17573-55611 GCF_901212675.1 Olsenella uli
GGAGACGTGGTGGTAGCGGACGCCGTACCTCCTCACGGCCTCCAGCAGGCGGAAGGTGCCCTCGACGTTGGTGCGCAGGAACGGCTCGGGGTCCGCGATGGAGTTGTCGTTGTGGGACTCGGCGGCGTAGTGGACGATGGCGTCGTGGCCGGGGACGACACTCTCGAGCAGCTCAGCGTCGCAGATGTCGCCCACCACGAGCTCCACGCGGTCGGAGGGCAGCCCCGCGATGTTCTCCCTGTTACCGGCGTAGGTCAGCTTGTCCAGCACGGTCACGTGCACGTCGGGGTGCTCCCGCACCACGTAGTGCACGAAGTTGCTGCCGATGAAGCCGCAGCCGCCCGTGACGATGATGTTGTGGGGCTCGAACTCCTCGCTCAAGTCTGTCCCCTTTCACTTGGGTCTATTTTTCCACACGCAAAGGCCGGCACCCACCAGATCGGGCACCGGCATGCAGAGCGGCGCCCGGAAACCCAGGCACCGCGCAGCAACAAGAATGACTAAGAGATAGACGGCCGGCACTCGCTCAGACGCACGTTCCAGCAAGTAGTAAAAGACCAGCAATATGCGCACGACGAGACAATCGTCGTGCTAAGGGCTCACGAGGTGCACGAGCGTGAGGTCCGCAAAGCCCCTGCCCGCGGGGGCCTCCCGCACGAGCCTCCAGCGGCGTATGGCGGAGAAGAACGCGAGGCGCAGCGTCGCCGCGAGGGCGTTCTCGTCGTTGTAGGCGATGACGGAAGACGCGTCCTCGTGGGCGCGCTCCACGCCCGCGGCCACGGCGCCGGCGTCGCCGGCGACGAGCGAGGCGAGCAGGGCCTCGGACTCGCGGATGGGGCGCAAGACCTAGCCCCAGCCTCCACCGAGGCCATGGTGCCTCCTATGCGACAGGTAGACGGCCGAAGCGATCGAAAGCGAACCAAAGGAGACGACCGAGGACAGGTGGCGCCTCAGGTCGGGCCTGCCCGCGAGGCGGAAATCGACCTCGCGGCGAAGCCTCAGGATGTTGAGGACGTTGTTTCCGCGCGCGACGAGGGTCAGCACCGCTCCGTAGGCGAGGTAGTCGCCGGGCGACCTTACGAGGAGCAAAAGGGGAGGCACGATGCCGCCGCACTCGAAGAAAACGGCCAGCGGACGCAGCGAAAACGACACGTCAACCAAGAGTCGCAGCCAAAACGAGGACAGACGCCCCCACCACATGCGGCCCGCCCGGCCCCGGCAGCCACGCGCCACCGGGGCCGGCCGGCCCGCCTACGCCACAATGGCCGTGCCGCGCTTGCCCATCACGTCCTGGAGGCGCGCCATGAGCATCACGTTCTTGGCGTCCACGCGCGTGGGCACCTCCATGCGCAGACGCTCGCCGGCGTTGCTCACCACGTAGAGCTCCACACGGTCCATGCCCGGGTGCAGCTCGAAGGCACCCTGCAGCCGCTCCAGCAGCGTGCGCGACAGGGCGCTTGGCTGCAGCATGACCTCGAGCGTCTTGGGCTTGTTGCTCTTCTCGGAGAGCTCGAGCGGCTCCACCGCGCTCGCGAGGAACTGGTCGCCGCGGTCGCTTCGGTCCACGCGGCCCATCACGCGCACGAAGATGTCACCCACCTGCTCGCCCGACTCGTCCACCTGGCCGGCCAGCACCGCCGCGCACTTCTTGTACGTCTTGGGGAACACGATGACATCAATCTCGTTCTCCATGTCCTCGAGCGACACGATGGCCATGGGGTCGCCGTTCTTGGTGGTGCGCTTCTGCACGCCGCTCACCATGCCCGCAAGCCAGATGGGCTTGTCGCTGCTCACGTCCACGTGGCGCACCTCGCCCGTCACGCTGGTCTTCTCGTAGCCCGAGAGCACCTGCGTGATGGTGTAGTCGCGCGCCTTGGAGAGGGCGTACTCGTAGGGGCGCAGCGGGTGGTCCGAGACGTAGATGCCCAGCACCTCGCGCTCCTGCGCCAGCTTGAGCGAGCGATCCCACTCCACGCCGTCGGGCGCGGGCACCTCGTTCTCGAAGCCGGAGTCCTTGACATCGCCAAACATGTCGAACATCGAGACCTGGCCGGCCGCGCGGTCCTTCTGGCGCTTGGCCGCGGCGTCCATGATGTTGGCCGGGTTGTTCTTGTCGACGAAGCCCATGAGCTGCATGCGCGTGTAGCCCGTGGAGTCAAAGGCGCCTGCCTTGATGAGCGCCTCCACCACGCGGCGGTTGCAGGATCCGGGGTCGACGCGGTCGACCATGTCGTGCAGGTTCTTGAAGGCGCCGCCGCGCTCGCGCTCCTTGATGATCTCCTCGGCCACGCCCTCGCCCACGCCGCGGATGCCGGCCAGGCCAAAGCGCACGCCCTCCTTGACGGCCGTGAACATGGTGCCCGACTCGTTGATGTCTGGCGGTAGGATGTCGATGCCCTCGTGGCGGCAGGCCGAGACGTAGTGCACGATCTTGTCGGTCTTGCCCGTGTAGCTCGTGAGCACGGCCGCCATGAACTCGTTGGGGTAGTGGGCCTTGAGCCAGGCCGTCTGCATGACCAGGATGGCATAGCCGGCAGAGTGCGACTTGTTGAACGCGTAGGACGCGAACTCGAGCACGTCGTCCCAGATCTTCTGGGCGACCTCGCGCTTGTAGCCGTTCTTGACCGCGCCGTTCATCCAGTGGTCGTAGGTGGTCTCGTCCGAGCCGTCCTCCCAGTGGAAGACCGTGGACGTGAGCAGCTTGATCTTCTTCTTGGCCACGGGCTTTCGGATGCGCGAGTCGGACTCGCCCTTGGAGAAGCCGCACATCTCGACCGAGATGAGCATAACCTGCTCCTGGTAGACCATGGTGCCGTAGGTCTCGCCCAGGATGTCGTCGAGGCGCGGGTCATACGAGACGGCCGGCTCCTTGCCGTTCATGCGCTTGATGTAGGAGTCCACCATGCCGGCGCCGAGCGGACCCGGGCGGTAGAGGGCGATGAGAGCGACGATGTGCTTGTACTCGGTGGGCTGCATGCCCTTGATCGTGGCCGTCATGCCGCCGGACTCGACCTGGAAGACGCCCGCCGTGTTGCCCGAGCCCAGGAGCTTGTAGATGGCCGGGTCGTCGAAGGGGATCTTGTCGAGGTCGACGTCGATGCCGTAGTTGGCCTTGATGTTGGCCTTGGCGCGGGAGAGCACCGTGAGGGTGCGCAGTCCCAGGAAGTCCATCTTGAGCAGGCCCATGTCGGCCACGGTGTGGCCCTCGTACTGGGTGATCTCGACGCCGCCCTTGGTGTCGAGCTTGGTGGGCACGTGCTCGTTCACGGGGTCGCGGCAGATGAGCACGGCGCAGGCGTGCACGCCCTCGCCGCGGATGAGGCCCTCGAGCGCCAGGGCGCTGTCAATGATGCGGCGGGCGTCCGGGTCGTTGTGGTAGGCGTCCACGAAGTCCTGCGAGAACTGGTCCTCCTTGCCGGGAACCTTCTCCATGGTGGACTTGAGCGTGGCGTTGGGCGCGGCGCTAATCATCTTGGAGAGGCGCTGGCCCATGTAGACCGGGTAGTCCAGCACGCGCGCGGCATCGTTGATGGCCTGCTTGGCCTTGATGGTGGAGTAGGTGATGACGTGCGTGACCTTCTCGGGGCCGTAGAGCTGGCGCACGTGCTCCACGACCTCGAGGCGGCGCTCGTCGTCGAAGTCCATGTCGATATCGGGCATCTCGGTGCGCTGCGGCGAGAGGAACCTCTCGAACATGAGGCCGTTGGAGAGCGGGTCGAAGGTGGTGATGTCCATGGCGTAGGCCACGAGGGCGCCCGCGGCGCTGCCACGGCCCGGGCCCACGCCGATGCCATTCTGCTTGGCCCAGCGCACGTACTCCTGCACGATCAGGAAGTAGGCCGCGAAGCCCTTGTCGCAGATGATCTTGTACTCGTACTCGAAGCGCTCCTTGATGCTCACGCCGGCGATGGTCTGGGTGGCCCAGTCGTCGCCGTAGCGCTTGGCCAGGCCCTCCTCGCACTCGCGACGGAACTGGCTCTCGTGCGTCTCGCCCGGGTCGAGCAGCGGGAACTTGGGCAGGATCATCGAGTCCCAGTCGAGCTCCACGTTGCACTTCTCGGCGATTTCGAGCGTGGTGTCGCAGGCCTCGGGGCACCAGGAGAAGAGCTCGCGCATCTCCTCCTCGGTCTTCATGTAGAACTCCGAGCCCTCCATGCGCATGCGGTTGTCGTCGTCGACCTTGGCGTTCATGCCGATGCACATGAGCAGGTCCTGCGTGGGGGCGTCGTCTCGCGTGAGGTAGTGGAAGTCATTGGTGGCGACCACCTTGAGGTCGAGCGAGTGGGCGAGGTCCACCAGCTGCTCGTCGAGCTGGCGGTCGGTCATGCCGTTCTCGAAGGTGAGGCCGTGGTCCTGGATCTCGATGTAGAAGTCACCGGGGGCAAAGAGCTCCTTGAACGTGCGGGCCCACTTGAGCGCCTCGTCGGGCTGGCCGTTCAGGATGTGGCGCGGGATGATGCCCGACACGCACGCCGAGGTGCAGATGACGCCCTCCGAGTGCTCGCGGAGCATGTCGAGCGTGGTGCGGGGCTTGTAGTAGAAGCCGCGCACCGCTGCGTCGCTCATCATCTGCATGAGGTTGACGTAGCCAGTCTGGTTCTTGGCGAGCAGGATCATGTGGTAGAGCTCGGGCTTCTTGTCGCGCGCGAGCGTGTTGTCCGGCGTGAAGTAGGCCTCGCAGCCAAAGATGGGCTTGATGAGCGGGGCGGGCTTCACCGTGTCGATGTCGCCGCCGGCGTCGTGGCAGGCGACGTCTCGCTCCCACTGGGCGTGGGCCTCGGGCTCGGAGTCGGCGTCGGGCTCGTGGATCTCGCGGCCCTTGGCATAGTTGTCCTTGTCGTGGAACCACTGCTGCCAGTCTGCCTGGGCGTGGTTGTACTTGGCCGCGGCAAGGTCAAGGTCGGGCACGCCGTACATGTAGCCGTGGTCGGTGATGGCCACGGCGGGCATCTTCTGGTCCACGGCGCGCTTCACCATGTCGGCGACGCGGGTGGCGCCGTCGAGCATGGAGTAGTCCGTGTGGTTGTGCAGGTGTGCGAAGGCCACGCGTCTCCCCTCTCGTCTATTGAAATCGAGGATACCGCGACGCGGACGCGTGGGCGTGGGCCCATATGTCCCGTCAACGAAAAAAGCGACCGCGCGGGATGGTACCGCGCACGCGATCTACGTGAGAATCGCAAGATGACGTCTTCGCACTTTTGAGTTGTGAACGGTTTTTCCGCCTAGATTCAAGGCTCCTCAAGTACGTATCCTGGCGTTTGCAAGGCGGACCCGCTTCTCGCGGGCTATAATTCGTTCACAACTCAAAAGTGCGAAGACGATAAATCCTGATCTTCCGGTAGATTGGCCGCGATCGGCGCGATGTGGCCTCGGGAGTGCCCCGGGAGGTTTCGCGGCAACGTCCGGGCCGTGTCCAGCAGCGTTCGAGCCATGCACGGCAGCGTCCGGGCCGTGTCGCCACCAGGAAAAGATCGGCGGCGCGCCCGCAGAATCCCGGCACAGGCCCGCGGCTCCGCCGCGGCACAAAGAAAGCCGCCACCCCGAGGGGTGGCGGCTCGTAGGGCGAAGCCCTATGGCCGAAAGCGAAGCACAATGGCCGAGGCGCCTACTTGTTGAGCGCGGCGTCCACGGCGACGGCGCAGGCCACAGTGGCACCGACCATGGGGTTGTTGCCCATGCCGATGAGACCCATCATGTCCACGTGCGCAGGCACCGAGCTGGAGCCGGCGAACTGGGCGTCGGAGTGCATGCGGCCCATGGTGTCGGTCATGCCGTAGGAGGCGGGGCCGGCAGCCATGTTGTCCGGGTGCAGCGTACGGCCGGTGCCGCCGCCGGAAGCCACGGAGAAGTACTTCTTGCCGGCGGCCAGGCGCTCCTTCTTGTAGGTGCCCGCGACCGGGTGCTGGAAGCGCGTGGGGTTCGTGGAGTTGCCCGTGATCGAGATGTCCACGTCCTCGTGCCACATGATGGCAACGCCCTCGCGGACGTCGTCGGCGCCGTAGCACTTGATCTTGGAGCGCTCGCCCGTGGAGTACGGGATGGTCTCGACGACCTTGAGCTCGCTCGTGTAGTAGTCGAACTGCGTCTTCACGTAGGTGAAGCCGTTGATGCGGCTGATGATCTGGGCGGCGTCCTTGCCCAGGCCGTTCAGCACGACGCGCAGGGGCTCCTTGCGGGCCTTGTTGGCGTTGAGTGCGATGCCGATGGCGCCCTCAGCGGCGGCGAAGGACTCGTGGCCGGCGAGGAAGCAGAAGCACTGGGTGTCATCGCCCAGCAGCATGGCGCCCAGGTTGCCGTGGCCCAGGCCCACCTTGCGCTCCTCGGCGACGGAGCCAGGGACGCAGAAGGCCTGCAGGCCCTCGCCGATGGCGGAGGCGGCATCGGCGGCGGTCTTCACGCCCTTCTTGATGGCGATGGCGCAGCCGAGCGTGTAGGCCCAGCCGGCGTTCTCGAAGGCGATGGACTGGACGCCGTGCACGATCTCGCGCGGGTTCACGCCCTTGTCCAGGCAGATCTTCTCGGCATCCTCCAGGGAGGCGATGCCCTTCTCGGCGAGGACGCCGTTGATCTTGTCGATACGGCGCTCGTAGCCCTCAAACGAAACAGTCATGCGTGTATCCCCTCCCCTTCTCTACTCGGACACCGGGAACGTGCTGGCGACGGAGTGGGTCTCCTTGTCGGTGCGCGGGTCGATGTACTTGACCGCGGCGTCCCACTGGCCGTAGTGGCCCATGGCACCGGCGATGGCCTCCTCGGGCGTCTTGCCGTCCTTGATGGCGTCGGTGAACTTGCCGAGGTTGAGGTACTCGAAGGCGATGATCTCGTCCTTGTCGTTGAGCGCCATGCGGGTGACGTAGCCCTGGGCAAGCTCGAGGTAGCGGGCGCCCTTGGCCTTGGTGCCGAACATGGTGCCGACCTGCGAGCGCAGGCCCTTGCCCAGGTCGTCGAGCGAGGCGCCCACGGGCAGACCGCCCTCGGAGAACGCGGTCTGGCTGCGGCCGTAGACGATCTGGAGGAACAGCTCGCGCATGGCGACGTTGATGGCGTCGCAGACGAGGTCGGTGTTGAGGGCCTCGAGGATGGTCTTGCCCGGGAGGATCTCGGCGGCCATGGCGGCGGACTGGGTCATGCCCGAGCAGCCGATGGTCTCGATGAGGCACTCCTCGATGACGCCTTGCTTGATGTTGAGCGTCAGCTTGCAGGCACCCTGCTGCGGGGCGCACCAACCCACACCGTGCGTGAGGCCGGAGATGTCAGAGATCTCCTTGGCCTGGACCCACTTGCCCTCCTCGGGGATGGGCGCGGGGCCGTGGTATGCGCCCTTGGCGACGGGGCACATGTTCTCCACTTCCTTGGAATACTGCATGCCTCTCCTTTCTTTTGGACGGGCCACGCAAGCGTGACCTGCTCCAACGGGCCGCGACGCAGTTCCCCGGCGACGCGACCTGCCTACGAGCCGCCGGCTCCCCAGCACGGCGGCACCGAAGAGGTCCGGACGCTTTCCCCGGCGGCCGAACCTCCACAGACGTCTTTACTGTAGCGCAAACCTTGGGCCCATTGGGGCCTCTCGTGCATGCAATATGTAACGTTTTCGCACGTAGATGGCGAGTTGTACACCGCTTGATGGGCAAGTGGGCAGGCAACTTCGCAAACGGGCTCTCCGTGAGATACGGCAGGCTCGCCGGCTTGTTGTACGAGACGTCGCCCACGCCCAGGTACCTGAAGACGTCGAGCAGCACCTTGCCGCAATGCTTGAACGCAACGGCGCCATGGTGCGAAACGTGACAAATCATCCGGAAGGAAATGTGACGAGCAGCCGGCCCGCCCTGCCTCGCCTCGCCCAAAATGTGACAAATCATACGGAAGAAAACGTGACAAATCATCCGGAAGGAAATGTGGGCCCGGCAAGTAGGTAAACTATAGATAAACCGTACGCAGCATACGATATAGTCGCAAACGCCCGCGAGCGTGGCGATGCAGTTTACCTACTGCGTCACCTGCAACCGAGGAGCCCCCATGCCCACCGCAACCAAAAAGCGCATCACCATCAACGACATCGCGACCATGGCGGGCACGTCCAAGACCACGGTCTCCTTCTACCTCAACGGCAAGACCGAGCGCATGAGCGAGGCCACACAGGAGCGCATCAAGGCTGCCATCGCCAAGACCGGCTACGAGCCCAGCCCCATCGCCCGCGGCATGAACGCCAAGCGCACGCAGCTGCTGGGCGTCATCATCGGCGACATCACCAACACGTTCTCCAACCAGATCGTGAAGGGCATCGAGGGCGTGGCCGCCAAGGCCGGCTACCGCGTGCTCGTGAGCAGCTCCAACCACAGCCGCACCGACGAGCGCGCCTACATCGACCGCCTGCTCGCCGTGGGCGTCGACGGCTTCATCGTCCAGCCCACCGCGCAGTTCAAGGAGATCTCCAAGGTCATCGAGGACGCAGGCAAGCAGCTCGTCTTCTTCGACAGCAAGTTCTACGACTTTGCCTCCAACTGGGTGAAGACCGACAACTACGAGGCCACCTCCCGCGCCGTAGGCGAGTGCGTGCGCAAGGGCTATCGGCGCTTCCTGCTCGTGGCCGCCCCGCCGCAGCTGCTGAGCTCGCGCATCGAGCGAACGAGTGGCTTTGTCGACGCGCTCGAGGCGGCCGAGATGGGCTTCACGCAGTTCGAGATCGAGAACGACGAGGTGGACGTCGAGAAGCTCCGCGAATTCCTGCGCGCCAACATCGACGGCACCACGCCCACGCTCGTGTTTGCCCCCAACTGCTGGGCCCTGCCCGACGTCTACGTGGCCATGCGCGAGTTCTACCCGCTCATGCCCACGCACGTGGGGCTGCTCGGCTTTGACAACACCGAGTGGGCGGGCGTGGCCAGCCCCAGCGTCTCGGTGGTGACGCAGCCCGCCTTCGAGGAGGGCGCCGAGGCGTGCCGCATCCTGCTCGACCTCATCCAGAACAAGGGCGACGTGGACCCGCACCAGGTCCTCGACTGCCACGTGCGGTGGGGCGCCACCACGATGTAGCTGCGACATATTGAGGGAGAGCTTCCGAGAGGGGCGAAGACGGGCGGGTGCGGAGTGGCCTCGATTCCACTCCGCACCCACCCTCGTTAGCGCGCGCGTCACCCGGGCGCGCGCGTCACCCGGGCGCGCGTGCCACCCGGGCGCGCGCGTCTCCCAAGCCCGCACGCCGCCAAGGGAGCCGCTACTTCTCCGCCGCGGCCATCTCCTCGTGCACGCGGTGCGCCGTCTCGGCAAAGTGCACCTCGCTGCAGAGCAGCTCGTGGCGCACGGCCTCATAGCCATGCTGACGGCCCAGCTTCACGATGTAGCCATTGATGTAGTCCACCTCGGTGGGACGGCCCTTGAACATGTCCTGGCACATGCTGGGATAGTGGTACTTGAGGTCGATAAAGCTCTGCATGATGGCGTCGACCTCCTGCTCGCGCGTGATGCCCAGGTCGATGCCGGCGAGCTCGCACACGTCAAAGCCCTCGCCCACGAGCTGCTCGCACACGTGGCGCATGTGTGGGTCGGCGCCGATGGGGCCCATCTGGATCTTGAACATGGTGCAGAGCGTGTTGCACACCGAGTTGAGCATGACCTTGGCCATCGACATGCTCATGATGTCGGGACTCCACTCGGGGCCGAGCTTGGCGGCCGTGAGGTCGGCGAAGAGCTGCTCGCCGACCGGGGTGCGCTTGTTGTCGTACTCGCAGACGTGCATGTACTCCTTGCCGAGCGCGCCCATGAAGTCAACATCGCCGGGGCCGGGCAGCACGGTAGCGATGACGGCGGTGCCGCCAAAGAGGCGCTCCGGCGAGAAGTGCTTGAGGAGCTTCTCGTAGTGGCCCATGCCGTTCATGGCCGTGAAGCAGATCTGGTGATCCTTGAACAGCGGTGCGCAGCGCTCGAGGAAGCCGTCGAGCTGCATCTGCTTGACGAAGACCACCCAGCAGTCGGGGTCGCCCGTGTACTCCTCGGGGTAGTAGACATCGATGGGCTCGAGGTGACAGTTCTCGTGGTCACGCGCCACGTAGACGCCGCCCTGCTCGCGAATCTTCTCGACGTTGGGCTCCCAGGTGTCGATGAAGTCGACCTCCTTGCCCGCGTACTTCTTGAGGTGGATGCCGTAGCGCAGGCCCATGGCCCCCGCGCCGATGACCGCATACTTCATGCGCGCCCCTTTCCGTTGGCTGTGGCGCAATCCTACCGCTTTGGGGAGACGTGGGGCAGGGCTGGCGCTGGCCGAGGGGGCGTACGCAGTCGAGTCGGGCGAACGGGACCGGGGGCCGGGCGGGCCGGCGCGGGCTGAGGGGCGAGCGGGCCACGGGATGGGCCGAGGGACTCCCACTCCCGGACGAGCACCTCCGTGACGAGCTCCACCGTGCCTGCCGGAATCTCGTAGCGCACGGCCGGGATGACCGTCTTGCCACAGCTTATGTTGGTGTTCGCCTCGGCCTTGACGAGCGCGGGCTCGCCCGGGGTGGCACCGGTGGCACGCACGCGGCAGCCCTGCGCGGCCGCCGCGAGGTCGTCGGGCGCATGGTCGGAGCCGCCCGCGAACGCGCCGGCGCCTCCCGTGCACCCCTCGTCCTCCCCCACCCCAAACGCGGCAAGGCCCGAGAAGAACGCCACCTGGGCGCGCTCAAGGACCGCACATGCGTATATACGTGTCAGCTGTTTCGCCGGCAGAGCAGGTTGCACGGACAGGAGCGTTTGCACGCGCCCGCGGGCCGCAAATGCGCATGTGCGTGCAAGCTGCACAAGAGGACCCCGTGGCCGACGCGGCCAGGCATGGGGAGCCCAAGATGACGATGTGGACGGCCCCGTCTTTACGATCTGCTTCTAGCTTAATCAGACCCCCTTTGAGGAACTGATCGATCAGCGTAATCCGAGCAATCATCAGCCCACAGCCACACGCGGGCTAATAGATACCTTTAACAGAATTCTAATAGCCTTTTGAAATAACCATAAGAATATGTAATCAGATTGATTCTGCAGATAGACGCTCAAATCCTTGAGGAGGTGAATCCGTTGGACTGCTTCAGGTGATATACCTTCAGCCCACCCTCATTGATAAGGGACACGGACATGAAAAGACTACTAGCCTTTATCCTTACTGCAGCCGTTTGTCTCTGTGGTTATGCCACGCCAGGATTTGCAATTGAGCCTGAAACCACAATCCAACTGGCGGCACTCGAGATCACCGCGCCGTTTGATCCCGATAAAGTCGACGTAATTAGGACCTACGATGCCCCCGCCAACAAGGTCACCGCAAAAGTGTTGGATAAGATCAGCGGGGAAGTTCTCGACGAATATAGCGAACGGCCCGAAATCCCATTTCTGTCATCGAGAATCGTGCTACCGACGTACGCGCTAACTCAGAGATTGCCCCATACTATGACAACTACAACACTACCTTGAGCAGGACCCGTACTATCGCTACGGCAGATGGCATGAGCGTACAGACAATTGTATGGGCAGAAGTAAACGTTACCGCCTCCACTTCGTGGGGTCAAATCGAACGGGTTAACAGCGCTGGACAATATGCCGCAAGTGGCTCCTACTATCTCGAAAGCCCACACACCTACTCGAGCACCACAAGGTTTCCTACCAATACGATTGTAATTGGGTATCAAGGGACCGTAACGGTCGCGAAGGGAAACACCGCCGGGTTCAGCTATAGCGGCCTTCTCTCTGCCGGATTCGGGATGTCAGGGTCTTCGAGCAGCACCTGGTACGCACGCAAGTACTATTCAAGTACGGTCTCAATCAGTCTCCGCTAAATAGAGCTGGCACTTGAGCTGTCAAGTAGTCCGGGAGGTGGGCAATATGTGCAGGACCCTTACCACGAGAGTCATAAGGCTGGGCTTTTGGAGCGCCGTGTACCTGTTCGTGCATGTCGGTGTCATTGGGCAGGCGCTGCTGGAAGTCGGGGGCATGCTCTCCAGGCTCGGACTCCTTGGCCAGAGCAATGACATTTTCCTGGTCTTTGGCGGAATCCCCGGCGTTGCACTCATTGAGAATCTGGCCGCGGCCCTGAGGGTAATCAGCGCGATGCTCGTCACCTATCAGTTGCTTCGTGTCGGCGTGCTCATCTACCGCCGACCAAGGGCGGCGGTAGACGGCCCGAAGTAATTCCCGCCAACAAGGCAAGAACCAACAGCCGGGCACTCGCCCCCCAGATGGGCACGTGCCCGGCTGCACGAAACGGAGCATTTGGGCATGTTTTTAAGCCGCAAATGCGTATATTCGTGTCAGCTGTTTCGCCGGCAGAACAGGTTGCACGCACAGGAGCGTTTGCGCGCATCCGCGGGCCGCAAATGCGCATGTGCGTGCAAGCTGCACGAGAGGACCCCGTGGCCGACGCGGCCACCGGCACACGCCGGCTGCGCACGTGCGCGCGAACCCTACCCAAGCCGGTCCCTCAGCAGCAGCACGGCGCCCATGTCGGGGTCGTAGGCGGGGTCGACGAGCTTGCACCACGCGGGCAGCATCGCGCGAAGCGGGCCCAGGATGAGCTCGCCCACCTTGTAGGTGCCACCGGCGTACGTCACCGCCACGGGTTCCTCGCCGGCGCCGCCCTCCAGACCGCCCGCCTCGCCACGCCCAAACAGCTCGCGCGAGAGCACGACGGCAAGCTCGGCCAGCTCGCCCGCGGCGGCCTCGAAGATGGCCACGGCCTCGGGGTCGCCCGACTCGGCGGCCCTTGCGGCAAGGCGGCTCAGCGCGGCGGTCTTGGTGCGGTCGTCGGCCAGGTCGTCGCGCACGTAGCCGATGATGTCGAACTCCTCGGCGAGGCCCAGCCCCTCCATCACCACGTCGTGCAGCGCCCCGCGCGGCGCGCGCCCGTCGCTCTCGCGCGAGAAGGCGGCGAGCAGCTGCTTGCCGATCCACCACCCGCTCCCCTCGTCACCAATCTGATGGCCCCAGCCGCCGCAGCGCTCGACCCGTCCGTCGCAGATGCCAAACGCGATCGAGCCCGTCCCGGACTCGAGCACGATACCGTCGCCCAGCGCCAGCGACGCCGAGAGCGCCGCCTCGCCGTCGTTCATGAGCGTGTAGGGCCGCTCGCCTGCCACGCGCGCGACGCTCTCCCGAATGCGGTCGGCGACGCTGGCCTCCTCGCCAAACCCGGCGATACCGAAGCCCACGCCGAACTCGCCCACGTCGTTGCGCCGGACCAGCTCGTCGATGCCCTCCGCGAGGAGGCGCTCCATGCCGTCGTAGCCAACCTGCTGGAAGTGCGTGGTTCCCAGCCGCAGGGTGTCGACGCGGGCCAGGTCGTCGTCGAACAGCGTAAACGCCGTCTTGGTCCCGCCGCTGTCAACTCCGATGTAGTGCATGGCTGCCTCCTCCGTGTGTGTGCAAATCGCTGGCGGGCGCGCACAGAAAACCCGCCGCCCGGCTAACCCGGCAGGCGAGCGGTCGGCCCACCAACCCGCTAGCTACTCTTGACCTCGTCCCAGTCCGAGCGCGCCGGCGTGCAGATGGCCGTGGGCGTCCAGGCGTTGGTGAAGGCAAAGCCCTCCTCGCCGATGCGGTCGAGGCTGGGCGTCTTGGCGTACGGGTTGCCCAGGCATCCGATCGAGTCCACGCGATGCTGGTCGGTCATGATGACGAGGACGTTCTTCACATTCTCGGGGATGCTCCGCGCAGAGCCGCCCTCCTGGTTCGCGGGGCTGCCCTCCCCCGCTGTTTCACACTGATTGCCTGCCAATGGACCGCCTTTCTAGCCAGCAGAACATGTCCTCGAGCACGAGGCGGACGTCGAGGTCGTGGTAGACGCGGATGGACCGCCCAGAGGGCATCTCGAGCCCGGGCATCGCGCCTGCCATCTCGGTCCCTCCCCTTCCCGCAGCCGCCTACGCGTCCGCGACCACAAGCGCCACGTCGTTGCCCACGCCCCAGCGCACGAAGTGCCAGGCATCGACGCTCGTGTGCGCCGGCGCGTGGTCGGGGTCGGCGAAGTTGCGCGTGCCCTCGAACTGCGCGGGCGTCACGAGTCCCACGTCACCACGATAGTAGTGGTGCGGCCCCAGCACGTTGTAGGTGCTGTTGAAGACCTCCACCGAGAGCGCATGGTCGCCGACCCCAAGCTCGAGCGACGCGGTCCTGAAGTCCGGCCCCCACACGTCGAGCGGCCCTCCCGCGTCCACGCGCACGCGCGCCGCGCTCGCCTCCACGTCGCGAAGCTCCACGCAGAAGCGTCCTGCCTCGGCCACGTGCACCGTCTTCTCGAGCGTCACGGGACGGAAGGCGAAGGGATAGCCGCTCTCGAGCAGGTCGGCCGAGAGCTCGGAGAGGCTGCCCTCGCGGTAGAGCTCGAAGGTGCCGCGGCTCGTCATCTGACGGCCGTCGAAGGGCCAGAGGCGCGACCACACGCCAAAGCGTCCCTCGAGGTAGAGAACCGGGCGCGGCTCGTCCACCACGGAGAAGGCGAGGCGGTGCACGCCTGCCGTGCAGAGACCAGCCGGCGGCGTGGCCACGTAGCGGCCCCGCTCGTCCAGCTCGAGGTCGAGCGCCTCGCCATCCCAGGAAAGCCCCGCGACCGCGTCGCTTGCCATGAGGGTGCAGCCCGCATCCGAGAGGTCCTCGACGAAGTCGAGGGAGGCCACGCGGAGGGACTCGTCGGCGGGATTGAGCGCTTCGGCAGGCCCGTCTGCGGCACCGGCAGGCTCGCCCGCCGTGCCATCCCCGCGCCCGACCATGTCCCCATCATCCTCGTCCGGCTCGACGGGCCCGTAGCCAATCTTGAGGAGGTTCCGCTCGGGAGGGGTGACGCGCCAGGGGGACTGCTCGGGCACCACGGACTCGAGCCGTTCCTCGGGCTTGGGCGCCCGGGCCAGCTCACCCACGGCAAGCGTCTCGGGCATGCCCGTGAACGACGTCGTCACCTGGCCCAGCTTGGCGAGCCACCCCTCGGGCGTGAGCACCTCGCCGCCGGCCGCCCCGAGGCCCGCGAGCATCTTGGACACCACGGGCGACGCATAGGCCTCCGCGAAGGCAATGACGCGCTGGTAGCGGGCCTTGCCCACCACGAGCTCGGCGCCCGCCGTGCGTCCCCTGCGCTCGAGGGCGCGCTCCTCCACGAGGTGCGGCGAGACGCCCAGCGCGCTGGCGGCGTCCATGAGGGCCACCACCTCGTCCGATATGCGCGCCGAGGCCGTGTCGGGTTCGCCCGAGCCGTCGCGCTCGTCCACGCCCGCAAGCTCGCCGGGCGTGAAGCACTCCTGCACGACGCGCATGGGCACCACGACCACCGTGCCCGCCCCGTCGCGCGCCGTCTCGCAGGCGTCGGCGTCGGCCAGGCTCTCAAGCACGGAGCGAAACACGGGCTTCCACGTCATGTAGGTGGGCATCGCCGCCGGCCAATCGCGCATGGCCGTGGCGTCGAGACGCAGGTGGTCGAGGTGGAGCAGCACGTCGGTGATGCCGCAGCCGCCGATCCAGCGCACGTAGCGCACGAGGTCGGCCGCCGTGGAGCCGTTGCCCGCCCCGCCGAACGCCTCGCACATCGAGCGGCCGTCGCCCACCTGGGCCGCCACGCTCGAGGCAAGGCGCGGGTAGTAGCGGTTGTGCGGTTCGCGCTCCAGGGCGTCGACGCCCGGAAGCGTGGTGGCGGCCAGGACCTCGAGGGCGCTGCCCGCGTAGCCCACCTGCAGAAACGGGGTCTCCTCGCCCTTGAGGTGCGCCGCCAGCCGCTTGCCGTGCGCGTCGCACCACTCGCGAATGGGCTGGTAGAAGCCCTCGACGAGGCAGTCGGTGAGCGTCTCCCAGTAGGCGCGGCGAAGCTCGCGAATCTGGTCGGAGTCGCCGCCGAAGAGCCCGAGGAGCCGCTCCGGCGAGACGTCGATGCCCTGGGCTCGCAGCTTCCGCTCCACCTCGGGAGGCCACGGCAGGACGTCCGCACCCGCGGGCGCGGCGGGGCAGGTGAAGCGCACCTCGTCTGAGAAGAAGGCCTCCACGTGGGCGAAGGCCTCGGGGCCGAGGCCCGCGCGGTAGCGCTCGTGTGCGAGACCGACGAAGGCCTCCGTGCAAGCCCGCGAGAAGGTGCTGGGCCCGCGCCGCTCGCGCACGGCCACCTGGCGCTGGAAGACGGGCGCCGTGGCGGGCGAGCACTCGAGCCAACGCACGACCGAGTCCGGCACCGCCTGCTCGACGGGCCCGTCGAGGGGCCCCACCGGCCAGAGGTTCTCGTCGTGGATCCAGAAGGCGAGGCCACGCTCGCGCGCGTGCAGGATGGCCCCGGAGAGGATGCGCAGGTACTCGTCGCCCAGGTAGGCGGCCGGATAGTCGCGCGGATGCCATACCACGCCGTCCAGCCCCAGGCGCGCGTACTCGTCGATGCGGCGTTCGAGTTCGCCGGGGCGAGGCGTGTCGTTGACGGCGAGAAATGCGTAGAAGCGCATAAGTCCTCCGAGTTAGGGCACGGCATGACGCATCGAATGGTACCCTATGTGCATACGACTCGGAGACCAGAGGGGACAGGTGTCCCAAACCCGCGCCCGGCACGCACACGCGCGTCATGCGCGGCACGAACGCGCACGGCACGCACGCGCACGCGCGCGCGTCATGCGCGGGCCGCCTCGTGCGCCGCACGACCGGCGCACCACGCAACCCGCTGCGCCACACGCCTCGCAACGGCCACACTCCGCGACGCGGTACGGGACTCCCCCCATTCTTCCGCGACTGTAGCGTTTTCGGACAAGGCCGACTCAGCCACCTGCGGTTTTGCAGGGCCCCTTGTCCGAAAGTGCTACGTTCGCGGAAAGTGGGGGCCGGACTGCCCCTACCCACCGCGACTGTAGCGTTTTCGGACAAGGCCGTCTCTGCCACCTGCGGTTTTGCAGGGCCCCTTGTCCGAAAGTGCTACGTTCGCGCAGCTCTCATCCACAACTGTAGCGTTTTCGGACATGACACCTTCCACTGACCTGGGGTTTTGTGACCGGTGCTGTCCGAAAACGCTACACTCGCGAATCAGCGATGAAGGCTTGACGGCGGCGGGCCGGCAACGGCAGGGCGGGGCCGGTCGCCAACGACGCCTCGCCCTACCTCCGGCGGCGTACCGGCAGGGCGGCCACGATCTTGTCGCCCGCCTCGGAGAACACGATGCCACAGAAGATGAGGGCAAACCCGAACAGGAGGCGCGGCGTGAGGCCCTCGTAGCCAAACGCCACGGAGAAGGCCACGCCCGACGGGCTCTCGAGCGACGAGAGCAGCGCGCCGGCCGACGGGTCCACCTTCGTGAACGCGTAGTTGAGCACGGCCAGCGCCGCAAACGAGCAGATCACGGCCAAGAACACGAGCGAGCCCACGTTGCCGGGCGTGAACAGCTCGGCCTCGGGCGGGCGCTCCAGGGCAAGCGTCCCCGCGCCCACGATCGCCGTGATGGTCACGAACTGCCAGAACGTGAGCGCCCAGACGTCCTTGTCGCGCCCCTCGGAGGCCACAACCACCATCTCCAGCGCAAAGAAGACGGCACCCACGAGCGTGAGCAGGTCGCCCGCGTTGAGCGGCAGGCCGTTGTCGAGCACCACGAGCCCCATGCCCGCGAGGCTCGCGAGCGCCGCGATCACGCTCGTACGGCGCGGCGTCCCCTTGCCCATCGCCCAAGCGCAGAACGGCACCAGCACGCAGTAGATGCCGGTAAGAAACGCGTTCTTGCCCGGCGTAGTGAACACGATGCCAAACGTCTGGAACACGTAGCCGAGCCCGTAGAAGACACCCAGCACGATGCCCGTGCGAATGACGGGTCCCGTCACGTGCGCCCGGATGCGGTGCCAGAACACCGCAAGCATGAGCAGGCTCGCGATGCCAAAGCGCACGAAGAGCAACCAGAAGACGGGGAACTCCGCCGTGACGTCCTTCATGAGGAAGAACGAGAAGCCCCACGCGAGCGCGCACGAGACGATAAGCAGCTTGTTGAACCAGTCGGCGTCGAGCAGGCGGCGCGAGGGGGCGCCGTCCCCGCGGCGGCGTGCGGGGCCGCCCTCCCCGCAACGGCGTGCGGGGCCGCCCTCCTCGTCCTGGGCCACAGTCACGCCCACCGCCTACGCGAGGTCGAAGTCGGCGTAGGACTCGAGCGACTCGTTCGCCGCGCTCACGTCCTGCTTGACGATGGATCCGCGAAAGCCCAGCACGTAGGCGCCGGACGCCGCGCCCGCGGCGATGCCGGTGGGCGAGTCCTCCACGACGACGCAGCGCTCGGGCGTGGTGTCGAGGCAGCGCATGGCCGTGAGGTAGGGCTCGGGGTCGGGCTTGTGGTGGTCGACCACGTCGCCGGTGATAATCACGTCGAAGGACGAGGCCAGGCCAAAGCGGTCGAGCATGCACAGGACGTGCGGGGACACCGTGGAGGAAACGAGGCCCGTGCGCAGACCGGCGGCGCGCAGGCGGGCGATGAGCTCGCGGACGCCCGGCATGACGCGCATGTCCGGCTCGAGGTAGATGGTCCGGCTGAGCTCGCCGCGGTCGCGGGCGGCGTCCATCGCGGAGGTGAACTGCCCGAGGGTGATGGCCTTGCCGTACTTGGCGGCGAGCGGCGGGATGCTGTCGGCCGACTTGCCGCAGAGCGTGAGCGCGTCCTCGTAGGTCACCGGCACGCCGAGCATGTGGTAGACCTTGACGTTGCGCTCGGCGGCGATGGGCTCGGAGTCGACGATGACCCCATCGCAGTCGAACAGGACGCAGTCAATCTTCTCCGGGCGCGCCATCGGCGTCTCCTCCCCTGTGGGTCGCGAGGACCGCCCGGGCGGCGCGCGATGGCGGCCACCGAGGCTCCCGCGACATAGACATGGCCGGCCCCAGCAAGCGCAGACCGGCCATCTATCACGGTTTTTCTGGTTGAGTGTAGCAGATGCGCGGATGGGGACCGCGGGGCCGAACCCTCGCATGGTCCACGCGTTCTGCGGGGCAGAGGTACGGAGTGATGCCCTAACATGTGGAACAGTGCACTGCCAGGTTACGTGACAACCCTAGAGGCTGCGCTTGGGACCAAGGATAGGCAGTCACAAAGGACGATAGCCAATGGCAAAGGCTGAATACAAAACAGGCCAGAGACACCATAGCCTCTGGCCTGCGCTTTTCGATGGAGCCAGCTACCAGACTTGAACTGGTGACCCCCGCTTTACGAGAGCGGTGCTCTACCAACTGAGCTAAGCTGGCGACTCCATATGACCACTGGTGCGGCTCCGCTCCCAGCAGCGGGTTATTACTATAACCAACGGCCCAATCTGCCGCAAGAAGAATCTTTTGGAAATTGCCGGAAGACCCTCCGCCATCGGCGTCCCCACTCCACCTCGATCTCCTTGATCATGACCTCGGTCCCTCGCAGCAGATGTGTGTTGCCGCTGCCGCACACCGGACAGGTGCGGCCATACTCCACGGTGGCGTACTCGGCCCCGCAGTCGTCACAGAGCGTCACCGCGGGAATGGCCTCCACCGCAAGCTCGCAGCCGTCCAGGAGCGCCTCGCGCGCGCAGGCCCACTTCCACGCGTCCTGCAGGTACGCCGGCACCACGCCCGAGACCTCGCCCAGCTCAAGGATCACGCGCGTGACGCGGGAGACACCGTTCTCCTCCGCCACGCCTTTCACGTCGTCGATGATGTAGAACACGATGCCCAGCTCGTGCATGAATGCACCTTCCCTGCCCCTCTCATCGCCCCGACGCGACACCGAATCTCGCGAGGCTGGTCACGAGGGGCGATTTACTGTGCCTCGCACTCTCGCCCGAACACCCCGCGCACGCATCGTGGCGCCTTCTGAGGCCCAAACCATGCCCTCTCGAACGGTCGCGGTCCAAGGAAGGCCGTCAAGGCATGACCCAATCGAGCCCAGCAGGGCACTCGCGGCCGGGACAGGCACGGTAAGTCGCCATCCGTGACCACTAACCAAGAACTCGACACCGCGAGCAGCGGCTCGACGTTGGCGCGAGGAAATCAACCGCTGCAAAGCGGGGCGCCCACCACCGCGGGGCGAGGACAATCGCCGCCGCGAGGACAATCGCCGCCGCGAGGCGGGCAGCACTCCCCCGCCCCGCGGCGAGCCCCTACTTCTTCTTGAACCGGATCTTGAGCTCGCGCTTGAGGGCGTAGGGCGCGATTGCCGACAGCTTACTCTCGGACTTCACCGTCCGCGAGCACTCGGGCCGCTCACGGAACAGGTGGATGGCGTCGAACTCGCACTTGGTGGTGCAGAGGCCGCAGCCGATGCACTTGTTCTCGTCCACCACGCTCGCGCCGCAGCCCAGGCAGCGCGCCGTCTCGGCGCGCACCTGCTGCTCGGTGAAGGCGGCCACGTACTCGCTGAACGGCAGCTTGCGCTCGAGCCCGTGGTCGACGCGCGGCTCGTTCCTGCCTGCCTCGTCGTAGCTGCCGGGCTCGACCTCCTCGCGGTCGATCTTGCGGTAGCGGCGCTGGTTGCGCCCGATGGTGAGCGTGCCGCCCTGCACGAAGCGATGGATGGAGACCGCAGCCTCGTGACCTGCGGCGATGGCGTCGATGGCGAACTTGGGGCCGGTGTAGGCGTCGCCGCCCGCAAAGACGTCGGGCTCGGCGGTCTGGTAGGTCACGGGGTCGGCCACGGCACCGCGCCCACGCCCGAGCTCCACGGCAGACCCATCGAGCAGGCCTCCCCACTCGATGCTCTGCCCGATGGAGAGTACCACGCGCGCCGCCGGCACGAAGGTGGTGTCGCTCTCGTCGAAGGTGGGCGAGAACCGACCGTCCTCGTCGAACACGCGCGCGCAGCGCTTGAGCGTGACGCCCCGGACGCTGCCGTCCTCGCCGCGCACGACCTCGGCCGGACCCCAGCCGTTGTGGATGGTCACGCCGTCCTCGGCGGCCTCGGCGCACTCCTGCTCGCTCGCCGGCATCTCGGCCGGACTCTCGAGGCACCACATCGAGACGGGCTCGGAGCCCAGGCGCGCGGCCGTGCGGGCCACGTCGATGGCCACGTTGCCGCCACCCACGACCACCGTGGGCCCGTCGAGCGAGAGCCTCCCGTCGCCGGCCGCCGTCAGGCCAACCCGGCGCGCGGCCTCCTCGAAGCCCCGCTCGCCCGCCTGCGCCATGGAGACCGCCCGCAGGAAGTCCACGGCCGCCGACACGCCGGGTCCCTCCTCGCCGGCCACGCCCGCAAGCCTGCCTCCCTGACAGCCAATCGCCAGGTAGAACGCCTTAAAGCCCTGCGCGCGCAGCTCGTCGAGGGTCACATCGCGCCCAACCTCCACGTCATAGCGGAACTCCGCGCCCATCGCCTCGATGACGGCGACCTCGGCCGCAACGACGTCCTTCTCCAGCTTGTAGCTGGGGATTCCGTAGGTGAGCATGCCGCCCGGACGGGCGCTCCTCTCGAACACCACGGGGTGGTAGCCCTTCTCGGCCAGGTAGTAGGCGCACGAGAGGCCCGCCGGGCCCGCGCCTACGATGGCCACGCGCTCGGTGAAGTCGCCCTCCACCTTGGGGCGCACCTGGGGCGGCACGTGGCGGGTCGCGGGTCGAGCTCGGTCTGGGCCACGAACTTCTTGACCTCGTCGATGGCCACCGCGCGGTCAACGGCGCCACGCGTGCAGGCGTCCTCGCAGCGGCGGTTGCAAATGCGCCCGCACACCGCAGGCAACGGGTTTTCGCGCCGTATGAGCGCGAGCGCGTCGGCGTAGCGACCCTGGGCGGCAAGCTTGAGGTAGCCCTGCACCGCCACGTGCGCCGGGCAGGCCGTCTTGCAGGGCGCCGTACCCGTGTCGTAGGTCTCGATGCGGTTGGTGTCACGGTAGCGCGGGCTCCACTTCTCGGGACCCCACTTCACCTCGTCGGGAAGCTCCTGCCTGGGATAGCTGGGCACGGCGTGCGTGCGCCTGTCGCAGAGCTTCTGGCCGAGCTTCACCGCACCGGCCGGGCACACCTCCACGCAGCGGCCGCAGGCCACGCAGGTCTTGGCGTCGGTGTGCGCCACGTAGGCCGAGCGCGACAGGTTGGGCGTGTTGAACAGCTGGCTCGTGCGCAGCGCGTAGCACACGTTCACGTTGCAGTTGCAGATGGCGAAGATCTTGTTCTCGCCGTCGATGTTGGTGATCTGGTGCACGAAGCCGTTGTCCTCGGCGCGCTGGAGGATCTCGTAGACCTCGTCGCGGTCGACGTAGCGACCGCGATCGGTCTCGACCACGAAGTCGGCCATGTCGCCCACGGCGATGCACAAGTCGTTATAGTCGTCGCCGCAACCCTCGCCCATCACCTGGCGGCTCATGCGGCAGCTGCAGGCGCTCGCGGCGTACTTGCCGTCGTACTTGTCGAGCCAGTGCTTGATGTGCTCGATCGAGACGGAGTGGTTCTCGTGCTCGATGGCGCGCTCGACCGGGATGACGTGCATGCCGATGCCCGCACCTCCCGGCGGCACCATCGGCGTGGCGCGGCTGAGCGGGCCCTTGCTGGCCTGCTCGAAGAACTTGGCGAAGACGGGGTGCTCCGTGAGCTGCCCCATGCGCATGTTGAGGAACTCGGCCGAGCCAGGCACGAGCATGGGCAGCACCCACTGCTTGGTGCGGGTGGGATTCTCCCAGTCGTACTCGAGCAGACCCGTGTAGGAGAGCCTGTCGAGCATCGGCTCGAGCGTGACCGCCGGGATGTGCGTGGCCTTGACCGCCGCGTCCAGGGTGTAGGGCCGGCGCATCTTGAGGTGGCAGAGCATCTCGGCCTCGTCGTCGGTAGCCGCCTCGGCAAAGGACCAGTACTCGTAGGGCAGAAGCTGGTCCTTGCCCAGGAGCCGGTTGGTGCAGTGCCTGGCAAGCGCCACGATGGCCGGGCGCGGGCTGTCCGGCAGGGGCCTCACGAACTGGGCGCCGATGTCGGGCTCGGTGAAGGAGACGCCGAGGCCGTTGACCGTGCGCGTGCCCTCGGGGGCCTCGACGGTCTGGGCGGGGAGTCCAGCGGAGTTGGGGCGGGGCCCGGCGGCACCGGTGCGCCCCTCTGGCGCGGCGGCCTCGGGGGCCTGCACGGCGGAGCCTCTCGTGCCGGCCATCCTAGGCCTCCTTCCAGTCCATGACCTTGGCGTAGAGCCAGCTGGTCCAGGCGTCCACGCCCTCGCCCGTCTTGGCCGAGATGGGAATCACGCGGGCGTGGGGGTTGCGCATCCGCACGTTCTCGCGCAGCCTGTCGTAGTCGAAGTCGAAGTAGGGCGCCACGTCCATCTTGTTGACGAGCACCAGGTCGCAGACCTGGAACATGAGCGGGTACTTGAGCGGCTTGTCGTCGCCCTCCGGCACGGAGAGGATGGCCACGTTAGCACTGGCCCCCGTGTCGAACTCGGCCGGGCACACGAGGTTGCCCACGTTCTCGAGGATGGCGAGGTCGAGCGGGGCTGCGCCGGCGTCGGCCGCGACGCGGTCGAGCTCGGCCAGGCCCTGCTCGCACATGGCGGCGTCGAGGTGGCACATGCCGCCCGTGTGCAGCTGCACGGCGGGCACGCCAGTGGCCGCCATCGTGCGGGCGTCCACGTCGGAGTCGATATCGGCCTCCATGACGCCCATCGACAGGCGCGGGGCGAGGAGCTCGACCGTGCGCGCGAGCGTGGTGGTCTTGCCCGACCCCGGACTGCTCATGAGGTTGAGCAGGTAGGTGCCGCGGGCGCGCAGGCGGGCGCGCAGCTCGTCGGCGGCGCGGTCGTTGCTCGCGAACACGCTCTGCCTGACCTTGATGACGCGCACCGCACGCTCGCGCGCGGCGCCTGCCGGGCGCTCCGTCGCAGGCGACGCCGCGACATGCCGGCCCTCGGCGCGCCCGGGGGCGGCCGCTTCGTTGTCTCCCATGGTTCCTCCCCACGATGGCGGCGCGTCCCCACGCGCTGTCATTCGCTTGTTTACATAACTCGTCACAAGTCTAGGTGCAGCCAAGCCTTCGGGGCGCGGCGGCTCGGCGTGCGGTAGGAAACGAGGGGACATGGGGCGGGTGCGGCTCTCCCCCGCACCCGCCGCCCGCCCTACCTGAACCGGTAGCGCGTGACGACGGGCTGGCCCGTCCCGTCCTCGAGCTCGACGCAGACGAAGGCGCAGTCGACGTCGCCAAAGCCCTGCCGCCTGAGCACGGAGGCGTAGAAGCGTGCCTGCATCTCGTGCCGAGAGCGAATCTGGGCGTAGGTGAGCCCGTGGTCGCCGGTCTTGTAGTCCACGAGCAGGGCCTGGGGCCGCCCGGCGCGGGAGACGGAGCCGGCCGGGGTAGCTGCGAGACCCGCGGTCGGCGCCACGTCGGTCGCCAGGAGGTCGATGGCCCCCTCGAGGTCGCTCCCGAGCGGGGACGCGACCTTGCAGAAGAACGGCACCTCCGCGCGGACGAGGCCGTGCGCGAGCACCTCACGGCGCAGGTCGCTCCCCTCCCAGCGCACAAGGACCTCGCGCAGCCGGCCAAGGTCCCTGCGGCCGACGCCGTAGGCGCGCGCCACCACGTCCACGCGCCCGTCGGCGGGCGCGTGGCCCGTCTCGACCATATAGCGGGCAAGCTCGTGGAAGGCCGAGCCGAGGCTCGTGGCGCGGTCGGCGTCGTCCGTCTCGGCGGGGTCTGCCGAGTCATCCTCCCAAGGCGGGGCAGCGGGCACGTCGGCAGCCCCGCGACAGCGACCCTCAACGGGAGCCTCGCCCCGGGGCACCTGGGCCGCACGGGCCGCCTCCGCGGCGTCGACGGGCTCGGGAAGCGGCAGGTCGAGCATGTCATCGAGCGTGAGAGACACACCCTTGGCCGGGGCATGTCCCGCGTCGTGGGCGTCGGGCTCCGCCAGGCCAGTGGCAAACACGCGGTGGGCGGACGAGTAGCTGAACACGCCCTCGCGCGGACGCCAGGAGCCGAGGCGCGCGTGGGTCTCGGCGTCGATGTCGAGGAGCTCGAACGCTCGGCGGCCATCGGTGGCCTCGGCGGAGGGATCCTTCTCGACCGCGAGGCCCGTGACAGCAGCCGCACCAACGCCCGCCCCGCCATCGATACCGCCCGCGGCAGCGTCCTCGATCCCGGCGCCACCGCCGTCCACCTCGACCGACCCGTCGGCCGCAAGCGACACGTCGACCGTTCGAGCCAAACCCGACGCCGCGCCGCCGTAGTCGAACCCCTCCTCGCCCGAGCGCGGGCGCTCGGCAAAGAGGGCGTGGCAGATGTCGTTGGCCATCGCGGGAGAGAGCGACTCGTCCTTCTTCTCCGTGACGTCCATGGCAAGGACCACGCACTCCTTGGCGCGCGTAAGCGCCACGTAGAGCAGCCGGCCGTCCTCGCGCGTCTCGGACTCGGCACGCTCGGCCTCCATGAGGGAGCGCCACTCGAGCGGGGAGGCGCAGTCCTCGGGGCCCGCCGGCGCGTCCTCGCCCAGGTCGGGCAGGGTAAAGCCGGACGGCGCCAGCGACAGGACCACGCGCTCGCCGTCCCTGCGCGAGAGCAGGCGCGGAGCCGGGCGCGGGCGCTCGGAGCCGCAGCAGCCCACCACGGCCACCACGTCGAACTCGAGGCCCTTGGAGGCGTGCGCGGTCATGAGGCTCACCGCGTCGAGGCCCTCGCCCGAGAGCGACGCCGGCCCCTCCTTGGCCGCGTCGAGCCAGCGGCCGAACTCGTCCGCCGCCCGAATGGCATCGAGTGCCGCAGGCTCGGCGAGCTCTCGGACGTGGCGGATTGCGGCAAGCACGTTGGCCGCGACGGCGCGGCCGGAGACGCCCCGTCCCTCCAGGCGTGCGAGCCAGCCCGACTCGCGCACGGCCATGAGGCAGACGTCGGCCACGGGCAGCGCGCCCACGCGCGCCCAGGCACGGCCCAGCACGCGACGGGCGGCCACGAGGCGCTCGGAGGGGCCCACGTCCCCAAAGAAGGGCTCGCCCTCGCGCGCACCCACGTTGATGCGGCGCTTGGCCGGGGCGTCGAGCACCTCCTGGGGCTTGGTGGCCAGAAGCAGCATGTCGTCCGCGTCGAGGGCAAACATGCCGCTCGAGAGCAGCGGGAACACGCCGGACTTGGTGTCCTGCGGGTTGGCGAGCGTGCGCAGCAGGGCCAGCACGGTGCGCACCTCGGGCGCCCGCGCGAAGGTGGAGCCGCCCACCACGACGCTCTCGAGGCCGCGGGCACGAAGCGCGGCGATGTAGGTGTCCGCGTCGTTCAGGCTGCGCATGAGCACGGCCATGCGCCTGGGCTCCACCCCAGCCTCGCGGATGCGCGCCAGGCGATCGGCCAGCTGGCGTGCGGCGATGCGGCCACGCTCGGCCTTGGGGACCGCACGGGCCCCCAGCTTGTGGGCGCGCGTGAGCTCCACCACCACGCGCGGGGCGCGGTCCTCGGGAAAGTCGCTCTCGCGGTTCGGCTTGGCCCTGAGGTCCATGAACGCCGGGACGATGCCGGTGGTGCCGCAGACGCGCGCCACGAAGCGCAGGATGGCGTCGTCGCTCCTGAAGTTGTAGTCGAGCCGCACCGCGCCGGCCTCGCCCACCTCGGCGCCGCGGTCCTCGAACACGCCCACGTCGGCACCGCGGAAGCCATAGATGGCCTGCTGGGCGTCGCCCACCGTGGTGAGGTGGCAGGCCCCGGGGCCGGAGAGCCCCTTGACCATGCTGACCTGCTGCCCGTTGGTGTCCTGGAACTCGTCGACCATGACGAGGCGAAACTTCGACGAGTACGCGTCGGCGATCTCAGGGTGCTCGCGGAAGGCCCGGGCGAGCAGCTGGAGCAAATCGTCGTTGTCGAGCACGCGCCGGGCGCGCTTCTCCTCGGCGTAGAGGGCGTCGATCCTCCTCGCGAGGCGCATGAGCGGCTCCTCCAGCGCCTGGGCCCGCGCGAGCGCCACCTCGCCCGCGGCGATGCCAAGGGCCTGTTGGGCCTCGGTGCAGAACTGCTTCACGGCCTTGGCGCGCCACTTGTTGCCGTTGGGCCGGTAGAGCCCCTCGAGCACCTCGGCTGCCGCCTCGGCCGTGCGCCGTCCCGGCGCGAGCTCGCAGTACGCGCGCAGGCGTCCGAGCGCCTCGCGGCAGCGCTCGAGCTCGTCGGGATACTTGGAGTCGCAGCCACACAGGGCCTCGTAGGACTCGGCGAGCGACGCCATGACGTTGGCCACGCTGACGCTCGCGTCCGCAAACGCAAGCGAGTCGAGCCCACTCACGGCCGAGGCCGCCTTGTCGCGCACCGCCGCCACGAGGCCCAGCACGCCCTCGCCCCGCCCAAAGGCGCCCGAGCTCGCCGAGTACTCGGCGAAGAGGGCGTCCAGGCCCGGATCCCCGTCGAGCTCGGCTAGGGCGTCCTCGGTGGCCTGGCGGCGCAGCACACGCGCCTCCTGCTCGCCCACCATGGCAAACTGCGGGTCGAGGCCCAGGTCGAGCGCGTGCGTGCGCAGGATGCGCGCGCACATGTGGTGGATGGTGCTCACCCACGCCGCGTCGACCCCGAGCGCCTCCTCGGCAAGCCCCGCCTCGCGAAGCGCCGAGCGCACGCGCTCCTTGATCTCGCCGGCCGCCTTCTCGGTGAAGGTAATGACAAGGGCCTGGTCAAGGCTGTCGAGATAGGGCCTGCCGCCCTCGCCCGACCCCGGACAGAGCGCCCAGACGATGCGGCGCGTGAGGGTGAACGTCTTGCCCGAGCCCGCGCCCGCCGCCACGAAGACGGGGCGGTCGAGCGTGGTCACGATCTGGCGCTGCTCGGGGAGAAGCCCCCTGAACAGCCGCGCCACGGCCTCGGGCGCGGCCCCCGCGGCGGCAGCCCCCTCGGGGGCAGCCGTGGACCTTGCAGCCGTCTCCTCGCTCATGACAGCCTCCTTTCGCAGTCGAGCACCGGGCACCACGCGCACGCGTCCGGGGCGATGGGCCTTGCGTCGATCTCTCCGGCGCGCATGCGCCCGATGGCCTCGGCGATGCGCTCCTCCGTCCTGTCGAGCAGGTCATCGAAGCTGCGGGCGCCGGGAACCGGCACGGTGACGCGGGCGGCACGGCGCTCGGAGAGGCCGCCCGCACCCCACACGCTCTCGACGTCGCGGACGCTGACGGCACCCGCGACCTCGTGCCGGCCCTTCGTGCCCAGGTAGACCGCTCCCACCAGCGTGACGCCCGTGCCCTTGAGAAGACGCCGCGCCACGCTCGCGTAGACGAGCGTCTGCACGCGTCGGGGCAGCAGGAATTCGGTCCGCTCCTCCGAGTCGCCGCGGGGCGAGAGCGCGTACTCGTCGAACAGGGCGCTCTTGTGCTTGTAGTCGATCACGAGCGCCCTGCCCTCGCCATCGACGTCGATGCGGTCGATGGTGCCCACGAGGTCCGCCCCGGCGTAGGTGGCCGCGAGCCCGGACGAGCCGCCGAAGCGTCCCTCGAACAGACGCGGCTCGAAGCCGCGGAACAGGTTCGACTCGTACGCGAGCGTGGTCTCGAGGTCGCGCTCGAGCTCGGCGAGCCGGCGCTGCTCGGTACGGCCGTGCGGGACGAGCGCCTGCTTGGAGCGGGTGGTGCCGTCCGCGCGCTGGTGCGCGAGGTGGAGGGTGAACTCTTCTCGCAAAAGCTCCGTGGCATGGGCGAGCGTCTGCGCGTCGACCCTGGACCCCTCGACGCGCGTGGCCGGGTCAAACCAGAAGAGCGAGCCCTCGGGCTCCCCCTCCGCGTCCTCGCCCACAAGGTCGGCGCGGCGGGAGGCCTCGAGGAAGAGCTGGCGATGCGTGACCTCCAGCACGCGGTGGGCAAAGGTGCCCATCTCCATGTTGGTGAAGCCGGCGTCGCAGTCGTCCAGGCCAAGGCGGCGCAGCGTGAACCACTTGTACGGACACTCGAGGTAGGACTCGATCTGCGAGGCGGAGAGCGACGGACGCCCCTCCGGCAGCTCGGCCTGGCCGTCGCGCGGCACCACTACGAGGCGTCTCAGGGCAGAGTCGAGCCCGCCCGCAGGAGCCGGACCTGACGCCAGGCGACCGGCGGGCGCCTGGCCCGTCGCGGAGAGGTTCTCCTCTATGAGGCCCTCGTCGCGTGCGGAGGACGCGTCTGGGCGAAGCCGCGGACGCTCGCCGCCCTTGCCGTCCGGCTCGGTGCCATAGCAGGCCACCACCTCGGAGAGCATCACGGCCGGGAAGGTCTCGGCCGCGGACGCGTCGCGGGCGGGCCGCACGAGCGCCACCTGGCCCGTCGCTGCCCTGAGCGCCGCCGAGAAGCCCGCACGCACGCGGGCGAGGCCGGGCGTGGGACGGTCGATGCCAAGGTGGTCGAGCAGCTCGTCCAGGGCCCCGTCCGATGCGGGAATGGGCGAGGATGCGGCATCGAGCCCCAGGTAGACCAGGGCGTCTGCCGAGCAGGGCGCGAGCGAGGCCGCCGTAGCCGGGCTCATGAGCTCGACCGTGCAGGTGCCCGCTGGCTCCGCGCCCGCCGACTGCGCCCCAACAAGCTCCGGGCGCAGGGTGACGCGCAGCCTGCCGAGCGCCGCCTGCGCGAGCTCGACGAGCCTGGCGAGGGTCACGCCGTCCTCCCCCAGGGCCACGCCGGCATCACGCAGGGCCCGGCCGGCCTCGGCCACGGCCACGAGCGCCCCCTCGTCCTCGGCGGCGGCAAGCGCGGCCTCGGCGGAGGGATCGGAAGACGGCTGGGCGTCGCCCCCGGCGGACGCCGACGCGGACGCGACGGGAGCCGCCCCAGCCGGCGAGGCGCCGTCCTGGGCAGAGGCCCGATCGGCATTCCCCCGCCCCGCGCACTCCCGGACCGCGACCAGCCTGCCCGCGGCGGCGGCAACGTGGCCCTTGAGCAGCGCACGCACGGCCGAGGCAATGGCCGGCGAGGTGGCCTGCGGGTTGGAGAGCGTGGCCAGGACGCCCGCGGGGGTGAGGATGCGGTTGCCGCGCCAGGCGGCGTCGCGGCGCCAGGCGACCGCATGGGGCGCGGCGCCCACGCGCGAAAGCAGGAAGTCCGAGACCTCGCGCGGCGGCCACCAGCCCATGTCGGGAAGCTCGTCGCTCGCGGCGTCGGGCCAGGCCTGCTCGAGCTCGACGAGGTGGGCGACCGCTCCCGCAAACCGCATGAGGCCGGCGGCCACGCGCGTCCTGGCGGCCGGCATCGAGAGCTGCGCGCGTACCGCCAGGCCCCAGGCCTGCAGCTTGGGCGCAAGCGTGCGCCAGGCAGCCGCGACGTCGGGCGCGACCACCACCACGCGCAAGGCCCCCTTGCCGGCAAGCCCCAGTACGTGCCGGCAGACCAGCTCGTCCACGGCGAGCGGACCCGCCGGCTCGAGCAGCCGCACGGCCCCGCCCGGCTCGAGCGGCATCGCCTCGTCCGGACGGAACAGCGTATCCACGAGATACTGGAGCTCAGGGGCTCGCCCGGCCGCCGCACTCACGCCGTCGGCAACGACAGCCGCGTCCGGCGCCTCGGCAGGAACGTCCTCGACGGCAATCCCCCGCGCATGGGCCGCGGCCGCAAGCTCCGCCTGGGCACGCGCCGCCAGCTCGCCCGCCGGACCCGCACCGTCGGCCACGAAGAGCGCGAGGTCGGACCCCTCGGCAACCGCAAGGGCAAACTCCCTTGTGGCCCGCGGCATCTGGCCAAACCCGACCATCACGAAGGCAGCAGGCTCGGCTCCCTGCCCCCGCATGAGGCCGGGCAGGCTCGCGAGCGCCTCGCACGGCTCCACGAGGCCGCGCTCGCGAAGCAGCTCGCCATAGTCGCGGGCAAGCTCGAGGGCCCGCCGCTCGCCGGCGGAGAGCCCGTCCACCGCCTCGTCTGCGGGCAGCCAGGGCAGGCCCCTGGCCGCAAGCTGGCAGAGTACCTCGACCGTGCCATCGCCCGCATCGAGCGGGGACACGTCGCCTCGCTCGAGCAGACGCGACATGAGCACGGCGCGGACCGGCGGCGTGACCATCGCGCGGCCGTCACCATAGAGGCCCCAGCGCAGACTGGCCCAGGCATCCGCCGTGGTGCAGGTCACGCCCAGGGCCAGCCCCGGCTGCGCGGCCAGCTCGCGCTGGGCCCGAAGCGCCACGGCCAGGCTTGGCGCGAGCAGCACGGCCGAGCCACGAGCGGCCAGCGAGCGCCGCAGCAGGGCCACGACCTCGGGCGCCACGAGGCGTTCGTCGTGCGTGTGTATGAGTTGCAGCGTCATGTCCCCTCCCCGCTCGCGGCGCGGCGGCGCCGGCCCCTATCGACACAAGCATCCTACCGCCACGAGCGGACAAAAAATCGCCCGTCGAGAAAGCACGAGGTAAACAGCTTGATTTTGCAGCCCGCTTCTTCCCGGTGGCACAGGTCGCCCAGGCCAGGCGCGCCTCTTGCCATACGGCCGACCCACAGCGACACCTGGCCAGCCCTGCCGACCCAGGCCGCGTCCCTACGGGCGCAGGTGGTCCAGCACGCTCCTATAGCCGCCCACCGACCCGTTCAGGCACTTGGAGACGCGGCTTACCGTCGTGGACGAGGCACCCGTCTTCTGCTGCACGGAGAGGTAGGGCTCGCCGGCGTCGAGCAGGCGCGCCACCTCGAGGCGCTGGGAGAGGTCCTCGATCTCACGCGGGGTGCACAGGTCGAGCAGCAGCGCCGAGGCCTCCTCGCTCGACACCAGGCTCGCCAGGGCCCGCGCCAGGGTCTGGGCAGACTCGCTTGCCATGACCTCGTGTGCATCCATGCCGCTCCCCCTCCGACGTCGCGCCGGGCGCTCGTTTCCTCGAGATACTTTAGCGCATTAAAGTGGATTGCGCGGAAGTCGCGCGGCAGGGCTTGCACGGGAGCCGCGCGACGGGACCCACGGAAGCCGAACGGCGGGGTTTGCGCGAAAGCCGCACAACGAGGGTCCCGCGGGAGCCACGCGGGATCCCGCAGGAGCCGTGCGGAGGCCCCACGGGAGCCAGTGGCAAGGGTTCCACGCGCCCCGCCCGCGGCCCGTGGGTATACTCCCACCAGCACATCGAAGGGAGACGCATGGGATTTCTTGGAAGGTGGCTCGTCGGGGCCATCGCGGTGGGAGCGGCCATCTGGCTCGTCCCCGGCATCGAGGTCGTAGGCGGGGCTTACGCGGGTCCCATCTTCACGGCCCTGTTCCTCTCGTTCGTCAACGCGGCGGTGAAGCCCGTCCTCAAGGTCCTGAGCCTGCCGCTCACGATCGTCTCGCTTGGCCTGTTCTCGCTCGTCATCAACGCGTTCATGCTCGAGCTGGCAAGCTACCTCTCCCGCAACATCACGCACGCCGGCGTGCTCATTGATAGCTTTGGCGCGGCGTTCCTCGGGGCGCTCGTCATCTCGATCGTGACGTCGCTTCTGGGCGGTGCCATGGAGTAGCGGAAAGGCGTCCCCATGCACCTCGGGCGCGCGCATGTAGACGTGCCGGCCGTCGGGCGCCACGGAGTAGCGGGCATGCGTCCCCATGCACCAGGACGCCACGGAGCGGGACAAAGGAGCGGCCCCGGGAGAGATTCCCGGGGCCGCTTGCGTTTGCTGGAGGCGACGCCCAGATTCGAACTGGGGGTGGGGGCTTTGCAGGCCCATGCCTTACCACTTGGCCACGTCGCCATATGAGAAGGGCCGGTGAGAACCGGCCCGAAGAATGCATGGAGCGGACAACGGGGTTCGAACCCGCGACCCCCACCTTGGCAAGGTGGTGCTCTACCAACTGAGCCATGTCCGCGTGCGGGTATATACTTTACACAAACGCCCCTCGCCGCGCAAGAAGATATTTTGGGAGATTTGGACGGCGCTCATCTGGGACCCGTTTGCCCGGCACCCAGGCACTCGGCGTCACCCCCGAAGGCACACGCCGGAGAACTCCCCCGGCCAGCGCCCGGCTCCCTCACCCCCGCACGGCCGCCATCGGCGTGAAGAGCTTCACGAGCCTCACCACCGTGCCCGTGCCGGTAGGCTTGCGGCGAATCTCCACCGAGTCGGCGAGCATCCGCATGAGCTTGATGCCCCTGCCCCGCTCGCACTCGTGGCTCCCCTTGGCTGCACCGTCTTCCCCCTCCGCGCCGGACTCGAAGCCGCAGCCGCAGTCGGTGACCTCCACCACCACGCGGTCGGGGTAGACCCACACGCTCAGGAGGACGCCCTCGGCGCAGGTGTGGTCCACGGCATTTCCCAGCGCCTCGCCCGATGCGAGCGTGAGGTCGAACACCTCGTCGGGCGTGAGCTCGGTGCGCGAGAAGAGCTGCTCGACCCGCTGGCGCGCGTCCTGGAGCCGGTTGGGGTCGACGCGCATGGTGCTATGCCAGAGGGGCCGCACCGTGGGGTCGAGCGCCGGGATGGACGGCTTGGGGCCATGGCCCGAGACGGGGATGAAGTCGACGAGCCGGTTGATGACGAGCATGCGGTAGATCGAGGCGCTCACGTTCACGAGCGAGAGCAGCCCGCCCGCCTCGCGCAGCTTGGACGCGGCGCCCATAATGAGCCCCATCCCCGCGCTGTCGACGTAGGAGACGTCACCCAGGCTCAGGATGACGCGACGCACGCCCGACTGTATGCCGTCCAGGATGCAGGCACGCACCCGCGGGACGGACATCACGTCGAGGTCGCCCTCGATGGGAATCACCAGTATGCTTCCGCTCTTATCCATACCGGCATTCTGCCCAGGCGCCCCGGGGCCTAACGCGGGGCTCCCGCCATTCTGCGTGTCGCGCCCGCCTTGAGCGGGGCAGCCGACGCGCGGGCATGGCGACAGGCCCCGAGGCCCTGGCCCGCCGCCTACCCCTGCCGGGAGCGCCGCCGCGACGCCCCCACCCGGTCGAAGCGCAGCGCCACCATGGCAACGTCGTCGTCGAGGTGCCGGTCCGTGAACGCGTCCAGGCGCGAGAGCATGCGGTCGAGCAGGCCGTCGAAGTCGCCCGTGGCCTCCTCCATCACGGCGTCGTGCAGGCCCTGCTCGCCAAAGAAGGCGCCCGAGGGGTCGCGTGCCTCGGTGACGCCATCGGTGTAGAGGAAGAGCCTGTCGCCCTCCCCCACGCTCACGTGCCCGTCGTGGTAGGGCATGCCGCGAAAGGCCCCCACCACGCCCGACTGCTCGTCGAGCGTCTCCATCTCGTTGGTCCCGGCGCGCAGCAGCAGCGCCGGCGGGTGGCCCGCCGAGCAGTACGCGAGCGTGCCGCGGCGCAGGTCGACCATGCCCGCGAACATCGTCGCGAAGGTCTCGAGGCGCGAGAACCCCAGCAGGAAGTCGTTGAGCAGCCGCACCATGCGCGAGGGCGGGAGGCCCTCCCACGCGTAGGCGCCGATGGCCGTCTTGACCGCCGCCGAGACGCTTGCGGCCTCCACGCCCTTGCCCGAGACGTCGCCCAAGATCACGCACGCCTTGCGGTTGGGCAGGCGGATGAGGTCGTAGAAGTCGCCGCCCACCATCGCGCTCGCCGTGGCCGACGAGTAGAGCCCGTGTCCCGTGATGCCCTCCACGTGCTGCAGCGAGTTGCGCATGCCGCTCTGGAGCGCCTGCGCGATGCGGGTGTCCTTGGAGCGGCGCTCGCCCGCGGCCACCGTCTCGCGGATGTCGATGCAGGCGCGACGGAGGAAGTTGAGGTCGACGTCATCGAGCGGCTCAGCCTCCACCGGTCGCACGACGAGGCAGGCGTGCCGGCGTCCGCCCAGCTCGCCCACGTCGACGATGGCGCCCTGGAGGTGCTGGCCCTGCCCGGCCAGCCACCGGCCAACCGGCGAGGTGGCGCCGAAGGCCACCACGGCCACGCCCATCTCCACATGCCCGGAGACGAGGTCGTCGAGCGAGAGGGGCATGTCGGTGTCGCCCGCGTCAGGCAGGGCCACGATGCAGCCGCTCTGGTGCGGCGCGCACCTGATCGTGACGATGTCGGCGGCGAGGGCCTCCGAGACGGACTTGGCCGCAACGGAGAGGTCGCCCTCGGAAAGCTCCGGAGCGTCCTCGAGCGCCGCGTGCAGCTTGGCCGCGGCGGCGTCCAGGCGCTGCGTGCGCTCGGTGCGCATGGCTGTGAGGGCCGCCGCGAGCTCGATCGAGAGGTACTGGGCCACCGAGTCGAGCAGGCGGGCGTCGTCGCGCCTCGTGGGGCGCGCCTCGGCCCAACCCACCTCCATGATGGCGATGACGTGGCCGCCAAACCAGACGGGCACGCACACGAGGCTCGCGAAGGGCGGCGCCTGGCGGGCCGGGATGCGGCGCGTGACCCCGGTGTCGTCGTCGATGAGCTCGCGGTATGAGAGCGAGCCCGAGCGCAGGCTGCGCTCGCTGGGCGGCACGAGGCGCAGGCGCAGCGCGCTGCCGGCTCGCGTGGCGATGGTCTCGAGCCCCTCGCCATAGGCCATGAACTGCGGCACGCGGGCGCCCTCGAGCGAGCGTGTGACGCCCCTCAGCCTGAAGCCGTCGGCCTCGGCGAGGTAGAGCAGGGTGCCCAGCGCCTCCATCGTGTCGGCAATCTGCTCGAGCACTTCGCTGAACAGCACGTCGACGTCCTGGACATCGATGGTCTCGAGCACGATGCGCAGGGTCCCAGAGAGCCTGCGGTTGGCAAGCGAGAGCTCCTCGAGGAGGCGGTCGTGCTCGCGCTCGGCCGAGAGACTCGCGTCCGCCGGGCGCATCACCGCGAGGTAGGTCTCGCCGGGGGCCACGACGCGGTCGCAGCGGGCGGCGACGAGCACGGAGCCTCCCTGGGCGAGGCGAAGCGACAGCTGGGTGAGCGAGCCGTCCAGCGAGAGGGGCAGCTGATTGGGGTGCTCCTCGGCGGGGCCGGCCGTGTGGGCGAGGCGGCCGTCGAAGAGGAAGTCGTAGACGTCCGAGCCCACGAGCTCGTCGGCGGCAAAGCCCGTGAGGGCCTCTGCCTGGGGGTTTGCGGCCAGGATGCGATAGGCGCCGTCAAAGGCGAGGACGGCATCGGTGGTGAGCGACATGAGCGCCGCCAGCATGCCGGGGGCCGCCGCGCGCCCCAGATTCCCGACCTTGGCAAGCGCGTGTTGGGATGGCATGGTCTCCCCCAGACGTGTTCGCGGACGGACTGGCTGTGGCGGGTGCCGGCGCGGGCGGACGCGGGCAGGCGGCACACGGCCCCTAGATAGCAAAAACGGGCCCGGAGGCCCGTGTCTTTGCTGGTGTCGGAGGCGGGACTTGAACCCGCACGACCTTTTAGTCAGTCACTAGCACCTCAAGCTAGCGCGTCTGCCAATTCCGCCACTCCGACTTTTCAATGCCCAACGAGCTGAAGTGCCGCTCGTTTTGCGCGAGAAAGAATATACGACACCTCGCCAGGCAACGCAACAACTTTTTTCGATGATTTTCGGAGCCGCTCGGCCGCGTCTCCCCAAACCGTCCCAACTAGGCGTCGTTGTCCCGACCCGCAAAACTGCGCCGCGCCTCCCCGCCACCCGCCAGCGCCCGCCAAAACGGCACGGCCAAAGCCACACTGCAAAGCAGCGTCACCCCACACCGCCCAACAAGGCACCGCGGCCCTAGCCCCTCCGCAACACTGCGCCGCCCAACAAGGCGCCATGGCCCTGGCCCCCTCCGCAACACTGCGCCGCGCTGGTCTGGTCGAGACAGAAGACGTTTCTGAAAAAGGTTATGCCGCATAATCCTTATTCAGAAACGTAGTTTGTAGTCCTCGTCACGAGAAACATTTTCAGAAACGTAGTTTGTGGTCCTCGTCACGAGAAACAATTTCAGAAACGTAGTTTGTGGATCTCGCCGACGAGGACCTTCTTCAGGAACGCCTTTTGCGGCCAAGCTGCGGTTTGGGATGGTTTGCTGGCGCGGCCGTTTTGGGACGCGGATAATGATGCCGATGTCCTGAAGACGCAGCCGACTTCTCAAGCCAGCCTCCTTGGCGCAGCTCTTGGTGAGCGGGATGACGGCCGCCTTGGACGCAACATGCGTGGCCACGGGATACGCCCCGCCCAAGCCACCGATGACCGCGATGTTGATGATGGAGCCGCCCTTGCCGATGTGGCCGCCGATGACCGCGATGGTCTCGAAGTAGGCGCGCAGGCTCACGTTCATGATGGCGTCGTAGTCCTTGGCCATGTCGAGGCTCATCGTCAAGACCTGGTGCATGACGCCCGCGTTGTTGACGAGGATGTCCACCTTGCCGTACGCCTTGAGCGTGTCGTCAAGCAGGTTCTTGATGTCGCCCGAGGAGGTCATGGCGGCGCGCCCACTCGCCGACATCCGGGCAAGCGACGTGATCCGCGAGGCGGGCTGCAGCCACGGCAGCCTCTACCGCTCCTTCGCCCACCGCGTGGCCCTCGTCACCCACCCCGAGCCGCCCACAACCCCCGCCGACTGAGCGCGCAAAATGGACAGTTCCACGGCGTTTCAAGAGGCCGGAACATCCCATTTTGCACGCTCAATCTTCCGGCACCCCCAAGCACCACAGCGCCCCAACCCGCACAGAAGCCAGGATCCCGCTCGCACGTGCCGAAGACGCGCGCAGCCCGGTTAACGCAGGAATGCCCAACAACGCAGGGAGGCCCCGTCTCGTTCCACACCCGAGGGCTAAGGGACTTGCGAAGCAAGTGACCTGAGGGTGGGGACGAGGCGGGGCCTCCCGGACAGCAACGTTAGGCGAGCCGGTAGTTCAAGGAGTGCGGGGTTCGCCTACAGCTCGATGGAGGATTCCTTTATGGGGTGGTCCTCCGCGAAGTGGCACGCGCAGAAGTGGCCCGGCGCAACCTCGCGCAGCTCCGGACGCTCCTTGGCGCAGCACTCCTTGGCAATCGGGCAGCGCGTGTGGAAGCGGCAGCCACTCGGCGGGTCGATCGGCGAGGGCGGATCACCCTTCAAGATGATGCGCTTGCGCGAGCGCTGGACGTCCGGGTCGGGCACGGGCACGGCCGAGAGCAGCGACTGCGTGTAGGGGTGGTGCGGCTCGGCGTAGAGGGTCTTCCAGTCGGAGACCTCCATGAGGTTGCCGAGGTACATCACGGCCACGCGGTCGGAGATGTGCTGCACCACCGACAGGTCGTGCGCGATGAACAGGTAGGCCGTGCCGTACTCCTGCTGGAGCTCCTTGAGGAGGTTGAGCACCTGCGCCTGGATCGACACGTCGAGCGCCGACACCGGCTCGTCGCAGATGATGAGCTTGGGCTTGAGCGCGAACGCGCGCGCGATGCCGATGCGCTGGCGCTGGCCG
>NZ_CAAKOQ010000050.1:55621-70894 GCF_901212675.1 Olsenella uli
GTTGATGTGCTCGGGGTTGAGGCCCACGATGTCGAGCAGCTCGCGCACGTAGTCCATGCGCTGGGCCTTGTCGGGCATCTCGTTGTGGATGACGAGCGGCTCGGAGACGATCTCGCCGATGGTCATGCGCGGGTTCAGGCTCGCATACGGGTCCTGGAAGATGAACTGCATGTCGTGGCGCATGCGCTTGAGCTCGCGCTTGTGCATGTGCGCCACGTCCTCGCCCTGGAACACCACCTTGCCGTGCGTGGGGTGCGTGAGGCGCATGATGCAGCGACCCGTCGTGGACTTGCCGCAGCCCGACTCGCCCACGAGGCCGAAGGTCTCGCCGGGATAGATGTCGAAGCTGATGTCGTCGACGGCCTTGACCGTCTTCTTGCCGCCGGAGAAGACGCCGGAGTCGACGCCGAACTCCTTGGAGAGGTGCTCGACGTGCAGCAGGGGCTCTGCCATTACGCCTCGCCTCCCTTCGAATCGGTCGCGGCGGCGTGGGCCGCAGCAGCCGCAGCGGCGGCCTTCGCGGCGCGCGTGCGCGAGTTCTCCGGCGCGTTCTTGCGCACGAACTCCTCGTCCATCGAGAAGTGGCAGCGCGAGTAGTGGCCGGTCGGGGTCGTGTAGGTCTCCGGGCGCTCCTTGCGGCAGCGGTCGGTCGCGTACGGGCAGCGCGGCGAGAAGCTGCAGCCCTTCGGCACGTTCACGAGCGAGGGCGGGTTGCCCTTGATGGGCGTGAGCGGCTTCTTCTCGTCGGTGACCTGCTCGGGGATCGAGCGCACGAGGCCCCAGGTGTAGGGGTGGATGGGGTTGTAGAAGATCTCCTCCGCGGAGCCGAACTCCACGGGACGGCCCGCGTACATGACCATGATCTTGTCCGCAACGTCGGCCACGACGCCGAGGTCGTGCGTAATCATGATGATGGCGTTGCCGTTCTTCTCCTGCATCTCCTGCATGAGCTCGATGATCTGCGCCTGAATCGTCACGTCGAGGGCCGTTGTGGGCTCGTCGGCGATGAGGATGTCGGGGTCGCAGGCCAGCGCCATGGCGATCATGACGCGCTGGCGCATGCCGCCGGAGAACTGGTGCGGGTAGTCCTTCACGCGCTGCTCGGCGTTGGGGATGCCCACCATCTGCAGGAGCTCCACGGCGCGCTTGAGCGCCTGCTCCTTGGTGTAGCCGCGATGCAGGCGCAGGCCCTCACCGAGCTGGCGGCCGATGGTGTAGACCGGGTTCAGCGACGTCATCGGGTCCTGGAAGACCATGGCGATGTCGTTGCCGCGAATCTGCTGCATCTCGCGCTCGCTCATCTTGAGCAGCGAGTGGCCGCGGTAGCGCACGTCTCCGCCCTCGATCTTTCCCGGGGGCATGTCGATGAGGCCCATGATGGTCATCGCGGTCACGGACTTGCCCGAGCCCGACTCGCCCACCACGCCGAGCGTCTCGCCGCGGTCGAGCGTGTAGCTCACGCCGTCGACGGCCTTGACCACGCCGTCGCCCGTGTGGAAGTACATCTTGAGGTCGTCCACCTCGAGCAGGTGGCTGCCCTCGGGGACCGGCTGGTCCTTGAGGTCGACGCGTGCCACCTCGTCCTTCTTCTTGAACAATGCCATCCCTATCACGCGTCCTTCATCTTGACGTCGAGCGCATCGCGCAGGCCGTCACCGAGGAGGGTGAAGGCGAGCACCGTGGTGAGAATCGCGATGCCGGGCATGATCATGAGCCACGGCTGGGTGGCGAGGAACGTCTGGCCGTCCTGGATCATGATGCCCCACGAGGGGGTCGGCGGGGTGACGCCCATACCCAGGTACGAGAGGGCGCTCTCGGTGAGGATGGCGCCGCCGACGTTCATCGTGGCGTAGACCACGATGGAGGCCACCGAGTTGGGGAAGATGTGGCGCGCGACGATACGGAAGTCGCTGGCGCCCATGGCGCGCGCGGCGTCGACGTAGTCGTTCTCCTTGACGGAGAGGATCGCAGAGCGGAAGACGCGCGCGATGCTCGGCCAGCCGAGAATGCCGATGGCGATGAACACGTTCTGGATGCCCTGGCCGATGACGGCGAGCATCACGATGACGAACAGCGTGTACGGGATCGCGAGGAACATGTCCGCCAGGCGCATGATGATCACGTCCCAGATGCCGCCGTAGAACGCGGCGAGCGCACCCATCACGAGGCCAATCGCCGTGGAGATGACGGTTGCGATGACGCCGACGGTGAGCGAGACGCGCGCGCCGTAGATGACGCGGACGAGCTGGTCGCGGCCGGTGGCGTCGGTGCCGAAGGGGTGCTCGAGGCTGGGCGGCAGCTTGGAGAGCGCGGCCGACTGCGTCGAGTCGATGTCCGTCGGGCTGCCGAGCCACTGGGGCGCCCAAAGGTCCGCCGTGAGCGCCACGAGGATCATGAAGAGAATCCAGACGGCGCCGATAACGGCGAGTTTGTTCCTGCGGAGGCGCTTCCAGGCGTCGCCCCAGAGCGTGCGCGTGGGGCGGTCGGACTCCTCGGCGCGTGCGGTCTCGGAGAGGGCGGCGTCGAAGGCGCCCTTGCCGGCGCCGGCGGGCTGCGCGCCCTGCGGCTCCTTGCCCTCGGCCTCCGTACGCGGGTTTTTGTTCTCGGTCATATGCTCCTCCCCTAGCCCTCGTCCTTGGGCGCGCCATAGCGGATGCGCGGGTCAAGGAAGGCATAGCTGATATCGACGAGTAGGTTGATGAGCATCACCACGATGACGATGACCTTGACGCCGCCCATCACGATGGGCCAGTCTCGAGCGGTCACCGCGCGGTAGATCTCGTAGCCCACGCCCGGCCAGTTGAACACCGTCTCGGTGAGGATGGCGCCGGCGAGCATCGCGCCGAAGTCGATGCCGATGTAGGTGACGACCGGGATGAGGGCGTTCTTGAGTGCGTGGTGCCAGATGATGTCGCGCCGCGAGAGTCCCTTGGCCTTGGCGGTGCGGATGTAGTCCTGGTTCATGACCTCGAGTAGCTGCGAGCGCATGATGCGCGCCGCGTACGCCGTGGAGACCGAGGCCAGGGTGATGGCCGGCAGGATGTAGTGGACCCAGTCCTGGAAGTCGGAGTTGGATCCGCCGGCACCGGAGATGGGCAGGTAGAAGGCCCCGTCGGTGGCGTTCTTGAGAACGACGCCAAAGAACAGCTGCAGCAGCATGCCGAGCCAGAAGGCGGGCATGGCCACGAGGACGGACGTGACGAGCGTCACGAGCACGTCCCAGAACGAGTATCTCTTTATCGCCGACACCATGCCCGCGCCGATGCCCACCACGGCCTCGAGACAGATTGCGACGATGGCGAGCTTGACCGTGTAGGGGTACTTCTGCGCGAAGATGTCCGACACCTTCATGTTGCGCGTGTACGAGGTGCCGAGGTCACCGTGAAGCAGGTCATTCATGTAGGTGAGGTACTGCTTCCAGATGGGCGTTGGGATGGTGTCGCCGTTCTCGTCATAGAGCGGCTTGCCCTGGTCGTCCACCTCGATGAACCCGTTGGCGATGCGCAGCTGCAGCTCGGTCTCGGGGGTGACCTGCTTGCCGCCCGTGATGACCTGGATGGGGTCGCCCGGCACGATGGCCTTCATGGCGAACAGGATCATCGTGACGCCGATGAACACGGGGATGAACTGCAGCACGCGCTTGAGTATGTACTTTGCCATGCGTACAACTCCTAAACGTGGAAGTGGGGTCTGGCGGGCGCAGGCCCGCGCGACCCCCTAACAGACGACGGGGCACCGTGTTGCCGGCGCCCCGTCGCGACGCGGGCGCCGGCGGGCGTCCGCGAAGGATTGAGCTTTCGAGCCCCGCGCTTAGGCGGAGAGCTCCACCTCGCTCATATCGCAGAGCTTCTGCGGGTCCATGTAGAGCTTCTTGACCTTGCTGGAGCCCACGAGCTGGTGCTTGTAGTAGAAGAGCGGGATGACCGGCATCTCGGCGCCGGCCTTCTTGTCAATCTCCTGGAACGCGGCCTGGCGCTCCTTCTCATCGAGCGTGGCACGGGCCTTCAGGATCGCGTCGTCGACGTCCTTGTTGCTGTACTTGCCGTAGTTGTTGTCACCCTCGGTCGAGAACAGCGGGTAGATGAAGTTGTCCTGGATGGGGTAGTCGGCGATCCAGGCAAGACGGCCCATCTGGAAGTTGCCAGCCTTGTAGTCCTTGAGGGTCGTGGCCCAGTCGTTGTTGACGGCCTCGACGGTGATGCCCACGGCCTTCCAGTCGGCCATGACCATCTCCATGATGGACTTGTGGTCGCCGTCGAGGTTGAACGACAGCTTCACCGAGATGCCGCGGGTGCCGTCGGCGCCCATCGGGTACTTGGCGTCGAGGAGCTGGGTGGCGGCATCCTTGTCGTACTTGACGTACTCCCAGGTGTTCTCCTGGTAGCCGGCGATTCCCGGCGGGATGATGCCACCGGCCGGCTCGCGGGTGCCCTCGAAGACGGTGTCGCAGATGGCCTGGCGGTTGATGGCCAGCGAGAGGGCCTTGCGCAGGTCGAGGTCCTGCATCTGCTCGTTGCCGAGGTTGCAGATGATGTAGTAGGTGGAGAGCTCGGCGCCCGTCAGGACCTGCTTGCCCGGGGTGATGGTGAAGCCGTCCCCAGACTCGCCGTACTGCGAGATAGCGTCCTTGATCTGGGCGGTCGGCACCTGGGCGACATCGATGTTGCCGGCCTGAAACTCGGTGTAGGCCGTCTGGACGTCCTTCTGGATGTTGAAGTGGATGCCGTCGATCTTGGCCTTGTCGCCGTAGGAGTAGTCGTCGAAGCGGACCAGGTTGATCTGCTGGCCGTCCTCCCACTTGCCGTCCATCTTGAAGGCGCCGTTGCCCACGGGCGCGAAGAAGAACGTGTCGAAGTCCTTGAGCGCCGCGTCGGGCACCGGGGAGAGCGCCGGGTGCATGCAGACGTAGGGGAAGTCGGCGTACGGCTGGATGAGCTTCACGACGAGGGTGTCGTCGTCGGGGCAGGTGACGCCCTTGAGTTCGGTCGCCTCGCCCTTGGCCATCTCGGAGTAGCCCTCGACCATCGAGAGGTGGTAGGAGATGTTGGAGGGCGTCGTCTCGGAGGTCTTGGGGTTGCAAATGCGCTCCCAGGCCTGCTTGAACGACTTGGAGGTCACGGTGGTGCCGTCGTGGAACTTGGCGCCCTTCACGAGGGTGAAGGTGAACTCGTCGGTGGCGTCGTTGGCCTTATAGGACTCGGCGGCCAGGCCCTTGAGCTCGCCCTTCTCGAAGTCGTACGTCATGAGTGCGTCGAAGAGCTGGTAGCAGACCTGCATGCCCTGGTCTTCCTCGGCGTCGTACGGGTCGATGGAGACCGGGTTGTTGATGTAGTAGTTCAGCGTGCCGCCGGTGGCCTCGCCGGAGGTGGCGGTGGTGTCGGAGCCGCCCTTCTTGCCGCAGGCGGCGAGGGCGGCGAGCGCGCTGGCGGCCAGGCTGCCCTTCACGAACGTGCGACGACCCATCGTGGGCTGGTGCATTGGTCCTCCCTTTCTTGCGACGCCGAGCGAGAACCCGTGTCCCCAGTCCCCGTGCGCCATGGGCTGCGTGAGGTGGACTCCCCCATGCGCGACGACAAAGGCCACCCGACCCTTCCAGTCCGGGCGCCAAACGACGTTGCAAGGAATCCCCGCTTGCAAACTTAGTTGCTGATTATGCGGGAGCGCGGTGGACCTGACAAGACTTATGTCAGCTTTACCTTAGTAAAGAAGCCCAGTTGAAACAGTATGGAAACAAAAGGCGCGTCCCCGTGCTAAACGGAGACGCGCATACAGCAAACGTATACACGAATAAGAGACCGCTCTGGCGCTGGACGGGGGCCAGGGCGCATCGGTCCTAGCCGATGGTGCCCAGCGGGTAGGTGAGCATGAAGACGAGGATCGTGAGGGCAAAGACGACGGCCGCGATGACGGTGAGGCGGTCGAGGTTGCGCTCCCAGATGCCGCTGCCGGCGTTGGAGTTGTACATCGAGACGGCGATCATGTCGGACACGCCCGTGCCCTTGCCGGAGTGCATGAGGACGAGGATGATGAGGGCAACGGCCGAGATGCCCCAGACCACCAGCAGAATCGTATTGAGCGGACCCACGAGAGCTCCTTCGTAAGAGTGCCAAATCCACAAGCCCTAAGACTACCACACTCCCCACACCCTGTGGCAGTGTGCAATTGGGCGGTGCAATTGGGTGCAATTGGGGACGTGTTCGTTCTGCACACCTCGCCCCGCCGCCACGAGCCCCCAGGCGAGCCCCCGACCGCTCATCGCCCATAACGACCGCCTAGGGAAGCGCCACCCATACGGGCTCGGCCAGATGCTACGGTTCCCTTCCCCTACGGAAGGGAGCGCCGATGCCCCGTCAGTCACGAGCAGTTGCCGAATCCGGTTTCTACCACGTCATACAGCGAGGAGCTGGGAAGCAGCTCATCTTCGAGGATGACTCTGACCGAGCGACCCTTCTCGAGACGGTCGGCACCCATCTGAGCAACCGGGACATGTCGCTGCTCGCCTATTGTCTCATGGACAACCACGTCCATCTGCTCGTCGAGGATCCCGCCGGCAACCTGAGCGAGGCATTCCACTCCGCGTGGACGACCTACGCGAGGCGCTACAACACGAAGACCGGCAGGATCGGCCCCGTCTTCCAAGGGCGCTTCAAGAGCGTCCCCGTCGAGAGCGACCCACAGCTGCTTCTCACGGCCCGCTACATTCACGAGAACCCGAAGCGGGCAGGCCTGTGCCCGACGGACACCTATCCATGGAGCAGCTATCACTCATATCTTCACGACGACGCTTCAGGCCTCGTGAGCACGGGGGTCCTGCTCGACATGCTTGGCGGGAGTACCGGGTTCGAGCGCTTCCACCAGGAGCCAGAGGGCAAGCGCGAGCCATTCTACCCATTCGCGGGTGGCAGGGTTCCCGACACGGAGGCCTTTCAAGCCGCCCGCTGCGCCCTCCACCCAACAAAGGTCCACGAGCTCAAGGGCCTTCCGAAAATGAACCGCAATGCCTGCCTCGTCCGCCTGCGGAAGGCGGGGCTGACGGTCCTGCAAATCGAGCGCCTCACGGGAATCGGTCGAAACACCATCTCTCGCGTAACGAGATGAGCCAAACGAAAAATGGTGCAGAACGAGCACGTCCCCAACTGCACCCAACTGCACTAAAAGCGCCCGGCATGCCTCTGGAAGGGGGACATGCCGGGCGCCTGACTAGCGCTGTTTCGCGACGCCGGTGCTATGCGATGGCGTTCAGGACCATCTCGGAGAACGAGTCGGCCTTGAGCGAGGCGCCGCCCACAAGGGCGCCGTCCACGTCGGGCTTGGCGACGAGCTCGGCGATGTTGCCCGGCTTGGCCGAGCCACCGTAGAGCACGCGCACCTGGTCGGCCGTCTCCTGGCCGAAGATCTCGGCGAGGGTCTTGCGGATGGCGCCGCAGACCTCCTGCGCGTCATCGGCCGTGGCGGTCTTGCCGGTGCCGATGGCCCAGATGGGCTCGTAGGCGATGACGTACTTGGAGGGATCGGAAAGGTCGAGGCCCTCCGTGTCCTTCTTCACCTGGTCGACGACGAACTCGACGTGCTTGCCGGCCTCGCGGACCTCAAGCGGCTCGCCACAGCAGCTGATCGGCACGATGTCGTGCGCCATGAGGGCCTTGGCCTTCTTGTTGACGTCCTCGTCGGTCTCGCCAAAGTAGCCGCGGCGCTCGGAGTGGCCGATGATGCAGTACGTAGCGTTCACGGCCGTGAGCATGCTGGGGGCCGTCTCGCCGGTGAAGGCGCCGGACTCCTCAAAGTACACGTTCTGGGCACCCAGGGCGAACTGGGCGTTGTTCTGGTCGATGACCTCGGAGACGCCCTTGAGGTCGACCGTCGGCGGGCAGACGACGACGTCGACGCCCTTGAGGTCCTTGCCGGCGAGGGCATCGGCAAGACCCTGCGCGAGGATGACGCCCTCGCTGTAGGTCTTGTTCATCTTCCAGTTGCCCGCAATCATGAGGTTACGCATCGAGCAGCGCCTCCACTCCCGGAAGGGCCTTGCCCTCGACGAGCTCCATGGACGCGCCACCGCCGGTGGAGATCCAGCTCATCTTGTCGGCAAGGTCAAACTTGTTGATGGCGGCCACGGAGTCGCCACCGCCGATGATCGAGGTGCAATCAGAGTCGGCAACGGCGCGGGCGACGGCCTCGGTACCCTTGGCGAACTGATCCATCTCGAAGACGCCCATCGGGCCGTTCCAGAAGACGGTCTTGGCGCCCTTGATGGCCTCGTCGAACAGGGCAACGGTCTTGGGGCCGATGTCCATGCCCATGCGGTCGTCAGGGATCTTGTCGGAGTCGACGACCTCGCCGGTGGCATCCTCGCCGAAGTGGTCGGCAACCACGTTGTCGATCGGGAGAAGGATCTTAACGCCCTTCTTCTCGGCCTTCTCGAGCATCTCCTTGGCGCGGTCGACCCAGTCCTCCTCCTTGAGGGAGGTACCGACGGAGTAGCCCTTGGCCAGGAAGAACGTGTAGGCCATGCCGCCGCCGATGATCAGCGTGTCGGCTGAGTCGATGAGGTGGTCGAGCACGCCGATCTTGCTGGAGACCTTGGAGCCGCCGACGATGGCGACGAAGGGACGCTCGGGGTCGGCGAAGATCGAGGTGAGGGTGTCGACCTCCTTCTCGAGCAGGAAGCCGGCGACGGCCGGGATGTACTTGGCCGGGCCAACCACGGAGCCCTGGGCGCGGTGCGCGGTGCCGAAGGCGTCGAGGACGAAGATGTCGCCGTAGGAGGCAAGGCGCTCGCCGATCTCGGGCTCGTTCTTCTTCTCGCGCTTGTCGAAGCGGACGTTCTCGAGCACGAGGATGTGACCCGGCTGGAGGGCGTCGACGGCAGCCTTGGCCTCGTCACCGTAGGTGTCGGGGACGAACTGCACGGGCAGACCGCTCATCTCGGCGAGCTTCTCGGCAACCGGCTTGAGGGAGAGCTCGGGCTCGGGGCCGTCGCCCTTGGGGCGACCGAGGTGGCTCATGAGGATGACGCGGGCGTTGTGCTCCACGAGGTACTTGATCGTGGGGAGGGCCGCCTTGATGCGGGTGGTGTCACCCACGACACCGTCCTTGATGGGCACGTTGAAGTCGACGCGGCACAGGACGCGCTTGCCGTCGACGTCGACGTCGCGAACGGTCTTCTTGGTAAAGGCCATGTCTGGGTCCTTTCTTCTCGGGCACGCCGGGAATGTGACAAATCATACGGAAGGAAATGTGACAGCGGGGACGTGCCCGCTCTTACGAGAAAGGGACGCGGCCGCGGCCTTGCGACTGCGACCGCGCCCCAGCTAGCGCTGCTAGAAGCTCAGGCTGCCAAACTTAGGCGACGAACTTCTCGAAGTACTTGATGGTGCGGACCATCTGGGAGGTGTAGGAGTTCTCGTTGTCGTACCAAGAGGTGACCTGAACGAGGCTCTGGCCGTTGCCGAGGTCCTGGACCATGGTCTGCGTGGCGTCGAAGATCGAGCCATGGGTCTCGCCGATGATGTCGCGGGACACAATCTGGTCCTCGTTGTAACCGAAGGTCTCGGGGATCTGCTCGGCGTAGGCCTTCATGGCGGCGTTGACCTCGTCGACCGTCACGGTCTTGTCAACGACGGCGTAGAGGTTGGTGAGGGAGCCGGTCGGCGTCGGGACGCGCTGGGCGGCACCGATGAGCTTGCCGTTGAGCTCGGGGAGAACCAGGCCGATGGCCTTGGCGGCACCCGTGGAGTTCGGGACGATGTTCTCGGAAGCGGCACGAGAGCGACGGAAGTTGCCCTTGCGCTGCGGGCCGTCGAGCACCATCTGGTCGCCGGTGAAGGCGTGGATGGTGGTCATGATGCCGGACACGATGGGGGCGAAGTCGTTCAGGCCCTTGGCCATCGGGGCAAGGCAGTTGGTGGTGCAGGAGGCGGCGGAGATGATGTTGTCGTCGGCCGTCAGCGTCTCGTGGTTGACGTTGTAGACAATCGTCGGCAGGTCGTTGCCGGCAGGAGCGGAGATGACGACCTTCTTGGCGCCAGCGTTGATGTGAGCCTGGGCCTTGGCCTTCGAGGTGTAGAAGCCGGTGCACTCGAGGACGACGTCGACATCAAGGTCGCCCCACGGCAGGTTGTTGGCGTCGGCCTCCTTGTAGATGGTAATCTTGTGACCATCGACGGTAATGGAGTCCTCGCCGGCGACGACCTCGTGGTCGCGAGCATAGTTGCCCTGCGTGGAGTCATACTTCAGCAGGTAAGCGAGCATCTCCGGAGAGGTGAGGTCGTTGATGGCGACGATCTCGGAGCCCTCGTGACCGAACATCTGACGGAAGGCCAGACGACCGATGCGACCGAAGCCGTTGATAGCAACCTTGACTGCCATGCTTTCTCCTTTCGAAGACCCCCCGACGCCCCTTGCGCCGTTCAGGTCTCAGTTGGAAACACCATCAGTGATATTACCGCTTCTGCGGAGAACCCAATCACTCGCCATGTAATTAAATTGCAAAAAATGCCGGGTACGCTGCCACTTGTCCACCGTTCGGTGGTCAAGGGAGAGAGGTTGTATCGCATCCCGTGGACAGGTTCGTGACGCCGCCGCGGCGGCTTGCAGGGACCGGTGACGCGCGTCTGGGCGCTGGCCGGGAGGTATCCCGTTCGGCCTCGCGGGAGGCCCAATGGCTCCCCTTTCGCAGGCTCCTCGCGCGGCATCGCGAACGACCCCTTACGCGGCTCGCGACCAACCAATCGAGCCCAGCCAAACGGCCCTCGGCCCCTCCCCTACTCGAGCCCAGCCATACGGCCCTCGGCCCCTCCCCTACTTGAGGAGCCGCTCCAGGCGAAGCACGCGGTGATAGAGCGCGCTCTTGCTCATGGGCGGCTCCATGGTGGCTCCCAGGTCGCGAAGCGAGAGGTCGGGGTGAGCCCGCCGGGCCGCGCAGAAGCTCGCGAGCGCCGGCGGCAGCTCGTCGAGCCCCACCTCGCGCTCGACGCGGTCGATGAGCTCGAGCTGGTCGGCGGCGGCCCCCGTGGAGCGGGCCTGGTTGGCGATCTCGGCGTTGACGCGACGGTTGACGTCGTTCTTGACCGACTTCATGACGCGCACGTTCTCGACGGCGAGCGCCGTGCGCGCGGCGCCCACGATCGTGAGCAGGCGCACGATGTCGTCGAAGCTCTTGAGGTAGATGGCGTAGGCGCCGCGGCGCTTGTTGACTCGCGCCGTCACCACCTCGTCGTCGAGCAGCTCCACGACGTCGGCCGCGAACTCCTCGCCCGTCACGGCGACCTCGAGGTGGAAGTCGCCGCGCGGGTCGGCGATGAAGCCGCCCGCCATGAAGGCCCCGCGCAGGTAGGCCGCGCGGCAGCAGGGCTTGGAAACCACGCGCGCGTTCACGCCGGGGGCAAGGCCGCGCCCCGGCACGAGGATGCCCATGCGCACGAGCGCCTCCTCGAGGCCCTTCTGCTCGGGAATCTCGATGAGGTAGTTGCGTGTCTTGTGCAGGTTGGAGCGACGCACCGTGAGTGAGGTGTCGAGCCCGAACACAGCGTGCGCGAGCCGGATGACCGTGCGCGCCACGGCGCCCGTCTCGGTAGAGACGCGGATGGCGTAGTTGCCCGAGCCCCTGAAGGAGAGCGCGCCGCACACGCGCACGAGCGCGGAGAGCTCGGCGACGTCGCAGAGCGGGCAGCTTCCTTCCACGCGGGAGAGCTCGTCTTTCACCTCGGCCGTGAACGACACGTCACTGCCTCTCGGCCCGGGGCAGGTCTCGGTGCGCCACGTCGACGCGATAGCCCTGCGCGGCGAGGTAGCTGGCCGTGGAGTTGGCGAGCGTCACCGAGCGGTGCTGGCCACCGGTGCAGCCGATGGCGATGGACAGCTGACTCTTGCCCTCTGCGACATAACCCGGCATCACGGCGTCGAGCAGGTCGTACCAGGCCTTAAGGAAGTGCTTGGTCTCGGGCCGGCCGAGGACGTAGGACGAGACCTTCTCGTCCATGCCCGTGAGCGCGCGCATCTCGGGGTCGTAGTAGGGGTTGGGGAGGAACCGCACGTCCATGACGAGGTCGGCCTCGACGGGCATGCCGTACTTGAAGCCGAACGAGAAGACGTGCACCTCGAGCAGCTGCTGGTCGGTGAGCTCGGAGAAGAGAGCCTGGATGCGACGGCGCAGCTGGATGGGGCGCCAGCCGGTGGTGTCGATCACGTAGTCGGCGCGGTCGCGCACGTCGGCGAGCTCGACGCGCTCGCGGCGGATGGCGTCGGCGTTGGACTCGCCCTCGCGCGCGATGGGGTGGCGACGGCGCACGGAGCTGTAGCGGCGGCGCAGTGCCTCGTCGGAGGCGTCGAGGTAGAGGGTCTTGTAGGAGATGTCGTGGTCGGAGAGGGCGTCGAGCGCGTCGAGCAGCTCGTCGAAGAGGCCCTGGCTGCGCAGGTCGCACACGATGGCGAGGTGGCGGCCCACACCCGAGTTAATGCCCACCACCTGCGCGAGCGTGAGCAGAAGTCGCGGCGGCAGGTTGTCAATGACGTAGTAGCCGAGGTCCTCGAAGGTGTGCATGGCCTCGGTGCGGCCGGCGCCGCTCATACCCGTGATGACCACGACGTCGGGGATCGACTCGCTTTTGGCGGGGCCGTCGGCGACCTGCGTGGGCGCCTCGGGGCCGTGCCGGTCGGCCGCCGGGTGGGCGGTTGCCGAGTGAGCCGCCGCGGTGTGGGGCGCCTCGGCATGCGGCGTCGCGCCCTTGGCCTCAGGCGAGACGCTCGCGCCGGTAGGGCCCTTGGCCTTGTCTTCCATAGCTGCCCCCAAACGCGCCGGCTCCCCTGAACGAACATGAGTATACCCGCAACGCCTGAGGACGGAGGAAGCGGGCGTGGCTGGGTTCGCCCGCAGCCTGGCGCGAGGGCGGTACGCAGCCTGGTGCGAGAGCCGCCCGCAGGCCGGCGCGAGGGCGGTGCGCAGCCTGGTGCGAGAGCCGCTCACGTCCCAGCGCAGGAAGCCGTCCAAAGACAAGGGCAGGGGCCGGTGCCACGTCCCTGGCACCGGCCCCTATCAGCCCTTTATTCGATTCCGCGCAACTCGTGCGCCAGATTGCCGCGCGCCGCGCGCGCGGGCGCCCTGGCTACTTCGTCAGACCGGACTCCTCGGGAGGAAGCGGCCTCTTCCAGAAGGAGAGGATGAGAGCCGCCATGACGGAGCCCGCGAGGCAGGCGACGAGCCACATGGCCCAGTTGCCGATGACCGGGGTCACCCAGGCGCCACCGTGCGGCGCGGGGCTCGTGCAGCCAAAGGCCGCGGAGAGCGCGCCTGCCACGCCGGAGCCGATGATGCAGCTCGGCAGGACGTGCAGCGGGTCGGCGGCCGCGAACGGGATGGCACCCTCGGAGATGAACGACAGGCCCATGATGTAGTTCACGATGCCGGCGTTGCGGTCGGACTTGGTCCAGCGGTCCTTGAAGAACGTGGTGGAAAGCGCGATGGCGATGGGCGGGACCATGCCGCCGACCATGACGGAGGCCATGATGACCTGGCCGGTGGTGCCGAGGCCGGAGCTGGGGTCGAGCGCAGCGGTGCCGAAGACGTACGCGGCCTTGTTGAAGGGGCCGCCCATGTCGATGGACATCATGCCGCCGAGCACGAGGCCGAGCACGACGATGTTGCCCGTGCCAAGGCCCTTGAGGAAGCCGTTGAGGCCGGTGTTGATGAGCGCGAACAGCGGGTTGAGCGCGAGCATCACAATGCCGATGGCAAGCACGCCGAGCACGGGGTAGATGAGCATCGGCTTGATGCCCTCGAGTGAGTCTGGCAGCCTGTCGCACGCCTTCTCGATGCCGAGCGTGAGGTAGCCGGCCACGAAGCCCGCGAACAGCGCCGCGATGAAGCCGCCGGAGATGAGCGTGGCCTGGGCGGCGTCACTCGAGAGGTTGGGGGCAAAGCCGATGTAGGCGAAGCTGTAGCCGGCCTTGGCGAACACGCCGCCGACGAAGCCGGGCGCAAGGCCGGGGCGGTCGGCGATGGACATGGAGATGTAGGCCGCGAGGATCGGGAGCATGAAGCCGAAGGCCTCGCCGCCGATCGTCTTGAACAGGGCCGCGAGCGGCGTGGAGGAGCCGTAGGCCGCGGTGCCGAGGCCCGGCTGGTCGAGCAGGAACGCGAGGGCGGTGAGGATGCCACCGCCGATGACGAACGGCAGCATGTGGCTGACGCCGTTCATGAGGTCCTTGTAGACCTTGCGGCCCACCGACTCGCCCTCGCCCGCGACGGGAGCGGCCTCGGCGGCACCGGTGCCGTGGTAGACGGGTGCCTCGCCGCTGAGAATCGTGTTGATGAGCTTCTCGGGGGCGTTGAAGCCCTGGGAGACGGGACAGCTGTAGAGCGACTTGCCGTCGAATCGGTCGAGGTTGACGTTCTTGTCGGCCGCGATGATGACGCCCTTGGCGCCAGCGATGTCGGCGGAGGTGAGGACGTTCTTGGCGCCGCCCGAGCCCTGTGTCTCGACCTTGATGCGCACGCCCATCTTCTCGGCCTGCCGCTCGAGGCCCTCGGCGGCCATGTAGGTGTGGGCGATGCCCGTGGGGCAGGCGGTGATGGCGACGATGTCGTAGCCGTCGGCGGCACCCGTGGCGGTAGCCTGCTGCACGCGCTCCTCGACCTGCTTCTGGGCCTCGGCCTTGGCCTCCTCGGCAGCGATCTTGGCGCTCTCGGCCTTGTCGATCACCGCGAGGAACTCTTCCGGCGTCTTGGCGGTGCGCAGGTCGTTGCGGAACTGCTCGTCCATGAGCAGCATGGAGAGGCGGGCGAGCACCTCGAGGTGGACGTCGGCCTTGGTGTCGGGCGCGGCGATGAGGAACATGAGGTTCGTGGGCTGGCCGTCGGGGCTGTCGTAGTCGACGCCCGCGGGCAGCGTCATCGCCGCCAGGCCGGGCGCAGAGATGGCAGCGGTCTTGGCGTGCGGAATCGCGATGCCCTCGCCGAGCGCCGTGGTGCTCTCGGCCTCGCGGGCGCGGACGGCGGCCTTGTAGCCCTCGACGTCGGCGACGTTGCCCTCCTTGCACATGAGGGCGACGAGCTTGTCGATGGCGTCGTCCTTGCTGGTTGCGGAACCCCCAATCTGGATGGCCTCAGGCTTGAGCAGATCTTTGATTCTCATGCGTCCTACCTTTCTCTCACGGGCGCTGGCCCATGCTGAAATACGTTTCGGTTGCGCCCCCGGCCGCCCTCCCCTTTCTTGGGAGGCCCACACCCCGGCACAGGCCTTCGGGCGGGGTCACTTTGCCTTGCAAAGTCCCTTA
>NZ_CAAKOQ010000050.1:70904-92029 GCF_901212675.1 Olsenella uli
GCCCTTCGGCTTGTGCCGGGGTGTGGGCTAACGGGGTTGAGGGCTTACGGGACAAGAGGCTTTCCGAGGGCCTTTCGCGAGCGCGCCCGCAGTTGGTTGGGCGCTTGCTCACGAGATGGGCTGCTGGGCTTCTTGATCGCCCTGCTTGCAAGGCGTTCATGAGGCCCGAGGAGGTACGAGAAGACGAACTCCATGTCGGCTTCTTGCCCCCCCCTGCTTGCTAGGCGTTCATGAGGGCTTCCACTTCGTCGCGGCGAGCGAGGTGGTCGGAGAAGGCGCTGGCGGAACCAGCGGCGAGGGCCATCTTGAAGGCGGTCTCGTAGGAGCCCGTCTCGATGAGGCCGGCGAGGAAGCCAGCCACGGAGGAGTCGCCGGCGCCGACGGAGTTGACCACGATGCCCTTGGCGGCCGGGCTCTGGAAGGCCGAACCGTCGTCGCCCACGAAGACGCCGCCCTCGCCCGCCATGGAGACGAGCACGTTCCTGGCGCCCTTCTCCTGCAGCTTCTTGGCGTAGGGGATGACCTCGTCGCGCGTCTTGAGCGTGACACCGAAGATGTCGCCGAGCTCGAAGTTGTTGGGCTTCACGAGGAAGGGATGCAGCGGCAAGACGTTGGTGAGGAGCTTGCGCTCGGCGTCGACCACGATGCGCGCGCCACGGCCGTCGAGGCGCCGCATGATGCGCTCGTACATGTCGCCGGGAAGGGTGTTGGGCACCGAGCCCGAGATGACGAGGGTGTCGCCCTCGCCGAGGCCGTCGAGCTTGGCGTAGAGCTCCTCGATGTTGGCGTCGGTGACCTTGGGGCCCTGGCCGTTGAGCTCGGTCTCCTCGTTGGACTTGATCTTGGCGTTGATGCGGCTCATGCCCTCGTCGACGTGGATGAAGTCGGCGTCGACGCCGCTCTTGCGCACGAGGCGGGCGATCTCGGTGCCGGTGAAGCCGGCAAGGAAGCCGAGCGCGCGGCTCTTGTGGCCGAGGTTGCCGAGGACAACGGACACGTTGATGCCCTTGCCGCCGGGCATGACCTGCTCGTAGGTGGTGCGGTTGATGACGCCAAGCCGCATGTCGTCGACGCGGACGATGTAGTCGATGGACGGGTTGAACGTGACGGTGCAGATCATGCGTGTACCTCCACTACGTTGGCGTACGCGCCATACCTGTGGTCGGCGGACGCGGTGGTGATGAGCGTGGCGTCCGCGAACTCGCAGAAGGTGGCCGGGGTGACAACGCCGAGTTTGCTTGCGTCGGCGAGGACGAAGCGCTCGTTGGTGCGCTCCATCGAGATGCGCTTGACCATGGCCTCGCTGGGGTCGGGCGTGGTGAAGCCGCGCTCGGGCGTGACGCCGTTGGTGCCCCAGAAGCCCTTGGTGAAGTTGTGGCGCGAGAGAGCGTCAAGGGCACCCGGGCCCACGATGGCCTCGGTGAGGCCCTTAAGGTTGCCGCCGATGACGATGGTGCGGCAGCCGCGCGAGGTGAGCGCGAGGGCGTTGGAGACGGAGTTGGTGGCAAAGAGCGCCTGCGTGGCGGGCTCGGAGAGGGCCTCGACGAGGGCAAGCGTGCTGGTGCCGGCGTCGATGTAGACGAAGTCCTCGGGGCCGATGAGGGTTGCCGCATGGGCGGCGATGAGGCGCTTCTCGGCGGTGTGGAGGCTGCGCTTCTCGTCCATGCCGAGCTCGTTGGTAACGAGGGGGCTCTGGGCGGGGGCGACGGCGGACTCGACGCTCGCGGCCCCGCCATGGACCTTCACGAGCTTGCCCGCCGCGTCAAGGCGGTCGAGGTCGCGACGGATGGTGGACTCGGAGGTATCGAAGGCCTGAGCGAGGTCGGATACAGTTACGGTGGCGCTCTCCCCCACCATCTCGACCATCTTCTGGCGACGTTCCTCCGCGAGCATGCGATACCTCCCTGTGCGGCTCGGGCTCCCGTTTTTGGCGCTTGCTGCGCTCCGGTGCGTACTATTGCACTTTTGTGCGTGGTATTGCGCAAGGATGGACATTTGAACGATATGAAGTGAGCGAACGGTAGCATTTCGTCGGCAAACGGTAGCCGCGTGACACCCTTCCGTATGATTTGTCACATTTTCGCCTGGCACGTGGCAGGACTGCGCACGAATGCGCACGGATGCGCGTGAGTGCGCAGGCGGCTAGCTTTCATGCGTGCCACACCCGACGACGTGCAGTGCAGCGCGTTTTCGGGCGGCGCTGTTATGCGCGGGCGCGCTCTCCAAGCCAAGGTGCGTCTCCGGCTTCTCCGCGCAAACAAAAGCTTTCTTGTCCCAAAGGAAAACCCACCGCTAACGAAAACTATTCCGTTATCTAGATTTTTAGGGCCCTCTCCAAAGTAGCCTTCCTTCAGTGAATGGACAGTACCATCATCTACCTGCGTCTTTGCTCAAAGGCATGGAGCCCATACTTCGAGACTGACGCCATAAATCTAGATAACGGAATAGATTTACAACACGCCGTGAACATGCCTCGCACACCTAACCTCTGAAGTCTTTCAGAGGGGACGTTATTCGCCACAAGTGAACCGACGGCTCCGATTCTCTTTTGGAAGAGGCTGCCCATTACTAATATGAGGGCCCGACAGCAATCAGGACAAATGCCGAGCTCCGACGTCTAAGTGAAAAAGTCAAAATTGGGGCTTGCGCGGCGGGGAAATCTCTTGCTAATATAGACCTCGCGCTGAAGCACCAACGGCGCTTGAAAATATACGGGCGTTTAGCTCAGGGGGAGAGCGCTTCCCTGACACGGAAGAGGTCACAAGTTCAAATCTTGTAACGCCCACCAAACTTTCGCAGCTCAGAGCATGTCGGCTCTGAGCTGTTTTCGTATCTGTCCAAATGGTGTCCAAACAGCTGTCCAAATTCGGCGGGATTCACCGGACGATATGGAATGTCAAGTTATGCATGGACTTGAGTATCGGCACCTTGAGGTGCCGATATAATGCCACCAATATTCCATAATCATCTGACCATTATTCGGCTCATGTGATTCGGGAGCCGGACTCTTCAGCTTCTGGTCGTAGGGTAGAATTGCTTGCATGATGGATGATGCCAAGAAACTCATAGCTTGGGGTATGGATGACGGCGTGCATGATGCGCTATCCCTCAAGCCCATAACGACTCCGGAGCAGCAGATTGAGTTGCTCAGGGGCAAGGGCGTCACGTTTGAGCGCTGCGCGGAGGAGCGCGCGCTCGAGATTCTTTCGAGTGCCGAGACCTACCTGCACCTCTCCGCCTACCGGGTGCTTTTCCAGCGCCATGAGGACGGCCCCGACGCCGGGAAGTTCGTGAACCTCGACTTCGGGGACCTCTTGGACGTGAGCTCTCTCGACGACGTTCTCCGCGAGACGTTTCGCCTCATGGCGAAGGATGTCGAGCGCGCGGTCAGGGCATGGCTCGTGTCCGAGGCCGCCAGACGCGGGGAGGGCGGCTATGGGGTCGTCGCCGACTTCGTGTCCTCCCTGCCCCGCGGCTTCCGCGAGGGGCTGAGACGCGACCTCGTATCGCGTTCCCAGGCGGACGAGTACGCGGGGTCGCTAATCGACCACTACCGGGACGCTATGCCCGTATGGGTGCTGCTGGAAGTGGTACCGTTCGGGACGCTGCTCGCCTTCTACCTCTTCTGCGTTGAGCGCTGGGAGGAGACGGGGAGGCGGGAGATTCACTACGCTCTCAAGGACGTGAAGGCCGTCCGCAACTGCGCGAGCCATGCGGGCTGCCTGTGCAACGGCTTCGTGCCCGAGCGCGAGACGAGGCACGCAACCTCGGGAGTCGCACTCGAGTGGCTGAACGTCCACGGCATCCGCAACTGCAAGGGCCGTCGAGCCAGACTGCGCAACCGTCGCACGCAACAGCTCGTGACCACCGTGGCACTGCATGACATGCTTGCGGGCGAGCACGCCGCCCCGGCAGCGCTTGACGCGGTCGCTGGCCTCCGTCCCCTGATGGACGACGCAATCGCGCGCTATGGGACGCAGAACCCTCTTGTGTCTCATCTTGCGTTTCTTGCGAGGGTTCTTGACGCGGCACGAGGCTGATGCCATGATGTACGCAGATGCAAAAACCTTCGAGGTTTTGTAAGGGCCGGTCCTCTCGGGGACTGGCTCTAGTTGTTTATGAGGCCTTAATTGATGCTGGATGCCATTCGGTGACTTGAAGAACGACCGGCGGGTGATGCTGGGTCGTACCTATGGGTCCCTAGCCGGCGTAGCTTACGGGTTTTTGGATTCCCATACATGCGTCGTGTGGCATGACGATTGCATAAACCAGGGAAGCTATAGATCGATCACCTGGTCGGCGACGCTGTCGAAGACCCCCTCGTGATCAACCACAACAACGAGACGCTCGCGCGCAAGGCGGGTGAGCAAGTCTCGCAGCGACGCTTTGGCGGCGGGGTCGAGACCGGTTGCCGGCTCGTCGAGGAGCAGCACGTCGGCACCGCACAGCAGGGCGCGGGCGATGGCCGCCCGCTGCCGCTCCCCGCCCGAGAGGAGCGACCCCGCGGGCCCAACGGGCGTGGCGTCGCCCTCCGGGAGCCGCTCCGCCACCTCGTCGAGCCCTGACTCGGCGAGCGCGGCGCGGTATGCCCCTTCACTGGCATCCTCGAATCCGAGCAGGACGTTCTCGCGCAGGCTCGCGTTGAGTAGGAAGGGCCGCTGCCGTACGACGGCGCAGTGCGAACGCCAGGACTCCGGCGAGATGCTCCCAAGCGAAACGCCGTCGATGAGGACTTCGCCCTCCCAGCCGGAAAGTTCGCCGAGCAGGATTCTGAGTAGGGTTGACTTGCCGGAGCCGTTGGGACCCCTCACCACCACGAGCGACGGGCGCGAGAGTGTGGCCGTGAGCCCGCCGAGGAGCGGGTGACCGTCGTCGTAGCGGAAGGCGAGGTTCCTGAGCTCGATCGTGTGCGGAGCGGCCGTGAGTTCGGCTCCGCCGCTGCGCGGCGACTCCGGGAACGCCTCGGCGATGCGCCCGAGGGCCGCGAGCGCCGGCTGCACCGTAATGGCGGCGGAGACGGCCACGAGGAAGGGGCTGTAGACGCGCGCTGCGAGCTGGACCGCGGCGACGACCCGGCCGACCGAGAGCGACCTCGCGAGAACGGCGCAGGCAACGTAGACGAGCGAGGCGCTCGCTGTGGAGAGGAGCGACATCCCCTCGCCCGTGAGGGCCGCGAGGACGCTCCGGCGCACCGAGCTCAACCTGACCCGTTCGCTCGCGTCACCAACCCTCGCGGCAACCGACCTTGCAGCATCCGGTGAGGAGCCGACCTCCGCGCGGCCGGAAACCGCTTCGGCGACCCTGCCCGTGAGGCCGGCGTTCGCCTCCAGGGTGGCGGCGACTGAGACCCGGTATGCCCTCAGCGACCGTGCGGCGCACCAGGCGTAGGCGGGAACCGGGAGGAGCGCAAGAGCAAGCACGGCAGGGCTCATCGCCGCAACGGCGATGGCCGAGCCCGTCGCCTGGAGCACGCTGCTCGCGAAGGTGAAGCTGGTCTTGGAGAAGAGTGCCGAGACGCTTGAGGCCTCCGCCACACGCGCCGCTATGTAGCCATCGTCGCATCCGGCCATCCAATCCGTTGACGCGTCGAGGACGCGGCGCAGGAGGTTCGCTCTGAGGTCGGCGGCCACGCCCTCGCCGGCGGTCGCGAGGACGCGCGCCGCGAGGATCGAGAGCGCAGAGCTCGCTGCGGCCGCAACGATGAGCGCCAGCGCGAGCACCGCGACGAGGGGGACGTCGCCGGCGGCGAGGCCCCGGTCGATGAGCTGCTGGGTGATGAGGGCGGGAGAGACGGCGACGGCAGAATAGGCAACGAGCAGGGCGACGGCGCCGGCGAGCGACGCGGCACGCGAGCGGACGGCAGGCGCTATGAGGCGCAGAGGTCGGAGGTCAGGCTTCTCCATTGGTCGTCCCTTCGCTTGGTAGGCTTTCGAGTGCCTCAAGGATTTCTCGGTAGCGCGGGTCGTCGCCGGCGAGCTCGCGCCACTCGGGGGAGAGGGCGCGCCCGGCGGCCTCCCGGCGCAGGACCGTACGCAGCGCGTCCACCTTCCGCGCCTTGTGCTCGGCCCACGCCGCGCCGGAACAGGCGGGGTCGAGACGGCCGGCCACGCGGTCCCAGAGTGGGGTGCCCGTCAGGTCCGAGTCCGTTGGGGCGCCGGTCGCGGCGTCCACCGCACGTGCGAGGGACGTGAGCGCACCATCCCTCTCGCCCGCGCGCCGCAGGGCCTCGGCCACCTCGAAGGACATCGTGGCCGAGAAGAACGGGTTCACCGCGCCCATGTCCAGCGCGTCGAAAACCGCCTCGGCGGCCGTGCCGGCGGTGCGTGCGAACGCCGCGTCGTCCCGCGCCCCCACCTCCTGCGCGAGCGACGAGAGCACGAAGTTCGCGGCTCGCAGACGCTCCGTCTGCAGGAGTTCGAGGGCCTCGTCGTCGCGTGCGAGCTTGCGATACGTCGAGGCGAGCAGCATCGTCGCCGCGCCCGCGTCCTGCCGGCGCACGAGCGGCTCCAGGAGCGTCGCGGCCTCCTCGTGACGATTCGCCTGGAAGAGCGTCGTGGCCTTCTGCTGCTGCGCGAGGTAGAGGATCGACGGGTCCGTCGCCACCTCGAGCGCGCGGTCGAGCAGGGCGAGCGCCTCGTCCGCGAGCGCGTCGGCGTCGGTCACGCCGTCCCTCTCGTCAGCTGGCGAGAACGGTGTGGCCATGCCCCCCCGCCCACACGGTGAGGAGCGACGCCAGCATGAGCAGCAGGTTCGCGTCCGAGTAGTGCTTCGTGGCAAGCGCGCGCAGCCGCTTGTGTGCCGATGCAAGGTCCTTCTCGCCTAGCGCGTAGACCTCGGCATAGAGTGCGGCGGACTCCTCCTGAGAGAGCTCGTCGCGCCAGTCGAAGAGCTCGTCCAGGGTGAGCGAGAAGTACGCGGCGATGCGCGGCAGGAGGCTCACGTCCGGGATGCTCTGCCCGAGCTCCCACTTGCTCACGGCGGCCTTCGAAACGTCCAGGTGGGCGGCGAGCGCCTCCTGCGTAACGCCCCTGCTGCGACGTTCCCGCGCGATGGTGCGGCCTATGTTGACGGTTGCGTTCATGATCCCCCCTCGACGTGGCGACTTTCGCTATCCCCAGTATGGGGTCGAGTGACAGTGGAATCAAAGGAGCGTTGGTTGACGTTTCGTGCATATAGTCAACCGCCCCTCGACATCGCGTTCGTGGCGCGCGGGACCGGAGATTATTCGCGATGGGAGTTGACGTCATATACCATGCGACGTATAGTTTGCATCACACAGTATACGACGAGGGGAGGTGTGCGGATGGAGGCCCAGATGAAGCGCGGCTTCCTCGAGGCCTGCGTGCTCGCGGCCGTCTCGGGCGAGGAGTCCTACGGCTACCAGATCGTGAGGGACGTGCCGGCGAGCATGGGGCTCACGGAGTCGACGCTCTACCCGCTGCTCAAGCGCCTCGAGAGGGCCGGGTGCATCACGGCGCGCTCGGCCGAGCACAACGGCCGGCTGCGGCGCTACTACCGCATCACGGACGAAGGCCGCGAGCGCATCGAGGGGTTCCTGGCCGAGTGGCCGTCCGTGCAGGAGATCTACGCATACGTTGAGGAGGCGCACCATGACGCGCGATGAGTTCCTGGGCCGGCTGGGCGAGCTCTTGGCCTGCCTGTCGGAGGACCAGGTGGAGGAGACCAAGCAGTTCTACGCGGAGGCCATCGCCGACCGCATGGAGGACGGGATGTCCGAGGAGGAGGCCGTGGCCGCCATGGGAACGCCCGGCGAGGTGGCCGAGGCCACGCTCGACGACCTGCCCGCCGTGCCGCGCGCCATAGCCAAGACGCGCCGGCGCAGCAACGCGCTGCTGTGGGTGCTCGCCATCGTGGGATCGCCGGTGTGGGTGCCGCTTCTGCTGGCCTTCGCGGCGGTGGCCGTCACGGTCTACGTGTGCATTTGGGTGCTGGCGCTTTGCGTGTGGGTCATCGCCGCCTGCCTCGGGGCCGTGGGGGTCACGAACCTCGCGCTCATGACGGTGGGTTTCAAGCTGGGGCTCATCCCGTACGCACTCGCGACGCTGGGCTGCGGCATCGCGCTTCTCGGCGCGGCGCTTCTCGTGGGCGCGGGCGCTTGGGCGGTCTCCAAGCAGATCGCGCGCCTTTCGGCGCTCTGGGCAAGAAAGGCGCTCTCCCCCTTCTGGAAGAGCCGGGGCGAGAAGAACGCCGAGGCCTCGGCTAGGACGGAGCGCGTCGCGGGCGTCATGGCCAGCGCGAAGAGGATCTACCTCGCCGTGGCGGGCGGACTCGTTGCCGCGGGCCTTGTCCTCGCGGGCATCGGATACGTGGCCTCGGGCTGCAATCCTGCCGTGTTCACGACGCAGCTTGACGCCCGCAGCGGGGAGATCGTTCTCGGCGGGGTCGAGGTGGAGGGTCCCATCGGTATGTACAACCTCGACCGCATCTTCGGGCTGGGAGACATCGACACCTCCGGCGTCGCCGCGCCCGAGGCCCCTGCGGCACCCTAAGTACACGCGAGGCATCAGCGATTTGAGGAGGGAGGGCTGAGATGATCATCCACTTCTCCGTGGGCTACGACCCAGAAAGCCCGCTGGTCCGCGAGTGCGACCTGCGCATTGACGAGGGCCGGGTCACGAGTATCGTCGGGGACAACGGATGCGGCAAGTCGACGGTTTACCGCACGCTCGCGGGTGAGGTGCCGCCCCTCTCCGGGGCGGTCCCGGGCGACCTGCCCGGGCGCTGCTGCACCGTCTCGGACCGCTCGAAGATCCCCGGCGAGGTGCTGGTCGGCGACATCGTCGACCTTGTCGGCAAGACCGGAATGGCGCGGCTCCGCTCCCGCTCGCGCATGGTCGCGGACGTCGTGGAGGGCCTCTCGGGGACGCGCGTCTCGAGGCTCAGCACGGGTCAGCGCCGCCTGCTCGAGATCGGCGTCTGCCTCTCCACGGGGCGGGACGTCCTCATGCTCGACGAGGCGCTCAGCGGCCTCGACTACCGGAGCCGCCAGGCGTGCATCGACGCCGTGCTCGCCCTCGAGGGGACGACCGTCCTCGCGACCTCGCACAACCTCGAGGACGTCCTCGCCCTCGGCGGCCGCATCCTGTTCCTCGACGCGGAGGAGAGGGCCCTCGTCGAGTACCCGGGCGAGAGGACGGTGGAGGCGCTCCGCGCGTTCATGACGGAGCGGATGGAGACGAGGGGCGACGATGCCCTTGAGGGCGATACTGCTGTTCGAACTGCGGAGGATGTTGCGCGGCCGCACGGCGCTCGCCCTTGCGCTCGCTCTCGGCACCCTCCTCGCGATGTGCGCGATGCTCTCCGCCCCGTACGCGACGCAGAGCGGGCTCGCGCTGCCGGGCGCGGTGGCGCTCGTCTACCACTCGGTGCTCTCGCAGTTCGGCTTCATCGTACTAGGGACCATCTATTGCTACGCTTTCGCCCGCGACTTCGACGGGACGTGGCGCTTCTACGCCCAGGCGGGCGTGGCCCCTCGCCGTGCCGTCCTTGCGCGGCTCGCACTCCTCTCGCTGTTCTCCGTCATCGCTGCGGCGGCGATGTACCTTGAAGAAGCGATGGTCCTTTGCAACGGTGTCGGCGACGAGGCCGTCCGCGAGCAGGGCTGCCTGCACGTCCATGACGTTCTCCGGCGTTATCTCTTCGATTGAGTAGCCCTCGAGATAGCGCGCGAGATGCTTGATGGAGCTGCGGTAGTTGGTCGCGGTGCTCGCCTCTATCTGCTGGGAGCGCTCGCGCTCGTCAACGTAATCCAACATGTACGCAATGAGCTCGCGACTTGAGGCGCCGTCGCCGTCCTGCTCGATCAGCTCCCTTCTGATGTCCTCCATGATGAGGGTCGCGGCTCGGCGAGAGGTCGCTTCGAACGATCTGGTTACGATGCTCGAGCCGTTTCTATCGGTCCGGCAGAAGCGTGCCTGCCAGTGTCCCTTGCTTCGCTCGCGCAGGCTTCCTTTCGAGTAAGTTGCCATTGAGACCAGCTCCCGAATGTCTGTCCAAATGAATGATGGCTGCTGTCCAAACGCTGTCCAAAATAGGTTTGGACTCACCGTAACGGACGGCCTGTCTGGAATCATAGAGAATCAGAAAAGCCGAGATAGACGGACCAATCGGACGCTCTGGATGCATGAAGTGTGAAGATTGATTCACTGGAAAACGCCTGTTGACGGAGCGGCAGGGCGCTGACACGGAAGAGGTCACAAGTTCAAATCTTGTAACGCCCACCACAAAAGACGCAGGCCAGAGGCTATGTCCTCTGGCCTGCTTTTCTTTTTGGACGCCATAACTTGTCCCCGGAAGTCCGGCCTTCCCACTCTCATTTAGAGCAGACAGCCCCCAGAGGCACGCCTGACGCCCCCCCCCCCCACCCCAACGCAACAGGCAGTTCATCGCCAGTTGTGCGAGACTGTAGACATGTACGCTTCATCGCCGCGCCCCTGGCGCGACCCTCGCGAAAGGGGCAAGCACATGCTCAGAATCGGACTGCTCACGAGCGGCGGCGACTGCCAGGCGCTCAACGCCACCATGCGCGGCATCGTCAAGACCATCCTCAACAAGGCCAAGGAGCCCGTGGAGATCTGGGGCATCGAGGACGGCTACCAGGGCCTCATCTACGGCCGCTGGCGCAAGATGGAGTGGCGCGACTTCTCCGGCGTGCTCACGCAGGGCGGCACCATCCTCGGCACGAGCCGCACCCCGTTCAAGTACCTCGACCAGCCCGAGGCCGATGGCGTGGACAAGGTACCCGCCATGAAGAAGAACTACAAGAAGCTCAAGCTCGACTGCCTGTTCATGCTGGGCGGCAACGGCTCCACCAAGACGGCCAACCGCCTCTCCAAGGAGGGCCTCAACGTCATCGCGCTGCCCAAGACCATCGACAACGACACCTGGGGCACCGACATCACCTTTGGCTTCACAAGCGCCATTGACGTGGCCACCCGCTGCATCGACGACATCCACACCACAGCCAGCAGCCACGGCCGCGTCTTCGTGGTCGAGATCATGGGCCACAAGGTGGGCTGGATTCCCCTGTACGCGGGCGTCGCCGGCGGTGCCGACGTCATCCTCATCCCTGAGATCCCCTACGACATGGACAACGTCGTGGAGGCCATCGAGCGTCGCGAACGCGACGGCGGGCGATTCGCCATCGTGGCGGTGGCCGAGGGAGCCATCACCAAGGAGGAGGCCGCGATGCCCAAGAAGGCCTACAAGAAGAAGGTCGCGGCACGCGTACAGCCGAGCGTTGCCTATGACATCGCCGAGGAGATCGCCCGGCGCACCGACCGCGAGGTGCGTGTGGCCGTGCCCGGGCACACCCAGCGCGGTGGTGCCCCCGACGCACAGGACCGCATCTTCGCCACGCAGTGCGGCGTGGAGGCCGCCCTCGCCTGCCTCAGGGGTGACTTTGGCGTCATGATCGCGAAAGTTGACGACAAGATGTGCCACGTGCCGCTCGCAAGCGTCGCCGGCAAGCTCAAGTACGTCGACCCCGAGGGCGACCTCGTACGCGAGGCCAAGGCGCTCGGCATCTCATTTGGCGACGAGTAGGCGCTCGCCTACCCCGCGTCTGTCCACCTGACATTCCCCTCCGAGGGGAATGTCAGGTTCCTGGGCCAGCCATTGAAAGGCCGCCTGACCCCCTTGCGGGAATGCCAGACGGCCTTTTGCGTGCGTGGCATTCCCCTCGGAGGGGAATGTCACGGGCCTACCTACGCTTCGGCAGGCACCAGCACACGAGGTTCATCGCCACGATGAGCAGCACCACAACCACCAGCGCCACCCAGAATCCCATGTTGAGGCCAAGCCAGTCCTCGCGTCCGAACACGCTCAGCCATAGGCTCTTCCAATCCATGTCAACTCCTCTCGAGTCGGTCGGTCATACGCATTTGAGGGAGGACGGGGTGGTTCGACCGGACGTGACATAATCCCCGCCCTCATGACACGCCCTACAGAAGCTCGCCGTAGTGGCGCACGTAGGCCTTCTTGATGCTCGTCGCGAGCGCCATGTACGCTAGGATGCACGGGATGAGGAAGGCGAAGTACAGCCGCGGCGGCGCGACAAACCCCAGCACGGCACCGAGCGGCGTGAACGGGATGATCGTGAGCACCGCGATACCTGCCGCCGTCAGCAGCGTCACCGGGGCCGAGGCATGGCTCTGGATGAAGGGCAGCTTGGGCGTGCGGATCATGTGGATCACAAGCGTCTGGCTCCACATCGACTCGATGAACCAGCCGGCCTGGAAGAGGCCGATGTAGGCCATCCGCATGGCCTCGAGCTGGCCGCCAGCGAAGTGGGCACCAAGGTCGTTGAACAGGACACCACCAGAGACCACCATCGGGCAGAACACGAAGTACATGAAGATGTACGTCAGGAAGTCGAACACCGAGCTCGTGGGGCCCAGCCACAGCATGAACTTGCCCACGCTCGAGGCGTCCCACGTGCGCGGCCTGGCGATGAACTCCTCGTCAACGTTGTCCCACGGGATGGCCGTGCACGACAGGTCATAGATGAGGTTCAGGAAGATCAGGTGCACGCTCTCCATGGGCAAAAACGGCAGCAGCGAGCTGGCTGCGAGCACCGAGAACATGTTGCCAAAGTTGGAGCTCGCCGTCATCTTGATGTACTTGATCATGTTGGCGTAGGTCTTGCGCCCCTCGATGATGCCCTGCTCGAGCACGCCGAGGTCCTTTTCCAGCAAGATGATATCGGCCGACTCCTTGGCCACGTCCACCGCCGTGTCCACCGAGATGCCGATGTCGGCCGCCTTCATGGCCGCGGCGTCGTTGATGCCGTCGCCCATGAAGCCCACGGTGTGACCGCAGCGCTCGCGCAGCACGCTCACGATGCGGGCCTTCTGGTCGGGCGTGAGCTTGGCGAACACGTCCACATCCTCGACCGCGTCGGCAAGCTCGTCGTCGCTCATGACCTCGATGTCGCTGCCCAGCAGCATGTCGCGCACCTCGAGGCCCACCTGCGCGCACACGGTCTTGGTGACCTTGTCGTTGTCGCCCGTGAGCACCTTCGTGGTGACCCCATGGCGAGCCAGCGCCTCGATGGCCGCGGGCGTCGACTCCTTGGGCGGGTCCAGGAAGGCCAGGTAGCCCATCAGCACCATGTCACACTCGTCGGCCACGCCAAAGGCTCCCACCGGCGACGGGTCGCTCTTCTGGGCGAGCGCAAGCACGCGGAAGCCCTTCTCGTTGAGGCCGTCCACGGTGGATAGGATGCGCTGCCGCAGCGCATCGGTGAGCGGCTTCACGCCCCCGTCGCACTCCACGAAGGAGCAGATTGCGAGCATCTCCTCGACGGCGCCCTTCGTGACCATCTGGGTCTTCCCCGCCCGATTGCGTACCACGGTGGTGAGGCGACGACGGGTGAAGTCGAACGGGATCTCGTCGACCTTCTCGTAGTTCTCGGAGAGGTCCGTAAGCGAGGCGTCGGCCGCCTCCTCCTGCTCGGTCTTGCGAATGATCGCGAGGTCCATGAGGTTCTTGTAGCCGGTCTGGAAGTAGCTGTTGAGATAGGCGTGGCGCAGCACGCGTGCGTCGTCCTCGCCGTTCACGTTGAGATGGTACTCGAGCACTACCTCGTCGCGGGTGAGCGTACCGGTCTTGTCGCAGCACAGCACGTCGATGGCGCCAAAGTTCTGGATCGAGTTGAGGTTCTTCACGATCGTGCGCTTCTTGCTCATCGCCATGGCGCCCTTGGCCAGGCACGTCGTCACGATCATCGGCAGCATCTCGGGCGTGAGGCCCACGGCGATGGAGATCGCGAACAGGAACGCCTCGAGCCAGTTGCCCTTCGTGACGCCATTGATGACGAACACCAGCGGCACCATGACACACATGAAGCGAATGAGCACCCACGAGACGGCGTTCACGCCCTTGGCGAAACTCGTCTCGGCGGCGTCGCCCGCCACCGCCGTGGCCATCGAGCCAAACAGCGTATGGTCGCCCACGCACACGACCACGGCCGTGGCGCTGCCCGAGATGACGTTCGTGCCCATGAGCGCGATGTTGGTGTACTCGGTCACGGCCTGGCCGCCGGCGCATACGAGCGCCGTCTTCTCGACCGGCTCGCTCTCGCCCGTGAGGCCCGACTGGCTCACGAACAGGTCCTTGGCCGAGAGGATACGCACGTCGGCCGGGATCATGTCGCCCGCCGAGAGGTGCACGATGTCGCCCACCACGAGGTCGTCCATGGGAATCTCGAGCTTGTCGGTGTGACCGTCACTCTCATCGTCGACGTAGCGGAAGACCGTGCAGGTGGTCGTGATCATGGCCAGCAGCCGCGCGGCCGCGTCGCCGCTGCGCGACTCCTGCACGAACCGCAGGACGCCCGAGATGAGCACCATCGTGAGGATGATCACGACGGTCATGCAGTCGAGGTCCTCCGGCGTGTTGCCGAACATCGACCACAGCGGGAAGATGATGTCGGTAACGGTCGAGACACCGGCGAGGAAGAAGAGGATGGCCGTGAACGGGTTGATGAACGCCTCCGCGATCCGCTTCGCCAGCGGCGCCTGACGCTCGTGATGCACCTCGTTGGTGCCAAACTTGTCCCGACTGATGAGCACGGCCTCGTCACTGAGCCCGCCCATGTGGGCTTGCAGGCCACGTAGTACTTCCCTGGTTGAGTTGGTTGCCGCATATTCGACGCGGCGGTTCTGCTCTTCGCGGACGAGCGCGCGCTCGCGCTCGATCGCGCGGCGGCGGGCCGCTACACGGTTGCTCTTCATCGCTACCTCCCCCGTGACGGATGGTCCAAGCCCGCCAGGCGCAGGGCCTGGATCTGGGCTTGGGGCGCTATCCTCGCTTTGCATGGACCTTGGTCCACCCCCGCTCGCGCATTCGTGGACCACCATTAGAATGCCGGGCACGGGAGGGCAATCACAGGGCCTGTCCCTTGCGATTTCCTTGCGATTTGACAAGAAGTGGGAGATGACACCGAGGCGGGAGGATAGGGCGGCAGCGGCAGGATAGGGAGAGGACAGCAAGGTGGCATCCGAAAGGGCCAGCGGGGCGGCAGCGCGTCTGCGAGCTGGAGAGCCGCCCGCGGAAAGCGGGGCCACCGGGCCCCAGTTCGGCTAGTCCTCGTCGGTGAACTTGTAGCCGATGCCCCAGATCGTGAGGATGTAGCGCGGCGCGTCGGGCGCCGGCTCGATCTTCTTCCGCAGCTTGCGGATGAAGGCCATGATGTTGCTGTCGTCGAGCAGATAGTCGCGCTCCCACACCGCGCGGTAGATCTGCTCCTTGGTGAACACCTCGCCGCGGTTGCGCGCGAGGAAGTACAGGATGTCGAACTCCTTGGGCGTGAGGCTCACCGGTGCCCCGCCCACGAGCACCTTGCGGCTCCTGGGATGGATCTCCAGCTCGCCCGCGCGGATGACGTCGGCCTCGGTGTCGACGAGGGCGGCCGGTGTCTCGGGACCCCCAAGCAACAGCGAGCTCGCCTCGCCCGACAGCAGGCTGCGCACGCCCGTGAGCAGCTCGGGAGCGCAGGCACTGCGCGGCGGGTCGGCCACAAGCTTCTCGAGCAGCCACGTGGCGAGGGCGGGGTCTATGGGAACCACGTCAATCTTATTGCTCACGACAGATCCCTCCCCTCAGATAAGCTCGCGCCAGCGGCGCTGGTACAGACCCTTGGCAAGGGTGACGAGTACGAAGTAGAGCACGCAGACGGCCACAAGGAATCCCAGGTAGCCCACGGAGAGCGGGGTAAGCCCAAACACCGCGCCGGCACCGGAGAACGTGAGCGCCGTGAGTGCCACGACGCCTGTCACCGTCACGACCATGACCGGCATCGAGGGGCGGCTCTGCACGAGGGGGAGCTTTGAGGTGCGCAGGCAGTGCAGCACCATCAGCTGCGTCCACAGGGACTCGAGGAACCAGCCGGTCTGGAACAGCGACACGAAACGCGTCTGCAGAGCAGGGTCGGAGATCTGCGCATAGGGTGTGCCCCCGCACAGGGCCGGGCACACGGCAAAGAAGAGCACGAGGAACGTCACGATGTCGAAGAGCGAGCTCACGGGGCCAAACGTGACCATGAAGCGCCCGAGGGTGCGCCCCGACCAGTCGCGCGGGGCCCGCGTCTCCTCCACGTCGACCCTGTCCCACGGCAAGACGATGCACAGCACGTCATACAGCAGGTTGAGTAGCAGCAGCTGCACGCTGGTCATGGGCAAGAACGGCAGGAACGCCGCCGCGAGCACGATGGAGAGGATGTTGCCAAAGTTGGAGCTCGCCGTGACCTTGATGTACTTGAGCATGTTGGCAAACGTCTTGCGGCCCTCGAGCACGCCCTGCTCGAGCACATCGAGGTCCTTCTCGAGCAAGACCACGTCGGCGGCGTCCTTCGTCGCGTCGACTGCGGTGTCCACCGAGATACCCACGGAAGCCTCGGCCAGCGCCGGGATGTCGTTGATGCCGTCGCCGAGGAATCCCACCGAGTGGCCGTTGGCCCTCAACCGGGCGACGATGCGGGCCTTCTGGGCGGGGGTGAGCTCGGCGAAGACGCTCGTGCGCTCCACCGCATGGGCGAGGTGCACCTCGTCGAGCGCGTCGATCTCGCCGCCGCACAGCGTCGCGTCGTCGTCGATGCCCACGCGCCGGCACACCGAGAGCGCGATGGCGAGGCGGTCACCCGTGAGCAACTTGGGCGTGACACCCAGCCGCGCGAGCTTGTCGATGGAAGTGGCCGCCGAGGGCTTAGGGGCGTCAAAGAACGCGAGGTAGCCCACGAGCGTCAGGCCCCGCTCGTCATCAGGCGTAATGCACTCGCCATCCATGCGGCGGCGCGCCACGGCAATCACCTTCATGCCGTCGGCCAGCATCTCGTCGACGATGGCGGAGGCGCCGCCAGCGTCGCCCTCGCCCATCTCGTACGTCTCGCCGCGCCACGACACGTGGGTGCAGCGTGCCACCACCTGGCGCACGTCGCCCTTGGCGATGAGCATGCGGCCCGCTCCGGGCACGTCGACGAGCGTGCTCACGAGCGTGCGCGGGTAGTCGAACGGAATCTCGTCGACCTTGCGGGCGTCTCTTGCCAGCGCGGCAAAGTGCGCCTCGCGCCCGGGCATGGTCGAGCAGGCCAGGACGGCGTTGTCGATGGGATTGCGCACACCAGAGTGGTACGAGCTGTTGAGGTAGGCGAGGTCGAGCGTCTCGGCGCTCTCGTTGCCCAGCACGTCGGTGTAGTACTCGAGCAGGATGTTCTCGCTCGTGAGAGTGCCCGTTTTGTCGAAGCAGAGTGTGTCCATGCTGCCAAAGCCCTGCATGGCGTCGATATTGCGCACGATCGCCCGCTTGCGGAACATCGCGAGCGACCCCTTCGCGAGGCAGGCCGAGATCACCATCGGCAGCATCTCGGGCATGAGTCCCACGGCCACCGAGAGCGAGAACGCGAACGCGTCGAGCAGGTCGGCGCCCGTGAGGCCGAGGATGGCGAACACCACGGGAATGAGGACGGCCATGAAGCGCAGCATTACCCAGGCGATGGAGCTCGCGCCACGCCTGAACGAGTCGTCGGGGCCATCGCCCGACACCGAGTCGGAGACGCCGCCATAGACGGTGTCCCGTCCAACCGCCACGACGATACCCTCGCCGCTGCCACTAATGACGGTCGTAGCCATGAGGGCGAGGTTGTCGAGCTGCGTGATGGGCCCACCGATAGCCGCGTCGAGTGTGTCGCCGCGCTTCTCGACGATGGCGCTCTCCCCCGTAATGGCCGCCTGGGAGACGAACAGGTCGCGAGTCTGGATGAGGCGCAGGTCGGCGGGGATGCGCTCGCCGGCATGGAGCAGCACCACGTCGCCCACCACGAGGTCGCCGACGCTCACCTCGCGCTCGCGGCCGTCGCGGCGCACGATCACGCGAACGCGAATCATGCGGTCGAGCTGGTCGGACGCCCCCTTGGCGCGCAGTTCGAGCACGAGGCGGATGACGCCGCTGGTGGCGACCATGACCAGGATGATAAAGGCCGTGCTCGCGCTCTTCGCCACGTCGGGCGCGAAGACCACGTCGGTAGCGATGGAAACGAGGGCGAGCACGAACAGTGTGACGCTGAAGGGATTCACAAACGCACGCCACAGGCAGCGGGCCAGCGAGTCGGAGGCGCGGGCGGCGAGCTCGTTTCTCCCGTAGCGCTCGCGCATCTTGGGCACCTGCTCGCCCGTGAGGCCGTCGGACGACGTTGAGAGGGAGCCGCGCAGCTCATCGACGTTGCGCCGGGCGCTGTCACGCGCAAGACCGGAGCTCACGGGGGCGCCAGCGCCGCTCGCGGCACCCACACCGCGCAGATCGCGCTCGTGAACGTCACGCATCGCCGCCCCTCCCCGGTTGCCCGCATATGCCACGTCGGCCGCAGCCGCTACCGATCCGATCGTGGCCTCCTCCGTCGTGACCGGCCATCACAGCTCCGGCCGCAGTCGTTACCGCCATGGCCTACCGCAGCTGGTCACAGCCAGCCCTCCAGCTGGCCACAGCCAACTCTCCAGCCAGTGTACGGCAAGCCGACCCACTCTCCCACGCGATCGGCCTATGAGGTTCAGGACCGCATCTTCGCCACGCAGTGCGGCGTCGAGGCCGCCATGGGATGCCTGCGCGGCGAGTACGGCTACCTCATCGCCCAGTATGGCGGTAAGATCGTGCACGTGCCACTCGACGAGATCGCCGACAAGCTCAAGTACGTCGACCCCGAGTGCGAGCTCGTGCGCCAGGCGCGCCTGCTGGGCATCAGCTTCGGCGACGAATAGGGCTTGCGGCATGGCGGCGCCGGGTTGGGTCGCATCGCCAAGCTGCAGGTATGGGCAAGGCGCCCGGCCGGGACTCCCGACCGGGCGCCTTGCGTTGTGGATGCCGCTTCTCTCTGGATGCCGCTTCCCTACCCCAGCACCGCCAGATCCGCATCGGCGATGCGAATGTTGGCATCGAAGAACGCCGTGAGCGCGGCGATCGCGAGGGCCACATCGCGCGTGCCGCCCGTCTCGAAGCTGGAGTGCATGGCCAGCTGCGGCAAGCCCACGTCCACGGCGTGCATGCTCACCTGGACGTTCGAGAGGTTGCCCAGGGTGGAGCCGCCCACCATGTCGCTCCTGTTGGCGAAGGTCTGCACGGGCACGCCCGCGTCGGCGCACACGCCCTCGAAGACCGCGCGGCTGAAGGCGTCCGTGCAGTACTTCTGGTTGGCGGCCTCCTTCACCACGATGCCCCCGTTGAGCACGGGATGGTTGGCCGCGTCGTAGCGGTCGGGCTGGTTGGGGTGCAGCGCGTGGGCGTTGTCGCAGCTCACGAGGAACGACCCGGCAAGCCCGCGACGCAGGTCCTCGTTGGTGCGGCCCAGCGCCTCGGCGATGCGGCCCAGCGTGTCGCGCAGGAAGGTCGACATCGCGCCCTGCTTGGTGTTCGAGCCGACCTCCTCGTTGTCGAAGCAGCACCACACGCTCACGCAACCCTCGTTGTCACTCGCGAGAAACGCCTTGAGCGAGGTAAACGCGCAGGCAAGGTCGTCGAGCTTGGGCGTGCTCACGAACTCCGAGGCCGCGCCCCAGACCCGGCCGCGCTGGCGGTTCACGAGGAAGAGGTCGCGCGCCATGACCCGCCCGGGCTCCACGCCCGCAGCCTCGGCCACAAGCGCGTCCACCGTACCCGCGGAAAGGTCGCCCGCCGAGACCACGGGGCAGAGGTCGCGCGCGCGGTTGGGCGAGAAGCTCTCGTTGGTCTTGCGATCGAGGTGGATGGCGAGGCTTGGGATGAGCGCCACGTCCTCCTCGAGCGACACGAGCCGGCTCTCGATGCGGCTGCCGTTGCGAACGAGCACGCGTCCGGCCAGCGAGAGTGGCTTGTCGAACCAGGTATAGTCAATCATGCCGCCATAGGCCTCGACGTCGAGGCGAAGGTAGCCCTCGGGGCCCTCGAGCTCAGGATTTGCCTTGAGCTTGAAGGTGGGAGAGTCGGCGTGCGAGGCCGTGAGCTGGAAGTGGAAGTCGCCATGCTCGGGATCGTCGAGCGCGCAGCCCACCCGCCATGCGATAACGCTGGAGTTGTTGCGCACCGTGTAGTAGCGCCCGCCCGGCTCGAGCAGCCACGTGCCGCTCTCGGGCAGGTACGTGAAGCCTGCCTCGTCGAGATAGCCTCGCGCGGTGGCCACCGTATGGAACATGCTGGGGCTTTGCCGTATGAACTCGACAAGCTCCTCCGCCGTTGCAACGTCTTGCTCGGTCGTGTTGCCCACGTTTCCCCCTTTGCCCGCAGCTTTGTCGTGCCCCAGCTTAGCATTGCCCCAGGTTGGCCGCGTCTGCGGCACATCCCTGGCTGCGAGCTGCGTCCCTGGGGCACCCCGCCCGCGAAAGGTGGCACCTCAATTTGCCGTGCGTGCAAAAGCGGTCACCCCCGAGCTGGCAGGCCCCGCTGCTCCCTATCGCACCAGCACGAGCGCAGCCACGATGGCCACGTTGAGCCCCACGGCAAAGACGATGTCGCGCACCCGGAGCGGCACCTTGAACGCCAGCTGCCGCACACGCCCATCCCCCACAAGCAGCACCTGGTTGGCGATGGCCCGGGCAAGCGCAAGGTCGTGCGTGGCCACCACCACGGTGAGCCCGGCCGCGACGCGCTCCATGAGCACGTCGAGCATGCGGCAGGTCGAGCGCTCGTCCTGGGCATAGGTGGGCTCGTCGAGCAAGAGCACGTCGGCCGAGCCCGCGAGCATGGAGAGCATCGCGAGCCGACGCTGCTGGCCCTGGCTGATCTCGTAGGGCGAGCGCTCGGCAAGCCCGTCGAGCCCAAACTCGGCGAGAAGGCCGGGCACGCGCGCCGAAAGCTCGTCCTCCGCCGCGTCGGGCTCGGCCGCGTGCAACGTCACGAGCACCTCCTCGGATACCGTGAGGGCGAGAAACTGCAGGCGCGGGTTCTGGAACACGAGGCCGATGGAGCCTTTGACCTCGAGCTTCCCCGTATGGGAGAACTCTCCGGCCAGCGCCCCCAGAAGCGTCGACTTGCCGCTTCCGCAGGCACCGACGAGGGCGCACATATGAACGCGGATGGGGAGGTCAAGGCGTTGGCAATCGCGAATGTGACATCCCTTCCGTATGATTTGTCACATTGCACGC
>NZ_CAAKOQ010000050.1:92039-111200 GCF_901212675.1 Olsenella uli
CCGCGCCGTGGGCTACGCCCGCTCGATCACGCAGGAGTGCGTCTTGGACTTGGGGTCGTACGCGATGCCGCAGAGCACGACGTCGCCCGAGGCCACGAGGCCGTCGAGCGCGCGGTCGTAGCCCCGCTCCCTAATCTGGGCCAGCGCCGCCTCGGCCGTGTCGCCGTACTTGAGCTCGATGACGACGCCCGGGGTGTCAGCGGGCGAGCTCGCGAGCGGCACGAGCGTGAGGTCGGCGAAGCCCCTGCCGGCGGGCGCCTCCCGCACGAGCCTCCAGCGCCGTATCGCCGAGAAGAACGCGAGGCGCAGCGTCGCGGCAAGGGCGTTCTCGTCGTTGTAGGCGATGACGGACGAGGCGTCCTCGTGGGCGCGCTCCACGCCAGCGGCCACCGCGTCGGCGTCGCCGGCGACAAGCGAGGCGAGCAGGGACTCGGAATCGCGGATGGACCGCGCCACCTCACCCCAGCCCCCGTCGCGCGTGGAGACCGCAAACTCGCCGAACACCTCGCGGTTGGGAACGAACGCCTCCCCCGTCCTCGCGTCATAGCCAAGGTAGCCCAGGTGTACCAGCAGCGTGAGCACGTCGTCCGCGGAGGCGAAGGTGGTCATGTCGTTGGCGTAGGAGCGCGTCTCGATGGGCACGTGAGCGCCACCCACAAGCTCGATGACGCGCGAGCGCAGCCCGTCCATGTCCATGTCGATGTAGCGCTTGAGCGCCTCGTAGGTCTCCGTCTCGGTCCAGTAGCTCTCGAAGATGCCCGAGGTCACGGCCTCGACGACGGACTTTGGGCTGTACTCCTCGTAGCGCGCGCCGCCCGTCCCCTCGAGGCGGTAGCCGTCGTACCAGGCGCGGCACTCGTCAAAGTCGCAGCCCCACTCGGCGCAGAGGCCGCGCACCTCGCCCTCGGTGAACCCCACGAAGGGGGCCATCTGGCGGGGCGACGTCATGGAGAACTCGCTGAACATGTTGAGCGCCGAGTGCGTGCCGTACTTCTTGATGGGCAGGATGCCGGTCATGTAGCAGAGGGCCACGTAGGGCTTGTCCTTGAGCCACGCACGAAGGAAGTCGAGGTAGAGACGCTGCTCGTCGGGGCGACCCTGCTTCTCGCGAATGGGGCAGTCCCACTCGTCTATGACGATGACGAACTGGGTGCCTGTCTGGGCGCAGCAATCTGCCATGGTCATCGGAAGGCCCATGTCGGAGAGGATGTCGAGGTCAGGATATGCACGGGCAAGATCTCTCCCAACGAGGTGGGAAAGCATGTCGACGAGCTTCTCCGCGTCATGCGTCGCCGAGAGGAACTCCTGCATGTTGATGTGGAGCACGTCGTAGCGGTTTCGGTGGGCGTCGAAACTCGGGCTGCTCGCGATCTCGAGCCCCGCGAACTCCGCCGCGCCGTCGACCGTACGGTCGTAGTAGGCGCACACCATGTTGGCCGCCATCGTCTTGCCGAAGCGACGCGGGCGGCTCACGCAGACGCACTTCTGCTCCGTGTTGATGACGGAGTCGAGGTGGCCCAGCAGGCCGCTCTTGTCGACGTAGACCCTCGAGTTTCGCCCCTGGCGAAGCATGGCGGCCCCGGGGTTGAGATAGATGCCCATATGCGCCTCCTAACCAGATAATCGCACTCAATTATACGTGTGGCCCATTTTGCCGTTCTCTATCGCCAGCACCCTCATGGTCCAGCTTTCAATACGAAGGAGGCAGCAGCTCCGAACACTCTCAAATTGGCGAAAAAGGGGCTGGCACATCAAGTGCCAGCCCCCCAAATACTCAGGCCGAAGCCAAGCAGCTAGATGATCTGCTTGATCCAGCTATACATGCTATCCGGCATGACCGTAGTCCCACCAAGCACATAGCCCGTCTTCACTGACTTGTAGTTGCTCTGCAGGAATTTGTCCTTCCCAAGAGCCGTGACACCGTAATCGCCCATATCGGGGTTATTGTTGAGAAGAATGACAGGCGCCGAGGAACGACCGGCAATGGCAGCGCCCGCCAGGGCGTCGACACCCTTGGGAGCAGGGGCTCCGGACGCAAACACAACGGTATCTGTGGACAGCAGACCCTCCTTCACGAAGTATGTAGCGAGTTCGTTGGAGGTGTCATAACCCGTGTTGCCATACTTCCTCACCACGCGGCTAGATCCGAACACGTCCTCGACAGTCGAGGTCGCAACGGCACCATCGCCGCCCGGCACGTAAATCGTCGCCTTGCCCCACGTATCCTTAAGCAGGGAGGTAGCCTCCTTTGTCAGCTTGCGCTGCGAGGAGTTCTTGCCGTAGGTCTGCAGGAAGATGGGGACGTGGTACTTGTAGGCAAACGAGCTGATCGAGAGCGCGTCCTGGAAATTCTGGCTATAGGCAACGATGGCCTTCGAGGTTGCCTTGGGGTCAAGCTTGAGAATCTCCTTGGCGCACACGACACTCGTGTCATACGACTCGTTTCCCGCAATGCGCTTGACCTCGATCTTTGCCGATGTGAGGTCTTCCGCCACCTTCTTTTTGATGGCCGCCTCGCCGCCAATGAGATAGACGGTCTTCACCCCAAGACGTCGCAGCTCATCGAGCGTGGCCTTGGAAAGCGAGTCCCTGTCGGTAAGGAGGATGGGCGCACCCTTGCCACCCTCGAGGACGCCGGCAAGGCCGGTGGCGCTCATGGCATCAGCGAAGTCATCGCCACGCGCAAGGACCGCAGTCGACGAGGAACTAAAGGTCTTCTTGGAGATTGCGGCAGCCGTATCCCATGAATCGTTTCCGGCGATGCGAGAAACGTTCGCAGAACCGCCCATGGAATAGAGGGTCGAGAACGGGAAAAAAATGGAGAAGGCGCTGAAGTCGACACCCTCACCGGTAGAACCTACGCCATTGATGTAATCCGTGCTCGTATACTGCCAGGCCCTCAGGTTGGGGGCAGTGGCATAGTCGTAATTCGCTACCGAGTTGTACTGGGCAATCCAGCTTGCATAGGACCTGATGAAGGACGTGTTGCACACGCCGTTGAGATAGCTCAGGTAAGAGTAGACATGGACGTTCCAATAGCCCTTGCTTTTTAGAGCGCCGACGTATGCCCTGACTATCGAGTCGTAGGTATTTCTACTGGTAGGAGAGTAATGTGGCCTGCCGTCGCTTCCCTTCCAGCTCCACTCCTCGAGGTCAATAAAGAAGGGAATGTCCTTGCCTACACCAAAGCTCTCCATCAGAGTGCAGTTCCAATAGGCTTCGCCCCTGGCCGCATCGGCATTATCGGCATAGCTGAAGGCGTAGATGCCAAACGGCATTCCCGCGTTCTTGCACCCCGAAAGATTGTTCTCAAACTTATCGTCAACGTTACCGGTACCAAAGCCGATTCGAAGGATTGCCGCATCCACACCTGAGGCCTTTGCAGCATTCCAGTCGTTATAGCCATTGTGCTCCGAGACATCGACGACCCTGAGCGCCTGGTCAAGAAAGACGTTTCCGTTTCCCTCCGTCAGCACCTTCGGGCCCCTGCCCGAAGAGCTCCAGGATGGGGCCGCCTTAAGGGTATATGCAGAAATACCATCATTCTCAGCAGCAGACATGACCTTAGGATCGGGCATACCAGAGAGGTACTTCTCGCCAAACTGAACGAACTCGTCATACGCCGTATTCTCGTTCAGCTGATTGTACGGAATAGCATCGGGGGAGCTAGCAACGACATCGTTGTCGGCATTGCCCTCTGCAAGTGCGGGCTTGCTATTCCCGATTAGGCCAGACGTGGCCGCAACCGCAGAAACCGCGAGGAACGTCCTGCGGGAGATATCCTTCTTCATTTCAGCTCCAATTGTTTCACCAGATCCCATGCGCTTGTCAGACTACCAAGAAAACCTGATTGGGTCAGTGCGCATGAGCAAATCGCCCTCAGGTCGACACGATGTGTTGCGAAACAACAAGAGACACTAAAATACTACGGCTCCGAGCATCTATAGACAATGCATCTACTTAATAACTCCGTCTCGGTGAAACTTGTTGAACAGCTTGCGCATAATATGAGAAACCACGTCCGCATGATTGACCATATGTCCAGAGGTACATACGGTTGACCGTGCTTTATCGTAGTCATTGTCTGCAATTATCTGACGCATCTCTTCGGAGCGTCGCTTTAAATCGTCTATGTGACCCCATGCCTGATCGTGAAAATGTTTACTAGCCTCATCTGTAAAATTGTTGCCACAGAGTTCCCCCGCTAGAGCAAGCCATGAAAGATACGGGGCCCCAGTATTGAATTCAATCCCGTTTGCCCAGTCCTCATAAGCCTTGTCTCTAGCTAGGCGACAAAGCTCGGAAGCCACTCTGGCATTTCCGACAAGTTTGGCAGTCTCTCGCGCAGCCTCTTCCTTGCATTCGTCTGATACATCCGTAAGCCACTTGCCCATTACGGCCATAAAATGATAGGAATCAAGAGTCTGGATGTAGGGGGACAGGTCTATAGATACGTAAGCATTCACGTACTCCTTTGCAGCACCAACAAGCCTCATCCAATCCTCTACCCTTGCAATAAACTCTTGTGCCGAGAGTCGCTTTTGTGCCGTAATGCCTCTCCCGAGGCAATAACGATAGGCAACAATATCGTTTCTGAAGTGCTCTTCTCTCGTCAAGCTCCCCACAACAAGCAGCTCGTAGGCATCTTCCCCATACACAAGCCTCTCGTTCGTCATGAGACGGAATGCTTCCTGCAACAACTCTGTTTTGCACACGCGTCTGAGAATGCCCCAATCTTGACGATTGAGATTGACCTCCCCTAGCAAAAAGGACGAATCGAGGATTGCCTTGGGGCCCACCAGGCTCTTATGCTCGGAATTAACCAGAGCAAGTAAATCATCGCGAGCCTTCAATGACATACTGCTGTGGGGATCAGAGAGCATGGTCCCAAAATGAAGCATATCGACCGGTCGGGACTCCAGCTCTTTATCAAGCAATCTAAGGGTCCCAGGACATATCTCATCATCGGAATCGAATAGAATCGTATAAATACCGCGCGATTGACTCACCCCAAGGGCACGTGCATTATGAGTCCCCACGTTCTCCTCAGATATGACAGGTATGATTCTCGAATCTTCCCGTGCTGCCCTCTGCAGAAGCTCTGCTGTTTCATCCGGACTTCCATCATCAACAATAATGAGTTCCCAGTCAGAATAATCTTGCGTTCTTACGCTTGAAATAAAGGAGGGGAGATAAGCTGCAGTCTTATAAGCAGGCGCAACAATTGAAAAACGAGGCCTCACTTTAGGGCCTTCAAACACGGTAGGCTCCCTTTCCGCAAGCGGCTGCCAGGGGCTTTACTACTAGCCCCTGGCAAATATCGAAGAACACTCAACGAAACCATCTTCGCTGTTGCTTACTCCAACCCCCGCACGCTACGGCCGATGGCCTTGAACACCTCACGGCGCTTGGTGCCGTAGGGCATGAGCGGGTCGACGAACATACGGATGGGGTTCTTGGGCGAGATGGCCTTGGGCGGGCGAGGCCTCTCGAGCCTCTGCTGCGCGCCCGAGCCCTGCCCATAGAGCTTGCCCAGCAGCTCCTCGTAGAACGGAGTCTCGCGCGCGTAGTGCCAGTAGAACTCGGACCAATCGCAGCCAAAGGTGTTCCACGGCTTCTCGAAGCCCGCGTAGTGGCGGATCTTGGGATGGCTCCTCGCGGCGAGGTAGTCGTTGAACAGCTGCGCCGGCGCCCAGGAGAAGACGTTGCCCACGCGGCAGCCGCAGTCGTGCATGACGTTCCACGACGGGTCGAGGAAGCGAACGCGCCCCTCGCAGTGAGCGTTGAGCACGTCCTGGTCGTCGTAGATGAACTCGGGTACGCTCGCATACTCCAGCCACTGCTTGGTAGTATAGGCCTCGCGCATCGCCCGCGTGTTGAGCAGGAGCACCCCCGCCTGGAAGTAGTCGTAGGGGTTCTTCATCTTAAGCACGCGGTTGGTGTAGTTGATGCGCGTGTGGTCCGGCATGTTGAGGTTGCCGGCATAGTCCACGTCGCGCACGGCGGCCAACAGGCTGTCACCCAACTCCGTGTCGAAGAGCTCGGCCACGTCACCCTCGATGATAAGGTCGGAGTCGAGGTAGAGCACCTTGTCATAGTAGGGCATAACGCGTTGCACGAGGAAGCGGTAGTACGTCTCCACGCTGATGTGCTCGTTGCTCGTCTTGAGGTCGTACTCGCCGATGATGCCCGAGACGTCATGGAAGCGCAGCCACACGTTATCGAGGCGACCCACAAGGCAGCGGCGCATCTGGTCCTGGTGCTCGCCGGAGATGTTGCTCGTAAGGACCACGATGTCATAGAAGCGCTCGGGGCAAGCGTTGTCGAGCATGGAGCGGATGGTCGTGGCGACCATGGGCGTGTAGGCATCGTCGGCGGCAAAGACCACGGGCACGAGCTTTCTGCCCTTGGCCTCGCGCAGGGGCGGCTCGAGCACGTCGACGTGCCTGTCGGGCTGCTCGAAGTGCACGCACTGTACCTGCTTGGTGCGCCAGTTGGCACCCGTGCGCAGCTGATGGTTGAGGTAGATGTTGAAGAGGCGCTCGGAGAGGTGGCCCGGGGTGCGCACGGCCTCCACGCTGTAGGTGGAGAAGTCCGTCTCGTCAACGAAGCGGGCGAGGATTGGGAACAGCCAGGCGCAGTAGTCGCGGAAAATCTCCTTGCGCATGATGAACATGTTGCAGAAGCACGAGCGGTTGCCGTTGAGGAAGGCGTCGGCATCCTGAGCGTAGTCGGGATGCATGTCCTTGAGGATGGCAATGACGTGCTCGAGGTCCTTGAAGTGGAGCTTCTTTGCGGCCTTGTACTGCTTGAGCGGGGTGTTGTCATCGCCGGGGAATTCGCGCAGGTCCTTGACCTCGGTCGTTATGACGTCATAGCCCTCGACGGCCTTGGTGATGGTGGCATCGTCGAGGCCATAGCGGGCCTGCGAGGCGGCATCGATGCGACCGTCGATGATCTCGCCCCACTCGTTCTCCTCGCGGCGCTCCTCGGCAAAGTCGAAGTAGCGGCGATAGTGGCAGAAGCCGTAGTAATCTGCCTCGACGTTCTTCCATGCCCAGTACTGCGTGGTGAGCTCGCAGTACATGGGGTTCTGCGCGGAGATGTTCTCGCCGTCGTCGTCATGGAGCGCCCAGTCGTACGTCCGCTCGCGCAGGGCACAGCCCACCTGCACCGGCTGCAGGATGTCACTCTCGAAGAGGTCGACGTCCTTGTGGGTGGAGACGAAGATGCGGATGGGGGGCTGCGGCTTCTTGGCCTTGACGCGCTGGGCGAGGTTCCTGAGGTGGCTCTCCGCCACATCGGAATACGAGAGGTACTCGTCCGTCAGGCCCGCGTCGCTTGCGGCGAGCTCCTTGGCGAGACGATGCCACACCAGGAAAACCTCCTTGCCCGTAAGCCGCCTCTCGGCAAGCAGGGCCTCGTAGGCCTTGTCACGCACGAAGCGCATGAGCTGGGTCGCCACGAGCGAACCGCCCGCGATGTCGGCAAGATTGCGTATGGTGGCGGACTTGTCGTCATCAGAGACTCGGTCGTACCAGTCGTTTGCCATGGAGAAGACCAGGCGGCGCTCAAAGGCTCGGGCACTCTCGAGACACACCTCGTCGCCCATCGCCCTGGCATGTGCCTTGGCAGCCTCGGAGCAATCGTGCATCTCGCGCGAATGGGCTAGGAAAATCTCGGGCGAAAGGCTGGAGTCACGCGTAACGCCACGGCCAATGAAGTAGCGATAGCCCTTTATGTCGTTTCTCGTGACCTCGCCGTCGGAAAGGCTTGCGAGCACAAACGTCTCGTAGCCATCCTCGGCCCTGCCAAGGCGGGTATCCGCCATCTCGGCAAAGGCCTTCTGGACGAGCCCGCGCGTAAACACGCGGTGGTCCACATTCCAGTCCTTGCCATATTCGGAGTCGCTGGAGAATATGGCCTCCATGAGGCCATCGCGATCGAGCCGAGGGGCGTCCACATTGGCCCACGCCTCGAAGGAGCGAGCTATCTCATCGGATACGCCCTCCCCCTCGCAGGTGAGACCAAAGTGGAGGATTGAGTTGCCCCCCAGCGGCAGGGCCTTGCTGAGCAGCTCGAGTGTATCCGGGGCAAGCTCGTCGTCCGCGTCAAGGAACGTCACGAAGTCACCCTCGCAAAGCTCGACCCCGGACTTGCGGGCAAGGTGCGGTCCCCCGTTCACCGTCTTGTCGAGCACCCTGAAGCGGCCATCCTGCCCCGCATATATCTGCGCAATGGAGAGACTGTCATCAGGGCTCGCATCGATGACGACGATGGCCTCCCAGTCCTCGAACGTCTGCGACTTGAGGCTGTCGAGGCACTGTGGCAGGTAGGCGGCATTGTCATAGGCGGGAATGACGATGGAGAATCGAGGCACGTGTTCCTCCCAAATCGGCTCAGTGTTCTGAACGAGGATATCACCGTTTTCCATAGCCCCAGATAATCCCCCCGAAAAAAGGGGGCTCCACGAACGGGGTCACCAATTGATGCGTGCATCAGGTCCGCCGACTTGCAATCGAGCCTTACGGCACAATCGCCCTCACGAACAGAATCCTCTTAAGCACGAGCGCACGCTGCATAGACAATAAACGGCATCACCGTGCGCCAGAATAGGTAACCGCCATTCATGCCAGTAATGAGTAGCGCATACCAGAAGAAGACCATGTGCATGAGGTACACGCCAAAGCTGCCGCCCGCCAAAGTCGAGAGGATCTTGGCCCTCCGCTGGGTCGAGAACACCCGCTCCCACCGCACCTGCTTGGCAAAGACGAACACCGACACCGACATGGAGAGAGAAGAAGGGCAGGAAGTCCACAGAGCAACGGAGAACAACACGTTGACCACCGGCGTGCCCTTAAAGAAGTCATGGACTGACCCCACACCAGGAGGATGGCAGCAGACGAGGCAACATCGCCATAGAAGCCGCCCTGGGAGACGGTCGCCACCGCTAGGTGCACGAGAGCCGGTACACAGCAGGAAGAAATGGCCCCTTCGCAGGCGAAGGACCGCCACCACCCACACGTCCCATCGCACGCCCTCAGAATGCCCAGTCTTATCGACACCTGCGCGTTGTTAAACGACTCCGTCTCACACGGGCTGCTCCCACCACACCATACGGCAACAACGACCGACGGCCGAATCGGCAACCAGCCGTATCAAATCAAAATGAGACCGGTTTGCCGCATGGCTATTCGAACAGCCTCGACAGGCCGATGAACACCTGGTTGGCCTCGGGCGCACAATCGAAGCCGGAGCGCGAGAAGAAGCCATACTTGTAGCAAGAAAGCCCAGCTTGCTCAACCTGTGCGATCTCCTCGCTCACCATCTGTCTGCTCACGGGAGTCCTTCTGAACTTACACTCATAGAACGCGTAGCCCCTCGAGTCGTGCGTCACCACATCGAACTCGCCGTTCTTGTGGGCCACGGGATCATCGTATGAGTACCGGCCAATAAGGTCGAAAGGCTCTTCCAGCATCCCCGCGCGATTCTGGCGAACAAGATACTGTCGGCACACTTCCTCGAAGGCGACAGGCACATAGCGATGCTCGAAGTCGTCGGCTACAAAGCGGTCAAAAAAGGCCTCCGGGTTCATCACGCTCAGCTGCGAGGCATAGCGAAACACATAGCGGTAATAGAACAGGGAGAGACCATCGACGATCCTATACGCCACACGGCGACGATTCCCGGGGTCGTTGATGGGCACCTGCTTCTGAACGAGCTCCATGCGGATAAGCTTGTCGAGGACATCAACCATAGTGGGACCGCTCGACACATGAGACTGGGCAAGGATGTCCTTGTACCTTGAATAGCCCTGAGAAAGCGCGCCAAAGACCTCGTTTGCATTCGAGATCTTTGATATTTCCGATCCAAGGTAGAGAGACACCTCGTTCTCGAGGCGAGCCCCCTGGGAGGCAATGAGCTCAATGACGTTCTCGCGCACGGACAGACCGGAGTCGATGAGGCGATTGTAGTAGGGAATGCCGCCGAAGACGCTGAAGAGCCGCACACGGTCTTCCTCGGAGAACGAGGGGTAGAAGAGGGCTGAGTCGTAGTAGTCCATGGGCTTAAGGTCGACAGTAACATCCACGCGACCATAGAGCGGATTCGAGCGCCCGAGCAGTAACCGCATGACATCTACGAATGAACCACAGAGGACAAGGTGCATCCGTGAGGTATCTCTGTGACGGTCAATAAGGGACTGAAGAATGCTATCGAGCCCCCTCACCCCTTGCCGCAGATAGGGATACTCATCAAGAACCAATGTGACCGGCTGTCCGGCCGCGCTCCTGAACAGGAACTCGAGGAGTCCCTCCATGGAACCGAAGGCCAGAGGCGGCATGCCGAGCTGCTGGGAGACGAGGGCAGACAGGCTCTCGACATTGTCCATCTCGGAAGTCTGCCTGCATTCGTAATAGAGCGTGAGCCCGTCTGCCGGAACCTCGCGAAGACACTGCTTGATTAGCTCACTCTCCCCCACACGACGCCTGCCGTAGACGAGAATCGTGCGCCCGCCCTCTTCTGCCAGCGCACGCCGTATTCGCCTTCTTTCCTCCGTGCGTCCGATGAACTCCATCAGCTCGGTTCCCTCCGACTCGGTTTTGTCCGAGCTAAGTATACTGCGGAGACAGCTAGGAGAGGCATGCACCGTTGAATACCACACTGGGGGCATCGCACAACACGGTCCGGAGCTCAAGCCATGAGGCCCACCCACATTGCCGTGCGGATGGACCCATCATTAACCAGCATATACATACACGTTGTGGTTGTGATAACCATGCCTCTCCAGCGCATTGAAGAAAGCCCGGGCGATGGCCTCGTACGGACGGATTCTAGTGAACGTCGCAACGCCCTTGATCGGAAAGGGCGCTTGCGATGGGCTGCGAATTCGACGGGGCCGTCTACGGGAAGCCGAGGGAGATGCAGGAGGCGCGTAGGACAAACAAACGAGCACGAACGACTCGTTGGACACCAGCCCTGCTCCCACTTGCACAAATCCCGGCCGTAACATGCGAAACCGCCACGAGCCGCACTTGATTGCGCGTTTCGTGGCGGTTTTGCACAAGTCTGGGTATGGGACGCATGGTGAGGAACCGGGCAGCGACCAACGATGGCGCATCGCGGCTCCGGAACCTCGCAACGTACGACGGGCCTAGTCGACCATCGGCCAGAACCTGCCGGTTAAGGTCCAGCTGGAGAAGTCGAGCGCATGGCCATCGACCTTGTACTCCCACTCACCCAGATCGGCATGGGCGCTGTCCGGGGTCTGGTCCTGCTCGTTGTTGTAGAAGTAGCGAACGCGCGGCTCGTCGCCGACCTCGAATACCGTCGGCTCCTGCACGTTCAAGCCCACAGCCTCGCGAATCGTTGCGGCATAGTCCATGTGACCAGTGGGCACATCGGAGACTTGGCATGGCATCTCGGCACCAGCGCCCGCAGGCTTCACCAGCAGGATGGGACTCACCGGCTGCTTGAGCTTGGCGCTCCAGTCATAGTCACCGTGATCGGCCGTGATGACGATGGTTGAGTTGTCATATACCCCGAGCTCCTTGAGCTGGCGCAGATACTCGGACACGATCTTGAACGCGCCGGCGCCCTGGCGATACTTGTCCGTGCTCTCCTCGGACACCCGCTGGGCGTTCTCGTCCAACGTGTACGGGGCATGGTCTCCCATGAGATGGATGAAGCGGAATGCGCCGCGCTCCCCCTCCGCCACCGTGGAAAGCCCTTCTTCGCTCAGCCTGTCGAAGTATGCCGCGTCGTCAGTCACGTAGGCCGTACCGGCATCGTTGGCGCCGTCCCGCATGATGACCGCGCGATTGAGGTCGTCCGTGTAGTAGCGAAGCGACGGCTTGATGGCCCACGGCATATTGCGGTACAGGGCGCACTGGACAAGCTGCTCAATCGTTGTCAGGGGGTTCGTCCGGATGTTCTTGAGCCCATGGATGTTCTCGGCCCGTCCCTGCAGGGCCGTTGCGCTCACGGAGTCAGAGTAGATCCCCACGCTATAGCCTTGGTCGCCAATGTCGTCGACCAGGTTCCGCTCCTGGAACCACGTGCCCACCGTCGACCTGGTGATAACATCTTTGCTCGTGTCGAGCATCCGGCCGGTGACGAGGGTGGGGATGCCAAACCTCGTCGGAATCATCTCGCCCACCGAGTTCCTGAACCACGTAAAGCCGCCAAGCTCATCGAGGACGTCGGGGTACTGCTCGACGACCTTCTCAAGGGTCTGGGTGTCGTAGAAATCCAAGACCAGCACGATGACATTGGACTTTGACGACACGGAGTACAGACCGTCGTTGGTCACATAGGGCCGGTCGAATTCGGAGGCGTTCGCAAAGATGGCCGTGCCCAGACTCACAGCAGAGGTGAGGACGAGCAGGAAGCTCGTGACGACGCTGACGCCCTTGGAGGCGGAGGGCTTCTTGATGGCGAGGAGGACCGAGACGACGATGATCGCGAGCCAGGCCGCGGCCGACCCGAGGGTGATCTTGGTGTAGTCATCCCACGCCACGGGCTGGCCGTCGGCGGCGGGCAGGCCGGCGTTCAGGAAGAGGGCCTGCACGAGCTCGGCGAGCGCCAGCGCCACGAGGACGGCAAGCGCCACGTCAAAGGCGCGGCCCTTGAGCGCGGAGACGACCAGCGCCACCACGAGCGCCACCACCACGGCGGCCACGGCAAGCGACGCCCACACGTTCGCCGGCGAGAAGGACAGGCCGCTCGCGTTGGTGGCCACGATCTCGAGCGGGGCGGACACGATGGTCATGAAGCTCAACGTGACGCTCGCGAGCAGAGCCAACGCAAGGCGCGCGCCCCAGGGCAGGTGCTGGGGCTGCTCGACGCCCTGGCGGCTGCGCTCGTCGCGGGCCGCGTCGTCGGCCTTCGAGAGCTGGCCACGGCGCTGGGCGTCGTCGCCCGAGATGAGCGACACATCGCCCTCGACCACCTTGCCAGCGTTCTCGTCGATGCGGAGCGCCCGCAAAAGCCAGCGCCGCGCGCGCCTCCACACCACGCCGAGCACCGCCGAGAGTGCCACGGCCACGCCGGCGAGCGCCTGGATGGTGTAGGTCATGACCGAGGGGTCCACGTAGGCGGCGGCCGGCTCGGCGAGCGCGAGCCACGCCCCACCCACAATCACGACCACCGAGGCCACGTCAAAGGCCGAAACCAGCAGATACTTAGCGCGCCTCATGGGCAACACCACCTTTCTTGCTCCCGTCGTTCGTATCGTCCACCTCGTCGTCGGCGGCGCCAGCCGGGCCGCCCGTCGGGGCCGCACCGCCCTCTCGACGCGCCTGCTGCGCGAGCATGGTGTCCAGCAGGAACCTGCCCGCAACCTCGCCGCCATGCCCCAGGTTGAAGATCGTGCGCTCGCGGACCTCCCTCAGCCGTTCGTGCCAGTCGACCTGGTGGTCGAGCAGCCCCTGCACCACGTCCGCGAGGCCGGCCAGGTCAGCCACCTCCACCTCTCGCCCCAGCTCGCGCCTGAGCGAGATGTCCGTGGGCTCGATGCCCACCTTCTGCCAATCGGGGTTGGCCACGCGCATCGGCGTGTTGATAAGGATGCTGGGTTTGAGTGTCGCGAACGAGAACTCCAGGTAGATGGACGACCAGTCGGTGATGATGGTGTCGGCGTCGTAGATGGACTCGTTGGAGCTGAAGTCCTGGTCGAGGACCAGCCGGTCCGTGGGCGTGCCCTCGTACTGCGCGCAGAGCGCCTCCCAGCGTGGGCGGTAGCGCTTGAGGTACTCGGGATGCGGGCGCACGATGACGCGGAACCCACCCGCAAGCAGTGGGTCGATGGTCTCGCGCCCGCAGAAGTCGAGCAGGTTGTCCTTCTGCCACGACGGCGCGATGAGCACGACGGGCCGCTCGTGCACGGGTTTCTCGCGCGCGGCGTACTCGGCGATCTGGCGATCGAGCAGGTCGTAGCCGCACTCCACCATCTGCTTTGCTGGCAGGTCTCGCATCTGCTCGATACGGCGGATCTCGCGGATCTGGTGGGGGCCCACCGAGAGCATGGCGTCGTAGTGGTCGTAGGAGCGCTCGCTCGTGGTGAGGTGCATGCTCGTCATGTGGTGCGGCATGTGGACGTACTTCACGTCCTTGCGCACGTAGGAGCGCTTGATGTAGTAGTTGTCCAGGTCATCGAGGGTGAGCACCACCACGTCGGCGTCCATCTTCATCATGAGCGTAATGGCGCGCTTCTCGCCGATGTAGTACGGCATGATGCGCGGCTCGTCCTTGGCCAGCTCGAAGATGTTGTCCTTGGGGTCGTTGGTGACGTAGTGGATGCGCGCGGTGGAGTTGGCAAGCAGCCACTCGATGGCGCCCTGGAAGTACTTGTAGTAGCCGCTGCGCTCCGAGTAGAACACGATGTGCTTGTTCACGGTGCCAAAGAAGCGCCGGTAGTCGGCGCGCTCGCGCCGGGCGAGCGGGTTGGGCTTCCACCAGGGGCCCTTGTCGGCGGAGAGCGCGTTGAGCTCGTCGAGCTCGGCCTTGCTGGCGGCGAGCTCCTGGTAGTCCACGTACTTCTCGGGCCGCACGATGACGTTGCAGAGCACCTGCACGAGGATGGAGAGCAGGTTGGAGCAGATCCAGTAGAACGCCATGCCGGCGGCCACGTAGATGCCCAGCACGAACGAGAGCGCCACCGACAGGCCGTTGGTGGTGTTCTTCTCGAGGCGCGTCTGTTCCTTCTGGAGCGGGTTGATGCGGTTCTGTGCCTCTCCCATGACCACGGCCGAGAGCGCGGCCAGCACGGGCATGATCCATGCGAGGCCCCCGTCCTCCACGGGCACGAGGCCCAGAAACTCGGTGCCGGGCGCGCCGTGGTCGGTGACGCCGTGGATGACCTCCACGAGGCCGAACAGGATGACCACCTGCACCGCAAGCGGGATGAGCGAGAGCATGGGGTGGTAGTGGTACTCCTTGTTGAGCTTGGCCTGCTTCTCGCCGATGGTCTCCTGGTCGCCAAAGTACGTGACCTTGATGCGGTTGAGCGCGGGCATCATGCGCACCATGACGATGCTGTTGTACTGGCACCACAGCGACAGCGGCATGAGCACGACTTTGACGATGAGGGTGAACAAGAGAATCGATGCCCACCAGTTGCCGGTGAGAGCGTAGCAGGGCTCCATCACCTGCGTGAAGAGCCGTGCGAGAACGTCGAGCATGCGGGAACTCCTTCTGGGTTTCGTGTGGGGACGTGCGGGGCGCGTACCTAGGCGACCGCCTTCGCCGACTTGGCCTTTGCGGTTGCCCGGCCAGTGTCTGCGCCCTCATAGAGCGCGAGCGTGCGGTCGAGGTAGTCGAGCGCGTAGCGGTGGTAGATGCCGAGCCACTCGCCCACGCAGTCGCCCTCCGCCTCCTTGAGCAGCGCCCACAGGTACCAGCACCAGCCCGCGAGCTGGATGTGTGCCAGGTTGTGACGCAGCTCGGCATGGGTGGGCGTGCGGCCAAAGTAGTCCGCGAGCGCCCGCTCCGCCTCGTCCTCGTCCAGTTGGCAGCACACGCAGAACGTGCCGAAGTCGTTGGCATAGTCGCTCATGCCCGCGTACTCCCAGTCGATGAGGTGGTAGGCCCCGTCGGTGCCGATGAGGAAGTTGAGCGAGAAGAAGTCGTTGTGGCAGAGGCAGGTGGGCGCGTCGTCGGCGCGCACGAGGGCCTCGAGCCGCTCGACCTTGGCGGCCGTCTCCTCAAAGCCCGCGGCCGAGATGGGCCCGTGCTCGCGCAGCAGCCGCTCGTAGCGCTTGGCCTCCTGGTAGAAGTCGAACCTGCGCTCCACCGTGGCACCCATCTCGTGCAGGGTTCGCGCCATCTGCATGGCGCGGCGAACCTGCTCGGGGTCGTGCGCGTCGAGGTTCTTGCAGCCTGGCAGGTAGCGACTGATCTTCCAGCCGCGCGCGGCATCGCCGTCCATGAAGGTCCTGTCGAGCCCCAGGTCAGAGGCCGCGCGCTGGGCCACCAGCTCTGCCGAGCGGTCGATGAGCAGCTCGGTGCCCACGCCGGGGTGGCGGTAGACGTACTCGCCGTCCGCCGTGGAGAAGTGGCAGGAGAGGTTGGTGAGCCCCTGCTTGAGCGGGTAGACGTCGTGGATCTCGTCGCGCGAGCAGCCGAGCGTGCGTGTGATGTTGTCGAAGACCTCGGAGTCCATGCTGTCGAGGAACAGCGGGTCGAACGCACGGAGCTCGTCGAGGGAGTCGAACTCGTTGATCACGCCGGAGGGATAGGGGCGCACACGCATGTCGAGCTCTTCCACGTGCTCGATGTAGAGGTCCTCCCAGAGCTTGTCGGCGGTCTGGGGCAGGTCGTACTCACACTCCAGGATGCTCACGAAGCGCGTGGAGAACGAGCGGTCGAAGTAGACGTGGCCAAGCATGTACCAGGCGTCATGACCACCCACGGTGGCAGCGGTGATGCGCCCCTCGCCGTTGGTGGAGAGGCACCACTCCCTCGTGGGGCCCTCGGCGTACTGAGCGGCATAGTAGGCGCGCCAGACGTAGGGCTCGAAGACGTTCTCGGTGAAGTAATCGTCACTCGAGCACACGTAGGTGTTGGAGAGGCGGTCCCGCACGAGCCACAGCGAGGAGTTGTTGTTGCGAGAGGCATACTCGTCGTTGACGACGAGGCGCACGCCGTACTTCTCGGCCAGGTAGAGGAACTGCTCCTTCTTGTAGCCGAGGACGATGGTTATGTCGGAGATTCCCGCCTCGCGGAGCTGGCGGATCTGGCGCTCGACGAGCACCTCGCCGCGTACCCTGATCAGGCCCTTGGGGCGCTCGTAGGACACAGGCGCAAAGCGCGAGGAGAGGCCGGCCGCCATGATGATGGCGTTGTCGACGCGGTGGGGCGCGAGGGCCGCGCGGCCGGCTGCGGTGACGCGGCCGTCGGCGAGCAGGCCGAGCCCGGTGAGCTCGCGGCGGGCGGCGTTGACGCTTCCCAGCGACAGGTTGCGGCGGCGCGCAGTGCCGCGCTGGCTCGTCTTGGGGTGCTCGAGCAGGTCAAAGAGAACCTCGAACTGCTTCTTCGTGAGGTCTATGATGGTCTCCTTACCAGAAGCTTACACATTTCTGATAAGGACTTTATACTTTCCCGCGCTTACGCACACCTGACATATGCCTCTTATCGGCCAACGGACGCTGTGCTGCGTGACGCTTGCCCGGCATATGTGACAGGTGCCCGTGCGGGGTCACGCGGCCAACGCAACGCCCCCGAGCGGGCACCCCCCCCCCGCCAGGTTTCGCTACTCCTTAGGACGTCACCCTCGCGGTAGCCCTGCATGTCGACGGGCCACGAGCGGCCGGTCTCGCGCCAGTTCGAGAAGTCGAGGGCGTCGCCGTCTATCTGCCACTCGATGATGCTGTGGTCGATCTTGCCGTCGTGGTCGGTCCAGTAGAAGGTGCGCTCGCGCGGCGCGTCCGGCACGTCAAAGACCGTGGGGCCCTGCGCCTCGGCGCCCAGGGCCTCGCGGATGGTGGCCGGCAGGTCGAGGTGCCCGGTGGGAGCCTCGGAGACCTGCATGGGCACGCTCGTGTCAGCGCCGGCGGGCTTCACGAGCATAAGCGGGCTCGTCGCCTTGGGCAGGCGCCGGTTGCCCCAGGGCCACACGCCGTGGTCGGCCGTGACGACGAGCGTGGTCTGGTCGTAGACGCCCAGGTCCTTGAGCTGCTGGATGTACTCGTCCACCAGCCTGAGCGAGCCCATGCTCTGGCGGATCATCGAGTCCTCGTCCTGGGGAAGCTTCTCGGTGTTGGCGTTCTCGTCCATGAGGTAGGGGCTGTGCGAGCCCATGAGGTGGATGACGCGGTACGAGCCCGCGGCGGCCCCGTCGGTTGCGGTGAGGTGCTGGGTGTCGAGCACACGGCGGTAGTTAGGGTCGTCCACGGCGTAGGGGGTCTCGTCGGCCGCGCGCTCCCCGCGGGGCACCACGGCCTCGTTGAGCTGGTCGGTCGTGAACCAGAACAGGGGCTTGAGCACCCAGGGCAGGTCTCGGTAGAGGCCCGTGGCGCCCAGGACGCGCAGGCACGAGACGGGGTTCGCGAGATAGGGCGAGACGGCGCGGACGTTCATGGTCTTGCCCGCCAGTGACTCCAGGCCGGGCGCCACCGTGTCGGAGTAGACGCCCACGGAGTAGCCCTGGCGCGCCGCGTCATCGAGCAGGTTGTCCCCGGCAAACCAGCCGGTGACCTCCTCGGTGTCAAAGACGGGCCGGTTGGGGTCGAGCTCGTGGCCAGTCACGAGGAAGGGAACACCGTAGCGCGTGGGGATCATGGAACCCACCGAGTTGTGGAAGTAGGTGAACCCACCCAGCGCCTGCGTGGCGTCTGGGTAGCGGTCGATCACCTGGTCCATGTAGCGCGTGTCGAAGGTGTCGAGCACAAAGACGATGACGTTGGACTTGGGCGAGACCTCGGTGAGGCCCTGCTCGGTGGCGACGGGGCGGGCGATGTCGGCCGCCTTGTGCGAGACGAGCATGGCGAGGCCCGCGCCCTGGGCGGTCACGAGGACGATGGCCGCGAGCACGGTGACGACGCGCGTGGCAACGGGGCGGAGCGCCGAGACGAGCGCGAGCACAGCGAGGACGGCCAGCCACACGGCGCCGGAGGTGGCCATCTGCTCGCCGAACTTCTCCCAGGCCACGGGCGTGCCGTCCGCGAGGGGAAGGCCCTGGTTGAGCGAGATCTCCTGCACGAGGGCGCAGATGCCCGCAGCCGCGACGAGGGCAAGCAGGACGTCGAAGGCCCGGCCGCGCACGGCCGAGAGCGCGAGGGCCGCAACCGTGCCGATGGCGAGGGCCATGACAAGGAGTGGCAGCCACACGTTGGTGACGTTGAAGACGAGGCTGCCCGAGCCCGCGACGACGACCTCGAGCGGCGCCACCACAATGAGGGTGAGCGAGAGGGTGAGGCAGGCGACGAGGGCGAGGGCGAGGCGCTCGCGCCAGGCGAGCGGGCGGTGGTAGCGGATGCCCTGGGCGAGGCGCTCGACCTTGGCTTGGGAGGCGGCGGTCTCGAGGGCCTGTGCGCGGGCGGCGGGGTCTGCGGAGAGCTTCTCGACGGCGGGCTCGGTGACCTTGCCGGCGTTCTCGTCGATGCGGAGGGCCCTGAGCAGCCAGCGCCTGGCCCTCCTCCACACCACGCCGAGCACCGCCGAGAG
>NZ_CAAKOQ010000051.1:26-2161 GCF_901212675.1 Olsenella uli
TGCGGCCGGCTCGGCAAGCGCGAGCCAGGCGGAGACCACGAGGGCCGTACCGCAGAGTGTGTCGAATACAGCAAGTACTATGCGTACGGGCATATTGCCCTCCTGAACTGCGAGTTTATGAGGTACTTGGTGGGCTTGTGGGTTGTCCGGCGAGCGTCTCTAAGTTGATGCACTCTTTGGGCGCGTGAGCGGGGCAAGCTCAAGAGAGGCTGAAAGCCCGCCCAAATGAGTTAGTATAGCGCACGGGCGCCAGACCGAAGCCACGTTTCGAGTGGGCGGCCGGGGTCTGGTATGCGCCGACGGGCTGGCGGCGTGTGCTGGCGGGTTTGTGGTGCGTGCGGCTGGCGACTTGCGGCGCACGTTGGCGGGCCGTGACGCGCGCTGGTTCGCAGGTGCTCCCTGACTTGCAGTTAACCGGCCTTTTTTGCGCCATTTACTGCCAAACAGGGAGCATCTGTGTGAAGTGAGGATGCGGACAGAAACTTGGACCACGGTTCCGGGAGGGAGTTGGAGTGGTCAAGGTTCTCTGGATAGTTATTAAAGCATCTTCAGGCGGCATCTCGCCCTAGGTCGCAAGGCGCCATACATCCGCTCCTGGAATGCAGCCGCTGCCCGTTGTGGTAGAGCTCGATGTACTTGAACGCCTCCCGCCTCGCCTCGTCCTTGGACTTGAACCCTCTGCCACTTACAAGCTCTCGCTCGAGCGTCTCGAAGAACGGCTCGGCCACCGCATCGTCCCGCGGATTTCCGGGTCCCGACATTGACTGGGCCATCCCGTGCGACCCGAGGCGTCTCTGGAGTGCGCGCGAGGCGTTTTGGGGCCCCCGGTCGTCGCGGAACGCCAGTGAGAGGTCATCCGGCGGACCCTCCCTTCCGACGGCTTGCCCAGGCGCATCGATGGGCGGCCTCTCCGTGGCCCCGCCCGTCGTCGACCGTCCGACGACCTTGTGATGCCACGCGCCTGTCACGGCCGCGAGGCAGAGCCGGCCCTCGTCGGCGTCAATATGGGTGGCGTCGCCGGCCCGGGGCCTGTTCCTGGCGCCCGCGTCGAAGGCGCGGTTGACGAGGTTCACGCGCGGATCGCCCTTCTCGACCGGCCTCGCCCGCCCGTGCCCTCTCGTCGTGCCCCTCGCCCGGAGGCCCAGCCCGCGCATGACGGCCAGGACGCGCTTCCCGCTCACGACTATCCCGTCGCGCCTGAGTCCGCGGCTGATGCGGCGGTGGCCGCGCCTGCCCTCGTGCGGCTCGAGCCTCTCGACGACGAGTCCCTCGAGCGCCTACCGCCCTATCCTCGCGTTCGACTCGGGCCCGTTCAGGTGGTCGTAGTGCTCGGATCTGGAAACGCGGAGGGTCTCGCATGCCTTCCCGATGGGGCCGAGTTCGCCCCCATGCGCCTTGACGAGCTCGCACCTCACGCATGGCCTTGGCTCAAGAAGGCCCGGAAATTCTATGGCGGCTCGTTCTCGCGCCCGAGCCCCTCGGCCTCCTTCCTGGGCCTCACGGTCTCGTAGTCCTTGTTGACCCTGGGACTCCCGTTGCCGGGAAAGGCGGCGTCGCCCACCTCCTCGTATTCCCGAGCCCAGCGCCTGGGCGCGGAATCCTTGGTCCCGAGCTCCTTTGCGAGGCCGGCGGCTCTCGTCTCTCCGCCCAGCACCACCCGAGCGGGCGCGACCTTGAGCCGCCTGTCGTGGCGCCTCCTTCTTTGGGTCATTCCGAACGCCCTGGAGTGGATATGGTTTTCTGGACACCAAGTTAAGGGCGGAAGGTGTTCAAAATGACCCATGAGCCCTGTCGAAAACGTGGACACCTGATAGTTTGGACAGCAGAGGAGCCTGCCCGGAGAAGGGCGTGGCCATGGGGGCCGAGCCTGGGACCAAGTGCGAGAAGCTCCCCAAGGACTGCCGGGACGAGACCGCCGACTACGCCATCTCGACGGGAGGCCCGTCAGGGAGGCCGCCCGCGAGCTCGGCCTCGCCGGGGGCACGCTCGGCGACCGGGTGAAGAGGAGGCGGGCGGAGCTCCCGGGCGCCCGCGCCGCTGCGCCGGACGAGCCCCGGGCGGCCAGGGGGCGCGACGGGGGGCCGGGGGGCGCCTTCCAAAGAAGAGCGGTGGCCCTCTTCGCGAGGGGGTGCCCG
>NZ_CAAKOQ010000052.1 GCF_901212675.1 Olsenella uli
GCCGCGCCTCCCAGCCGGGAGGCGCGGCGCTTTGCGCGCGTCCCGCGCCCGCCGGCAAAATGTGACAAATCATCCGGAAGGGTACTGCGGTTCGAGACCAAGTAGAATAGTCTGGCAGCGACCCGGCACGCAATCTACCGGGAATCTTGGCCGACGCGTCTTCGCAGTTTTGAGTTGTGAACGATTTTTTGGCCCATTTTTGGCCCTGCGACTCGCAAACGCCAAGATACCTACTTTGCGCCGCCCGGTTTTAGCCCATTTTCTCGTTCACAACTCGCAAGTGCGAAGACGGGAGCATCGATGAGCCACGTAGATGAGCCAAAGAGGGGTCTCGGCCACCTTGGGGACGAGGCCGCGCACCTCGTCGAGGCGGCCAGCCTGCCGCCGGAGGCCATCCCCAGCGACTATTTCTTCTCCAAGGCGGTGGACTCCGAGGTAGACGCCGCCAACGTGGCGCGTCGCGAGAAGGAGGCCGTCCGCGAGGCCGCGCGCGCCCACTCCGCCGCCGAGTCCGAGGCCCGCAAAAGTGCGCCCGCCCCCACACCGGGTAACGAGCTGCAGACAGCCATAGCCGCCTCCCGCGCCGCCGGCGACACCAAGCCGCTGCGCCTGGGCGTGCTCATCTCGGGTTCCGGCACCAACCTGCAGGCCATCATCGACCGCATCGTCGCGGGTACGCTTGACGCCACGGTGGAGCTGGTGGTCTCCAGTCGCCCCAGCGCCCTTGGCCTGCAGCGTGCCGAGAAGGCTGGCATCCAGACGCTCACACTCTCCAAGGAGATGTACGCCAACCCCATGGCCGCCGACGAGGTCATCGCCAGCGAGCTCTACCAGCATAAGGTGGACTACGTGATCATGGCCGGTTACATGCGCATGGTCCACGCACCCATCCTGGCGACGTTCCCCAACCGCGTGGTGAACCTGCACCCCGCGCTTCTGCCGAGCTTCCCCGGCGCGCACGCCATCGCCGAGGCCTACGAGCGCGGCGTCAAGGTCACGGGCGTCACGGTGCACCTGGCCAACGCCGCCTACGACGCCGGCCCTATCATTGCGCAGCGTCCGGTGGCAGTGCGGGAGGGCTGGTCGGTCGACGAGCTGGAGACCGCGATTCACGAGATGGAGCACGTGCTGTACCCCGATGCCATCCAGCTTCTGGCTGAGGGGCGGGTGCAGGTGCGTCCCAACGGCACCGTTGCCATCTCGTAGCTGTCACACATCCTTCCGGATGATTTGTCACATTTTG
>NZ_CAAKOQ010000053.1 GCF_901212675.1 Olsenella uli
TGTGCAGAACGAACACGTCCCCAACTGCACGGCTGCACCTTTGGAGGTTTGCGCATGTGGATTGTGGCGGCGCTGGGCTCGGCGCTCTTCGCGGGCCTGACGGCGATTCTGGCAAAGTGCGGCATCCGCCACACCGACTCCGACGTGGCCACGGCCCTGCGCACCCTCGTAGTGCTCGTGTTCGCGTGGGTCATGGCGGCCATCACGGTGGGCGACGTCCCGGACGCGCTGGCGGCGATCTCGCCGCGCTCGTACGCGTTCCTCGCGCTCTCGGGCCTGGCGACGGGCGGCTCGTGGATCTGCTACTTCAAGGCGCTGGCATCGGACGAGGTAGACCGCGTGGTGCCCATCGACAAGTCGAGCGCCGTCATCTCCACGCTCTTGGCCATCGTGCTCTTTGGAGAGACGGGCCACCTCGCCGTGAAGCTCCTCGCCACGGCGGTGATCCTGGCGGGCACGCTCATGATGGTGCGGAGGCGGGGGGCCGGGGCGGGGACGGCAGCGAATCCCGCGCGAGAGGAGCTGCGGGCGTCCGCGTCACCGGTGCAGCCCTGGCTCGTCTATGCCGTGCTCTCGGCAGTCTTTGCGGCCCTGACCTCGATTCTCGCGAAGGTGGGCATCGAGGGGGTCGATTCCAACCTCGCCACGGCGCTGCGCACCTGCGTGGTGCTCGCGATGGCGTGGGGCATCGTGGCCGCGCGTGGAAAGCTGGCGGAGGTGCGCTCGGTCGACCATCGCGAGCTGGGGTTTCTTGTGCTGTCGGGCCTGGCCACGGGAGCGTCGTGGCTCTGCTACTACTTTGCCGTGCAGACGGGCCAAGTGAGCGTGGTGGTGCAGATCGACAAGCTGTCGATCCTCGTGTCCATCGCCTTTGCCCGCCTGGTCTTTGGCGAGCGGCTTACGCGCCGCGCCGCCGTGGGTCTCGCCCTCATCGTGGCCGGCACCTGCGCCATGTCCATCTGGAAGTGAGCGGTGCAGTTGGGCAGTTGGGGACGTGTTCGTTCTGCACACC
>NZ_CAAKOQ010000054.1:0-2730 GCF_901212675.1 Olsenella uli
GGGACGCCCGCGCCCTTGGCGCACGCGCGTGACGGGGCCGCGGGCGCGCGGCTCGCCGGCCATCGCGGCGGCGTCCGAGACGCGCATGCCGCCGCCCACGCGCTCGCAGGGCAGCGCCCTTCCCCTCGGGGTCAGCCTTGCGTTAGGATGCTGGGACATGGGAGGCCCCTCCTCGCTGAGTGCCCAGGCAACCCACGGCATGCGGGAGGCCTCCCTATTTGTCATCACTCGGGTGTAAACAACCTGTCGGCACTAAACAGCTAGCTGGTGAGGAAGACCGTCGAGGACACCCTGAGCGGCCTGCTCGAGCAGGAGGCGGGCGACCTCGTCGGGGCGGGGCGCCACGACCGGAGCCTGACGACGACCTCCGGCGAGGCAACGCCGCACATGCCGAAGCCCAGGGGAGCTCGGTTCGCCACGGCGGCCATCGAGCGCTGCCGCGGGCGCGAGACGAGCGTGGGGGGCCATGGTCGAGACGTGCCTCGCGGGCGTCCCCGCCAGCCGCATCGAGGACGTCTCCGAGCTCCCATGGGGCTCGGGCGTGTCAGCCGCCACCGTGTCGAACCTCAACGGGAGGGCGTTCGCCTCGGTCGAGGGGTGGCGCCCGCGCCCGCTCGACGGGGAGTGGCCGCTACACCAACTTTCTCGACACTACCTCAGCCTTCGCGACCTGCTGGATTGCTCAGTAGTGCCCGGCAGCTACTTAGCAGACACCCAGTAGCTGCGGTGTGTCGCAAGTAGTCGGCGATGAAAGACGCGGGGTGCGCCTTGCTGCCTGTCCTGGATGTCGCCGCACGGTAGCGCTATCGGGCAGCTGCGCTACCGCAGGTAGACGCTCTTGAGCACCTCGACGACCTGCTGCGCCCCAATGCCCTTGATCTTGAGCGCCTTGGGGTCGACGGGGTCCGACTCGTAGGCCTCCAGGAAGCGCCGCATGTCGGCGCGGATCTCCTCGCTCATGGCGGGGCGCTCGCCGCCCGCGAGCAGCGTTGCGAGGCGGCAAACGTCGTTTCGGTGCTTCCTCACGCTCTTCTCGTCGACGGCCTGGCCGCCCGCCCGCCTGGTGGAAAGGTCGAGCCACGCCTTGGCCTTGAAGGGGATCATCCCCTCGACCGACAGGACGGCGACGCCGCTGGCCGACGTTCTGTTTTCGACGAGCAGCCGATAGTACTCTTCGTCAAGCAAAATCGCCGAAAGGCTCGACACCTCGTCGTCGATGTGGATCGGCATGAGGCCGGACTCCGCGTCGCGCAGGCCGGCGTCGGTGCGCGCGAACAGCTCCAGCATGGCGGGGAAGGCCGGGTCCTCCGGCTTGGAGAACCGGTAGAACTGCGGCTTTTCGCTGCTCTTCTGTCTGTTCTCGTACCTGCCCTCCTTGACGAAATCCCAGAAGACCTGGCCGAACTCGGGCGTCAGCGCCTCCACCAAAAGGACTAGGTCGAGGTCCTTGGTGGCTCTGAAGTCCTGCCCGGCCTCGCCGAACAGCAGGTCGCAGGCGCCGCCGCCGATCAGGACGTACTCGCCATCGTGGCCCGCGAAGCGCTCCTTGAACTTATCGATTCCCCTCATGGTCGCCTCCAAGCACCCGGGTCAAAACGTTCTCGATTTCGCCCGCAACGCGCGGGTCGTCTCTCTCGTCGGCGGAAAGGGACAGGATGGCCGAAAGCGGGTCGACGGTGCATCCCGGCGCCGGCACGGGCTCGTAGCGCAGCACCTGCACCACGCAAGCGGGGTCCTCTGGCTCGTCGAGACCAGTGTCGCGCGCGTCGGCCGCCAGCTCCAGAGTGCGCTCCTGCGCTTTGGTTGCGGCGAAAGTCTGCCAGGGGTTGTCTTGCAGCATCGAGAGCTCGCACAGCGCCGAGACACCGCCAAGGGGAAGCTCTGTTTCGGGCACGCGGCCCAGGCGGTGCTCCCTCGCGACCGGGCTCGACATGCGCGGCTCCAAGAGACGCCACATCGCCATCTTGTCCCTGCCGGGGCGCAGCACCCGCCGCCGCCCCTCGGCGGCGACGATCGAGGGGTCGGCGGCCGCGAGCTCGTCGAATGCTCGAGAGGCGGTCATCTTCGCCGTGCCGAGGAGGCCTGCCGCCTGGGTGACGCTGGCGCCGTCGAGGTCGCCGTAGAGCGCCATGAGCGCGAGGCGCTGTGCCTGGGGCGAGAACGTGCCAACGTCTGTTTGCCGCCTGTCGCGCGCGTGGCTCCTTCCGCTGCTCAGCGCGATTCCCAGGAACGGCAGGTACCCCTGCTTGTCCGGGGCGATGAAGGGCAGACCCGCCTCGAGCATCCGCCCGACCCTGTAGCCCGTGGCGCCCTCGAGGGCGAAGGACACGGGGGTCCCCAGGGCCGCCTCCAGGGCGTCGTGGTGCTTCGTCATGGTCTTCACCGTCGGGCTTTCGACGGGGAAGGCCACGGCGAACGGCACGCCGAAGGCGGTCCAGCGCTCCAGGGAGTACAGCCCCCTCAGGTAGAGGGGGAGCCCCGAGGCGTCGACGGGCTCGCAGTCGACTCTCGTGTGCAGCATCTTCTCGACGTATTCCCTCATGCTCTGCCTCCTCATGTAACTAAACAATTATCAATGTACCATCAAGAATGGTACATAGCAAATCATTAAGTTACATATAATGGCGCCTTGCGAGCCCTCGTGGGCCTTCGCCCTCATCGACGGCAGGCCGAGGAGGGTGCTCGGCTGCGGGACGGCCGGCGAGGCGTACCGCGAGGAGCTGTTGCACT
>NZ_CAAKOQ010000054.1:2740-14032 GCF_901212675.1 Olsenella uli
GCCGCTTTCCACCACGGAAGGCGGCCGTTTCTGTTAAGAGAGCGGCTTCTGGGGATGGGACGGGCGCCCAGGACGAGCGTCCGTGAATGAATGACATTAGTCTATTCCGGGTATTGCGCCTGTGAGCTGGGCGGTGATGGATGCGGAGAGCTGACTTCTGCTGCTACGGGACGTGTCCGCTATTGCCGTGAGAGCCGGTCAGCCGCCCTGTCCATGACCTCGCTGAGCATGGCCAGGCCGTTCCTCAGCTCGCCCTGCTTGGAGAAGTAGTCCCCGTGCGCCATGAATCGCCTGCGCAGGGCTCGGAGCTGCTCGGCGGCGTCTCCTCTCGCGTCCTCGCTCCTGACCATGTGCATGCAGCAGAGGGCGAGGGCGGTGAAAGAGGGTGAGGGCGGTGAAGTCGTGGACGATGGGCGCCCTCTTGGTGAGCGACACGAGTTCGCGGTCGATTCCCAGCTCCTCGACCGCCATCCTAGAGATGGAGCCGACGGGCTTCCTCAGCTTCGAGCCGAGCGTGCTGAGCATGTTCCCGTTGTGGGCGGCGGCGTTCCTCAGCGCCTTCGTCGGGAAAAGCAGACCCTTTACCGCCTCTTTGTCCTTCATCGCCTGCCGCTCGAAGACGTAGTACTTGTAGAGCGAGATGACGCCTCCGAAGGACGCGAGCTCGAGGTAGTTCCAGACCGCCATGTGTCCGGGGTCCCCGTACTTCTCGACGAGCCTGCGGGTGAAGGAGGACCCGCCCAGCCCGGCGAGGCTCCTCTCGGTGTGGTCGGGGTCTATCCCGTCGAGCGAATCCGATGCAAGGTGCAGCAGGGAGGGTAGGGCGGAGATGACGGATTTGGCGTCCGATGCCGTCAGGTCTCCGGACAGGCTTCTGACTACCGGGGCCTTCGACCGAATGGAGCAAAGGTCGACCCTCTTCTCGAGCACCCTGACCTTCCTCTCGCGCTCGGAGTCGAAGAAGGACGCCATGAGCTCGTAGGGGTCGTCTCCCGCGTCCATGATCATCCTGTTGAGCTCGACCTTCATGGAGTGGTCGATGTCGAGCGTGAGGGAGAGGATCGTCTCGCGGAGGTGGTGGTCGAGCCTCGTGAGCTCGGCGAGGTAGGCGAAGTCGAGGTTGATGTAGGAGCCGAAGTGCTCCGAGCTGGGGTTGGTGTATCTGGAGAAGCACTTCGCGAACGCCTTCACCTTGAAGAAGAAGTTGCTCTCCCGCAGGAATCGCTCGGCCTCCTGCTCGTCCGTCAGCTCGAAGCGGACCCCTCGGTCCTTGAGGTGGCGGACCTGCTGGACGGCGTCGATGAGCGGCCGTTCCTATGCGCCGACCCGGTGCGCATCGGCCGCGTCGGGGAGTCGCCGGGCGACTTCTGGGAGCAGGCGGTGGCGCAGGTCGGCCGGCGCTTCGACCTGGCCCGCGTGGAGCGCGTGAGCCTGGGCGCCGACGGCGAGGCGCAGTACGTGAACGGCGCCTCCAGGATACCGTTCCGCGAGGTCGATGGCTGGATCGACCCGTTCCACGTGATCCGCGCGGCGGCCTCGTGCGCGGTGGACCGTGGGGTCGGGGGCAGTCCTCCTTCATACTCCAAGAATCAGGTAAAGAAGACCTTGCGGGATGCCGTGCGGTAGTGTCAACCGTGGACGAGGTCTATGGGGCTCTCGAATGTCTCAAATCAAATCCTGCTATCGAGATTAGACCCTCACGTGGTGTTATCGACTATATACGCGAGTCCCCAAAAGCAAATGGCTATCGCAGTCTCCGTGTCATTACAGCTCATGATGTCATGCCGTATGGATATCGCGGCTTGGCGTGCGAGACCCAGACCAGGACAGAATTGCAGCATTCGTGGGCAACGGCTCTTGAGACGTATGATGTCATCAAGAGAGGCCGCATGAAATTTGGTGGAGGTTCACCAAAGGAAAAGCGGTACTTCTCTCTCGTGTCGGCTGCTTTTGCTGTTCTTGAGGGGTGTGCCCGCGTTCCCGAGACCCCGGACAGTCTCGGCGATATTTGCGATGAGCTTGTTTTGCTGGAGAAGGATCTAGGCATACTTGCCAGGCTGAGGGCGTGTTCCAGTTCGGTGCGTATGATCAATAGCTTCTACAATTCTGCTGGCGCTAAATATTGCATACTATATATTGACTACGAGCAGCAGTTGACTCAAATAGACGTGTTTCCAGCTTCGCAAGAGAAAAAGGTGCAAGAGAGGTTTAATACCCTAGAGCGCAAGAAGGAGCAGATGCAGGACGTGCTCATGGTTCTCGTCTCGTCCGTGAAGGACCTGGAAGCTACGTATCCTAACTATTCATCAGACATCTCATACTTTTTGGGAATAATGGATAATCTGGCGAACTGATGCAGCGGCGGTCGACCGCTTTCTATTCTCTTGTTACCCCGGGATGCCCCTTTCTTGTTACCCCGGGATGCCCCTTGTTTGTTTACACGAAATCAATGGTAAGGTCCTGCTGCGGTGCCTAGCGGAGCGTGTAGAGCGCGGAGGCGTAGCTCTCATTCCTTCTCATAGAGGGTCACTCCGTCTCTCTTGATGTCTGCGCCGAGCTCGGGCGAGACATCTTTGTCTGGTACTTGCGAGAGGTCAGCCTGAGCGAGCAAAGCATGTCAGCTGCCTGCGAGAGAATGAGTGCAGTGGGCTCCGCTTCCCTATACAGCACCGCACCTTTGCAAGAACGTACTCAAAGGCCGTATGCAGCGCGTGAGCAACGAGCGACTGCCCATCGTCGTAGTAAACCTTGACCTTATCGTATGACTGGAAATAGTCGAGATTCTCAAAGATAAGATCGGCGGTCTCTCTCCTCATCCTTGTGTATGGGGCCGCCTTGTCAGAGAACTGGCTTCTCTCGTAAACAAAGGCCTTGTACGTGACTGGCATATGAGGGCACGAAACTGCTGGATGGGACTATATGCATCTTTATGGGGGTGGGGCGGGTGTGAGGTCCTGGCTTCTCGATTGCTGGGTTTTCATGCCTGGGGGATGGGTGCTGCCGGCTTATATTGCGATGGTGGTCACGAAGGTCGATTTACCGTGGGTGGCGGAGAGGGCAATCCGCCTCGCGGGGGTTGGTTGGGAAGAAACCAGCAACCTATATGGCGAGTCTGATGTCTTATAACAAATAACTGCTTCCAGGATTCTCCTAGATGGAGGAACGTCCAGGTCGGAAGTCATAATAAGCAACGGTAAATAGCCCTTCGTGACCAGCAACTGGAAAAATGGTGGCGTGGGCTGCTTGGACAACGCCGGCACATTGCAAATCGGGCCGCGCAACCAACCTACTCGCTGGCAGATGCGTCGTCGCCATGCGGGGCGCTGGGGGAGTGGTGCTCGGCCTCGATGGTGCGCTCGAAGAGGCCGGGGAGCTCCCAGCCCAGGCGCTCGGCACCGGTGATGATGACGTCTCTGCTGCACGTAGGCTTGGGCTGGCGTTGGAATCATGATGCCTCCTGGTGCATTCTGACTAACCCTACTACCTATCATCCTATAGAATTGGTGGGGAAAAGCTATGAAGCTCGGAATGAGTCGGGCGGAAGGCTGGGTTGCGGTTTGCCGGGCGCGGCGCGTGGGCCTCGCGTTGGTTCGGCTGCGCAGACTCGTGCGCGGTGCGCAACGCCGGCGTCTCGTTCGCGGGGCGCGAGAGGCGCGAACGCTCGTCACCGTAAACCGGCCTTCTCGCACGGCGCCATATCTGGGCTGCTAAGGAGGCCGCCATGCTCGTCTCAACCAAGGGACGCTACGCCCTGCGCGTCATGATCGACCTCGCCGAGCACGTGGGCGAGGACTACCTGCCGCTGCGCGACATCGCGCGTCGGCAGGACATCTCGGAGAAGTACCTCGAGAGCATCCTCAAGGTGCTCGTGCGCGCGCGCCTCATCGAGGGCCTGCGCGGCAAGGGCGGCGGCTACCGCCTCACGCGCGACGCGTCCGACTACACGGTGGGCGAGGTGCTGCGCCTCACGGAGGGGTCGCTCGCGCCGGTGTCGGGCCTGGAGGACGAGCGGACCTTCCGCGTGGAGGAGACCCGATGTCACGAGATGTGGGTCAAGCTGGACCGCATCATCAGCGACTACCTCGACGGGATCAAGCTTTCGGACCTGTGCGTGGACTCGCTCGTGGGCAACGACTACGTGATCTAGCGCTCGAGACGGGCGTGCGGCGCCCCTCGGCCTCGCCCGGTCGCGCTACACTGGCATGATGAACTGACGGCGCGGCCGCGAAAGCGAGACGGGAGCTCCCATGGCCAATAAAGACCAGCTCAAGCAGGATATCGACGCGTTCGTGGAGCGCGTGTGGCCGGAGGTGCTCGACGACATCGCCGACCTCGTGAACGTGCGCAGCGTGGAGGACCTCGACCACGCCGCCGAGAACGCGCCGTGGGGCCCTGGCCCGCGCGAGGCGCTCGACGAGGCCCTCTGCATCGCCGACCGCGTGGGCCTCGCCGCCCACGACTGCGACGGCTACATCGGCTTTGCCGACCTGCCCGGCGTCTCCGACAAGCAGATTGCCACCATCGCGCACGTGGACGTGGTGCCCGAGGGTCCGGGCTGGCACACCGACCCGTTCGAGATGGTTCGCCGCGAGGGCTGGCTGCTCGGCCGCGGAACCATCGACGACAAGGGCCCGGCCGTACTGTCGCTCCACGCCGCGCGCTTCTTTGCCGAGCGCGTGGAGGAGACCGGCGAGCGGATACCCTACACCCTGCGCGTGCTGCTGGGCGCCAACGAGGAGACGCGCATGGGCGACGTCGAGTGGTACCTCGAGCACTACCCGCAGCCGGACTTCCTCTTCACGCCGGACGCGGAGTTCCCGGTCTGCTGCGGCGAGAAGGGCCAGCTCCAGGGCACGTTCTCGTCCAAGCCGGTGGCGGGTTCCGTGGCGGGTGCCCGCATCCTCGAGCTTGCGGGCGGCTCGGCCGTGAACGCGGTACCGAGCCTGGCCCACGCGGTGGTGCGTGCCGACGCCCAGGCGCTGTCCGTGCCCGAGAACTTCGAGGTGGAGCCGGCAGGCGAGGAGGACGGCCAGCCGCTCGCGCGCATCACGGCGCACGGCGTCGGCGGCCACGCGTCGCTTCCCGAGGGCACTCGCAACGCCATCGGCATGCTGTGTGGCTACCTTCTCGACAACGGCCTGTGCTCCGACGGCGAGCGCGAGTTCCTCGAGCTCGAGCGCGTGCTTCACGCCGACACGCGCGGGGCTGCGCTTGGCGTTGACGCCACGGACGACATCTTCGACCCGCTCACCTGCGTGGGTGGCCTCGTGAGCCTCACCGCCGACGGCCGCATCGAGCAGACGGCGGACTGCCGCTACCCCAAGTCGACCACCTCGGAGGCCATCGAGGCACAGCTTGCGCGCGTGGCGGCCGGCCACGGCGCCGAGTTCTCCGTCATCCGCACCTGCGTGCCGTTCTACGTGGATCCCAGCTCGCCTGAGATTCAGACGCTCGTGCGCTGCTACAACGAGTACACGGGACTCGACACCAAGCCGTTCACCATCGGCGGCGGCACGTACGCGCGCCACTTCGCGCGGGCGGCGAGCTTTGGTCCGGAGGAGCCGCACCAGGAGACGCCCGAGTGGGTGGGCCAGATGCACGGCCCCGACGAGGGCGCGAGCGAGGAGCAGCTTCGCCAGGCACTCAAGATCTACATCTGCGCGATTGCCGAGCTCATGGAGCTGGAGCTGTAGGCTGTGGGTTCCGGACGTGCGGCCTCGCGGCAGCGAGAGAGCAAAGAAGAGCGGGTCGACGGAAGAGGCCGTCGGCCCGCTCTTGCGTTCGGGGGTGTGCAAAACGAACACGTCCCCAATTGCACCATGCTAGCGGTCGGGCTCGCGCTCGAGGGAGTTGGCGACGCCGTGCATGACGTCGTCGCCGGAGAGGGCACCGAGCAGGGTGGCGAAGCTGCGAGCCACGGGGAAGACCTCGGCGTCGGTGGCGGCCTGCGCAGCCTCCACGAGCACACCCACGACCTTCTCGGTGGGGGCCAGCGGCACGTCGGCCTCCTCGAGGACCTTCTCCACCTGCTTGGGCTCCACGCCCTTGGTGGCGGTCATCGCGCGCATGGTCTGTAGCTCGAGCATCGCTGCGCCCGAGCACGACGCCCGGCTCACGACTGCCTTCTGGTAGCAGGCGTCGGCCACGTCCAGGTTGCCGAGGTGCCACTCCATGAAGGCAAGGCGGTAGTAGCAGGTGCCGATGCCCTGCGGGTCGAACGCGTAGGCGAGGTAGTGGCGCAGCTCGCGCGCGGCCTCGTCCTGGCGGCCCAGGATCTCGAGGCAGCGCGTGGCGCGCAGCGTCCCCGACATGTCGAGCGGGTTCAGGTCCTGGGCGCGGCGGGCAAAGCCGAGTGCCGCTTCCGTCTTGCCGTCGAGCATGAGGGCCGTTGCCATGAGCAGCTGGGCGCCAAAGTAGGCGTCGGGTACGAGGCGCACCGTCACGCCGGGTTTGGCGAGCAGGCGATTGTAGAGCGTGCGGGCCACGTAGCTCGTGAATTCGCGCCAGACCACGGTGTCGGTGTCGGTGTAGGTATCGAGCGCGTCGATGGGCGCCAGCGCGTCGGTGAGCACGCCCACGGCCTCGTGGGCGCGGTTGCGCTCGAGCAGCTGGCTCGCGCGTTGGCAGGAGCGGGTGAGCTCGTCGCCGTCGACGAACTCGTCCTCCATGCCGTAGGCGTCGTCGTCCGAGAGGCTGCCGTCGATGAGGGCGCGGGCCGTGCGGCGCCCCGCATCGACCACCGAGGGGTCGCTGTCGCGCGAGGTGAGGCCCAAGATCTCGCGTACGTTTTTCTCCGTTGAGGGCGTGAGCTCGCGGAAGAGCTCGCGTGCCACCTCGCTTCGGTGCGCGTTCTCGTTGATGGCGAGGTCGCTCACGCGCGTGGCGCCCAGCAGGTTTGCCTCGAAGCGGGGTAGGAGGCGGCTCGAGAGGTCCACCGTGGCGTAGCGCGTCGAGGGGCAGAAGCGCTCGTCGTCGAGCGAGAAGCCCTGCTCCACCTCGGTAAGTGCGCCGTCCTGCAGCTTGAACGTGAGACCCAGCTGGCGGCAGGCGGCCACGGCGTCGAAGGACCTCGCGAGGTCGAGCTCGCGCAGGGCCCTGCGGGCGACGTCTCCCGTGAGCAGGCAGGCGTGGCGCGTGGGCGTGTCGAGCACGACGGCGACGAACACGTGGCAGAGCCGGCGCGAGCAGCGGAAGGCGTGGCTCGCGAGCAGAAGGACGCAGCGCAGGGCGTAGCTCGTGGCCTCCATCTCGCGCATCTGGTGCGACGCCGGGACGATGCGGCCGAGCTCCTCGGACCACACCGACGCGGGCTGGGCGCCGGCCGGCACGAACTTCGTGACAATTGCCGCGTCTCCGCCCATGAGGTTGACGCGGAAGTTGGCGACGAGCCTGAGCGGCAGGCGGAAGGTCTCGATGCCGGCCGAGATGGACTGGCGCACGCCCCACTCGCCCATGACATCGCTCATGCTGGCGTGGGGGATGGGGTCGGTGCCCACCTGCGCGGCGATGGAGGAGACGAGCGCCTGGTTGAAGCGGTAGCAGTCCTCGATGGTGGGGGTGCCTGCGGAGGGGGTGTCGCCGGCGTCGTCGGGCGTGCTGGCGAGGGCTTCGGTCTCGGCGGGGGTGGCGGTGTCGGCGGTGCCGGCTGGGATCGCGGCCGAGTCCGTGTCGTCGGCCTGCTCGTCCTCGGGCGCCTTGAGCGCGAGCGCCTGGGCGTCGAGGGCGGCCTCTGCGTCCTCGGCCTCCGCGCTCAGGTGCTCCCACGCAAAGAGGGTGCGGTTGAGCGCACCCTCGATGGCGAGGACGCGCACCATGTCGGGCCAGGCCACCTGGGCCTCGTCGACGCGCAGGTAGAAGGTCTTGCTGCGGCTGGGGCGGATGACGGTGACGTCGGGCAGGTCGGCGTCGGCAGCAAAGAGGCCGGCCTCGTCGAGGCCGCGCGCCAGATAGGACGACACGGCGTCGGCCGCCGTGCCCTCGCCGTCGGTGGCGTGGGCCTCCTTGGTGCGGATGTTGCCCACGAGGTGCTTGAGCTCGGCAATCGCGTCGTCTGCGTGGAGCAGCGTGTGGGCGAGCTCGTCCATGTCGAGCAGCTCGGGCGCGGGCGCGACCTCCCCGGAGGGTCGCCTCGCGAGGGCCGTCTCGGCGGGGGAGTCGTCCTGCGTGGCGCTCGTGTGGTGAGAGACGCGCGAGGGCATGGTCTCGTTGGCCACGAATGGCGCGGCGCTTGCGGCGAGGGCAAGCTCGCCGGCCGCGGTGGCGGGGGTGCCACTGGTTGTGGCGTGGGCCTCGGCCGAGGCTGTGGCGCTCGTCTCGGCTGCGCGCCCGCCCTTCTCGGCAGACGCGTCCCTTGGCGTGGCGTCCCTCTCGGCCGTGCCGGCGGCCGCAGTGCCATCCTTGCCCGAGTCCTTCTCGGTGGCTTGGGCCCTTGCCTGGGCCTTCGCGCGCGCGGACGTCTCGCTGGCCTGGCGCGCACACTTCTCGGCGCAGGCGGCGTCGACCTTGCGTTGCTCGGCCACCTCCTTCTTGCGCAGGTGCGCGCCGAGCGCGAAGCCGCCGGCGACGAGGGCAGCAGACATGCCTCCCGCCACCAAAGCAGCCAGCATCGTCCAATCCTCAGCTCGCATGTCTCCTCCTTCCGCCGCCTGGCATTCCCTGGTCCCGACGTGCCGCTTGCGAGGCGACGCGTGGCGGGTGCCCGTCTCGTGCGTCACCTGCCACGCCGCCGTGCGGACCGCGTCGCATCGGGACCCATGACCTCGCGCGACGAATTGGTTTTATCCTTGAGTCTATACCCAGCCAGCGCCGCTTCGTTGGGGGGTACCATGGGTGCCGCATGAGTTTAACAACGGGGGAAGCATGATAGAGAGAGCAACGCTGCTGAGGCGCCATCATTCTCATGGCGTGAGGATTCGGCCGCACCATATGCAGGCGGCCTGGCACGAGGTCGTGCGCGAGGGCGACGAGCTCGCCGTCGACGCCCCGCTTGCCGACAAGTCGACCATCATCTGCCGGACTGGCCTTCTGCTGCTCGCGGGTGGCTCCGGCGCGTGGCGCGTGCGCGACGCGATGAACCGCGTGGCGCGCGTGCTGGGCGTGGTCATCCACGTGGACATCTCACTTCTGGCCATCGAGTGCACCTGCATCGAGGGGCACGAGACGTTCAGCGAGGTGGTGAGCCTGGCGGCGAGCGGCGTCAACACGCATCGCATCTGGCTCATGGAGAACTACCTGCGCGAGGTGGAGACGCTCGGGCGCGAGCTCACGGTGCACGGCTACCACGAGCTGCTCGACGTGATCGAGAAGGCCAAGGGCAACTACGTGCCCTGGCAGTTGGGCCTGGCCTCGGGCTGCGCGTGTGGCGCCTTCGTGTTCCTGCTGGGTGGTGGCCCCGTCGAGATGCTGTGCGCCACGGCCGGCGCGGGCATCGGCAACTTCGTGCGCGCGAGCATGGGCCGGCGCAAGATCGGGCAGTTCAGCGGCATCGCGTGCGGCGTGGCTGCGGCGTGCGTGACGTACCTGCTCGTGCTCAGGCTGCTGGGGATGGCCGTGCCGTCGGCGCTTGCGCACCAGGCGGGCTACATCGGCGCCATGCTCTTCGTGATCCCGGGCTTTCCGCTCATCACGTCGGGGCTCGACATCGCAAAGCTCGACATGCGCAGCGGCATCGAGCGGCTTACCTTTGCCGTGTCGGTCATCGTACTGGCCACGCTTGTGGGTTGGCTGGTGGCCGAGGTGGTGGGCCTTGCGCCCGACGACTTCCAGCCGCTGGGCCTCGCGCCTTTGTCTCTCACGCTGCTGAGGCTCGCGATGAGCTTCGTGGGCGTCTACGGCTTCTCGGTCATGTTCAACAGCCCGGCCAAGATGTGCGCCACGGCCGGCTGCATCGGGGCCATCTCCAACACGCTGCGCCTCTCGCTGGTTGACCTGCCCACGCTCTTCCCGGCGTTGGGGCTCTCCGCCGGCGCTCCCCCCGAGGCCGCCGCGTTTGCGGGCGCGCTCTGCTCGGGGCTTCTGGCCGCCGCGCTGGGGCTGCACACGAGCTTCCCGCGCATCTCGCTCACCGTGCCGTCGATCGTGATCATGGTGCCGGGCCTCTACATGTACCGGGCCATCTACTACATGTGCGTGTTCGACACGGTCAACATGCTGAGCTGGGCCACGCGCGCCATCCTCATCGTGGCGTTCCTGCCGGTGGGGCTTGGCGTTGCGCGCACGCTCACGGACACGCGCTGGCGGCACACGAGCTAGGGATGCGCTGCCCGTCTTTGCTGGGCTGACGCCCTGCATCCTATTGTCCTGGCTCGGCTTTGCGGGCCATCACGTCTATCAAGGAGTCCCATGGACGCACAGACCATCGCCAACCGAGTGGCCGAGGCGGTCGAGGCCGCGCCGGCGCGTGCTCAGGAGCTCATTGCCGACCCGCGCGGCGCCGTGGAACGCATCACGGGTGCCACGGGCTTTGACGTGACGGGAGTGCTCACGGCCACGCTGCGCAAGCTCTCGGGTTCGGGGCTCGACCTGTCGCGCGTGGTGGACCTGTCCGAGCTTGACCTGGAGCAGATCGACGTGGTGCGGCTTGACGTCGCCGAGCTGCAGGATGCGGCGCGGAAGCTGCACGTTGACATGTCGAAGCTGGACATGGGCGCCATTGCCGGCAAGATGCTGGGCGGCGGCAGCCTGGGCGGGCTCTTGGGTGGCCTGTTTGGCAAGCGATAGCTGCGCCGCCGTGCGGGGCGCGGGCACTGCGATGGCGCTGGTTGCGGACGTCGGGGCCTTGGCGGGCGAAGGCGGCCCCTTCACCGACTGCGAGCTTGCGCAGGCGTCGGGCCGCGCCGAGCGCGACGTGTACCTGGCCGGGCGAGTTGCCGCGAAGCGGGCCACTTGCGAGGCCCTGGCCGCTGTGGGCCTTGCGGCTGGCATGGGTGATATCGAGTGCGTGGACGCCGAGTCGGGTGCGCCAACGGTGCGGCTTCTTGGGCCTGTAGCTGGGCGAGCTGACGCCAAGGTCTCCATTACGAACGAGTGCGGCCGTGCTTTGGCCGTTGCCGTGTGCGAGCTGTTGCCGGACGTTCCGATCTTGTAGCTCGGCTCGTGCAACGCGCGCAGCGTATCGCAAGCAAGGCTACGCCTTCGCTGCGGTCCTGGCACCTAGCGCCAAGCGACTTAATGAGTTGAGGCGTCCATCGCCTGCTGTTCGAGGATTCTCGTTGGGATGGTGCGGTTTTGACGGTTTTGAACGGGTGCTTGTGAGCGCCAGTTAATGGGCGTGCGGCTTTGACGGATTTGTAT
>NZ_CAAKOQ010000055.1 GCF_901212675.1 Olsenella uli
TTTGAATATTCAAATCCGCGCAAACCGCACGCCCTTGTGGGCGCCAGCCAGAGAGACATACAAAACCGTCAAAACCGCACCAAACCAATATGACCGCTGTCTGACCCTCACGACCCGGCCCGACTCGAGGGGGCTGTTATCCCGGCTACTACGGTTTCGTCCTCGACTTGGAATGGCTGCCGCGGTTCGGAGGCCGGGGCGTGTCCCTCCCCGTCCCAAGGCTGCGTTCTCGACTCGGGATGGCTGCCGTCTTCGTTTCCAGACTGTTTCGTTGGAGCCCGGCGTCCCCGGGCGTGCTACCATGACCCACGAAAGCTGTGATGGGGACGAGTAACCCGGTCACTGCGGTCTCAAGCGAGCGGGAATGGTGGGAGCCCGCGGCCGCACCTAGGCGAACATCACCCCGGAGCCGTGGCCCGAACAGGCCGGCGCAAGCCGGCGGCGCGCGCAAGCGCGCACCCAGTAGGAGCCATCGGAGTGGCCGCCGTGACAGGCCAGCCGAGTAAGGCGGATCTCCGCTCGCTGGGTGGTTGAACGAGGTTGCCGCGGCCGTGTCTCAACGTGCCGCTTCCAGGCGATTCGTCCCGGCTGTGGGGACGGGCGCTTTTTTCGTGGCCCGCCGGCGTCGCGCTGGCGGGAGCCGGGCAATCCGGCATGCGGCCTCAGCCACGGGGCTCGCGTCCACGGGCGCTCGGCTAGTGCGGGCGCGCGCCCGCGGAAGGAGCAGCACGTTCAGATGGCAAACGAGTACAAGCACACCATGAACCTTCCCAAGACGAGCTTCCCTATGCGGGCGAGCCTCGCTACCAGGGAGCCCGAGCGCCTCAAGGCCTGGCGCGATAACAACGTCTATGAGCTTGTCCGCAAGAAGAACGCCGGCCACGACAAGTTCGTCCTACACGATGGCCCGCCGTACGCGAACGGCCCCATCCACGTGGGCCACGCCATGAACAAGATTTCCAAGGACATCATCAACCGCTACTGGATGATGCAGGGCCGCGACGTCCCGTACGTACCTGGCTGGGACTGCCATGGCCAGCCCATCGAGCACAAGGTCGAGGAGAAGGTCGGTACCAAGAAGTTCAACGAGATGCCGACGGCCGAGATCCGCGAGATGTGCAACAAGTTCGCGGTCGAGAACATCGAACTCCAGAAGGCCGGCTTCCGCCGCCTTGGCGTGCTCGGTGACTGGGATCACCCCTACCTCACCCTCTACCACCAGCACGACGCCGCCGACATCGAGGTCTTCAAGAAGATGTACGACAAGGGCATGGTGTACCGTGGCCGCAAGCCAGTGCACTGGTGCAAGCACTGCCACACCGCCCTCGCCGAGGCCGAGATCGAGTACGGCGATGAGACGAGCCCGTCCATCTACGTGCGTTTCGAGCTCACGTCCAAGCCGGCCGGCCTCGAGAGCTTCGACGGCCCCGTTGACTTCGTGATCTGGACCACCACCCCGTGGACCATGCCGTCCGACCAGGCGGTCTCCCTCAAGCCCGAGGCCGACTACGTGGCCGTGGAGCACGACGGCCGCGCCGAGATCATGCTCGAGCACCTCGCGCCCAAGGTCTGCGAGATTGCGGGTTGGGACTACACGCCGGTCATGGTCGATGGCAAACCCTACGTCGTGAAGGCCGAGACCTTCGACCACCTGCACTACAAGCAGCCGATCTTCGACGGTGTCGAGGGCGTGGCGTTGCTCGCCGGCTACGTCGGCGTTGATGACGGTACTGGTATCGTCCACAACTCGCCTGGCCACGGTGTCGACGATTACTACGTCTGCGTCGCCGAGGGCATGGACATCTGCATGCCGGTCGATGACGACGGCAAGTTCTACGTGGGCGACGAGTTTGGCACCGGCGGTCCGTTCTCTGGCATGGACACCGACGAGGCCAACCCCAAGATCATCCAGTTCCTCCGCGACAAGGGCACCCTTGTGGCCGAGGTCAAGATCACGCACAGCTACCCGCACTGCTGGCGCTGCCACCAGCCGGTGCTGTTCCGCGCCACCAACCAGTGGTTCGTCTCCATGGACAAGACGAACCTGCGCGACGAGGCGCTCGACGCCATCGAGCACAAGGTGGCCTGGTACCCCGAGCGCGCGAGCAAGCGCATCCACGCCATGGTGGAGGGCAGGCCCGACTGGTGCATTTCGCGCCAGCGCAACTGGGGCGTGCCCATCCCGAGCTATACCTGCGAGGACTGCGGCGAGACGGTCATGAACGACGCCACGCTCGACGCCGTCATCAAGCTCTTCCACGAGAAGGGCTCCGACGCCTGGTTCACCGACAAGCCCGAGGACTACCTCGGCGACGCCTGCGTGTGCCCCAAGTGCGGCGGACACCACCTGCGCGCCGACAAGGACATCCTCGACGTGTGGTGGGACTCCGGCGTCTCCTGGAAGGCCGTCTGCGAGTTCCGCGACGAGCTCAACTATCCGGCCGACATGTACCTCGAGGGATCCGACCAGCACCGCGGCTGGTTCCAGAGCTCGCTTCTGACCTCCGTTGGCGCCAACGACATCCCGCCCTACAAGGCGGTCGTCTCCCAGGGCTTCACGCTCGACGGCCAGGGTCGCAAGATGTCCAAGTCGCTCGGCAACGTCATCGACCCGAACAAGGTCTGCGACGAGATGGGCGCCGACATCCTGCGCCTGTGGGTGGCCTCCACGGACACGTCCAACGACGTGGCCATCGACCACGAGATCCTCGCGCGCACCTCTGACGCCTACCGCCGCTTCCGCAACACCTTCCGCTTCCTGCTGGGCGAGCTCGAGGACCAGTTCGACCCCGAGCGCGACCTCGTGCCGGTTGCGGAGATGGAGCCGTACGACCTGCTCGTGCTCGCGCGCGCCTGCGACATGCACGACAAGGTGTCCGAGGCCTACGCCGGCTACCGCTTCTACCAGGTCTATCGTGCGCTCTATGACTTCGTGGTGACGGAGCTCTCCAACGGCTACCTCAACGCCACCAAGGATCGCATGTACTGCGAGGCCAAGGACTCCAGGGCCCGCAAGAGCGCCCAGACCTGCTGGTACTACCTGCTCGAGATGCTGCTCCGCGACCTCCAGCCGATCCTGTCCTTCACCACGGACGAGGTCATGGCACACCTGCCCGAGAGCGCCCGCGACGGCCAGACCTTCGCCGCGCTGCTCGACTGGTGGAAGAGCCCGCTTGCCAAGGACCAGGTGGCGAAGCTCCTGCCCACGTACAACGCCATGCTCGAGGTCCGCGGTGCCTTCACCAAGGCCTACGAGGAGGCGCTCGGCGAGGGCGTCATCAGCGAGAAGACCACACAGGCCGCCCGTTGCGTGCTGACGCTGCCGAGCGATGCCTACGAGCTGCTTGCCAATGACGGTGAGCTCCTGGCCGAGGCGCTCGTGTGCTCCGGCGTGGAGGTGCGCGAGGGTGCCGAGCTGGCCGCCGAGGTGCTGCCGGCCGAGGGCGAGAAGTGCCCGCGCTGCTGGTATTGGCGCGGCCTTGGCGCCGATGGCCTCTGCCCGCGCTGCCACGAGGCCGTAGCGGCCTGTGGCTGTGAGGAGTAGTGCCTTGTCGCTGCGCGTGCGCATAGCCGGATTTGCTGGGGTCGCCGTCTGCGGCGTCGTGCTTGACCAGGTCACCAAGGCCTGGGCCCGCACGGCGTTGGCGGGCGGCCCCGTCACGGTTGTGCCGGGATACCTTGACCTCGCGCTCGTCAAGAACACGGGCGCCGCCTTCTCGATTGGCTCCGGGGCCACGTGGGTGTTCGCGCTGTTGGCCATCGGCATTGTTGCCGCCTGCACGGTGTGGGTGGTGCGCGAGCGCGAGATGCCCATGGGGCTGGTGTGCTCGCTCGGCGCCGTTGCCGGCGGTGGCGTTGGCAATCTCATCGACCGCGTGGTGGCGGGCGAGGTTACGGACTTCTTTGCGACGACGTTCGTCGACTTTCCGGTCTTCAACGTTGCCGACATCTTTGTGACCTGCGGCGTTGTTGCCGTCTTGCTCTTCTGGCAGCGGTGGGACGCTGGGCGTGGAGAGGACAACCTTTAGCCTCGACGAAGGCTTGGGGCCGATTTGCTTCTGAGCCCCGATGACGGCATGCCCTTTTTTGACTGTGGGGCCGATACCTTATTGGTGTCGGCCCCATCGTGAAGTCTCATTGAGTTCGGAGAGATCTTGAGCCCCTTTGAACACTACCTGTACGTACTTGAGTGCGGTGACGGGAGTCTGTACACGGGGTACGCCGTCGACGTTCAGGCGCGGCTGGAGGCACATCAGTCGGGAAGGGACGCACGCTATACAAAGTCGCACGCGCCCGTGAAACTTGTGGCTCAGGCGAGGTTCAACTCCAAACAGCGGGCGATGAGTGCCGAGGCGCACTTCAAGCAGCTGTCTCGTGGCGAGAAAGACCGACTGCTCGCACTTGCTGGGGACGAGCCTTTTGAGGATGTGCTTCGGCGCGAGCTGCCGAGGTTTGGGTATGACACGGCGAGCGAGTTTGTTCACAGGTCGTTTGCGGAGAAGGCAGACCATGGTTACTAGGCATTTATTGCCTCGCTCATTCCAAGCGTTGACTCCCGGCGCATCGTGGGTGTTCGTTCGCCTGAGCTGCGGCGTATTGCTCGGGAGCTTGTTCGTCGCGACGATGCCGGGGGCATTTTGCGCGAGCTGCCGCATTGACTGTTCGAGGAGATGCAGGTGCACGCCTTTGTCATCGGGGCCGAACGGGACTGGGATGCGGCGCCCGAGCGAATCGAGGCGTTTTTTGCCGCATATCGACAATTGGGCTACCTGCGACCAACTGCCAATCAAAGCGTTGGAGTGCAGACCGGAAGAGACGCTTGCGCGCGTGGAGCGCTGGCTGGCGTCTGGGCGTTGCTACACCATGCGCTTCGCCATTCGAGTGCTGATGGTGCAGTTTTTGGACGAGCGGTTCGAGCCGCGTTTTCTCGATATGGTTGCAGAGGCACATCTGGCTGGCGAGCGCTCGTCGGATTTGCATCTGGCTGGTGGGCGAGGGGCGGATGCGCAATATACTGGCGAGTGCGGTGGTTCCGGGGCGAGTGCCTTAGCCGGCTCCAACCCTCGTGGCGACACGTATTGCCTCAACATGATGTGCGCCTGGTACCTAGCGGAGGCCGTGGTCAAGCAGCCGAAGACGTCGCTGCCATATCTCGAGCGACCGAGGGTAAGCTCTTGCGCCGCCCCGCCCCGCCCCTCGACGAATGGACCCGCCGCAAGGCCATCCGTAAGGCTATCGAAAGCCGCCTCGTATCGGCAGAGATGAAGGAACAGCTGCGCGAGCTCCGTAAGCTGATCACGCTCTGCAGGCACATGCCAATCAGCCCTGTACCGGCAGCACCGCTTGCCGAAAACAACCGAAGTTGGCAAATGCCATTATTGCGGGTCATATAATCTCAGGCGCGGGCGGCGAGGTCCTCGTAAGCGGCGTTGAGCACGACCTCGCCCTCCCTCGGGTGGGCGGTGACGCCGGTCTTGAGGCTGTCGGGCACGACGCGCGGGGTGGCGCCGCCGAGGGACTCGAACGCGTGGACGTGGCGGCGCAGCCAGGTGTCCCGCCTCATGTCGAGGGCCGGCTCGGCGTAGCCGCGCCCGCTGAAGGGCAGGCAGGCGACGAACAAACAGACCTTCGAGACGACGCCGGTCGCCGGGTCGACGAGGGACATGGTCGGACCGGACCAGTCGACCTCCATGTTCCTGCCCGCCTTGCGGCCGACCTCGCCCACGACGTTCCCGCCGGCCGCGAACTGCCCGTATCGCCTGCAGAGGCGGTCGTGGGACATGGCCGCCTCGCCCCGCGCGGCGCGCTCCTCGCGGCACTCGCCGTGCGGGAGCCTGGGCCTGCGCCGACCTTCGCGAGCTCGGCGCAGGCCGCTCCCCAATCCGGGCCCGGGTACGCCGGCCTCGGCTGCTCGCACTCCGGGAACAGGCGGGCGCACGCCTCCCCGGCGCTCATTCGCTCCGCTTCCTCCCAGGCGACGTCGTGCTCGGGGCCGATTCGAGCGAACGCTGCAACACCCTTGATTGGAAAGGGTGTTTGCGATGGGCTGCGAATTCGACGGAACCGTCAACGGAAAGTCGAGGGAGATGCAGGAGGCGCGTAGGAGAAAGCACCTCGGGCTCGTCTCCGGCGGCATGAACTTCACGCAGGCGGCCAAGTAGGTTGGGTCTCCAAGCGCGCCGGCGAGGTTTGGGGGAACGGGCGCATGAGGTCGACCGGCCGCGACGGGCGCGCCCTCGAGGACTGGCATCGTGGGGGCATGGAAGAGCCCAAGAAGATAGACGGCTACTATCTCTCCCAGGATGAGCGCTTGCCACGAGATCATATGCCAGGCCGTCTGTGCGCGGTCGAGGGGCCGGGTCACCCGCCGCCCCAGGCCGGCCACCGACGAGCGCAGGCCCTGGTTCCGCGACCCGATGGTGATGACCGGGGAGCGGCCCGCCGAGGCCGGGGACCGCGCCGTGCCCGGCCACTGGGAGGGCGACCCGATCACGGGCGCGGCCAACAGGTCGGCGACCGGGACGCCTGTGGAGCGCACGACCCGCCTCGCGATACCGCCCCACCTGCCGGACGGGCACGGTGCCGAGCAGGCGCGGGACGCCATAATATAAAGAGGACTTCTTATCGGGGGTCTTCTTTTTCTAAATTATGTTTATAGAAGATGCGAATAGGACCAATCAGATTATTTGGGATGAGAGAAAACTACACAAATATGATTTGTGTAAAACTACTGGACTAATGCAGCAAAAATCAAACAAGCCTCTCTCGGATGAAGAGAGCGTTTGCCTGGCAGTTCCATTTATTGATAAAATATGGGATTCTAATTTAAGTAAATGGGCGCGGAATTCTAATAGCGACTTTACGTTTACTGTTTCCTGGTAGTTGTTTGATCGGCAGTCCCTTGCCGATTCTCTAAGCCTGGATTATTCTTTGGCGTATGGAGATTATTGCGGAACGAGAAATCTTGCAGTTAATGACGCGCATGTATCAATGATGGGGATTGAGCGACGGAATCTATATAATATTAATCTAAATAGGGTTTTCGTTTCGTACGGTCTCTTTCCGACTTATTCTGAATTGTTGCCTGGATTTGAATTAAGCTGGATTAACGAACATACAATTGTCACCCTTGACGCTCCTGGAGAATCTTCTGAGAGGGCTTTAAATGTCGATAATTCCCTTTCACGGATGTTAATAAAGCAATTTACCACCTCTGCGAGAATAATGTCGATAATGAAAAGCTATTATGTTGAGAACAAATAAATGTTCAGTGGATTTTGTTGCAACAAACTGCAAGATCATCCGGCTCGGTGTTTGCTGGCATATTGTTCCTGCCCATGCTTTGGCATGAGCGCGGAGACGTCGGTTGGCTTCGGGAGGTGCCTCGAGCCCTCGTCGCCGGCGTTGACGTGGAGACTACGGGGCTTGACCCCCGTAGTGACGAAATCCTGCAAATTGCTGTCGTGTATGGCGATGGGTCGGTTGCGATTAACGCCCTCACAAGGTCGGCGCGCCACCAGTCTTGGCCGTGTGCAGAGGCAATCCACGGCATCACTCCCGAGATGGTGAAGGGCGCTCCTCCGATTGCCGACGTTTCCGCCAGGGTCGCGGAGGCCCTGGGTGGCGCGGATCTGCTCGTCGGCTACAACCTCGCGTTTGACATCGCGTTTCTCGAAGCCGCCGGCATCGCGCTGCCGACATGCGAGCGCTTCGACGTGATGCGCGAGTTTGCTCCCGTCGCTAATAGGCGCGTGCGTGGGGCAGGTGGCAACAGGAGCTATCGCTTCCAAACGCTCGAGGCGTGCGCCAAACGCTACGGGTATGTCGGGAGCCCTGGTCGCGCATTCCGGCCTCACGATGCCTTGAATGACACACAAGCAGCGCTGCATTGCTTTTATGCCATGCTTGAAGACGACGGTTCTCGCTACGCTCGCGCGGGGCAAGTTCCATACTTGGACGTGGTGGCTCGTAGAGCCAAAAGGGTGTAGTGCGTCGCCGGGCTGGAGGTCGTATGGGTGCCATCGCCGCCGAGGAACTAATCCTCTCTCGTCAGGCTCGCTCGCTTTGGGCAAAGAGCGACGGGGGAGAGGGCGAAGCCTGGCTCCCCTTGTACGTCCACATGGCAGACGCCGAGTTCATTGGCGAGAAGCTCTGGCAATCATGGCTCTCAGATGCAATCAAGCGCGTCCTTGAACCTGCGGCGGGCATCCCGATTCTCGCCGAGACGCTCGTTCGCTTTCTTTGCGCCGCGCATGACATCGGCAAAGCCACGCCGGTCTTTCAGGCCCAGCCCATCTGGGCCTTCGGAAGGATCGAGGCTGGCGACCTCTCATATAAGGCGAGGAAGGCCGGTCTCCGCTTTTCCTCCCTTCCCTCGTCTAGTGGAGTTCCTGGGCACCCCATTGCTGGCATGGTGATTCTCGAGAGATATCTGGCGTCCAAGGGTTGGGAAAGAGACGTCGTCCGCTCGTATGCGAGCGCCATCGGCGCACACCACGGGCGCTTTCCCATATCCGAGGAGTGTCGAAAGGCCCGCACCGCCTGCGACGAGCCGTATGGGTTCGCTGTCTCGGGAGATGCGAAGGAGGGACCCCAGGATGATCCGGGGAGCGTCTTGGGAAAGCGGGGAAGCTTCCGAGAGGTGCCGGGAAGCGCCTGGGGAAACAGGGGGAATGCCGAGCGGAGTGCCCAGGGAGATTCGGGAGGCACCTCGGGAGAGTGGGAAAGCGTCCAAGAGGAACTGCTCGAGTTTGCAAGGCAGCTTTCTGGTCTCGATGACGAGGCCTTGGACGAACTGTCAAAACATCCCTTACCCGCGCCGGTTGCGAGCCTTGTCGTCGGTATCGTGATAATGGCCGACTGGATGGCGAGCAACCAGGACGTATTTCCGCTCCAGGAGCTCATAGCGCCCCCAACAAGGTTTGCGGATGCGTCCGGATGCGTCGACCTCCATGCGCTGCGGAGTCGCGGCGAGACGGCGTGGGAGGCGCTCTCCATTGCTCCCTCCTGGGCAGAGACGCCGCACTTTTCGGATGCGGACGCGTACTTTGCTTCTCGCTTCGGCTTCCCTTCGGGCGCGAAGCCCCATCCGATGCAGCGCGCTGCCTATGGGCTCGCCCGTGACTCGGCAGACCTCGGTCTCATGCTCATCGAGGCTCCCATGGGCTCCGGAAAGACCGAGGCGGCCCTCGCAGCGGCGGAGGTGCTTGCGGCGCGCCAGGGGCTCGGGGGAGTTTGCGTCGCCCTGCCCACGATGGCCACCACCGACGCGTTGTTCGGGCGCGTCCACAAGTGGCTTGACCGCCTTCCCTGCGAAGAGGGGCTTGGCGAAAAGAGCGTCTATCTTGCCCACGGAAAGGCTGGGCTAAACGAGGAGTTTCAAGGCCTGGTGAGTGAGAGCCGGCGTGCTCGTCGCTTTGCCGATATCGGCTACGACCTCGAGGATGCTTCGACTCAAGGCGTGGAGGTGTCCGATTGGATGTTCGGCCGGAAGAGGGGGATGCTGGCCAACTTCGTTGTCTGTACCGTGGACCAGGTGCTTATGGGTGCGCTCCAGATGAAGCATCTCCCCCTGCGTCATCTCGCCCTTGCGAACAAGGTCGTCATCATCGACGAATGCCATGCTTACGACGCGTACATGCGGCGCTATCTCTTGCGTGTTCTTGAATGGCTTGGTGCCTGGCGCGTCCCCGTCATCCTGCTTTCCGCCACGCTCCCGTTGGCCCAGCGGAAGGGGTTGTGTGAATCGTATCTGAAGGGGCGGGAGGCTCGCGTGCCTGAGCCTTCGTCGGAAGATGAGCTCATCGCGGGTCTCCTCGGACTACGAGTTGAAGATCCCGGGGAAGAGCCTGATGGCGGTGGTGCCGGGGCTAGACCTGGCGGCAAGCGGGAGCGCGGCTCAGAGATAAGGCAGGGTACCGAGCCAGGGCTCAGCGCGGGTGCCGATAGGGAGGGTGCCGCCGCTGAGGATGGTGGCGACTCCGATGGGAAGGGCACATCCGATACGGGTCCCAAGGCCACACCATCTTTTGATGTTTCTGGAATCATGACCGAGGAGGACGCGTATCCGCTTCTTACGTACACCGAGGGTCGTATTGCCCGGAGCATGAGAATCGAGCAGGGGGGCGTGGCCAGGGAGATTGATGTCAGCCTGCTGCGAGACGATATCGCCGACCTCCTCGAAACCCTTTCCGTCGCATTGGCGAATGGCGGCTGCGCCGGCGTCATCTGCTCCACCGTCAGCCGCGCCCAGGAGGCGGCGGAATGCCTTTTCGAAGCTCTTGGTCCCGGCAACGTGATGCTGACTCATTCACGCTTCTCCGATCTCGACCGCATGGCCAACGAAGAGCGTCTCCGCGCGCTTCTCGGACCTCGAGCGACGGCGGAAAACGGGAGGCGGCCAAAGCGCCTGGTGGTTGTTGGCACGCAAGTGCTCGAGCAGTCGCTCGACATTGACTTTGACCTGCTTGTTGCGGATGTCGCCCCTGTTGACCTCGTACTCCAGAGGCTTGGAAGGCTGCATCGGCACAACAGGGGACAAGGGGAGTGCGAAAGGCCTCGATTGCTGCAAAGGCCGACGTGCATGGTCAGGGGCGTGGAGGAGCTCGGGGCAGATGGGCCGCGGTTCTCAAAGGGGATTTGCAACGTCTATGACCATGCCTCGCTGCTTGAGTCTCTTGCGGTGCTGGGGCTCACGGATGACGGCGTTCACACTCGTGTGTGCCTCCCCAACGACATCTCGCCCCTTGTCCAACGGGCGTATCGAGACGGGGGCGATGGCGTTCCATTGGCATGGCGGGAAGCCTACGAACAGGCCCGTTTGGCACGGGAGGGGCAGCTCACCCGCAAGGCCCGTAGGGCCGGAACGTGCCTGCTCGCTTCTGTCGTGCCACTTATGGAAAACGAAAGAACGTTGGTTGACATGTGCGAGCGAAGCATTGAGGGAGGAGGAAGGGCGGATACCGATAAGGGCCAGCGAGCTGTAAGGGATACCCAGGAAACGGTCGAGGTTCTCCTTCTGCAGGAGACGGAGGGTGGGCTGTGCCTGCTTCCCTGGATTGGTGACGAGAGGAACGGCGTCGATCCTGGCTCCAGGGTTCCCACCGCCTTTGAGCCCTCGGCGGATGTCGCGAGGCTCGTTGCCCAGTGTGCCATTCGCCTGCCACTCTCGATGTGCTCGCTCGACAAGCTTGACGAGCTCATAGACGAGCTCGAAGAGAACTGCGGGAAGTGGACGGCTGCCTGGCAGGATTCTCCTTGGCTGGCGGGCCGGCTCGTGCTTGCCTTGCGGCAGGAGGATGGCGACGAGTTTGTGGCGGATGTCTGTGGCTGGAGGGTGTCTTATACCAGACGCGGAGGGCTGGCTACCGTTCGGGGGATAAGCTGACATCTTTCTCTTATTAGTTGGATTTTTTCTCTATGCTTCAACCATCTCCCGAAGACCGGGTACTGCCTTCGGGAGATGCCACCTCTCGGGAGACGACGAGCGGGCGGGCAAGGCTTGAAGCATCTCCAAGCTCGCTCGTGGTCCCTTCAACCAAGAGGTATGAACCTTGATAAGAGAAGGTTCCAAATGTGATCCCCACACCTGTGGGGTGCACTTTTTCTGCAATTTAACCCATCGCAAAACGAGAGGAGGGGGCAATGAGCCAGCAGCTTACGTATAACCTCCTGGAAGAGGCCTGGATTCCCGTCGTCGATCTGGACGGGCGAGAGCGCCTCGTCTCTCTTCGGGAACTGTTTGCTCAGGCTAATGGGCTACGGATGATATCCGCAGGGCTTTCTCAAACCAACTTTGCCATCGTGCGCTTGGCGGTGGCAATTATGTATCGGTCGTATTATGTGGCCAACCTACCGGAAGGGACGCTTCGGCGTCTGTGGGCCGAGCTGTGGCGTCGAGGCTCCTTTGCGGACGGTCGCATCAGCCGCTATCTGGACGAGTGGTCGAGTCGATTTGACCTCTTCGATGATGAGTGTCCCTTCTATCAGGTCCCCGGGCTTGTCTATGAAAAGGGCGGCGCGAGCTCCGTCGGCTTGTTATTGCCGGACGTCCCTGGCAAGCCTGAGAAGTTCCTCTTTTCCCAGCGCGCCATGCAGTGCGTTGAGAGCCTGTATTTTTCCGAGGCGGCTTGTAATCTCCTGACCGTGCAGGCCTGGGATGCGTCTGGCATCAAGTCGGCCGTTGTCGGCAATACGCGGGCAAAGTCGGGCAGGGCCTATCCGGCGGGCGTGTCTTGGTGCGGCAATTTGGGCGGCGTCATGCTGGAGGGGGAGAGCCTCTTCCAGACACTCATGCTCAATTGGCCCCTGTATCGTCCGGACGCCGCGGGAGGGACGTTGCTGGGCGTTGAGGGTGACCTGCCCCCATGGGAGCTTCCGCCCCAGGGGCCTGATCAGCGCGATAGTGAGCCGGCGGGTCCGGTCCAGGCGCTCACTTGGCAAAGCCGCCGGATACGGCTTGTTCCGTCTGGGGACGGTCAGCGCGTCGATGGCGTGATCATGTGTTATGGAGACAGCGCCTCTCTTGTTGATAAGCAGGGGGTTGAGATGATGACCGCCTGGAAGGAGAGCGAGGCGCAAAAGAAGAGGCTCGGCACATCCTATCTGCCACTCGTGCCGGAGCGCTTTGTCTCAAACAAGGCCATCTGGAGAGGGCTTTCGTCCCTGCTTGCCTTCGGCAGACAGTCCGGGCAAGAGGTCCGCGACCTGCGTCCGGGCGTCATCAAATGGCTTGGTGAGATGTGGGACTCCTCCGATGTCCTCGCGCGTGGCCAGGTGGTGTCCGTCCATGGATACGGTTGCGTTTACGGCGTGCAGAACAGTGTCGTCGACGATGCCGTTGATGACGCCTTCCGCATGAGCGCCGCAATGTCATCCCCGTTTTCGCAGATGGTCTATACAGCAATCGACGTTGTTGCCAGGGCGGACAAGGCGGTTGGTCTGCTCGTCTATTTCGTCGAGAACGTCGAGAAGTCCACGGGAGACCGCCGACTTTATTCGGACTTTAAGGATTCGGCGGCAAGCGCGGTAAAGGCCGACGTGCGCGAGCTCGCCTATTCCAGACTTGACGGGCTCTTTAGGGAGCGGCTCTCTCGCTTCTCGCCTGATGACGACGTTGCCCACTTCAAGAGGTCGTGGCTCCAAGACACCTGCCAAATTGTCGAGGCCGTCGGCCTGGAGTATCTCGGTACGTCTCCTATGGGGTCGTTTGTCGGCAACGACGACATGACCGTTGGACGGGCGCTCGTCATGTTTCGGGCGAGCTTGAGAAAGGCTCTCGACCTGAATGGGCGTAAGGGAGACGCGGGCCGCGAGGGTTCCGACACAGAGGAAGGGGAGGAGTAGATGACGCGTTCACAATATGAAAATGCCTGCGAGGCGGCTTCGTATGCGGCTCGAAAGATTGCCGTCCTGCAAAAGGGGCTGTTGAGCGCCGGGCACGGGTCGTCCGTTGCCCGTGCGTCCCTTGCGCGAATCAGAAGGTCGGCAATGTCGGATGAAGGATCTTGGTTCCTGTTGGGAAGAGAGATTTTTGGCGACATGCCCGAGCTTGATTTATCCGCGCGGGATGAGCGGCGGTTTATCGAGACGGTTTCGGCGACGCTTCGTCTCTATGCAGTGCATCAGCAGTCAAAAAGCGAGCCCATGGCCTTGCTTGGCAAGGATGACGGGAAGCTTGCCGGGAAATCGTTTGGCTGGTCGTGCCGCACCCTTGTCCCGAACCTTGACGACGCGTCGGCGGTTGTCGAGCGTCTTGCTGCTGCCGAGGCGGCGCCAGGCCTTGAGGGCGTGGAGCATTACCTTCGTGCGCTCGTCATGCTCATGCGCTCCTGCGACAGGGGCGCCGTGCGGGTCGATTACTGGCAGCTCGCGCGCGATCTCTACCTTGTACAAGCTGAAGGTGCCAGGGGCCGCGTGTTTGCCAGGTGGGCGCGCGACTTCTATCGGGCGCCAGACCAGAAGAAGGAAGATTCCGAAAATCCCGAGGGGGAATAGCCATGTATATCGATATCCATGCTTTGCATAATGTACCTCCCAGCAACATCAACCGTGACGATACGGGAAGCCCGAAGACGGCGATTTACGGCGGGGCACTGAGGGCCCGTGTCTCGAGCCAGGCCTGGAAGCGCGCGATGAGGAAGCTGTTCCCCGAGCTCTTGCCCGAGGGTTCGCTGGGCGTGAGGACGAAGAAGGCTGTCTCTCTCCTCGCCAATTGCATTGCAGCTAAGCGCGAGGATTTGGCCGAGTATGCCGAGAAGCTTGCCGTGGCAATGCTGGGCGCGGCCGGTCTCAAGGTCGTCTCTTCCAAGCGGAGCGGCGAGGACGAGGGCTCCATGGTAACGGAATACCTTGTCTTCATAGCCGAGGCGGAGCTCGACGCTCTGGTCGACATCGCGATTACCTGGGCAGACGACGGCGCTGATCTCTCCAAGAAGACCCTCAGTGCGCCAAGCGGGGTAAAGAAGCAGGTGTCGGCGGCGTTCCATGGGGTCCAGGCGGTCGATATCGCTCTCTTTGGGCGGATGCTCGCCAACGCGCCAGACCTCAACACTGACGCTTCTGCCCAGGTTGCTCACGCCATCTCCGTCGACCGCATCAGCCAGGAGTACGACTACTTCACGGCGGTCGATGACTGCGCTCCCGAGGACAACGTGGGCGCTGGCATGATTGGCACCGTGGGCTTCAACTCCTCGACGCTCTACAGATACGCCACGGTCAACCTCGATTCTCTGTATGGGCAGCTTGGGAGCGCGGAGGCTGCGGCAGCAGGCGTATCCGCCTTCGTGGAGGCGTTCGTCCGCTCCATGCCGACTGGAAAGCAAAACACGTTTGCCAACCGCACGCTTCCCTATGCCGTCGTAGTCGAGCTGCGTGATGATCAGCCCATTAATGCGGTGTCGGCTTTTGAACTCCCGGTGCGCGCTACCGAAGGGGAGTCCGTGAGCGAGGTGGCCCTTAAGCGTCTCGTGGCGCGACTCAAGGGCATTGACGAGACGTACGGGATGAGCCCCCTCAAGGCTTGGAGCGTTTGCGTGGACGGCGGTGCTCCTGATGCCGAGATCATTGGCGAGCGCACGAGTCTCCCAGGATTGGTTAAGGGAGTGCGCGACGAGGCCCTGGGCGTTCTTGCGTCCAAGGAGGAGTAGCAATGGTCTTGCTGTTGCGCTTGGCGGGGCCGCTCCAGTCGTGGGGCGACTCGTCGCGGTTCGCTCGAAGGAGAACGAGAACAGAGCCGACGAAGAGCGCGGTCATCGGGCTCTTGGCGGCGGCGCAAGGCAGGTCGAGGGAGGAGGACATCGACGACTTGAGGTTGCTCGAGTTTGGAGTCCGGACCGATCAGCCTGGGAGCCTGCTCAGGGATTTCCAGGTGGAGAGGTCTCTGGACGAGAAGGTCGTCATGCCCCTCTCGCACAGGTACTTCCTGTCCGATGCCGCTTTCCTCGTTGCGCTGGGAGGTCCCGCAGACAAGCTCGCCGAGCTTGATGAGGCCCTGCACCATCCCGTTTGGCCCCTCTACCTTGGTAGGAGGTCTTGTCCTTCCGATTTGCCCATTTCTCTGGGGATGCACGAGGAATATCGGGATGTGCGCGACGCTTTGGCGCGGGCACCGTGGATTGCCTCAGAGTGGTATCGGCGGAGGAGTCCCATCCCTCGCCTCGAGGTCGCCTATGACGCGCGCCCGGGGGAGCCGTGCTCCTATCAGGCAGATGACCCGCTGAGCTTCTCGGGCGAGGGCAGAAGGTATGGGCAGCGAGCGGTTGTGCGGGCGTATGTGGACAATCCCTCCTGTTCCTGCCCTGAGGGTGAGGTGTCTATGCTCGCTCAAGGGGATTCCCTCTCCCATCCCGAAGCAGAGGGATTGGATGGCGGCACGTTTCCGGACCGGGACCAAACCCACGACCCGCTCGGCTTCTTGTAAGGAGCGACGATGTATATAACGAGAATGGCGCTCAATGCGGCCCGGCCGAGCTCTCTCAAGCTGTTGAGCTCGCCTTACGCCATGCATGCTGCCGTTGAGGCGGCCTTTCCTCCGAATGTGGCGAGCACAGACGAGCGGGGCAGGGTGCTCTGGAGACTCGATGGCTCTTCAACGAGCGGAGCTTGGCTTTATGTCGTGAGCCCGGAGAAGCCGGATTTGACGCACGTGTGCGAGCAGGCGGGGTGGCCCCTCTATAAGAGTTGGGAAACGAAGCGCTACGACGACCTTCTGGACAGGATTGCAGAGGGGCAGACCTGGGCGTTTCGACTCAAGGCCAATCCCGTGCGCAAGGTGGCCAAGGATAAGGGGCGTGCTGGAGGGAACGGGGCGGTCGTTGGCAAGAGGCTGGGGCATGTGACTGCCGACCAGCAGATTGATTGGCTTATCAGCCGTGCGCCACGCTGCGGGTTCGAGGTACCGACCAATCGGCTCGGCGCGCTTGAGGTGGCTCTGTCGAACCGAGGGAGAGAGGCCTTCAAGAGGGGAGATTCCAAGGTGACCCTCGATGTTGCCCAATTTGATGGAGTATTGAGAGTGGTCGATGCAGAGGCATTCAGGAAGAGCCTTGGCTTTGGCATCGGGCACGCAAAAGGCTTTGGGTGCGGGCTTTTGACTGTTGCTCCGCTTGGCGCGGAGGTGTCCCAAGATGGGCGCTGACGAGCCTGGCGGGAAGGGCCCATATTCACGGAAGGGGCCAAAGCCGAGCTCAACTCCCGTCGAGGTGGCCGATCTGGCGCGCGTGGAGGACCGCATGTCCTTCCTGTATTTCGAACGCTGCATAGTCAACCAGGTTGACAATGCCATAACGGTAACTGATGAGGAGGGGACCATCAGGGTCCCCTCCGCCGCTTTGAGCGTGCTGATGCTTGGTCCCGGCACAACGGTGAGCCACAAGGCAATGTGCACGATTGGCGAGAGCGGCGCGACGGTGATATGGGTGGGGGAGCGCGGCGTCCGCATGTATGCGTTTGGCAGCCCGCTCACCCATTCGAGCCTGCTGCTCCAACGCCAGGCGGCGCTCGTCTCCAATGTGAGGTCACGCCTGGCGGTTGCCCGGGAGATGTTTCAGATGAGGTTTCCCGGCGAGGACGTGAGCGGGCTCACCATGCAGCAGCTGAGGGGTAGGGAAGGCGCCCGCGTGAGGCGTGTGTACAAGAAGCTGTCCGAAGAGACGGGCGTGGAGTGGAGCCGGCGAAGCTATGACGCCGAGGCCTTCGAGGACGGCACTCCCATCAATCAGGCGCTTTCGGCGGCGAACGTGTGCCTGTATGGCTTGGCGCACGCGGCGATAGTCGCGCTTGGGTGCTCTCCTGGACTGGGGTTTGTTCACGTGGGGCACGAGCGGTCGTTTGTTTATGACGTGGCCGATCTCTATAAGGCGGAGGTCTCTATCCCCGCTGCGTTCAAGACGGTTGCCGCCGGTGTCGAGGATGTTGGGTCGAGGGCTCGCCGGGCGGTGAGGGATGCAGTGTATGACCTCGGCATCATGAAGCGGATGACGCGAGACATCAAAGCGCTGCTGGGGGAGGGGGATGGCCCGACTCCGCTGGCGGTCGACGATGCTGGTGACAATCACGTTGGCCTGTGGGACGAGCGGTGCGGCGAGGTGCCCGCGGGGAAGCTCTACGCGGAGGATGGCGATGGGGCGACGGAGGAGGGTGGGGCGTAGCTATGGTGGTAATTGTTCTCACGGCCTGCCCGCAGGGGCTCCGCGGCGACTTGACGCGCTGGCTTCTCGAGATTGCGCCCGGTGTGTACGTGGGCCATGTGTCCGCGAAGGTGAGAGAGCGGCTTTGGGCGAGGGTCCTCGACCTGGCTCGTGACGGGCGGGCGATCATGGTGTATTCGGCTCGAAATGAGCAACATCTTTCGTTTGAGGTGTTTCAGCCGGACTGGGAGCATGTCGACTCCGAGGGGGTCGGCCTTATCAGGAGGCCGATGGGCACGGATGATGCGACGCTCGCTGGAGCGAGGAAAAGGGGTTGGAGCACGGCAAGCAAGTACCGGAGGGCTAAGAAGTTCGGAGCGTGAGGCAGGGGATGGGCCCACATCCCGCTCGACAATGCCGCCGTGAGGGCCGGAACGTGGGGTGCAAGACGGCGGGTGGGTCTGCGCGCTGCCTGGAAACGTCACCGTGAGGGCCGGAAAGCGCGGGGCATGAGCTGGTCATTGGGATGTTTTTCTGTCCACTTGCCCGCCTCTGATGTGATTGGTAAAGTTAGTGTGATTCGCTTGAGTCCTGGGCAAAGCCGCAGGTATTCAAGTGTGCTCCCCGCGCATGCGGGGATGATCCTC
>NZ_CAAKOQ010000056.1 GCF_901212675.1 Olsenella uli
GCAGCGGGAGCGCCGCGCCCGCGGCCGACCGGGCAGGACGCCCGGAGCACCCGGGGCAACTTGGAGGTCGCCCATGAACAAGACCGAGCTTGAGGGCCTGCTGCCGCACCGCCCGCCCATGCTTCTCCTCGACGAGGCGGAGGTCGTCGAGGGCCCCGACGGCCCCGAGGCCCACGGCCGCATCACCATCACCGGCGACGAGTTCTTCGTCCAGGGCCACTTTCCCGGAAACCCCGTGGTGCCCGGCGTGATCCAGTGCGAGATGCTCGCGCAGAACTGCTGCGTCCTGCTTGCCGACGACCCGGCGGCCAAGGGCGCCACGCCCTACTACACGAGCCTCGACAAGGTGCGCTTCAAGCATCCCGTGGTGCCCGGCGACACGGTAGAGCTCGTCTGCCGCCTCACGCGCGCCCGCGGCCCGTTCCGCTTCGCGGAGGGCACGGCCAGCGTAGACGGCAAGGTGTGCTGCAAGGCGGAGATGTCGTTCGCCCTCATGCCAGCGGGCAAGGAGGCATAGGCCCCGTGTTCGAGAAGATCCTCATCGCAAACCGCGGCGAGATCGCTGTTCGCGTCATCCGCGCCTGCAAGGAGATGGGCGTGCGCACCGTGGCCGTCCACTCCACGGCCGACGCCGGGGCGCTGCACGTGAACCTCGCCGACGAGTCGTACTGCATCGGCGGCCCACGCGCCCAGGAGAGCTACCTCAACGAGGATGCCATCATCACCGTGGCGCTCGAGACGGGCGCCAAGGCCATCCACCCCGGCTACGGCTTCCTCTCCGAGAACGCCGGTTTCGCCCGCGAGTGCCGCGACTGCGGGCTCGTCTTCGTGGGCCCCACGCCCGAGGTCATCTCGCGCATGGGTGACAAGGACGCCGCCCGCCGCACAGCTCGCGCTGCCGGCGTGCCCGTCGTGCCCGGCTGCGACCTCATCGCCAGCCCCGGGGACGCCACCGCCGAGGCCGAGCGCATCGGCTGCCCCGTGCTCATCAAGGCCCGCTCGGGCGGCGGCGGGCGCGGCATCCGCAAGGTCGAGCGCCCCGAGGACGCGGCGGCGGCCTTCGAGGAGGCCCGCGCCGAGGCCGAGAGCGCCTTTGGCGACGGCGAGTGCTACATGGAGAAGTTCGTGCACCCCGCCCACCACGTGGAGGTGCAGATCCTCGCCGACGCGGCCGGCCGCGTGCTGTCGCTTGGCGAGCGCGAGTGCTCCGTGCAGCGCCGCAACCAGAAGCTGCTCGAGGAGAGCCCCGCGCCTTGCCTCGACGGCCATGACGACATCCGCGCCGCCATCCACAAGGCCGCGCGCGACCTCGCTCGCGAGGTGGGCTACGTGGGCGTGGGCACCATCGAGTTCCTCTACACCGACGACGGCGCGTTCTACTTCATGGAGATGAACACGCGCCTGCAGGTGGAGCACCCCGTCACTGAGATGGTCACGGGCCTCGACCTCGTGAAGTGGCAGCTGCGCGTGGCGGCCGGCCAGCCGCTGCCGCAGAAGGGCGACGAGGTGCCGCCGGTGAAGCGCGCCATCGAGTGTCGCATCAACGCCGAGACCCCCGACTTTCTGCCCTCGTGCGGCACGGTCACGGGCCTGCACGCGCCGGGCGGCCCGTGGGTGCGCTTCGACTCGGCCCTCTACCAGGGCGCCAAGGTGCCGCCCTACTACGACTCGATGCTCGGCAAGCTCATCGTGAGCTCGCCCACGCGTGAGGAGGCCATCCGCAAGATGCGCGCCGCGCTGGGGGAGCTCGTGATCGAGGGCGTGTCCACCAACGTGGACCTGCAGTTCGACATCCTGGCAAACCGCGAGTTCGCTGCCGGCATGTACCACACGAACCTGATGGAGCACCTCTATGAGTAGCGAGGGTGGCGGGCACGCCTGGGGCGTACCTGCCGCGTGCGAGGGGAGTCACCATGTGCGCTAGGCGAGACAAGCGCGAGAACGAGCTCGAGGGGCCCGTCACCGAGGTGGCCGTGGAGCTGCCACCGCGCACGCTTTTGGTGAAGTGCCCGGGATGCCGGCGCGTCATCGACCAGGAGCAGCTCTCCGCGAACTACGACGTGTGCCCGCGCTGCGGCCATCACCTGCGTGTGAACGCCCGGCACCGCCTGCGCCTCACGGTGGACGCCGGCTCGTTCGAGGAGTGGTACAAGGACCTCGAGGTCCGCGACTTCCTCAAGTTCCCGGGCTATGCCGAGAAGCTCGACGCAGCGCGCGCCAAGACCAGCGAGGCCGACGCCGTGGTGTGCGGGCGGGCCACCATCCGCGGGCGCGCGTGCACCATCTTCGTCATGAACGGCGACTTCATGATGGGCTCGATGGGCTCGGTCGTGGGCGAGAAGATCTGCCGCACGTTCGAGCGGGCCATCGAGCTGGGCCTTCCCGTGGTGGGCTTCACCGTCTCCGGCGGTGCCCGCATGCAGGAGGGAACCACCTCACTCATGCAGATGGCCAAGGTCTCGGCGGCCCGCCGTCGCCTGGCCGAGGCGCACCTGCCCTACGTCTGCGTGCTCACCGACCCCACGACGGGCGGCGTCACGGCGAGCTTCGCCATGGAGGGCGACGTCATCCTGGCCGAGCCCGGCGCGCTCGTGGCCTTTGCCGGCCCACGCGTCATCGAGCAGACCACGCACAAGCGCCTGCCGGCGGGCTTCCAGCGCTCCGAGTTCCAGCTCGAGCACGGCTTCGTGGACCGCATCGTGCCGCGCCGCTCCACCCCCGACGTCCTGGGCGAGCTTCTGGCCCTGCTCGCCGGCGAGGCGCCGGAGGAGGGCAGCCTCGACGAGCTCAAGCCCGAGCCCGCGCCCAAGCTGCGTCCGCGCCGCCGTGGCAAGGACGAGGTCGACGCCTATGCCCGCGTCACGCAGGCCCGCTCCACCTCGAGGCCCACGCCGCTCGAGCTCATCGAGCGCGCCTTCGACGGCTTCGTCGAGCTGCACGGCGACCGCCTCTTTGGCGACGACGCCGCCGTGGTGGCCGGCCTCGCCTGGGTGGGCCGGCGCGTGGTGATGGTGTGCGCCACCGAGCGCGGCCGCACCACCAAGGAGCGCGTCGAGCGCAACTTTGGCTCGGCGCACCCGGAGGGCTACCGCAAGGCGCTGCGCCTCATGCGCCTGGCCGAGCGCTTTGGCCTGCCCGTCGTGTGCCTCGTGGACACGGCCGGCGCGTTCTGCGGCATCGGCGCCGAGGAGCGCGGCCAGGGCGAGGCCATCGCGACCAACCTCGTGGAGATGAGCGGCCTTTCCGTGCCGGTGGTCTCGGCGGTGGTGGGCGAGGGCGGCTCGGGCGGCGCGCTCGCGCTGGCCGTGGCCGACCGCGTGCTCATGCTGGGCAGCGCTGTGTACTCGGTGGTGAGCCCGGAGGGCTGCGCGTCCATCCTCTGGAAGACGGCCAAGCGCGCCCCCGAGGCGGCCGACGCCCTGGGCCTCACGGCCTCGGACCTCATGCGCCTCGGCATCGTCGACGACGTGGTGGACGACGAGGGCCTCACAGCCGACGAGCTGGCCCACGCGCTGCTCGTGAGCGTCGAGGCCCACCTCGACGAGCTGGCCAGGCTGGAGCCCGACGAGCTCGTCCGCCGGCGATACGAGCGCTTCCGCGGTATGGGGGCGCAGGCGCTCATCGGGTAGGGTATAGTGTCCGCGACATAGGGTTGCCCGCGCGCGAGCCGGGCGGCGCGGAAGACCCGCGTCAGAGGAGAAGGGGGCCGTCATGGCCGAGGAGTCCACGTTCGATCGCATCGTCAAGATCCTCCAGGAGCAGGATGGCCTCGAGGACGTCGAGATCACCAACGACACCAAGCTCTCCGACCTGGGGCTCGACAGCCTCTCCGTGGTCGAGGCCGTCATGGCCTGCGAGGACGAGTTCGGCATCGAGGTCGACGCCGACGCCGCCCCCGAGACCGTGGGCGACTTCGTCGACATGGTCGAGGCCCTGCTCGACTAGCATCGTTCGCTCGCGTCCGGCGCCGCTCGCTTCACTCGAGTACGCCGAGTGTACCGTTTGCACCAGTTATCCGCCTGTTTTTGCCGTGCTAACTGGTCAAAACGGTACACTCGGCGAAAGATAGCCGGCAAGTGGGTATACTGTGGGTCCGCGTCTGCGTGTCGGGCGCGCCTGCGGTCGGGACGCCGCACCCCGTGGCCGAGGCGCCGCACCCAGCGGCTACGTGCCGCCGTATCTTGATAACTCGCATGGTGGTTTGGCGGGGCTGTGGCGCATGGGCGTTGGCGGTTTGGGTATACTCTCAAGCACCTTTTGGGGGCGACTGGTTTCGACAGGGTGTTCCTGAGGTGGGCAGCAAGCCGTGGTCTCCTCGCCACGTAAAACAGGGGTACCGTCAAATTGAATTGACGACAACTCTTATCAGGGCAACCTTGCCCTCGCTGCTTAATCTAATTTAGCAGCCGTCAATGCGGGAATCGCTCCTGTTCCCGCGGCGACGTCACGTTAGGGAGCTGCTGGCGCGGACGTGGTTGGTATGCCGCGCAGTAAGCCTGAACCAGCTGGGGCGTCGAGCGCGGGTCACCGTGTGCGAAGCGCCCGAGACTCAAACGGCGACTGAGCTTGGAGACACCTGCCAGGGGAGTGCTTTGGACCGGAGTTCGATTCTCCGCGCCTCCACCAAGAGCGATGAGCGGGCCGTGGCCGTAGCAGCCGCGGCCCGCTTTCTTGTGCGTAGCGGAGGGGTGAACTCTGTGCAGGGCGCTTGGCTACTCGGTGATGTCCGCTATCGTGTAAATGGGCGCTGTCAGGCGCGCGTCGGTCTCGGACGCCTTCTCTACGGCCTCTTTGTCCCAAGTGGCCCAGGGGAGCCTGTCTTTGACAATCTCATCGGTTGGGTCTTTTATTGCGCAGAGCGCGTCAAAGCGACTGGAAAGAACCTGTTCATAGTTGTCTGCGAGCTGAATGCGATAGAGGCGGGTTTCGGTCGATCCGTCTTCATAGGTGGCCGTTGCTTCTAGCGTCGTTGCGGCAACTTGTTTGGCAGCCAGCGCGATACCGGAGACATAGTTTTTCTTCGCCCACGCGAGGGTGCTCTCGCGCGTCGAAGTGACCTCATCGAAAGCCGTCTCGTACGCGTCCCTAAGCTCGGGCAGCTCCTCGTCTACGTTCGCCCAGGACTCCGGGTTTTCTTTCGGGTTTCCTGCTCGCGTGCCAACGAGATTGAGGTCTTCGTCGAGGACGTCGCCAATGGAGGCCTTTGTTAGGCGATAGAGCGAGCGAAGGGTCTCATCGCTGCGGTAGAACTCGGCTTCGTCGGCCGCCACGCTCAGTAAGTTGTAGACGCCGTCAGTCGTGTGGTAGATGCCGTCCGCCCCTTGGCTGTCGTAGCTTATTGTGACAACGTTATTTGCTACTTCCTCGGGGGTTGACGTCAATGACCCCAGGTCGTTCGGGTCTGATCTCGCGGGGTAAAAGGCGGGCGCGTCGGTGCCGTTTGAGGCCCAAATCCAGCTTCCAATAGATACCGTGTTCCATTGTGCGGTGCCGGGTTCTCCGCTTGCGCCTGTGTTCGTTGGATTGGTGCCGGAGCCAAGCACGCGAAATTCCACGGAGGAGACCCCGCGCCCAGCCAGAGAGAGGTTCAGCTCGAGGGCTTGGTGCCAGCCGATTGTGTCGCGGGCGGGCATGATTCCCGACCCCGTTGACTGAACGGCGACGCTGTTGCCGGGCTCTGCTGCGTTGGCAATGGCGAGGCCGAACGCATGGGAGGCCCCGGCGGCCTGCTCTGAGCCGGGGGTGCTGATACCGCTTGGGATGAGGGCCGGTGTGGCTAGGGCGAGGCCGGCAACAATGGCGACGGCGGCTCCCGCGCGGGTAAGCCTGGAGAGCGGCTTTGGCCGGTACGCCTGCTCATTCTCTCCGGCACGGAGCCCACGAATGCGATCAAGGGTTCGGGCGTTGAGATCGTCGCTCGGACGCACGGGTTCCATGAGCGTTTTATACTCGTTCACGAGTCCTCCTTAATTGTGGTGGTCGCTAAAGCCAGCGGCGGGCTTTCTACGCCCATTCGAATTCTCCGTACTCTTCACCTCCCAAGATGTCCTTAAGCCTTGCTCGCGCTCGCTGTAAGCGACTCCGGACGCTGGATGGTTTGATACCGAGCACGTGGGCTATCTCCTCGCAGGAGAGTTCCTCGCAATAAAACAGATGCACTGGTGCCCTGAGTTTTGGCGGAAGTTGCCGGACGGCATCCCAGAGGGCCTTGATTGCCACCTCGTCCCCGATGATGGATGGTGGTCGGTCGCGGTCTTCCGGGTTCAGCTCGAGGGCGTCCATGCTCGTGGTTCTGCGTCGCCACCATGAGCGGGCTAGGTCATGGCAGCGGTTGAGCGTTACTCGCAGAAGCCAGGCCCGCAGGTGGTCATCGCCGGAGAAGCTCGTTGCGTCGCAGGCGAGGCTTACGAAGACGTCCTGATAGATGTCTTCGGCGTCCGCTCGCGAACCTGTTTGGGCAATCGCGAGCCTCAGGACGCTGGCCCCATGCGCTTTCATTGCGTGCCTGAGAAACGAGTCGCTGCGGAGCACGGTTTTGCGGGTGCGTCCGAACGGGGAGTTGCTCATACCTGCCTCCTCTCTTTCTTCACTGTAGATTCAGGCCTGCTAGCCAATAACACGCGGTCGGTGGGCGGGTGTCTCAAAAAAAGACGAATGAGTGATGGCGCACGTGTTCGCGGTGAGGGACCGCTCCGAGGCGACTCTGGTTGCCGGCGGTTTATCGGAACGATGCGCGAAGCCACCGGGTGCTCGTTATGTCAACCTGCGGGGTATAACTGAGCCATCGACTTTGATGCTGGGCGCGTGGCGCCCGCTGCTGACCTTGGGAGGTCTCATGTCTCTCGACATCATCAACAAGGTTGCGTCTGCGGCGCGGGGTGCTGCGGCCAAAAGGGACGATGCCCAGCTCAATGTGATGGGCGCGCCGCGCACCGGCGTCGACCTCGTGCTGGAGGGCGGCGGCATGCGCGGCATGTTCACGGCCGGCGTGCTCGACGTGCTGCAGGAGCGGGGCGTCTACGGCTTCGACACGGTGTGGGGCGTCTCGGCCGGCGCCATCAACGCGGCGAGCTACCTGTCGCGCCAGATCGGCCGCTACATGCGCGAGAGCCTCGCCTTTCGCGACGACCGCCGCTTCATGAGCCTGTGGTCTCTGGCCACGACGGGCAACATCGCTGGGGCCGACTTCATGTACCACCAGCTGCAGGACGAGATCGACCCGTTCGACTACGCGACCTTCGCCAGGCGCCGCTCGCGCTACATGGTGGTGGCCACCGACGTGGTCTTTGGCACGGCCGACTACCTCGAGGTGAGAAGCCTGCCGGAGGACATCGACAAGGTGCGGGCCTCGGCGTCCCTGCCGGTGCTCTCCCGTATCGTGGAGGTGGGGGAGAGCCGCCTGCTCGACGGCGGCACGGCCGACTCCGTGCCCGTGGAGCGCGCGCTTGCCGAGGGCGCCGACAAGGCGCTCGTGGTGCTCACGCAGGACCGCGGCTACGTGAAGCGCGGGCCCTACGAGCTGCAGCCCCTGGCCGACCGCCGCTACTCGGACTTCCCGTACTACCTGGAGGCGCTGCGCACCCGCGCCGAGCGCTACAACGAGCAGCGCGAGCACATCTGGGGGCTCGAGCGCGAGGGCAAGGCCGTGGTCATCGCGCCAAGCGAGCCCGTGCGCGTGGGCAGCACCTCCGGCGCCGACGGCGAGGGGCTCCTCCGCCTCTACCTGGACGGCCGGCGCCAGGCGGTGGCAGCCCTGGAGGCCGTGCGCGCGCTGGGCGCGTAGATTGGGCGAGCACATGGTCGGCTCTCGCCCTTTTGCGCCGTCTTGCACATTTCCTTCAAAAATCACGGATTTGACAGGATTTAGCTTGCACTTCGCAAGCCGCGACATACAATAGGAAAGCTTCTTTTGCAGAGCCCCGTAACCTCTTTAAAAGAACACCGCAACACGCAAGCACACGGAGGAGTCAAATGAAGTCGACTCAGTACGCCAAGCCCGGCGAGGTCACCCGCAATTGGGTCCTCATCGATGCTGATGGCGCCACGCTCGGCCGTCTCGCCACGAAGGCCGCTATGATCCTTCGCGGCAAGAACAAGCCGCAGTACACGCCTCACACCGACACGGGTGACTTCGTTGTCATCATCAATGCCGATAAGGTCCAGCTTACCGGCAACAAGGCTGACAAGAAGACCTACTGGCGCTACAGCGGATGGCTGGGCGGCATGCACTTCGAGAGCTTCAAGGAGGCCATGGAGAAGCACCCCGAGCGTGTCATCGAGCACGCCGTGAAGGGCATGCTTCCCAAGAATTCCCTCGGCCGTAAGCAGTTCACCAAGCTCAAGGTCTACGCTGGCCCCGAGCACCCGCACACCGCCCAGAACCCCGTTCAGGTTGATTGGAGGGCCTAACGATGGCTGACAACACCGCTGTCTACACCGGCACCGGTCGCCGCAAGGAGGCCGTCGCCCGCGTCCGTCTCGTTCCCGGCACTGGCAAGGTGACCGTCAACGGCCGCGACGCCCTCAACTACTTTGGCCGTCAGCAGCTCGTCGACGACGCCTGCGCCCCCTTCAAGGTGACGGACACCGTCGGCCACTTCGACGTCATCGCCCTCTGCGACGGCGGCGGCATCACGGGTCAGTCCGGCGCCCTGCGCCTCGGGATCGCCCGTGCCCTCCTCGAGGCCGGCGAGTACCGCGCCGAGCTCAAGAAGGCCGGCTACCTCACCCGCGATTCCCGCGCGGTCGAGCGCAAGAAGTACGGCCTCAAGAAGGCCCGCAAGCGTCCGCAGTTCTCGAAGCGCTAGGCCTTCGGTCGCAGACGACTCTGCCCCTGCACCTACTGGAACCCGTCAGCTCTGGCTGGCGGGTTCCTTTTTTCGCAGGCTCCTCTGCAGCAGGGCCCCCATGCTGCAGAAGCCATACGCCTGCGGCCTTTTCGGCCGTCCGTCTGCGGAACCTTGCCCGGCCGCTCCGGTCCGTGCCCCGTTTGCCGTCCATTACCTACCTTCTGGCATCCCGCACCCTTACCAGGAGTAAGTAGCCCTAACTCTCTGTAAGAATGGGCACGACAACGCCTTGCCGGACGAGCGCGCAGCAACGTCCCGCGTTGGCCAACCAACGGTTTCGGTGCGTCTGGGCGATGCCCCGTCGTGCCGTGCGTCTCTATGGGGAGCCTCAGGGCTCAGGATAGTCGAGAGGGTGATGCGCGTGAGCAGGGGAATTGCGTCGGCGGGCGGAGAGGGAGAGCTCTACAAGATTGACGGCAAGCCGTCGCTGGGGATGGCGTTCCCCCAGGCGATGCAGCACGTCCTGGCCATGCTCGTGGGCAACATCACGCCGCCCATGCTCATCGCGGCCTCGCTGGGGCTTCCCGCCTCGGACGAGACGATGCTCATCCAGGCGGCCATGATCATCGGCGGCATCACCACGCTGCTGCAGCTCTTCCCGGTGTTTGGCTTTGGCATGGGGCTTCCCGCCGTCATGGGCGTGGCCTTTGCCTACATGCCCATCCTCACCATGATCGGCACGCAGTATGGCATCTCGGCAATCTTTGGCTCGCAGCTCGTCGCCGGCTTTGCCTCTATCTTCATCGGCATGTTCATGGAGAAGATCCGGCGGTTTTTCCCACCCATCGTGAGCGGTACCGTGGTGCTCTCCATCGGTCTCTCGCTCTATGAGACGGCCATCAACTACATGGGCGGCGGCGCGGGCGCCAAGGCGCTGGGCACGTTCGGCTCGCCCGAGTTCTGGGTGCTTGCGCTCGTGACCCTCGTGGTGACCCTCGCGTGCAGCCTGTTCGGCAAGGGCTACATCAAGGTGTCCGGCATGATCGTGGGCATCATCGTGGGCTATGCCATCGCCCTGTTCATGGGCGGCATCGTGGCGTTTGACGACGTGAGCGCCGCCGCGTGGTTCTCCGTTCCCGTTCCGTTCCACTTTGGCCTCGAGTTCCATCCGGACGCCATCATCCTCATGGTGCTCATGTACGTGGTGCAGGCGGTGCAGACCATCGGCGACGTGTCGTCCACGGCCATGGGCGGCTTTGGGCGCGAGGCCACCGACCAGGAGCTGGGTGGCGCCATCAAGGGTCAGAGCATCTGCGGCATGATCGGCGCGTGCCTGGGCGGCCTGCCCACCGACCCCTATAGCCAGAACGTGGGCCTCATCTGCACCACCAAGGTCGTGGCCAAGCGCGTCTTCTTAATCGTGGCGGCCGTGATGCTGGTGGCGGGCGTCTGCCCCAAGTTCAGCGCGCTCATGGCAACCATCCCACAGCCGGTCTTGGGAGGCGCCACCGTCACGGTGTTCGCGGCCATCACCCTCTCGGGCATCCAGCTGCTCACCGAGGAGCCGCTCAACTACCGCAACCGCATGATCGTGGGCATCGCGCTCGCCCTGGGTGTGGGCATCGGCGCCGTGCCCGAGATCCTGCAGTTCATGCCGCAGCTGGCCCGCAACATCTTCGGCAGCCCGCTCGTGGTGTCGTTCATCGTGGTGTTCGTGCTCAACATCATCGTGCCGGAGGACAAGTCGGAGGACTCCGAGGAGGGATAGCACCCGGTGCGCGCGACCGGGGTTGGCGCCCGTCGTGGCGCAGCCGTCCGGCGACGTACGTGACGGGGCCGGCTGAGCCGTGCCCGAACGGGGGAGGATGCGTGGTGCCTCGGACTGGCGCCGCGTACCTCCCCGCTCGCACACATGGGGCTGGTACAATGCCATAACCTGCTGTTGAAGCTCCCGATACAAGCTCGGCGGGAGTTGCGGCGTATTGGGGTCGAACGTGCGGCCGCGTCGCCGCCGACCAAGACGGGAGTCTGCCATGTGCGGAATCGTTGCCTACACCGGCTCGTCCCAAGCCATCCCCTTTCTCCTCGACGGGCTCAAGACGCTCGAGTACCGCGGCTACGACTCCGCGGGCGTTGAGGTGCTGGCCCAGGACGGGAGCCTCGCCGGCGTGAAGTGCGCTGGCCGCGTCTCGGCGCTGGTCGAGAAGTGCCAGACCCGGGACCTGCGCTCCACCTGCGGCATCGCCCACACGCGCTGGGCCACCCACGGTGCCCCCACCGACAGAAACGCCCACCCGCACACGAGCTGCGATGGCCGTGTGGCCATCGTCCACAACGGCATCATCGAGAACTACCGTTCGCTTCGCGAGGAGCTCCAGGCCCGTGGGCACGAGTTCAGGAGCGAGACGGACTCCGAGGTCATCGCTCACCTCGTGGAGGAGGCCCTGCGCGGCCCCGCCGCTGGGGACGTGGTGGAGGCCCTGCGCCAGGCGACGCGTCGCCTCGAGGGGTCTTGGGCGGTCGCGGCCATCAGCGCCGACGATCCCGGCACGGTCGCCTGTGCGCGCAAGGGCTCGCCTCTGGTGCTTGCCGCGACCGATGGCGGAGCCTATGCGGCAAGCGATATAACGGCGCTTGCCGGCATCACCTCGCATGTCATCCAGCTCGACGACGGCCAGCTGGCGCGCATGGACCCGAGCGGCGCCGTCACCGTCTACGACGCGTCTGGCAGCGAGGTCGCCAAGCCCGACACGCTCGACATCGACTGGGATGCCAGTGCGGCCACGCTCGGCGGCTACGACGACTTCATGGCCAAGGAGATCGCCGAGCAGCCGGCGGCAATCGAGCGCCTGCTCAGGGGGCGCCTCTCCGACGGGCGCATCAACCTCGACGAGCTCGACCTCACTGACGACGAGATCGCGGCCATCGACCGCATCTACGTCGTCGCCTGCGGTACGAGCCTGCACGTGGGGCTCCTCGCCCGCCGTTTCATCGAGGGTTGGGCGCGTATTCCGGTGGTCGCCGAGGCCGCGAGCGAGTTCATCTACGAGGATGTCCTCGTGACCGACCACACGCTCTGCGTCATCATCACGCAGTCCGGCGAGACGGCCGACACCCTGGCCGCCGCGCGCAAGATGCACGCCGCGGGCGCCAAGGTCTTCGCCATCACCAACGTCTTGGGCTCCACGGCCGCGCGCGAGAGCGACGGCGTCCTCTACATCCAGGCCGGCCCCGAGGTCTCCGTCTGCTCCACCAAGGCCTACACGGCGCAGATGGTGGCGGCCACGATTCTTGCCCTGCTGCTTGCCCAGAAGAACGGCCACATGGCCACGGGCGAGGTGGCCCGGCGCTTCCGCGAGCTCGCCCGCGTGCCCGACCTCATGCGCGTCGTGCTCGACCGCAGCTGGCAGGCCAAGGCGGCCGCCCGCGAGTTCGTGCACGCCCCCTCGGCGCTCTTCATCGGGCGCGGCGTCAACTCGGCGACGGCCTCGGAGGGCGCGCTCAAGCTCAAGGAGGTCAGCTACCTCCATGCCGAGGCCTATGCCGCCGGCGAGATGAAGCACGGTCCCATTGCTCTGCTCGAGCCGGGCTTTCCCGTGGTGGCCATCGTGCCGCGCGACTCGGTGCGCGACAAGACCGTCTCGAACATCCAGGAGGTCATCGCCCGCGGGGCCACGTGCGTGGCGGTTGCCACCGACGGCGACGAGGACGTGGCCTCGCTCGTGGAGCGCGTCATGTGGATTCCGGACTGCCCGGAGAACATCGTGCCCATGGTGGCGATTCTGCACCTGCAGGTGCTGGCGCGCTATGTCGCGCTGGCTCGCGGCTGCGACGTGGACAAGCCGCGCAACCTTGCGAAGTCCGTGACGGTGGAGTAGCGCATGGCTCTGGCTGGCGTTGGCGTGGACATGGTGGAGATTGCTCGCATGGAGCGTATCCTGAGGCGGACCCCTCGGTTCAGGGAGCGCGTCTTCTCGGAGGAGGAGCGCGCGTTCTGCGATGCCACGGCGCGACCGGCCGCCCACTACGCCTGCAGGTTCGCCGCGCGCGAGGCGGTGCTCAAGGCGCTTGGCTGTGGCTTTGCTCCGGGGGTGCGCTACAGTGACGTAACGGTGGGCTCGGACGCCTCGGGAAGGCCCCGCGCCCTGCTGTCGGGCCGCGCCGCCGAGGTGGCCCGCGAGCAGGGGGTTCTGGCCGTGGCCATCTCGCTCTCGTTCACGCGGGAGATGGCGGTGGCCAACGCCGTGGCGACCACGGCGGAGACGGCGCCCAAGCCCAGGCAGGCCCGCGACCCGCGTCGCGAGCTTGCGGAGTCGTTCAAGGAGGCGCGCTCGGTCATCGACGAACTCGAGCGCGTGCGGGATAGGAAGTGAGTGGGCCATGCAGCCTGTTTTGAACGTTGAGGACATCAGGGCGGTCGAGCAGCGTCTCGCCGACGTGGGCGTGAGCGTCTCCGAGCTCATGCGCCGCGCCGGCGGCGCGGCGGCGCAGGAGGTGCTGCGCCTGGGCGACGTCTCGCACGTTGTCGTGCTGGCGGGCCTGGGCAACAACGGCGGCGACGGCTGGGTCGCGGCCGAGGAGCTCAAGGCCAAGGGCGTCTCGGTCAAGGTGGTCTCCCCCTGCGACCCCGACGACCTGCACAGCGACCTGGCGCGCATCGTCGCCAAGGGCGCGGCCGAGGCGGGCGTCGACTGCGTGGTGGGGCCCGCCCGCGACGAGCTGGACGAGCTGCTGGCCGATTGCGACACGGTGGTCGACGCCATGCTGGGCACGGGCTTCCACGACGCGCCGGTGGCGCCGTTCTCCATCTGGATCGACGCCCTCAACGCCTCGGGCGCGCGCGTGGTGGCGGTGGACGTGCCGAGCGGCCTCTCCGCGCAGACGGGCCACGCGCCCGGCGCCGTGGTGGTGGCTGACGTCACGATCACGATGCTGGCGCTCAAGCCGGGCCTCCTCTCCGACGACGGCCGCGACGTCTGCGGTTCGATCGTGGTGGCGCCGCTGGCCGAGCAGACCCGGAAGCTCGTCTTCGACGCCGACCCGGTTGCCTGGCGCTGCGAGCCCGAGGACTACCTCGACGTGCTCAACCCGCCCACCTGCGTGGTGGACAAGTACACGCGCGGCAGCGTGCTCGTGGTGGGCGGCTCCACGCGCTTCCCGGGTGCGGCCATCATGGCGGCCAAGGCCGCGGCGCGCGCCGGCGCCGGCTACGTGACCCTTGCCGTGCCCGAGCCGGTGGCCAACCTGGCCCGCGCGCACCTGCTCGAGATCCCGGTGGTGGGCCTGCCGGCCGACGCCGACGGCACCTTCTCCAGCGCGGCCCGTGCCCAGGTGGCAGACCTCGCCGCCCGCCGCTCGGCCGTGCTCGTGGGCCCCGGCATGTGCGTCACGGGCGGCACCGTGGGCGTGGTCTCCACGCTGCTCGCGAGCCCAGCCCCGCTCGTCGTCGACGCCGACGGCCTCAACAGCCTGGCTCGCCTCACGAGCAGCCGCATCGACGAGTTCCCCGAGCTCCTGCGCCGCAAGGCCCCGCTCGTCCTCACGCCGCACCGCCGCGAGCTCGGCAGGCTCGTGGGCCTCAAGGACAACCCGCCCGACTCGCTCACCTCGGCCCTCGAGGCCGCGCGCCGCATCGTCTGGTCCGACGGCGGCAGCGAGCTCGTGGTGGTCGCCAAGGGCACGGCCACGGCCTGCGTGGGCGTCGAGGTCGCGCTTCTGCCCAAGCCTGGCCCGGCGAGCCTCGCCACGGCCGGCTCGGGCGACGTCCTGGCGGGCATCATGGCGGGCCTGCTCGCCCGCGGCTCCGACACGGACGCGCTGCCCATGCTGGCCTCGCTCGCCTGCGAGGTGCACGGGTGCGCCGCGTCCATCGCGCAGGAGCGCTTTGGCTCGAGGGGCGTCATGGCAGCCGATATAATCGACACCGTTGGCCTCGCGGTCGACGCGGTGGAGGACCGGGCCGCCTACAGCGACGCCGACGACGCGGACTCCGCCCAGGACAAGGGCTCGGACAAGGCGTAGACGTCTCGCCCGTGGGGCGCTCGGCTCACGGCGCGGACGCGTCGGGCCGGCGCCCCGCGGGCGAGCAGCACGAAAGATTGGGAACAGAGAACGTCGCGGCCCCGGGGCCTGCGACGACGGGGGCGTATCGCATGGGTCAAGACAGGTGTCCAGACACGCGCTGGGCGTGGGTGGAGATTGACAAGGGGGCGCTGCGCCGCAACACGCGCGCCTTCAAGGACCTGCTCGAGCCGGGCGTGCGCATGATGGCCGTCGTCAAGGCCGATGCCTACGGCCACGGGGCGGTGCAGTGCGTCAAGGTTATGCGCGCCGCCGGTGCCGACCAGTTTGCCGTGGCCACGGTGAAGGAGGGCCTGGAGCTTCGCGAGGCGGGCATCACGTGGCCCATCCTCATCCTCTCCGAGCCGCCCATGGAGTGCGTGCGGACCCTCGTCGAGCACGACCTCATGCCCTCGGTCTACACCCAAGGGTTCGCCCTGGCCTACGGCGAGTGCGCGGCGGCCCTCGGCAAGGTGGGCAAGTACCACCTCTCGCTCGAGACCGGCATGACGCGCATCGGCGTCAACTGGAAGGACGCGGTGGAGTTCCGCCGCGGCATCGACTTCCACCGCGGCCTCTCCTGCGCGGGCACGTTCACGCACTTCGCCACGGCCGACGTGCCCGGCGACTGGACCTTTGCCCTGCAGTTCAAGCGCTTCACCGAGGCCGTCTCGGCCATGCGGGGCGCGGGCATCGACTGCGGGCTCGTGCACTGCGACAACACGCCGGCCACGATCCTCTATCCCGACACGCACCTCGACATGTGCCGCGTGGGCGTGGGCCTCTACGGCATGCAGCCGGCCGAGAGCACCCGCCCGCACATCTCGCTCGACCCGGTCATGGGCGTGCGCGCCAAGGTGACGCGCGTCATCTATCCCGAGACGGGCGCGGGCGTGAGCTACGGTCTCACCTACACGGTGGCGCGGCAGAACACGCAGATCGCCACGATTCCCGTGGGTTATGCCGACGGCCTGTCCCGTACGCTCTCGGACAAGATGGACGTGCTGGTGCATGGCACGCGCTGCCCGCAGGTGGGCCACATCTGCATGGACCAGTGCATGTTCGCCGTGGACGTCAACACGCGTCGCGCGGTGCGCCCCATGGACGAGGTTCACTTCGGCGACGTGGTGACCATCCTGGGCGCCGACGGCAACGAGCGCATCACCGCCGAGGAGATGGCCAAGCTCAGGGGCACCATCAACTACGAGGTCACGTGCAACTTCGGCATGCGCCTCGAGAAGGTCTACGTCTAGGCTCTGACTGCCTGGCTTGTGGGCGCGGGGCTGGCGGAGATGACTCGGTCGGTCCCCTGACCTGCGACTTATTGACCTGGTGCCCACCCTTCCCGTTCCTCGCATTGGAGGTCGTCCCATGTCCGTCATGCACATTCCCGGCCACGAGCACCAGCAGCCCCGCGAGGTCATGCTCGAGGAGATTCAGAACGTCCTGGGCAACTGCCAGCGCTGCGAGCTGGGCCAGACGCGTACCAACATCGTGTTTGGCGTGGGCAACCCGCATGCGCGCGTGATGTTCGTGGGCGAGGGGCCGGGGCGAAACGAGGACATCAAGGGCGAGCCGTTCGTGGGGGCGGCGGGCCACAAGCTCGACTCGCTGCTGTCGGTGGCGGGACTCACACGCCAGGAGATCTACATCGCCAACGTGGTGAAGTGCCGCCCGCCCGGAAACCGCAACCCCAAGCCGGCCGAGATCGAGGCCTGCTCGCCGTTCCTGCGCGAGCAGATTCGCTCCATCTGGCCCGACGTCATCGTGTGCCTGGGTAATTTCGCCTCGCAGTGGGTCCTCAAGACCGACCGCGGCGTCACGAACCTGCGCGGCCAGCTCTACCAGCAGGGACACTTCGTGGTGTGCCCCACGTTCCACCCGGCGGCGTGCATCTACCACTCCGACTGGCAGCCCCTTCTGGAGGAGGACCTGCGCCGCGTGGGCCAGTGGCTCAGGGCCAACCCGCCCAAGGAGGATCCGGCCGAGGCGGCGCGGCGCGTGGCTCGCGAGGTGGGCATCGACCACGACGGCGACCCCAACGAGGGGCTGCGCATGGTGGACGCCAGGGAAGTTGCCGGGCGCAAGGCACCGGCCGGCGCGGGCGTGCCCGACTCGCGGCACGGCTCGGGGCTTGGCGCGGACGGGGGCGCGCGATGAGCAGGCTCGAGCTTGACTCTCGCTCCGCCACCGAGACCCAGGAGCTGGGTCGTCTCATGGCGGGGGCACTGGAGCCGGGGGACGTCCTCGTGCTCACGGGCGACCTCGGTGCGGGAAAGACGCAGCTCACGAAGGGCATCGCGCGCGGTTTGGGTATTGACGACGAGGTCACGAGCCCCACGTTTGCGCTCGAGGCCATCCACGAGGGCGGCCGCATGCCGCTCTACCACTTCGACCTCTACCGCCTGCACGACGCCGACGAGCTGGGCGACGCCGGGCTCTGGGACGTGCTGGGCACGGACGGCGTCTGCGTCATCGAATGGGGCGAGCAGTTTGCCGACGAGCTGGGCGACGAGCGCGTCGACGTGCTCGTCACGCGCGCGGAGGGCGAGGTGGAGGCCGGCGGCGAGCCGTTGCGCCACATCGAGCTCGTCTCGCACGAGGCCCGCGGCGATGCCCTCGTGGCCGCCGTGGCCGACGTGCTGCGGGGCCAGGGCCCAGCGTAGGCCGGCGGCACCCCCCACCTGCCCGGCGTTGTCAAGGGGTAACGATCGGTACAACTCGGTATAAGTTAGTACAAATTAGTACAAGTTGGTGCAAGTCGGTATAAGTTGGTGCAAGTTGGTATAACTTGGTATAAGTTCACCAACGACGGGAGGACTTTGCGATGGCTACCAACCCCTTCAAGCCGACTGCCGGCAAGATGCCGCCCGTGCTGATTGGACGCCAGGGAATTATCGATGACTTTGCCGAGGGTATCGACAACGGCGCGGGCGCCCCCGGCAGGCTGATGCTCATCACGGGACAGCGAGGCTATGGCAAGACGGTCATGCTCACCGAGCTGGGGCGCGTTGCCGAATCCCGCGGGTGGGGCGTCATCTCCGAGACGGCCTCGGAGGGGCTGTGCGGACGTCTCATCGAGGCGCTGGCAGACAAGGGGGTTCGTCTACGCGGCCTGAGCCTCACCCCCACGATCGGCGTTCCCGGGGTGACGGCGAGTCTCGGCGGCGCGAGCTTCTCCGCGGCAGAGCAGGGGGCGCTTACCCTCCGAGACGCCATTGAGGCCCGCCTTAAGAAGCTTCCGGCCGGCAAGGGCATCGCCTTTACCATCGACGAGGCCCAGGCTGCCTCGATGGAGGACATGGTCGCCCTTGCGACGGCGCTTCAGCACGTCATTCGTGACGAGGACATGCGCAATGTCTCGGACGCCGAGAAGCACGGGGTCGCCTTCGTCTTTGCCGCATTGCCCTCGCTTATGGACGAGCTTCTTCACGAGCGTGTGCTCACCTTTCTCAGGAGAAGCGTCCAGAGAAACCTTGCCGACGTCTCGATTCCTGACGTGCGCCTTGCCTACATGGAGACTGTTGCCGATTCGGGAAAGTCCATTACTGACGACGTGGCTCTCGAGGCAGCACGACTGTCTGACGGCTATCCGTACATGATTCAGCTCGTCGGCTACTACATGTGGCGTTCGGCGGAGCTGCGTGGGTCTCGTCTCATCGAGGTCGAGGACGTGAGGCGGGGGGTCGAGGACGCGACGTGGGCGTTTGGCGACGCCGTGTGTGCCCCTCTCATCGATGGCCTCACGACGGCCCAGCGCCTCTTCGTCGACGCCATGGTGCGAGACTATCCGGAGCCTGCCCGCACGTCAGACGTCGAGAAGCGGGTGAGACGCAGCGCCAGCTGGGTGAGCAAGTATCGGGCGAGCCTCATCAAGGAGCGGGTCATCGAGCCGGCCGGCTACGGGAGGGTCCGCCTGGCGGTGCCGCATCTTGGGGACTACCTGCGCAACCGCACGCACGCGTCGTAAACTGTCTGCATTACGTATAAGCCTTGGGAAGGGCTTCCATGAACATCGATTCCACCACATCGCAGCTTGTGCTTGCGATTGATACCTCCACTGACATGCTGGCGTGCGCGGTGGCAGAGCTGGTGCCGGGCCAGGCGGGCGCGGACGTGCGCGTGCTGGCTACGGGCGACCACCAGTGCCGCCGCCAGGCAAACGTCGAGCTCGTGAGCACGTGCCAGGACACCCTTGCGCGGGCGGGCCGCTCCATGGACGACGTCGACGCGGTGCTCGTGGGACGCGGCCCCGGCTCGTTCACGGGCGTGCGCATCGGCATCGCCACGGCAAAGGGCCTGGCGTGCGGGCTGGAGCGTCCGCTCTTTGGGGCCTCCACGCTCGACGCCGTTGCCTGGGGCGTGTGGCGCTCCGGCGTGCGCGGGCTCGTGGGCGTGGTGGGGGATGCCATGCGCCGCGAGGTCTACCCGGCCCTCTACCAGCTGGGCGAGGCTGGCCCCGATCGGCTCTTCGACGTCGAGTCGGTGTCCAGGGTGCCCGCGGCCGTCTCCGCGTGGGCTGAGCGTGCCGACCACGACCAGATCATGCTTGCCGGAGACGGGCTCAAGAAGTATCGGGTGCAGTTCGAGGCGGCTGGTTTGTCGCGCTTTGCCGACGAGGACGCCTGGCACCCGACGGGGGAGGGGCTGCTGCGCGCCCTTGCCGCCGAGCTGGTCGCCGCACATGTCGGCTCCGGGGACGCGACGGCATCCGCCCAGTCGGGTGACCCCGCGCTCGTGCTGCCCGTCTACACGCGCCTCTCCGACGCGGAGGAGAACGAGGCCAGGCGCCTGGGCCTCAAGGAGCCCGCGACGGTGGCGACCACCGGCTGCGACGATGCCCTGGCCGACCGCCACCTGCAGCTGCGCCCGATGAACGTGAACGACGTGGCGGCCGTGACGGCGCTCGAGGGCGAGGTGTTTGCCCCGAGCAACCACACACCCTGGAGCGCGCAGCTCTTCTCGGACGACCTTGCCGAGCCGGGTCACATCTGGTGGGTCGCTCACGACGAGGGCCAGATCGTGGGCTATGCCGGTGCCGTCATGGCGGGCGGCGACGCGCAGGTCTCCAACGTGGCCGTGGCCGAGGGCCGCCGGCGCGAGGGCGTCGCGGGCAGGCTGCTCGCGCGCGTCACCTACGACGCGCAGATGCTGGGAGCCGCCACGTCGTCGCTCGAGGTGGACGCCGACAACGCCGCAGCCCAGCGGCTCTATGCGCAGCTTGGCTACGGGGAGGTCGGCCGTCGCCCCAACTACTACGGCAAGGGCCACGATGCCCTCATCATGGAGGCGCAGCTGCCGCTCGTGACGCCAAGCCGCCACGACACGCCCGACCCGCACGCCTCCGTGCGCCCGTGGCCCATCGTGGCCGCGCCGCGCTCGGACGAGGAGGCCGCCACCATCGCCGGTGCCGGTCCGCTCATCCTGGCCATCGAGAGCAGCTGCGACGAGACAGCCATGGCCATCATCGACGGCGCCGGCCAGATCGTGGCCAACGTCGTTGCCACGCAGATCGACTTCCACGCGCGCTTTGGTGGCGTGGTGCCCGAGATCGCGAGCCGCAAGCACGCCGAGGCCGTCGTGGGCGTCTACGAGGAGGCCATGGCGCAGGCGGGCGCGCACTTTGGCGTAGACACGTTGGTCCCGGCCGACCTCGCGGCCGTGGGCGTGACGCAGGGCCCGGGTCTCGTGGGCGCACTCGTGGTGGGCATCGCGTTTGCCAAGGGCCTTGCCGCCGGCTCTGGCCTGCCGCTCATTGGCGTCGACCACCTCGAGGGGCACCTCTTTGCCAATCTCTTCGAGACGCCGGACCTCAGGCCTCCCTTCGTGGCGAGCCTCGTCTCGGGCGGGCACACCATGCTCGTGCACGTGCGCGACTGGGGCGACTACGAGGTGCTGGGGCAGACCATCGACGACGCGGTGGGCGAGGCGTTCGACAAGGTGGCCAAGGCGCTGGGGCTGGGCTATCCCGGCGGCCCCGTCATCAGCAGGCTGGCGGCGAAGGGCAACAAGAAGGCCATCCACTTTCCGCGCGCGATGATGCACTCGGGCGACTACAGCTTCTCGCTGTCGGGCCTCAAGACAAGCGTCATCACCTACATCAACAACGAGAACAAGGCCGGCAGGCCCATCAACCTGCCCGACCTCGCGGCGAGCTTCGAGGCGGCCGTCATCGACGTGCAGGTGGCCAAGGCCGTGGACGCCGTCAGGCAGACGGGTGCCAAGGACTTTTGCGTGGGCGGCGGCGTGGCGGCGAACCCGCAGCTCCGCGAGGCGTATAAGCGTAGGTTCGGGCACATGGGCGTGCGGGTGACGGTGCCGCCCCTCTCGGCCTGCACCGACAACGCGGCCATGATCGCCCTCGTGGCAAAGCGCAGGTTCGACCGCGGCGAGCTGTCTGACCTGCACATGGACGCCGATCCCAACATGAGCCTGTAGGGTTGTCCGGGGCGGGCTGTTGTCTGGGGCCGGTCCCCTTGCGGTCCGGCCTCCTTCTGAGGGGAGACGAGCGAGATGGGCAAGGGCTCCAAGACGCGCAGGGAGCGGGGGCGGGCGCGGGCTCGCGAGCGCGCGGAAGCGGTGCGCGAGGCCAAGCGAAGCGAGGCGCGCGGGGACGCCGCCGGTAGCGAGGCCGCCGGGTCCGAGGTGCCGCTTGGCGGACGTATCTGGTCGGTCGTCGGGCCGTCCCGTCCGCTTCTGCTCGTGGACACGGCCGTGGTGGCTGCGCTGGGCCTGCTCGCGGCATGGGTGACGCCCAACGCCGCGCGCACGGTCATGGGCAGCCGGGAGCTCTGGGCCTTCATGATGGCGGTGTGTGGCGCATGGCTGGTGCTTGGCGTCGTCGCGGCGCTCATGCACTTCTACTACGTGGGCACGGGCCAGGTGGGCCGCAAGGCATTTGGCAAGGAGACCGAGCGCCAGAGCCTCTTCCTCTGGTCGGTCGTCGTCTTCGTCTCGACCCTGGCGCTGGCCGTCAACCTGGCTGCGTAGGGGACCTGTTGGCGCGAGCCCTCCGGCGTGCGGCCGCGCGCGTTGGTCGGGCTTGCTCCCCAGGCATCGCCGTCCGCCCAAGTCTGTAGACTTGTGCCAATGACCACAGGCAAGGGGGGGTTCCCATGCGAGACGGATTCGTGAAGGTGGCCGCGCTCACGCCGGCCATACGCGTCGCCGACGTCGACTACAACGTCGACGCATGCGTCGCCGCGGCGCGCGAGGCGGCGGGGGAGGGCGCTCGCGTCATCGTTTTGCCTGAGCTCGCAATTACGGCCTATACCTGCGAGGACCTCTTCTGGCAGGACGCGCTGCTCGATGCCGCGGCCCGGGGCCTGGCCTGTCTCGTCCGCGAGACGGCCGCCCTTGACGCCCTTTTGCTCGTGGGCGTTCCCCTGCGCGTGAACGGCAAGCTCTACAACTGCGCGGCCGTGGCGAGCCGCGGCCAGCTGCTTGGCCTCGTGCCCAAGCGCAACATCCCTACCTACAACGAGTTCTACGAGGGCCGGCACTTCTTGGCCGGGCCGGACGAGGCGGCGTGGCTGTCGCTTGCGAGCCTCGGGTTGGGCGAGCTCGCGGGCACAGGCCCGGACGGCGACGTCGTTCCCTTCGGTAGCCGCCTGCTCTTTGCGTGCGACGAGCTGCCCGGCCTCGTGGTGGGCGCGGAGATCTGCGAGGACCTCTGGGTGCCAGACCCGCCCTCGACCGCGCTTGCCCAGGCGGGCGCCACGCTCGTGTGCAACCTCTCCGCGTCCAACGAGCTCGTCGGCAAGGCCGACTATCGCAGGAGCCTCGTGGCCTCCACGAGCGCCCGGCTGGTCTGCGCCTATATGTATGCGAGCGCAGGCTGGGGCGAGTCAACGCAGGACCTCGTCTTTGGCGGGCACGACCTCGTGTGTGAGAACGGCCGCGTGCTGGCCGAGACCAAGCCGCTCGCCGACGCCGGTCTGGCCCGGGTGGGCGAGGGCCACGCGGCGGTGGGCGTCTCCGCCGCCATCGACGTGCAGCTCCTCGCGGCGGACCGCCGCCGCATGTCGACGTTCGAGACGCTCTCCAGCCCGGACGACCACGGCTTTACCGTCGTGCCCTTCTCGCTCGGCGTGTCCGAGACGAGCCTTGCCGGGCGTCTCGTCGACCCGCACCCCTTCGTGCCGGCCGACCGCGCACGCCGCTCCGAGCGCTGCGAGGAGATCTTTGCCATCCAGGCGCACGGCCTGGCCAAGCGGCTTGCCCATACGCACAGCGCGCGGGCGGTCGTGGGAGTCTCGGGCGGCCTTGACTCCACGCTTGCCCTGCTCGTGTGCGCGCGGGCGTTTGACCTGCTGGGACTTGACCGCGCGGGCATCCTCGCCATCACGATGCCCGGCTTTGGCACGACCGCACGCACGCACGACAACGCCCGGGCCATGAGCGAGGCGCTCGGCTGCGAGCTGCGCGAGATCTCCATCGCGGCGGCCGTGCGCCAGCACTTCGCCGACATCGGGCACGACGAGGCCGACCACTCCGTGACCTTCGAGAACGCGCAGGCCCGCGAGCGCACGCAGATCCTCATGGACGTGGCCAACCAGGAGGGCGGCCTCGTGGTGGGCACGGGCGACCTCTCCGAGCTTGCGCTGGGCTGGGCCACCTACAACGCCGACCACATGAGCATGTATGGCGTGAACGCGGGCGTGCCCAAGACGCTCGTGCGGCACCTCGTGCGCTACGTGGCCGACGCGGCTGCGGCCGGTGGCAAGGCGGCGCTCGGCGCGGGCCTCGGCGAGGAGGCCGTGCGTAATGGCGCCGAGCTTGCGCGCGTGCTCTACGACGTGCTTGACACGCCGGTCTCGCCGGAGCTGTTGCCGGCGACGGGCGACGGCAAGATCTCGCAGAAGACCGAGGACCTCGTGGGTCCGTACGAGCTGCACGACTTCTTCCTCTACAACGTGCTGCGCTGCGGGTTTGGTCCGGCCAAGGTCTACCGCCTGGCGCTCGAGGCCTTTGGCGGCCGCTACGCCTCCGGCACCGACGCCGACGACGCGGCCGTGGGCACCTATGACGCCGAGGCGGTCATGAAGTGGCTGCGCAAGTTCTACTGGCGGTTCTTCTCCCAGCAGTTCAAGCGTAGCTGCCTGCCCGACGGCCCCAAGGTGGGCACCGTGGCCGTGAGCCCGCGCGGAGACCTCCGCATGCCGAGCGACGCCGTCTGCGCCCTCTGGCAGCGTGAGCTCGAAGGACTGTAATGCTCGCGCGGGGCACGAGGGGGAGCCGGCGTGCCGGGAAGCGGGGCTCGAGGGGGATCATGGACCACGCCGCGCCTCTGGTGCGCGTGCTGTGGTGCGCATGGCTGGGGGCGCTGTTTGGGGCGCCCCCGGTGCTCTCGCTCGAGGGCGTGCTCCCGAACAGTGGGTACGCGCTCGTTTTTTCTGACCTCAGGATGGTCATGACCGTGTGCGGGGTCCTGGGCATCGTCGGGGGCGGATATCTGAGGGACGTGATTGACCGACGGCGGCTCCATGGGCTGCCGCTGGTTTGCGATGCCGGCGCGGGCGGACTGTACGTGGCAGCGTCATGGGGGAGGGCGACGGGCTGGATAGCCGGAGGCCCCGACGAGCCGCTGCCCCTTGTGGCGTCCGTTGTCCTGGGCGTCCTGGGAACGTCGTTGGCGGGCGTTGCGTCGTTGTGCCATGCGGCGCTGTTCGCATGGCTGCCCTCAGGACGTCGCGCTCCGGAAGCGGTGGCGGAACGTCGTCCGTCTGCCCAGGAGCTGCCGCGGCATTCGCTTGCCTCAAGGATCTGTGCCTTCGTGCCCTTTTCTTCAGCTTTCCTGTTGGCCTGGGGCCTGATGCCCGCCGGCGCCCGCGCCTTTCCGGGCTGGACGGTTCTGCGGGCGTCCCTGGCCCAGGCGTTTCCTCTCTCCGACCAAGAGTGGTGGCAGATCGTCTTCTACGTCATTCCTCCGGGCCTTTCGGGGACGATTGGCCCCTTCGTGCTGCGTCTTGGTGCCGCCGATATCGACATGCAGTCGATTGTGCCCATGGCGGCCTGGATGCTGGGGCCCCTCTGCCTGGTTGCCGTCGGGTCTGCCGTGAGCCGTCTCGTGCCGAGTGGGCGGGGGAGTGTTGCCCCGCTTCTTGCAGCCCTTTTCCTGGGTGCCTATACCTGTTGGGTCGCCTGCTGTGCGTGGCCGACGCTCATGCTGTGGCTCGCGCTCTCATGGTGGAGGCTCGTGGCGGCAGCCGCGGCCCTGATGCTCGGGGCGGTCCTGGTGCCGGTCGTGTCGCGCCGCCGGCCTGGCACCGGTGCGCTGTGCCCGAAGGGCACCTGCCGGTCTGGCACCGGTGCGCCGTGCGCGGCGGATGCCTGCCGGCCTGGCGCTTGCATACCACATGCCGTGGGGGACCGCGCGCCTGTCTCGCACCATGAGGCGCGCGATGGGAGGGGCGTGTCTCCCAGTATGGGCTTCCGTGACGACGGGGCCGCTGCCGCCCTCGCGGAGCGCGGGGGATTCTCGGCCCGCGAAGCCCAGGCGGTGACCTTGCGTCTGCGGGGTCTGAGTTCGGCGGCGGTGGCGGAGAGGATGGGCATCAGCCCGTCGACCGTACGCAACCTGCAGGCGCGTGCCTGCAGGAAGCTCGGCGTCTCCTCGTTTGGGGAGCTGACAGACTGGGCTGGCGACTTGGGGGAACAGGCCGGTCGAACCGGCGATGCGGCCAGCCGGACCAGCGGCTCCGGAAGGTCGGCCTGTCGAGCTGGCGGTGCGTCTGTGTTTCGGCGTGGTTCTTCGGATGAGGGAATCTGCCGAGCCCAAGGTTCCATGGCCGCCTCCTCAGAAGTTCCCAGGTACTGTGCCCCGGCTCTCATGCGGGCTCTGTTGCCGGACATTCTGGTGGGCGCCTTGGCCCTCGCCTTTATCCTCGTGCCTCTCGGCCCCGCCGATCCCGATGCGAGCCCCCTGCGGTGGCAGCGGCCGTTCATTCGCTTTGCCGCACTGTTCGCGGCTGTTCTTTGGCTGGTGGCGTGGCGATGGGTGTCGAATCGCGGTGTGCGCGGCTTGGGGCGATGGACGCTGCACTTCCGGGCGCTGCACGTGGTGCTCTGCGTTGCAGTTGGCATGGGCTGGGGAATGGCGCTCGACGCGACGGTGCCCCTTGCCATGGTGCCACGCGCTCCCGCCGTTGGGGTTCTTGCCCTGCTGTTCGCGGGGCTGGTGGCACATACGTCGGTAGAATTCGATCGTGTCGGGCGGACGAGAGTCCCCGTGCCGTGGAGCGGCGCAGGCTGGCTGCTGGTCGCTGCCGGTGCGTTCATGGGCTCCCTTGCATCGTGGTGTCTCTTTTCTGCGCAGCGGGTGCTCGTATTGCTCAACCAGGGAGAGAGGGCCGTGAGGCTCGCCTCGGCGGCGGGGTGGGTCGAGGGCGGGCTGGGGCTCCTGGCGTTTGGGGCTCTCGTGTTCGTGGCGCTCGACGCGCTGCGAAGGTATCAAGCCGGTGGCCTCTCCGATGGCGAAGGCGCGGCCGGACGGCCTGTTACGGACGAGCGCGTACGCGCCTACCTTGTGAGCCGGGGCCTGGGCGAGACCCAAATCGAGGTCATGATGATGACGATGGCCGGAGCTTCTCGTTCGGAGATCGCGCGTCGCCTCACTATCGCTGTGGGAACGGTCAACTCGTCACGATATATGGCCTACCGCGCCCTGGGCGTGCATACGCGCGCGGGCTTTCGTGACGCGGTGCTCAGGGGCCTGAGTCAATAGGATCTGGCCCACGACCGCCGGCCACGCCTACCGCGTGCTGTCGGCGTCAGTCGCCCGTAGACACCCCTCATATCTGCAGATGCATACCTCTTGTCTACAGACGCCTCTCCTTTCGCAGGGCATGGTGGTGACGGGTCGGTAAAAGCCGATTTGATGGTGAATGACCCATGTCAACCAACGTGGGGGTGCGGTATGAAACTGTTCGCAAGGTACCTTGGGGCACTCGTCCGCGTGGCCTTCGATAGGCGCCGAGGCATTATTCCGCTTGTGATCGCTCAGATCATCATGCTGCTCCCCCTGGTCTTCGGATTCCCTTCCGGCTACGAGGCAATCACCCTCGTGGCCCGGCAGAATCTTGACCTGAAGACAAGCCTGCTGAGCAGCGCGCAGCCCGCGGGCATCCCCCAAGATGTCATCGATGCGGACAGACGAGAGAGGGACATCCTGAGCGAGGCCCTCTCCGCGGCGGATGGCAGCGCTGCCCAGCTCGAGGGCCTTGCCGACTACTACAGTCTTGGCGCAAGCTCCGAGGCAGCCTCCCGGGATAGTGAGCTTTGGCTTCTCGACCAAGCGCGGGCGACGCTCTTGCGTTCCATCGCGGAGTTGAAGCGTCCGGAAGTCTATCAAACGACGCGACAGATGCCATTCACCTACTATCTCGCCTATTCATTCTGGGTCATCCCGGTCGCGCTCGTGGGTATCGTCGTCGCGACGGGTGTCTCGTCGGTGCTGTCCGTCCTCTGCGACGGCCGGCTGTTGTGCCGGGCCCCGGTGAGCGAGCCCGTGCGGTGGCTCGGGGCCTACCTCGTGATGCTCCTCGCCTCGGTCGTATACCTGCTTGCGGCCGTGGCGCCAACTGCCCTGATTACGGTGGCGCGCTCCGGCGCGGGCTCTCTCGACTATCCCGTCGTGTCGGTCCTCGACGGCGAGGTCGTTGTGTCGACGGTCGGACGGGTGCTGGCGGGCGACGTCGCGCTCACGGCCATGGCCCTGGCGTGGGGCCAGGCCCTGATGACGCTCGTCGTGGCGTCATCCTCCTCGCCCGCCGCCGGGCGCGGTGTGATCTTCGCGGCGTTCCTGCTGCCGCTGCTCCCGCTGTACCACGAGCCGGGCATGCCGTGGAGGGGCCTTCTCACGTTCCTGCCGATGACCTACCTCTTGGTGTCGGGGGTCGTGGGAGCCCCGCTCTATGTGAACGGCTCCGAGATGCGATACGCGAGCGGCGCGACCCTCGGCCTCGGGGCTGCGGTGTGTGGCGCGTCCGTGCTCCTGCTGCTTATGCTCTTGACGTTCCTGGGCCTTGGGCGGGACGCCGCCCGCCGGAGGCGCCTCGCCCCCTCCGCGGCGACGCGCCCGGCGGTTCTGGGCCTGGACGACGTTTCGGTGGGCCACGGGCGGCGACACGTGGTGCATGTCTCGTCGTTCTCGCTGGCGTCGAACGCGGTGACGGGCCTTGTCGCCCCCAACGGCAGCGGAAAGACCTCCCTCATGGCAGCGATGGCTGAGCCGTGGCTGCCCGGGGTGTCCGGTCGGGTCTCGAGGGTGGACGCGACCGGCTCGTGCGCCGCGTGGCGGCGTGCAGTGGTGTTCGTGCCGGGTCCGCAGATGCTCTATCCCTGGCTGACGGGTCGCCAGCAGGCACGCGTGGCGTGTGGGCTCTGGGGGTCGGGGGCCAGGCTTGACAAGCTCGCGAAGCTGCTGGGTGCCGAGGCGCTGCTCGACGTCCCTGTCCGCAGGTGTTCGCAGGGCATGGCGCAGCTCGTCTGCCTGACGGTGGCGCTCTGCACGGGTGCAGCTTGTCTGCTGCTCGACGAGCCGACGAGCGCGCTCGACTTCAAGAATGTAGGGGTGGTGAGCGGGGCTCTTCGGTCGTATGCGGGGGACGGCAAGGCGGTCATGCTGTCGACTCACGACGTCGCCAACGTGGACAGCTCGTGCGACCGCGTCGCCTGGATCGTGGACGGGGAGCTCGCATGCGATGAGGCCCCCGCCTTAGGGCGCCGTTCATGCGCCGAGGAGTACGAGCGTCGCTATGCTAAACCTCCAAAGGTGTAGGCCATTACTTCGAGATATCACAAAATCTAAGTGCGATGGAAGAAGATTTTTTCATTTCCCGTTGTTATATCGCGGGCAGCTGGGTACTATTCAAAGCGTTAGCAGATGGCGCGGCGCGAGATCGCCCGCGTCGACCGTGCCTGCACTGTGGTTTGCCCGCGAGGGCGCACGCAGGCACCCGAGAAGGAGGTTCATCGATATGACGCTTAAGCCGCTTGGAGACCGCGTTCTCGTTAAGCCCGCTCCCAAGGAGGAGAAGACCGCGACCGGTCTGTACATCTCCAGTGGCGCCCAGGAGAAGCCGCAGAAGGGCGAGGTCATCGCTGTCGGCGCCGGCAAGTTCAACGACAAGGGCGAGCGCATCGTCCCGGACGTCAAGGTGGGCGACGAGGTCTACTACGGCAAGTTCGGCGGCAACGAGGTCAAGGTCGACGGCGAGGACTACCTGCTGCTCCGCGCCGATGACATCTACGCGATCATCGAGGCCTAAGCCCCAGACTCGCTCATCCGAACCTTTCGTCGCATGGCCGCACGACTCGGCGGCCGCACGACGTGAACTCTGAAAGGAAGCCTTCCAATGGCTAAGAACATTGCCTTCGGCACCGATGCCCGCGCCAAGATTGCCAAGGGCGTCAACACCCTGGCTGATGCCGTTACCGCGACGATGGGCCCCAAGGGCCGCTACGTCGCCCTCGAGCGCTCCTACGGCGCCCCCACCATCACCAATGATGGCGTCTCCGTCGCCAAGGAGATCGAGCTCAAGGACAAGGTCGAGAACATGGGCGCCCAGCTGGTGAAGGAGGTCGCCACCAAGACCAACGACACCGTGGGTGACGGCACCACCACTGCCACGCTGCTTGCCCAGGTCATCGTGAACGAGGGCCTGCGCAACGTCGCCGCCGGCGCCGACCCGCTGGCCATTCGTCGCGGCATCGACAAGGCCGTGAACGCCGTCGTCGAGTCCATGAAAGCTGCCGCCAAGCCGGTCGATACCAAGGAGCAGATTGCCTCCGTTGGCACCATCTCCGCGTCTGACCCGCAGGTCGGCCAGAAGATCTCCGACGCCATGGAGGTCGTGGGCAAGGACGGCGTCATCACCGTCGACGAGGACAAGACCAACTTCGGCATCTCGGTCGACACGGTCGAGGGCATGCAGTTCGACAAGGGCTACATCTCCCCGTACTTCGCGACCGACAACTCCGCTATGACCGCCGAGCTGGACAACCCCTACATCCTCATGACCGACCAGAAGGTGTCCAACATCCAGGACATCCTGCCGGTGCTCGAGGCCGTTCAGAAGTCCGGCAGCTCGCTGCTCATCATCGCCGAGGACGTTGACGGCGAGGCGCTCGCCACGCTGATCCTCAACAAGCTCCGTGGCACGCTGAAGATCGCCGCCGTGAAGGCCCCTGGCTACGGCGATCGTCGCAAGCGCATGCTTGAGGACATCGCCGTCCTCACCGGTGGCCAGGTTGCCATGGAGGAGCTTGGCATCAAGCTCTCCGACACCACCGCCGAGATGCTCGGCCGTGCCAAGAGCGTGAAGATCACCAAGGACAACACCACCATCGTCTCTGGCGCCGGCTCCAAGGAGGCCATCGACGAGCGCGTTGCCCAGATCAAGGGCGAGATCGAGCACACCGACTCCGACTTCGACCGCGAGAAGCTCCAGGAGCGTCTGGCCAAGCTCTCCGGCGGCGTGGCTGTCATCAAGGTTGGCGCTGCCACCGAGGTCGAGCTCAAGGAGGTCAAGCACCGTATCGAGGACGCCCTGCAGGCCACCCGTGCGGCTGTCGAGGAGGGCATCGTCGCCGGCGGCGGCGTGGCCTTCCTTGAGGCCCTGCCGGTGCTCGACAAGGTTGAGGCCACCGACGAGGAGAAGATTGGCGTCGAGATCGTCCGCAAGGCGCTGGTTGCCCCGGTCAAGAAGATTGCCGAGAACGCCGGCTTCGAGGGCTCCGTCGTGGTCGAGAAGATCAAGGGCCTGCCTGCGGGCGAGGGTCTAAACTCCGCCAACGGCGAGTGGGGCGACATGATCAAGATGGGCGTGCTCGACCCGGTCAAGGTCACGCGCACCACGCTCCAGAACGCCGCCTCCGTCGCCTCGCTCATCCTCATCACCGAGGCCACGGTCACCGATGAGCCGAAGGACACCACCATCGAGGAGGCCATCTCCCAGGCTGCTGCTCAGGGCGGCCAGGGCGGCGGTATGTACTAAGCCCGATGGCAAACTAGCTAGCTGCGAGGCCCCGGTCTCGTTCCTCTAGCGCTTCCGACGGCGGCCCGGCCTATACCCTCCGCGCGAGGTCACTTGCTTTGCAAGTCCCCAAGTCTCGCGCTTTGGTAAAGGCCGGGCCGCCTGTTGGTAACGGTGCTGGAACGAGGCCGGGGCCTCTTGCTGCTTGTTGGCCATGCGTTTGGCTTCGGCCTTCTTGGAGCCTGTCGTTTGGCGGGGGAGATAGAATAGGGGCTTGCGTTGCCCGGGGGATGGTGGCGCTTGGCGTAAGGGAGATGTATGGCGCAGAATCGGGACCTGCTCGATGAGTTCATCGACATAAAGAATGACTGGCAGGCGCTCTCGAACCCTGTCAACGATGTCGCGAACGCCCTCTCTGCGCGGCCGGAGGAGGTCCAGGCCTGGAACCCGGCCGAGTTCAAGGAGCGTCCGCGCGCCAACGTGAACCCCTGCGTGACCATCCAGGGAGACGACCCCAAGCTCTGCACTCGCTGCGTCGACGTGTGCCCGGTCTCCGCCATCGACATGTCCGAGGGCGGCATCGAGGTCTCCGACAGGTGCCGCAAGTGCGGCCTGTGCTCGTCCATCTGCACGAGCGAGTGCTTCACGGCCACCCAGATCACCCCGCGCAAGCTCTACGAGCGCATCGTCCGCGCGGCCTCGGCGTTCGAGCATGCCTACGTCACCTGCACGCGCGGCCTTGGCCGCATTCCCGAGGGCAACGAGGTCGTGCTGCCCTGTGTGGGCGCTGTGCCCCCTGAGGTCTGGTACGCCATTCTCGTGGACTATCCCAACGTCTCCATTTCCCTGCCGCTTGGCATCTGCGACCGCTGCCGCAACGTCACGGGTGAGGACGTCTACGTCAACGCCATCGGCCAGGCCGAGGAGCTTTCGGGCAAGGGCATGGGCCTCGAGGTCGACGAGCACTCGCTCGACCGCACCAAGAACCACGCCTTCGAGCGCAAGGAGTTCATCGACAGTATCAAGAAGCAAGGACTCTCCGCCGTGGGCGCGGTGAACCCCGCCATTGCCGTGGCGCGCTCCATCACCAAGAAGATTGACGAGAACACGCGGCGCATCAACGCGATCACCAGCACGCTCGACGCGGCGGCGGCTCCTACGACCGTCCGTCGCCGGCGCGTGCTGACCCAGCGCCGGCAGATCATGCTCACCACTCTGCAGAGGCATCCCAAGCTCGCGGTGCGTATGGAGCCCAGGCGCCCCACGTGCGACCCGGAGCGCTGCAACCTCTGCGGCGACTGCGCCAAGGTGTGCCCCACGCGCGCGTGCGAGGTCACCGACGGCGGCGTCTTCAGGGTCGAGGCTGCCTACTGCATCGAGTGCGACGCCTGCATCAAGGTCTGCTCGGAAAAGGCGCTCTCCTACGAGTCCTACAACGCTGCGGAGCTCGTGGTGCCCGACAAGGAGGAGACTGAGCGCAAGAGGCGCCAGGCCGAGCAGAAGGCCGAGATGGAACGCCTCAAGAAGCAGGGCATGGAGCAGCTCAAGCGCGGCCTCGACTTCCTCGAGAAGCTGGATACGGACGACTAAGATAGTGCGAGGCGGCTGGCCCCGACGCGCCACGTGTGCCGCGCGCGGCCAGGCCCCAGACGCATTCAGGCGCGGAAAGGAACGAACGTGTCACTCTCCATCGGTATCGTGGGCCTCCCCAACGTGGGCAAGTCGACGCTCTTCACGGCCCTCACCAAGAAGGGCGGCCTTGCGGCCAACTACCCGTTTGCCACGATCGACCCCAACGTGGGCATTGTCGACGTGCCGGACGGCCGGCTCAAGGAGCTGGCAAAGATCGTGAACCCGGGGCGCATCGTGCCGGCCACGGTCGAGTTCGTGGACATCGCGGGCCTGGTCAAGGGCGCCAGCACGGGCGAGGGCCTCGGCAACCAGTTCCTGGCCAACATCCGCGAGACCGATGCCATCTGCGAGGTCGTTCGCTACTTCTCCGACCCCAACGTGATGCGCGAGGTCAACCGCTCGGACGCGTTCGTCGACCCCGAGAGCGACGTCGAGACCATCAAGACCGAGCTCATCCTGGCCGACATCCAGACGCTTGAGAAGCAGCTGCCCAAGCTCGAGAAGGAGGGCAAGCGCGACAAGGAGCTCATGCCCAAGTTCGAGATTGCCAAGCGCCTGCTCGACTGGCTGAACGACGGCAACCGTGCGGCCACGATGGACATGGCCGACGACGAGCGCGCCGCGGCCAAGGAGCTCTTCCTGCTCACGCTCAAGCCCATCATCTACGTGGCCAACGTGGACGAGGACAAGCTAGGCGAGGACCTGCCGCCCATCGATGGTATCAAGCCCCTGCCCATCTGCGCCGAGGTCGAGGCCGAGCTCTCCGAGCTGAGCGAGGAGGAAGCGGCTGAGTACCTGGCCGACCTGGGCCTCGAGGCGAGCGGCCTGGACACGCTGGCGCGCGCGGCCTACAAGACACTGGGGCTCCAGAGCTACTTCACGGCCGGCGAGATGGAGGTCAAGGCCTGGACCGTGCCGATTGGCGCGACCGCCCCGCAGGCCGCTGGCGTGATCCACTCCGACTTCGAGCGTGGCTTCATCAAGGCCGAGGTCATCTCGTATGACGACTACATCGCGCTTGGTGGCGAGAAGGGGGCGCGCGAGGCCGGCAAGCTCCGAATGGAGGGCAAGGACTACGTCGTGCGGGACGGCGACGTGATGCACTTTCGGTTCAACGTGTAGGTGCGGCTTATTCAACTTGACGGGCGCAGCCCGACATCCCTCCGCTCGGGGTCACTTGCTTCGCAAGTCCCTTAGCCCCTCGCTTCGGGATGTCGGGCTGCGCCCTTCTGGTTGCGGGGCGGCTCCAGGCTGCGGGCATCACGTCGCCGTCCTGCACGACGAGGTTCCGGTTGCTGGGCTTTTCTTGAAAAAGTGCAGTATTTGGGGCTGGGTATTGCGGTTGGGTAAGCTGTGGGTTTGTTTGATAAATGCTGGTAGATGGTTTGTGGCTGGGTGTGGAGAGAGGCTTGTATTTTGCAGTTTTGGACGGGTCTGCGTTCTTGACGCTAGCCGGCTAGGCCGGCGGTGGGGTTGTCGGCGTCGCTCTCGTAGGGCGAGAGACCCTTGTCGACGCGGTCCATCATGGTCTTCCAGGCGTCTTCCCGGACGATCTCGTACCAGGTGCCGCCAATCTGCTTGCCGGTCGTGGGCTCGAGGCCGCTCATGAGGTCCTTGCTGGCGTCGAAGCCGATGAAGCGCAGGCCCAGGAACATGAGGTCGACGCCCGAGAGGTCGGTCGAGGCGCTGTCGGCGGCGGCGTTGACGGTGGCCACGAGGGTGAAGGGGTTGCCTGAGAGCCCCTTCTTGAGGATGGCCCCGAGCACCATGCGCTGGTTGGCGGTGCGGTAGTAGTCGCCGCTGCCGTACTTGTCGTAGGCGTGACGGGCGCGGCAGAGGGCGAGCGCCGTGACTCCGTCGATGGTCTGCTGCCCCGCCTTGACGTCGAGGTGCGCGTCGGCGTCCTGCAGGTCTATGGGGATGTTGACGTCGATGCCGCCGATGGCGTCCACGACGTTGACGAAGCTGTCGAAGTCCAGCTCGGCATAGTGGGCGATGGGCACGCCAGCAAGCTCGGAGACCTCCTTGATGAGGAGGGGTGCCCCGCCAAGCGTGTAGGCCGCGTTGATCTTCTGCTTGCCGTAGCTGCCACCCAGGTCGACGAGGGTGTCGCGCTGGATGGAGACGAGCGTGACCTTGGCTCCGATGGGGTCGATGCGCGCGAGGATCATGGAGTCCGTGCGATAGACGCCGCCCGTGCTGTTTTCGGCCACGCGGTCTGCCGACTTGTCGGTGCCCACGAGCAGCATGTAGAAAGGCTGTCCTGGCAAAGCCGGCGTGAGCGCCGCGCGCGTGTCGGACGTAATGCCGTCGTTGAGCCGACCTGTGACGCTGACGCCAAAGACGATGATCACCACGAGCAGCACGGCGAGCATGGCGCCAACGCGGTGCAAGACCTTGCGCGGCGTAAGCGGAGCGTGGGGGTGTCGAGACGCCGGTCGTCCCCCTCGTTGTCCGAGCCGGCCCTCGACAGCGCGGCGGCCCCTCTCCACGCCGTTCTCGGCTGCGGAACGGGCCGCACCAACCCAGTCGCGCTCACGCTCGCGGCGCATGCGGGCATAGCGGTCCGGCGTGTTGGCGGCGTGCGCCGCGTGGCGATGGGCCCCCTCGGGCATGCGATGGCGAACCGCGGCGCCGCGTGCGCGCTGCTGCTCGCGGGTCATGACGCGATGGCCGCCCTGCGCGTCCGGCGTGCCGGCGACTCGCTGGCGGTCGGCCGCGGCACGGCTCCAGTCAAAGTCGTGGCGGGCCACTAGTTGTTGGCCATGTCCTGGCCGAGGACCACCACGACGTCCGCCTCGCCCGAGTAGGTTCCGTCATCGGCACGCACGTTGGAGAGGCCCAGCGACTTGGCGACTGCCTGGGCCTTGGCCTTGTTCTCCTCGCCCACGTAGATGATGCGCGTCGTGCTGTAGTCGTAGCTGTCGGCCGTGGCCGCCTTCGTGTCAAAGCCCTGCTTGGAGAGGGAGGATGCGACGCGTCCCGCCAGGCCGTTCACGCCCGCGCCGTTCAAGACCTCGACCGTGCCGGAGTGTTCGGTGGCGGCAGAGGAGTCGCTTGCCGAGGAGCCCGTGGTGCTGGCAGACGTGGCCGCGTCGGTGGAGCCGTCGGCGTTCTTGGTGGCCGTGCCCGCGCCGGCAACGCCCAGCGCGGAGTCCTCGGACTCGCTCTCGTAGGGGGAGAGGCCCTGGTTCACGCGGGTCATCATCTTCTGCCAGGCCTTGGTGTCGCAGATCTCGTACCAGGTTTCGTTGATGATCTTCGAGTTGGTGGGCTCCATACCGCTGAACATGTTGGTGTTCATGTCGAAGCCGCGGAACGTCGTGGCGAGCGAGAGGATGTCCTGGATGGAGAGGTCAGTCGAGACGCTGCCCGCGAGCGTGTTGACCGTGTTGGTGATGGTGGCCGGGTCGCTTGCGAGGACCTTCTTGAGGATGGCGCCGATGACCATGCGCTGGTTGGCGGCACGGTAGACGTCGCCATCTCCGTACTTGTCGTAGGCGTGGCGCGCGCGGCAGAGCTGCAGAGCCTGCTCGCCGTTGATGGTCTGCTGGCCGGCCTTGATGTTGGCTCCCGTGTATTTTGGGTCGATGACGTCGACGGGCACGTTCACGTCGATGCCGCCAATGGTGTCGACCACGGAGACGAACTGGTCGAAGTCGATCTCGGCGTAATGCGTGATGGGGACGCCGGCGAACTTCGAGATGGTCTCCACGGTGTAGGCCGCACCGCTCGTGTCCTCGCCCTTGTCCTTCTTGGCGGCGCCGATGGAGTAGGCGGCGTTGATCTTCTGCTTGCCGCCGTCGGACCCAAAGTCGACGAGCGTGTCTCGGTGGATGGAGACGAGCGTGACCTGCTTGTTGGAGGGGTCGACGCGCGCAAGCAGGATGGAGTCGGTGCGGTAGGCGGCGTCATCGGCGCCATACTCCGCGCTCTCGGCGCGGTCCCACGACTTGTCGATGCCGATGAGCAGCATGTAGAACGGGTCGCCGCTCGCCGTCTCGGTGAGCTGGCCGCGCAGGGCCGAGTCGATTCCCTGGTTGAGCTTGCTGGAGATGTTGGAGAGGTACGCGAAGGCCACGGTGCAGCCCAGCGCCAGCACGGCGATGATGGTGATGACCACGGCACGGACGGCACCCTTGGCCTTGCGCTTGGTGCGGGCGCTGGCATAGCGGTCGAGCGAGGTGCGTGAGTAGGGCTGGGGTGCGCCCTGTGCGTCGCGGTCCTGGTTCTTGGTGGCCTTGCGTCTGAGCATGCAAGCTCCTTGGTCCCTATGCGTGCTGCCAAGTCGTGGCAGCAGTGTTTAAGCGCATCAATGATACTCGCGAGCTGCGGGAACCCAAAAAAGTACACGGTTTGGTCAGGGAGTGTTCACAAGAACACCGTGACTCTTGACAAGGCTGAAAGGCCGCTGCGCCGTGCTCGCTACGCTGGCGTATCGTATGATTGTGCAGTTGGAGAGTCGGGGTGGGAAGGTGCGGAAGGCCCCCGCCCACGTCAAACGTCGTCCATGGAGGAGCCCATGCAGCCAAGTGCCGCCAAGCAGAAGGTCATCGTCCTCGACTTTGGTGCCCAGTACGGGCAGCTCATCGCCCGCCGAGTCCGTGACCTGCACGTCTACTCCGAGATCATGCCGTGCGACGCCTCGGCGGCCGAGATTGCCGCCGAGCAGCCGAGCGCCATCATCCTCTCCGGCGGCCCGGCGAGCGTCTACGCCGACGACGCCCCGAAGATCGATCCCGCCGTGCTGGAGCTGGGTGCGCCGGTGCTGGGCTTCTGCTATGGCCACCAGATCATGGCCGTGACGCTGGGCGGCGAGGTCGCGCACTCCGAGGTGGGCGAGTACGGCCCCGCCAAGCTCTATGTTGACGAGGATGCCGAGGCCGGCCAAGCGAGCGCCCTCTTTGCCGGTACGCCTGCCGAGCAGACCGTGTGGATGAGCCACCGTGACGCCGTGAGTCGCGCCCCGGAGGGCTTCGTCGTGACGAGCCACACTGACGTGTGCCCCGTGGCCTCGATGGAGTGCCCGGAGAAGAGGCTCTACTCCACGCAGTTCCATCCCGAGGTGCGCCACAGCGAGTGCGGCAACCAGGTGCTCTCCAACTTCCTGTTCAACATCTGTGGGCTCGAGAAGAACTGGACCATGAGCGGCCTGGTCGACCAGAAGGTGGCCGAGATTCGCGAGAAGGTGGGCGACCACCGCGTGATCCTGGCGCTTTCGGGCGGTGTGGATTCCTCCGTTGTCGCGGCGCTCTGCTCTCGCGCCATCGGCAAGCAGCTGACCTGCGTGTTCGTGAACCACGGCCTGCTGCGTAAGAACGAGCCGGAGCAGGTGGAGGAGGTCTTCACCAAGCAGTTCGACGTCGATTTCATCCACGTGCACGCCGAGGACCGCTATGCCGCGCTGCTGGACGGCGTGACGGAGCCGGAGCAGAAGCGTCGCATCATCGGCACGCAGTTCTGGGAGGAGTTCTTCGCTGTCGCCAAGCAGCTGGAGGAGGACGGCCGTCCCGTGCAGTACCTCGCGCAGGGCACCATCTATCCGGACATCATCGAGAGCGGCGCGCGCAAGACCGGTGGCAAGGCGAGCACCATCAAGAGCCACCACAACCTGATTCCGTTCCCGGAGGGTGTGCACTTCGACCTCATCGAGCCGCTGGACCACTTCTTCAAGGACGAGGTTCGCGAGCTTGGCCTGGCGCTGGGCCTGCCCGAGCACATCGTGTACCGTCAGCCGTTCCCGGGCCCGGGCCTCGCGATCCGCATCATCGGCGCCGTCTCGCCCGAGAAGCTCGAGATCCTGAAGGACGCCGATGCCATCGTGCGCGAGGAGCTGGACGCGTACAACGAGCGCCTGTTCGAGGAGACCGGCGAGCGCAACAGCGAGCACAGCTGCTGGCAGTACTTTGCCGTCCTGCCGGACATCAAGTCCGTGGGTGTCATGGGCGACGAGCGCACCTACGCGCGCCCAATCATCCTGCGCGCCGTGGAGAGCTCCGACGCCATGACGGCCGATTGGGCGAAGATTCCCTACGACGTGCTGACGCGCGTGAGCAGCCGCATCGTGGCTGAGGTTCCGGGCGTCAACCGTGTGGCGTACGACATCACGAGCAAGCCGCCCGCGACGATTGAGTGGGAATAGATATTTCCTTGGTTGTTGGGGCGTATTTAATTTAAACGACAGTGAATACCCCAATAAACCTCTAATTTGATATGCCGGTTCCAATGAAGATTGGAACCGGCATGCGTTTATTCCAAGTGAAGTAGACGCTCGTTTTTTGGGGGGCTTGGCACTTGGTGTTTGTAGGAGGGCGCTGATGCTTGATAACAAGTTAGGAATTGCGAGCGAAGCGGAGCTTGCCCGCGAGGAGGAGCTGCTGACCAAGCAGCGCGCCCTTGAGCTCTTCGAGAGCGGCCTGCTCGACACGTTCGAGGTGGGCACCTTCGCTGGCCTTGCGAGGATCCACGGCTACCTCTTCCGGGATGTCTACGCCTTTGCGGGCAAGATGCGTACGGTCAACATCGCCAAGGGCAACTTCCGATTCGCCCCGCTCATGTACCTCGACGCGGCGCTCGCTGCCATCGACAGGATGCCTCAGGGCACGTTTGACGAGATAATCGAGAAGTACGTCGAGATGAACGTCGCCCACCCCTTCCGCGAGGGCAACGGACGTAGTACGCGAATTTGGCTCGACTGCATCCTCAAGAAGGAGTTGGGGCAGGTGGTCGACTGGAACCTCGTGGACAAGGAGGACTATCTCCTTGCCATGGAGCGCAGCCCCGTGCGCGACACCGAGATAAAGGCTCTGCTCAAGGCCGCGCTCACGAGCGACATCAACGACCGGCAGGTCTACATGAAGGGCATCGATGCGAGCTTCCGCTACGAAGGCTACGCCACCTACACAATGGATGAGGTCGCCGAGCGGGGCACGGCTGACTCCCAGCCGGACGGGGAGGGCGGTGCCCAATGATCAGCCTCACCGCCATGACCATGCAGCTCATCGACAACGAGCCGGACGGCATACGCATCTGCCGCGTGGAGGGTGAGTCGCTCGTCACCGTCGTCGTCCCGCGCGAGAAGCTGGCCGAGGCCGCCACCTCCCCGAGCTACCCTTCCGTAGTGTCTACTACCTGCTCGACGAGGATCACGGCGTCCTCTCCCGCGTGTATGCCGGACAGACCACGCAGGGGCTTGGACGCCTCGAGGCCCACAAGGCCAAGAAGGAGTTCTGGAACAAGGCCGTCATGTTCCTCGACGACGACAACAACATCGACCGCGACGTGCTGGACTCGCTTGAGGCCAAGACCAACGACTACGTGCGCAAGCATGGCTCCTACGAGACGGACAACTCGGCGACCCCTTCTCCCAGGCTCTCGCCGTACAAGGAGGAGCGCGTCGAGGCGCTGCACGCCGGCATACTCTTCCGAATGAGGGCGCTCGGCTACGACCTCGACCGTGTAGAGGCGATGCCGACGACGGGCTCCACGCTCTTCCACACCAGGAAGAACGGAGTCCGCGCGAGTGGGCGCTACGACAATGACACGGGCCGCTTCACCGTGCCCGCGGGCTCCATGGTCGAGCTCTCCAGACCCGTCTTGAAGAACCAGGGCGCCATCGCCGCCCGCAGGCGGCTCTTCGGCGAGGCAAGCGACCGCATGGAGCTTGCCGATGACGTCGAGTTCGCGAGCCCAAGCGCCGCCGCCGTGTTCGTGCTCGGCGGTAGCCAGAACGGCTGGACGGAATGGGTCAATTTGCATGCGTGTTAAGGGGCAAAAGTCTCATATAATGCAATATATTGACCGTTAACGGGAGTTTGGTGCGCGGATGAGCGAGTCGTTGTTTCGCAGGGAACGCTATCTGAAGAAGATTAGGCCTTATTACGATGCGGACGACATCATCAAGGTCGTAACCGGCGTGCGCCGCTGCGGCAAATCATGCCTCATGAAATCCATAGCCGACGAGCTTCTCGAACGCGGCGTGCCGGAGAAGGACGTCGTCTTCCTCGATCTTGATTCCAGGAGGCTTCGCGGGATTCGAACCCCCGACCAGCTTGAAGAAGCCATCGGGGCCAGGCTGAAAGACGACGACCCCAAGTTCCTCTTCATCGACGAGGTCCAAAACGTAGAGGGGTTCGAAGATGTCGTCAACGCGTACCGAAATGACGGTGGCTTCTCGGTTTTCATTACCGGATCGAACTCCTACCTCCTTTCGGGCGAATTGGCCACCAAGCTCACCGGGCGCTACGTGGAGTTCGACATGTTCACCCTGGGCTTCGGTGAGTACCTCCAGATGAAGAGCAATTTAGGTCAAGCCTTGGAAAACGATGCGAGGGAATTCGAGACATGGCTCAGGGAGGGCGGCTTCCCCCGTTCGCTGGGGTTCACCGATCCGCAGGCGAAGGACGCCTACGCCAGGGACGTCGTCGACCAGATCATAGAGAAGGACATCAAGGCGCGGAAGAAGATTCGCAACACCGTGGCCTTCGAACGGTCGATGGCGTACGCCATCAATAACTTCGCCGCGACGACCAACCTCTCCAACGTGGTCGAGTACCTGAGGGACGTCGAGCATATCGCGGTAAAGCACCAGACGCTGTCGGGCTATCTCGATCTGCTGGAAAACGCGAAGCTGCTGTACAAGTGCCCCCGCTTCGACCTCAAATCGCGACGATCGCTTCGCGGCGAGGAGAAGTATTACCTCGCGGATCCCGCGATATACCGCGCGCGCAACACGGACGCCAGGCTGAACTATGGGCCGGCATTGGAGAACGCGTTGTTCACGCACCTGCTGTCGAAGGGCTATTCGGTGAGCGTGGGGAGAATTGGCAAGCTCGAGTGCGACTTCATCGTCCGTAAAGGCGACGAGTACGCCTACGTGCAGGTGTCGATGACGGTGATGGATTCGAAGGTCGAGGAGCGCGAGTACGCGCCGTTCTCGAAAATACGCGATGGGTGGCCGCGCTACCTGTTCACCTTGGATCCCTTGCGAAACCAACGTGACGGCGTACGTCACCTGAATCTCATGGAATTCCTGAAGGAGGACGGAGACCTGTTCTAGCTTCGCACCTTAAGCCTTCCGAAAGTCTCCCAAGTATGTTGATTCACGCGAATCAGGGGGGGGGTCAAGCCGCCTGCAACCATTCCTGCTCGCGAAACGGGGAGTAGTCGCAAGGGGAACCGCGGCCTTGGGGCGGCTGTGCTGCTATTCCCGAGAACCCGAATCAGCCGCGTGATTCGCGGACGATTCGGACGAGACGGCACGAGGAGGCACGATGTGGACGATACGGCACGAGGCGACACGTTGCGGACGACAGAAGGTATTGAGAGGGAGTAGAAAATTCCTCAGTTATGGGGGTACAAATCATACCTTTGATATACTATACTCCCATAAACATATGATTTGATATACTGGCTCCAATGAAGACTGGAGCCAGTATGCGTCTATTCCCTCGCGAAAACTATCTGAAGAAGATTCGCGGCTTCTACCATGACGACGGGATAATCAAGGTCATCACCGGCGTCCGCCGCTGCGGCAAGTCCTGCCTCATGCAGTGCGTCGCCGAAGAGTTGAGGGCCGAAGGCGTCGATGACGAGCACATCGTCTTTTTCGACCTAGACCGGTACGGGTACCGATCTGTCAAGGCTCCAGAACAGCTCGAGGCCCTCATTGAGCCCCTGCTCGCTGTCTCGGGGACGAAGTACCTTTTCATCGACGAAGTGCAGAACGTCGAGGGTTTCGAAGACGTGCTCAACGGGTTTCGCACCGAAGGCGGCTTCTCCATCTTCATCACCGGGTCGAACTCCTATCTGCTCTCGGGCGAGCTGGCCACGAAGCTAACCGGGCGCTACATCGAATTCGAGATGCAGACGCTGGACTTTGGCGAATATTGCCAGATGAAGCGCTTCTCGGGGCTGCCCATGAACCCGAATCCGGTCGCGGAATTCGATGCCTACATCCTCGAGGGAGGCTTCCCGAAGGCATTGGATTACCCCCAGCTCGCCGACAAGCGCGCTTACGTCGCGGCGGTAATCCAGGAGATCTTCGAAAAGGACATCCGCAGGCGCGTGAAGATCAAGAACGTCTCCGTGTTCAACCAGGTGCGCGACCACGTCATCAACAACTTCGGCGCCACCACTTCGCTTGCGAACATCCAGTCCGACCTCGAAAGCAAGCGGGGCGTGAAGGTCAAGCGCGAGACTCTCGCGCGATACCTTCAGATCCTCGAGGACGCGAAGATCGTCAGCAAGTGTGCGCGCTTCGACCTGAAGTCGCGAAAACTGCTGCGCGGTGAGCAGAAGTACTACCTGGCGGACCTGGGCTTCTACTTCGCCCTCAACGCCGACAACCGCATCAACTACGGACCCGTCCTCGAGAACATCGTTTACCGCTACGCTCGCGCGCGGGGTTGCAAGGTCAGCGTCGGGCGCATCGGAAAGCTGGAATGCGACTTCATCCTCAGAAACCCAGAGATGGGCTACGCATACGTTCAGGTCGCAATGACCATCATGGCCGACCGGTCCACCGAGGAGCGCGAATACCGCCCGTTCGAGCAGATCAGAGACAACTACCCCAAGTACCTGTTGACGCGAAACGATCCCATTCAGCAAAGGGACGGCATCATCCATGCCAACATCCCCGAGTTCATGCAGGAGGGGAGGACCTTCTGAGCGGGATGGAGATTGGCTGTTGACGAGCGGCGCAATGGACAGCGGTGTCGGTTTCAAGTGAAACTGCCACCGCTTCTGTATAAGGGTTTAAGGGTTGCCACAGATGGCGATCAATGTCCGCGATGCCCCTGCTTGCGCCTCAGCTTCCGCTGCTCGAAGCGCGCCTCCGCCTCGTCCGCGCGACGTTGGCTTCTTGCGCGGACCGACTCCCGTTTCATCGCCTCCCGCTGACTCGCGAGCGCCCGCTGCGCCTTGGTTCCCATCGCCGGCCGCTTAAGGGCCTTCGACGCCTCGCGGGCGCGCCGCTTGGGGTTTCGCAGGCCTGCCTCCCTCGGCGGGACCGTCGCCGAAGAACGCGGACGCGTCCCGAATTGTGGTGTAAGCGGGAAGCCGGCCGCGCCGAAGGGGCGCGGCCGCCCCTCTAGAATCGTGAGCTGCCAGGCATGCGGTTCGGGAGAGAGGACGACCGCAATGGACACTGTACACGAGGGCGCCGCCGCTCGGGCCGCGGCCAGGCCCGACGGCAGCATCGACCTGAACGCGACGGCGCGCGGCCTTCTGGAGTCGCCGCCCGACGCCGTGATGGACGAGCAGGCCTCCGAGATGGCCGCGGAGCTCGGGGTGGCCGGGAACGGCTACCGCGAGCGGGCGCTCGACACCTGCGTCGGCAGGGTCACGCCCAGGGTGCCGAGGCTCCGCGAGGGCGGCTACTTCCCCGAGGAGATCGTCTCGAGGCGGTCGAGGACCGACGCGGCGCTCGCCTCCTGCGTCCGCGAGATGTGGGCGAGGGGCGCCTCGACCAGGAAGGTCGAGGCGGTCGCGGCCGAGATGGGCCTCGAGGGCATGGGGCGCTCGAGGGTCTCGCGCCTCTGCGAGGCCCTCGACGCCGAGGTGGCGGCGCTCAGGTCCGCGCCGCTCGGGCACGTCGAGTGGCCCTACCCGTGGCTCGACGCCATCTACGTGCCCTGCCGGGAGGCCGGCAGGCCCAGGAGGGCCGCCCTCGCCGCGGCCGTCGCGGCCTCGAGGGAGGGCGCGAGAAGGGTCGTCGGCCTCGAGTGCGTCGACGCCGAGAGCCACCTGTCGTGGCGCTCCTTCCTGCTCTCGCTGCGCGCCCGCGGCCTGTCGGGGGCCGGGCTCGTGGTCTCCGACGCCCACGAGGGGCTCGTGAGGGCCGGCTGGGCCCGGGCGGTCGAGCTGCTGGCCGGCGCGGACGAGGCGTGCGCGGCGAGGCTCGAGGCGGCCGCCCCCTCGGCGCTGGCCTACCTCGACTTCCCGCCGGAGCACCGCAGGTGGATCAGGACGAACAACATCCAGGAGAGGACGGACGCCGAGATAAAGCGCAGGGCGCGGGTCGTGCAGGTGTTCCCGTCGGTGGAGTCGCTCGTGAGGCTCGTCGGGGCGGTGTGCTGCGACCAGGACGACGCCTGGGCCGCCGCCACGAACTTCATGGACCGCAGGAGCCTCGCGAGGGGCTACGAGCCCGCCGCCCGGCCGGCGACGACGAGGGAGGACGAGGAGCGGGTGCTCGCGCTCGTGGGCGCGGCGTTCGACAGGAAGAGGAGGGCGGCGTAGGATTCGGGGCGAGGCTCACTGCCCCGGAGGGGCGCTACACCACTTTTCGTGACGCGACTGCCTGTTCTCGACGTCGCCCGTCGAAGGAGTGGCCAAGGCGGTATATGTCGTAGTAATGGCGAGAGTAGCGCCTGGGCATGGCCTTGCCCTTGGGTGTGTTGGCCTCCCGGCGCAGGATGGTGCCCTTCTCCCAGAACGTGCGCTCGGGACTCGCGGTACGCACCGTGGTTGACAGCTCGGGCCCGAACGGAATCACGCCCGCCGCGTACGGGGTTCACTGGGTTTGCCCCAACCGGTCTCAGTCTTTCCAGTTTGTCCAAATCACTCCAGTCGCAACGATTCGGGAAGATCCATGCGGCCAAATTATGGTCATGGTTTTCGGGGCCTCTGTCATGGCTTCGGATGTCACGAAAGTCATCAAGTATTCGCAGAATCAGCTATCCCCTGTTCGCAGGTTGGGTTACCGCCTGTTTGCAACCATCGTTGCCGAGCTCGGCAGCCCTATTCCCAATTTGCAATATTTCCGATCGCGTACAGGGGAATGTTCCGCATCCAGCCCTGATCCCGGAAGCCCGACATGCTGAACCTGCGGGGGCTCATGCCTTCGTAGCGCCCGCTGAAGGCGCGGAGGCTCTTCGCGCGCAGGCTCTCCTCGGCCTTCACCTCGATGGGGAACACGCTGGACCCGGCCTGCACGAGGAAGTCGATCTCGCCGCTGGAGTTCTCGGCCGACCAGTAAAAGGGCACGAGGCCGCAGTCCGAAACGAGCTGCTGGCAGACGTACTGCTCGGTGAGGGCCCCCTTGAATTCCGTGAAAGCCGAGTTGCCGGCGATGACGCTCGCCTCGTCGAGACCAGCCATGGCGGCGAGGAGGCCAACATCCAAGGTGAAGAGCTTGAAGATTGCGTCATCGGCGTAGGGAGCCAGAGGGATTCCGGGCTTAGAGATTCGGAGCACTGGCGTGGCTATGCCGGCTTGGGTGAGCCAGGTGATGGCGAGCCGGTAGTCCCTCGCGCGGGCACCATCCCTGATATGGCCGAACACAAAGCGCTTGTTCTCCTGGCCCAAGTGCGCTGGAACGGACTTCCAGGCGGCCAGGGTGTACTCGGTCTCCCTGGCGGAAAGATGCTTGGAGATATCGCGCTCGTAGCCGAAGAGGATTTGCTCCTGCACCTCCCTTGCATCGGAGAGGGCGCCTGTATCGGTGAATGCCGCAACCGCCTCGGGCATGCCCCCCACGTAATAGTATTGCCGAAGGAGCTGGGTGAACTTCAGTGCTAGGGAGTCTATCATCAGGGCATCCCCGCTGTCGATGATGTCGCAGAGCCCGCCGTTGCCCGTAGCATGAAGGAACTCCCGGTAACTCAGGGGATGCAGGTCGAGCAGATTGACCTTTCCCACGGGAAAGCCGGTGCCCTCGTGGACGAGGATGCCCAGAAGGGAGCCAGCCGCGGCGATATGGTACTCGGGCGCGTTCTCGCAGAAGTACTTGAGCGAGGTGAGGGCCTTGGGGCATTCCTGTACCTCGTCAAAGACGATGAGCGTGGTCGAAGGGTCGATGCGTTCGCCCGTGACGGCCTGGAGAATCGTTATCAGCCTTGGGATGTCGTAGCCCTCGTCGAAGGCGGCCGCCATGAGCGGGTTGTCGTCGAAGCTGACATAGGCGACGTTTTTGAACTGGATCCTGCCGAACTCCTTGAGCAGCCACGTCTTTCCCACTTGGCGCGCACCGTTGAGGATGAGTGGTTTGCGGCGTTTCGAACTCTTCCACTTGACGAGGTCATCCATGAGAAACCGGTCCACTTTTCCTCCTAACATGAAGAAACGCCCTTATTATCTCATTATCTGGAGAAAATAAGGGCGTTAAATCGCCAATTATGGTCAAAATCAGGCGGAACTATTCCCACTCGATGGCGACGGTTCTGCCGTCCCGCCACTCCAGTTGCACCCAGTTTTCGATGCCGTCTCGGGCCGAGTGCCGCCAGGTAACACCATGTCGCGTTTCGTCGGCCTCGGGAGCAAAAGCTGGGACAACTTTAAAATCTCATTTCAAACTCAGGGGGTTGAGTTTTAGTTTTTGTCCCAAAGGGCGCGGTGGGACGCCTTTGGAGGCTCGATGGCGCCGAAAACGCCCGTTTTGATACTCAACAGCCCTTTATCGTGCAAGCCGCCAGCTGCAATCGTAAGTGAATCAGCGAGGGTGGCTTTCGAGCAGTTTGCAAAACCGCAGGTCAAATTATATACCCAGTCGCGTCACGAAAAGTGGTGTAGCGCC
>NZ_CAAKOQ010000057.1:7-124 GCF_901212675.1 Olsenella uli
CTTCCCGCACAACTACTTCAGCTCCACCGAGTGCTCCCCGCGCATGCGGGGATGATCCCTTGCGCGAGAAGGCGTCCTCGGCCACGTCGTGGTGCTCCCCGCGCATGCGGGGATGAT
>NZ_CAAKOQ010000057.1:134-317 GCF_901212675.1 Olsenella uli
GATCGAACTTGATGAAACCCCGCTTGAAATCGTGCTCCCCGCGCATGCGGGGATGATCCCTGGGACGCGAACTGCCGCTCAATCGGCGTCGAGTGCTCCCCGCGCATGCGGGGATGATCCCTGCTGGCACGTCGCGTCAATCATCTGGATGGTGTGCTCCCCGCGCATGCGGGGATGATCCCT
>NZ_CAAKOQ010000057.1:327-567 GCF_901212675.1 Olsenella uli
CCTGCGATTTTGATGTTTAACGCATAAACGTTGCTCCCCGCGCATGCGGGGATGATCCCACTCGACCCCGAGCGCTGGGACGCGGGGCAGGGTGCTCCCCGCGCATGCGGGGATGATCCCACCTGCGACCCGTGGATTCAACAGGCGAAGCAGTGCTCCCCGCGCATGCGGGGATGATCCCTGCCACATCGTGTACGAGACCAGTTCGCGGCAGTGCTCCCCGCGCATGCGGGGATGATC
>NZ_CAAKOQ010000057.1:577-816 GCF_901212675.1 Olsenella uli
CGCTCGTATGCCCCGGCGTCGAGGCACCCGTGCTCCCCGCGCATGCGGGGATGATCCCGACGGCGACCTGTCGATCGACGGATGCTACGAGTGCTCCCCGCGCATGCGGGGATGATCCTCCCCACTCGTCCGCCGCGCTGGTGCATGTGCCGTGCTCCCCGCGCATGCGGGGATGATCCCGAGCCGCCGGATGTCATGAGAGCCCCCCTATCGTGCTCCCCGCGCATGCGGGGATGATC
>NZ_CAAKOQ010000057.1:893-1074 GCF_901212675.1 Olsenella uli
TGGGAAGCCAAGAAGGTAATCAGAAATGTCCTCGTGCTCCCCGCGCATGCGGGGATGATCCCTGCAGGAGCATCGGCATCGAGCACGCCAACAGGTGCTCCCCGCGCATGCGGGGATGATCCCGGATCGTACGTCGTGATGGCCGCCTCGACCTCGTGCTCCCCGCGCATGCGGGGATGAT
>NZ_CAAKOQ010000057.1:1084-1327 GCF_901212675.1 Olsenella uli
ACCAGCGCACCGGCTACCAATCCGCGCCGTGGTGCTCCCCGCGCATGCGGGGATGATCCCCCCGACCACAACCGCGTCAACTGGGCCACCCAGTGCTCCCCGCGCATGCGGGGATGATCCCCTGTCGGACACGCCGTTCCAGGCGTCGTTGGAGTGCTCCCCGCGCATGCGGGGATGATCCTCCGGCCAACGAGAACCCGTATCAGCTTGGCGCGTGCTCCCCGCGCATGCGGGGATGATCCC
>NZ_CAAKOQ010000057.1:1337-1638 GCF_901212675.1 Olsenella uli
TCCGACCGATCGACCCCATGGAGCGACGGGTGCTCCCCGCGCATGCGGGGATGATCCCTCGTCCAGGATTAGGTGCGTGAAGCGGGGGAGGTGCTCCCCGCGCATGCGGGGATAATCCCTCGTCCAGGATCAGGTGCGTGAAGCGGGGGAGGTGCTCCCCGCGCATGCGGGGATGATCCTACTCTTATGGTGGAGCAAAGGATAACTTTAACGTGCTTCCCGCGCATGCGGGGATGATCCCAGGGACAGGGCTACTGCTGCTTTTGCAAGGGGGTGCTCCCCGCGCATGCGGGGATGATCC
>NZ_CAAKOQ010000057.1:1648-25606 GCF_901212675.1 Olsenella uli
GAGAGCACCTTGCCGCCCTTGTCGCATATGTGCTCCCCGCGCATGCGGGGATGATCCCGCCGACCCAAATAATGCGGCTCTTCGCCACTTCGTGTGGGTTGATTCCGCGGTGTGGCGGCAGATGACGCGGGGTTTCCTGCAGGTTGTTTCGCGCCGACAGGACTGACCGTCAGGAAGTCCCCGCGCCATGGACGACAGGATGCTAAAGAAGGCCCTCGGGCTGGAGGGCGCCGTGGTCACCGGGCGCTCCGAGTCGGGAGGCGACGTCGTCGTCGACGCCGGGCCGCGCTCCCGCGCCCCGCGCCGCCCGGCCTGCGGAAGGCGCTGCGGCGCCTGCGGCACCATGCCCCCGGGGCTCTGGAGGGCCCCGGACCTCGGGCTCTCGAGGCGCTTCGTCAGGTACGCCCCGGCCCGCGTCGAGTGCCCCGGGCACGGGGTGCGCGTCGAGGCGGTCCCCTGGGCGAGGTGCGCAGCCAGCCGCATGGCGTCGGCGTTCGGGGGCCGGCTCGCCTGGTGCGCCGCCCAGATGGGCGAGGAGGCCGCCCCGGGGCTCATGCGGGTCTTCTGGCGCACGGTCGGGTCGGCGTGCGGGCGGGCCTGCGGCGAGCCGCTCGAGGGGGAGGGCGGGTCCCTGCCGAGGGGCCTCAGGCGCTGCGCGTCGACGAGACCTCGAGGACGAGGGGGCCCGCCACGTCACGGTCGTGGCCGGCCACGACGCCGGCAGGGTCGTGTGGTGCCGGGACGGCTGCGGCAGGGCCGTGCCCTCGGAGTTCCTCGACGGGCTCGGCGAGGAGGGCCGGGCGGCCCTCGAGGTCGTTACCGCGGACGGTGCGCGGCGGATGGCCGACGTGGTCGCAGAGGGGTGCCCGAACGCCGAGGGGGGTCATGGGCCCCTTCCACGTGGTCCGGTGGGCCACCGACGCCCCGGACCGCCTCCGGCGGCAGGCGTGGAACGCCCCGAGGCGCGGCCCGGGGGCCGACCCCGCCGCCGCCGGGGCCGTGAAGGGCGGCAGGTGCGCCCTGCTCGAGAGCCCGGAGGACCTGACCGAGCGGCAGTCCGGCGCGCCCGCGTCCGTGTCGCGGGCCGGCGGGGCGCTGTGGCGTGGCCGCCCGCTAAAGGAGGGGCTCGGGGCCGTGTCCCGCTCCGCCACGGCGGCCGAGGCGAGCGAGGCCCTGGGGCGCTGGCTGTCATGGGCGTGCCGCTGCGGGATACCGGGGTTCGTCGAGGTCTCGAGGAAGGTCGGGTGCAGGCGGGAGGCGATCGTCGGGGCGGTCGCCCTCGGCGTGTCGAACGCCCGTGTCGAGGCGACGAACAACAAGGTGAAGCTGGCGGTCAGGACGGCCTACGGCTTCCGCAACGTGGGCAACCTCCTGGCGACGGTGATGCTCAGGTGCTCCCGGCTCAGCCCCCGACTGCCGGGAAGGGGATGACTCCGCCCACAGGAACGGCAGAAGCCCCATTTATAGTCAGGCTCTATCCCAAGAACATGGCCATGTACAACGGAAGCGTTACCTTTTTGCCATCTTGGCCAACGTTGCCGTCAATCAGCTTGTACCCCAGGCTTACATCGGGGCGCTCGAGCATATCGTTGAGGGAGACCGTCGACCCGCGAGACGCCTTTACCTCAACGGGGACAACGCTCGCGTCGGACGAGTCCGTTACGAACTCGATCTCCCGGTCGCCCTTCTGCGACCTCCAGTAACGAAGGGGCACGCCCTTGGCCGCAAGCATGCATGCGATCAGGTTCTCGTAGAGGCCGCCCTTCATGGGACCCGCGAGCTTGTTGTTTGCCACCGCTTCCAGCATTTCAAAGCCGTACATGGCCATGAGCACACCTGTATCGGCAGCATAAAGGCGAAATTTCGATCCGTCCTCGTATGCCGCAAGCGGGAACTGCGGCGCGGTCACGCATTGGCACCTGTGAACCATACTCGCCCCTACGAGCCAGTCCACGGATGATCCAAACTTGCGCGCCGTTCCCCTGCTCTCCACCACGGAGTACTGGAATTTTGTATTCTCCTTTGCAAGCTGGCGCGGAAGCGATTCGAAGCACACTCGTGCGCGCACCCGCTCGGGGGCTTCGGCGCATCGGGCTGCGTCGTCCAGATACGATGCCAAAAGGCTGCGCTGCTCGTCGTGGGCAATAGCGAAGCTGTTCGATTCCATAAACGCGCTCACCACCGCGGGCATTCCGCCAACGGCAAGGTATTCGCGCAGCATCTGCATCATCTTTTGATTAACGGCGGAGGGAACCGGCTCGCGCGACTCGAAGAAGCCGCGAAGGCCCTCGATAGACTCCGCGTCGTAACCGCGCGCCCATAGGTACTCCTCGAAGTCGAGAGGTCCCATGACGATCTCGTGCTCGTAGCCAACGGGCACGGATGCCTTGGCCGCCTCCTCCTTGAAGCGGATGCCCAGAAGCGACCCCGAGGCCACCACATCGCACCTGCCGTCAAGCGCAAGGTACTTGAGCGCGGCGCGCGCGGCGGGGCATTCTTGAATCTCATCAAGAAAGAGGAGCGTTTTGCCTGGGACGAACCGTGCGCCCGGGACAACGAGGGAGATCTGCCGGTAGATTGTATCGGCATCGAGCGCTCCGTCGAAAACTTCCTTGAGCTCCGGGGACTCGATGAAGTCGATGGACACGAAGTTCTCATAATCGAGGCGCCCAAACTCGGCGACTATATACGTTTTTCCAACCTGGCGAGCACCCTTGATGAGCAGGCACTCCGCACCCTTGCTCGCCCTCCACGCCCGAAGCGTTTCGAGCATCTTTCGCTTTAGCACCCTATACACCTGCCTACCAGCGGTTTGCAGCTTTTCGTGGTCTATTCTAGATATATTTGCAGCTTTTCCGGGTCTATTTTGGCGTTTCGCGCAGCTTTTCCGGGTCCAAATCGCCGCAGCGCGCAGCTTTTCCGGGTTTCTAAAGGTAGTAATCGGGGACGTTCTTAAACGACTAGCCGTCGGGGACAGTCTTCGCAGTCAGAGAAGGACTGTCCCCAAGTGCCGGCAGGAAAGGAACGTCCCTAAGTGCCGAGAGAGCGTCCCTTTTGACTAGTCGTTAAAGAACGTCCCCGATGACAAGAGAAACACGTAGTTGTGCCCGTCACCCAGGCGCCTCGCCACGTAGTCGTACAGAGCCTGTGCCTCCAACGGGTACTGCTCGTCCATGCGCTCGAAGTTGATATCGATGATGTTGTCCGGGTTGATGCCCCCTCGCATCAGGTGCTCCTGGAACATCTTGAGCACCGTCGACATGCCGCTACGACGCATGCAGATCAGGTGGTAGACTTCAAGTTAATCGGGGAGTAGAACCTATGTAAATCAGGTAGTAGATTCTATAGTATTCGAGGAGTAGCCATGATAAAGCGCGATGCGGAGGCAAAGCTGCTCAATCAGGCAGGGAAGTTTCCCGCGGTCTCGGTCACGGGTCCGCGCCAGAGCGGCAAGACCACACTTGTGCGCCAGGCCTTCCCCGACCACGAGTACGTCACGTTCGAGAATCCCGATAACCGGTCATTCTTCGAAAGCGACCCCAGGAGCTTTCTGTCCCTTCACAAGTCAAACGTCATATTCGACGAGGCCCAGCGCGTCCCCGATCTCTTCTCCTACCTCCAGGAGATCATCGACGATTCCAACGAGCCCGGGCGATTCGTCTTAACTGGATCGCAAAACTTCTTACTCCTTAAGGCCGTGAGCCAGTCGCTGGCGGGGCGCGTGGCGCTCTTCACCCTGCTCCCCCTTTCCTACCATGAGCTCGCCTCCGCGGGATTCGAGCCGAAGCGCGCGGCAGACTGGGTCTTCAACGGGGGATATCCCCGAGTGTTCTCGTCCGGCATCGACCCGCAGAGCTTCTTCCCGAGCTATATCGACACCTATCTCCAACGCGATGTGCGCGAGGAGCTCGGCGTCCGCAGCCTCTCGGCTTTCGGGAAGTTCCTGCAGCTGTGTGCGCTCAGCTGTGGAAACCTGCTGAACGTCACGAGCCTCGCCAGGGACTGCGGCGTTGACACGAAGACGGCGCGCGACTGGCTCTCGATACTCGAGGCGAGTCACATCGTCTACCTGCTCGAGCCCTATTTTTCGAATGCGCGAAAGCGGCTCATCAAGACGCCGAAGCTCTACTTCCTCGACACGGGCCTCGCCTGCAACCTCATAGGCATCGACAGCCCGGAAGAGCTGATGACGAGCCCGCAGTACGGGGCACTGTTCGAGGCTGCCATCATCGACGAGGCGCTCAAGACCTTCTATGCGGAAGGCAGGCCGCCGCAGCTCTCGTTCTGGCGCGACGGGAATAAGAACGAGATCGACCTCCTCGTCCAGCGCGGTCTCAGGGCCGTGAAGTCCGTGGAGGTCAAATCCTCCGCCACGTACAAGCCGAAGTACTTCGACGCGCTGACCGGCATATCGGAGCGTGACCTCGGTCTGGACCCCTCTGCTCGCGCCGTGGTCTACGGCGGGAATGAAAACGCCGAGACGCAGCGCGGCGGGCTCGTGTCGTTTCGGAAGGCATGGAGGCTCTTCTCCAGCGGCGCACTGGAGCACTGCTAGGAGCCGTCCGCAAGGTGGAGAGGGCGGCCTTGCAGTATCGACGAAGGCGGCATCTGAGATGCATTCGCCCAGACGCGGCAAGCCTGCTCCCCTACGCCTCGAACCGATCCGCGACGCGCGCGACCGGGACCGCACACAGCAGCGCGAGGGCGAACGTCAATATGAGTGTAGGTGACTGTCCCCGAGTGCCTGCAGGAAAGGAACGTCCCCAAGTGCCGAAAGAGTGCCCCTTTTGACTAGTCGTTAAAGAACGTCCCCGATGACAAAAGACTGGGAGTTCGATGCGATTTCGTCCGCTTTTGCTCCGATGTCGCCTTCCGTTGCTTGCCGCAACGCCTCGCTGCGGGCAACGATTGGCTCGGCGAAGAGGGAGGGAAGAGCCCATGCTGAACGAGAACATCCGCGCGATCCGGAAATCGCGAGGCCTCTCGCAAGAAGAGCTGGCCATAAAGCTGGACGTGGTGTGGCAGACGGTTTCAAAATGGCGGTGGATTTTGAAGCCGACGGCACTTTCGGGATGACGCGGGCCCCTCGGATGGGCGCCTTATCGGAATCGAGATTCGCTATCTCAACCGTGCCGCCGCATGCCGCCATGGTTTCCGATGCGATGTAAAGCCCGAGCCCGTAATGCTCATCCGTCCGGGCGGGGCCTTCACGGAAGAACTGATCGCATCCGTGTTCGAGCGCTTCTTCCGAGAAGCCCGCGCCGTCATCGACCACTTCGATTTCCAAAGGGCCGCCCTCGGAGCAAGCCATTCGAGCCGACACGCGGGAGGACGCGTGGTCGATCGCGTTCGAGACGACGTTCGCAATCGCTCGGACGAGGGCGTCTTCGTCGCCTTCGACCCGAAGCGCGTCGATGCCGCCATCTGTCGAAAGGGAGAGCTCGACCCCCGCCGTCTGTGCGAACGAGCGGCCATCCTCCTCGATTGCCGAGGCAAGCCTGCCTGCGGATGCCGTGGCGCTGCCTGCGGCGGGGAGCTGCCTTGACGCCTGCATGAGAAGGCGCACGTGGGAGTCGAGGCGCTTCGTCCCGGCCGCCGTCGCCCTTGCTGCGTCGGAGACGGCCGAGAGCCTTTCGGGGCTGGCGGGCCCGCTATCGGCGGCGAGGTCGCCCGTTTCCTCCGCGATGTATTCGGAGTTCGCGCGGATCACCGTGAGCGGGGTCTTCAGATCGTGCACGAGCGCGGCGACTTGGTCGCGCTGCCGACGTTCGGAGTCCCAGCGCGCCTTGAGTGACTCTTCGAGCGTAGCGCGCATGGCGTCCATCGCGGAGAGCACCTCGTCGACCTCGCGCACTCCGCCCGCCTCGACGGAGAACTTGAGGTCTTGGCGGGCAACGCGCGCCGTGGCGTCCGTGAGGGGGTCAAGCTTTCGCCTGATGAAGCGTCCCGCCCTCGTTGCGACGAGGGCGACTGCGGCAAGGCTTCCGGCGAACCCGGCCGCGAGCATGATGTTCTGGGGGTTGGGCAGGGGGTCCCGCAGCGCGGGGGACGTGAACTGCGGCAGGTAAGCGCTGGAGAGGACGCATGTCGCCTCGTCCTCGAGCGCGAAGGAGGCGTAGGTCGCGCCCGAGCTCCCCATCGGCGTCGAACAGGGCGTAGCGGTGAGGATTTGCGAGTTATCGTACCGCGAATATTGAGACTCGCTGCAGGATTCTTGGAAGCGTGCCGGGTATAAGCAAGCCCAATAAGGACGCAAGAGAAGGAGCATTGCCATGTGCACGTCAATTCGATTCAACGGCGTGGACGGTTCGATGCACTTCGGGCGCAACTTCGACTGGGTGTGCGGGTATGGGGAGAGCATCGTCTTCTCGCCCCGGAGCCTGCCGTACCGGTCGGTTCTTGGTGCGCCGTAGCGCGCTGAGGGCTTCGCCGTTGCGGGCGTGGGTGTGTGCGCCCAGGGTCGCCCCATGTACTTCGATTGCGCCAACGAGCGCGGTCTCGCCGTGGCGGGCCTCAACTTCCCCCCGGTTTACGCGGACTTTCCGCATGAGCCCGTCTCGTGGGGTCGACGAGAGCTTGCCGCCTGGGGCACGGGCGTGAGCATGCGCGGCATCCCCGGGGACGCCTGTTCGCCCTCGCGTTTCGTGCGCGCGGCCTATGCGAGCGCGCACTATCCGGTGAAGGATAACGAGCGCGAGAACGTTTCCCGGCTGTTCCGCACCCTGGGCGGAGTCCAAATGGTGGAGGGAACGGCGGCCGTATCCGATGGAAGGCTCGAGAAGACGTTGTTCACCAGCGGATATTCGTCTTCCACGAACACGTACTACGTCAATTCGTACGATGACTTCGCAATTCGTGCCTTCCCCATGTCCGATTTCGACCAGGATGGCATCGAGATCCAGACGCGTCCTATGCGCTAGCGGCTCTCCACTTTGGCGCTGAGGGCGACGCGGCGCTGCGCGCATGGCGCGCGGCGTCCCGCGCCCCGCCTCGCTTCGCGACGAGGATGTGCTTGTGCTCGAGCTTGGTTCGTGACAAAGTGTCCGGGTCGATTTGTCTCGGGCCGTCTTGTCATTCTCGAAGGGGTTGCATGCATGATCCTCTCGCTCGCTCCCATGGAGGGGGTTACCGGTAGCGTGTTCCGGCGCGTCCACGCCGAGTGCTTCGGGGTCCTCGACCGCTACTACACCCCGTTTGTCGCGCCGCCGCACGCGGGGTCCACGTTCGGCGGGCGCGCGGCCCGCGAGGTCGATCCCGAGCGCAACCGCGGGCTCGACGTTATCCCGCAGCTGCTCACGAAGGACGCCGACGAGTTCGTGTACGCTGCGGGGCTGCTTGCCGATATGGGCTACCGGGAGGTCAACCTCAACCTGGGATGTCCCTCGGGAACGGTCTTCAACAAGGGCAAGGGCTCGGGCTTCCTGCGTGACCCCGAGGCACTCGACGCGTTCCTCGGCGAGGCCTGTGCGCGCTCGCCGCTGCCGGTCTCGGTCAAGACGCGGCTGGGCGTGTCCGATGACGCCGAGTTCGGGCGGATCCTCGACGCCTACTGCGCCCATCCGCTCGCCGAGCTCATCGTTCACCCGCGCGTGCGCGAGGACTTCTACAAGGGCGCGCCGCGCTGGGAGCCCTATGGCGAGGCCCTTGCCCGGGCGCCCTTCCCAGTGGCCTACAACGGGGACATCTTTGCGCCGGAGGACCTGGAGGCGCTGCTCTCTGCATATCCGGCGACGCGGCATGTGATGGTGGGACGCGGCGTCCTCACCAACCCCGCGTTGCCGCGGCAGCTGCGAGGTGGTGGTCCCATGACGCCCGAGGAGCTCCATGCGTTTCATGACAGGCTGTTCGATGCCTACGAGGCCGAGATTGGTGGCAATGCGGTCTATCGCCTCAAGGAATGGTGGGCGTATGCCCGGTATGCCTTCGCGGACCCCGTCGCGGTGCATCGAGCGATGCGGAAGGCGCGCCGCGTCGAGGACTACAGGGCGGCGGCCGAGCAGGTCTTTCGCAGCGAACCGCTTGCTGACAGGCCTTGTTTCCAGGTGTGATGCCGCCCGTGGCCCCTTCGTTGACGCGTGCGCCACAGGCGTCCGCCAATCATGGCGCCACGCGTGACGAAACCGTCACCGCCCCGTAAGCCTCGGCTCATCGATCGCGCGTGTCCCCGCTGCACAATGGGGGAGAACGCAGACCCTAGCGAGGACGAGGTGATCGCGATGCCGAGGCCAGCCTTCTTCTCCCACGGAACCCCCAATCTTGTGCCAATCGAGGGAGGGCGCCTCGTTGACGCTCGCGTAGCCGGTCCTGCGGAGGCCCTGCTGCAAGCCTGCCGAGCCGCCGGCCTCGACCCGGTGGTCACGTCTGCCTATCGTAGCCCGGTCAGGCAGGCGTGGATTCTCGTCTGCAGGTTTGGCGCAAACATGCTGCGGGGTCTCTCGCCTTGTAAAGCTTGGCGAGCCGCGCGCCGCTACGTGGCGCTTCCGGGTCGGAGCGAGCACGCCTTGGGCGTCGCGCTCGACATCAGCTGCGGAGACGGTAGCCCGGGAGGCCTCGAGGGAATCCAGGACTGGCTGTTCGAGAATTCGTGGCGGTTTGGGTTCATCCGTCGGTATCCGCCGGGCAAGTTCGCCCTTACGGGTGTGGACTTCGAGCCTTGGCACTACACCTACGTTGGCGTTGACGTTGCAACTGAGCTGCGGCGTACGGGCGAGTGCCTCGAGGAGCTCGCGGCCAGGCTTGAGGTGGGTCGTCGGAGGGGTAGGGCGGCAGGACTGAGGCCGTCGTGTCTCTAGCGCACTGACTGTCGCTGCGCCGCACGGCGCGCAGGCCGAGGGCTAAGATGGCTTCCAGTTTGAGACCGGCTTTGGAGGGACGACCATGATTGACCTCATTCCCATGCGCAGAAAGCGCCAGGCCCTCAGCGAGGAAGCTGGCATCGAGGTGCTCGAGCGCGGCACGTCCGGCGTGCTCGCGCTCAATGACTCCGAGCTTGGCGCGCCGTACCAGGTGCCGCTCAACTATGGCTACCGCGCGCGCAGGCGGCGGGCTGGGGAGCTGTGAGCGGCTGCGCGTTGAATGGCAAGCCTCGTCGTCCTCCGGTTGACTAAGCCCCGGAAAGGTCAACCACCGCTCCATTGTGTCAACCGTTCCTCGCCCCGATACTTGTCTCAGGGACCGGTCCTCCCGACACTTCCAGCAAGGAGGAGCCATGAGAAACACGAGCATCGCCGAGAACATCGCCGCCGGGAGGCGCGAGCTCGGCATCACCCAGGCCGCGCTTGCCGAGCGGGTGGGCGTGACGAAGGCCGCGGTCTCGAAGTGGGAGCTTGGCCAGAGCTTGCCCGACGTCGCCATGCTGCCACGCCTCGCGTCCCAGCTGGGCGTCACGCTCGACGAGCTCATCGGCTATGGTCAGGAGCTATCAGATGAGGAAGTCTCCGCCATCGTGCGGGAGGCCACGGGGCTCTCCTTGACCGACCGCGACGCCGCCGTCGCCCGCTGCGAGCGGGAGCTGCGCGACCACGGGTCGAGTTGGAACCTGCTGGTCGCCGTTGCCGGGCTCTACGCCGGGTGGGCGACTACCGCCAGGGCCGCGGGCGAGGAGGGCGCAGCGGCGGTCCTCGGCGGTCGGGCCGACGAGCTCTGCCGCCGCGTGGTGGAGCGGTCACGTGAACCGGGTGAGGCCTTCCGGGCCCGCCAGATCCAGGCGACGCTGCTCCTGTCCGAAGGGGACGCCGCGGCCGCGGCGGCGATGCTCGAGGGGATGCTCGCCCCCGGCAGCGCGGGGGTCTATCTGCTCCTCGAGGGGGCGTACGAGAAGCTCGGCAAGAGGTCCGATGCGCTCGCGTTGAACCGACGGCACCTCGCGGAGTCCGCCGGCACGGTCCTCGTCGAGGTCATGTGCATGGTCAACCTGGCCGACGACGCTGAGGAGATCGCCCGCCTCGCGGGGCGGGGCGAGGAGGCACGCTCCGCCCTCGGTTGGGCGCTCGCGGATGCCGACTCCATCCCGAGCCTGCGTGTCACGGCGGCCGCGAGGCTGCTCGAGCTCGGAGAGGAGGCTACCGCCCTTAACCAGCTCGAGGTCATTGCGGGCGAGCAGCAGGGAGATAACACCACCCAGCTCGCTCGCCTGCTCTTGGGGGATGAATCCCATTGGCGCGACGAGTCCCTCGCTGACTGGCGCCTGGCCCTGCTGGGTCGCATGCAGGCCTGACGAGAGGAGGTTCCCATGAGAGAGTACGGGGAAAGGCCGGAAGCACCCTACCGCCGCCCTGCCCTGATGTGGTGGGAACTCCTTGCATACGCGCTGATACTCGCGATCGCGCTCGCCCTTAACGCGCTGCAGTTCCCCAAATGGGTCGCCGTCCCCCTCGTCCTTGCGGTGCTCGTGGTTCGGGCTGTACGGATAGGGATCGACTGATCCTATTGGTTCGAGTCGCTCGGCTGCTTTCCGAAAGAAGGATGGGGCGATGACCACAATTGGTGCTGAGCCATACGGTTGAGAGTCTGCAGTGTGTGCCAACTCGTTTTTCGCATCTCACTGCCGTCTCATGTGGTGCCGGCTACATCGCTACGTATTATGTGGTCCTCATCTGCACCTCGCCGCCCCATCAGCTGGGTATGCGCTCTTCGTCTGCACCTCATTTTGAGTTAGGTCTCTGCTTCAGTAATCTTTCTGTATAGAATAAGCCAACACTGTAGATATATTGAAGAGCGCCGCGGATACGCCGAGCAGCGCGCGGCCCAGCACGAGCATGCCGGCGCCCACGGCCAGGGCGCAGATGAGCGAGCTCACGGCGAAGCCCGCGGTGTCCGCCATGAAGGCGCGCTTCGCCCCGAAGCGATCCGAGAGGTTGCCGGCGAGCAGGAGCAGTGCGGCGAACGCCAGCGTGAAGCCATCGACGATCCATTGCTGCGCAGCCGTGTTCGTATGGAGCTCCGTGCCGATGGTGGGCAGCGCGACGTTCACGATGAACGTGTCCATGCCGATGAGGAACATGGCGAGGGAGGCAGCGGCGCAGGGGATCATGCTGGCGCGCCGGGCCGGCTTGCTCGCCGCGGAGCGCGGCCGCCCGCCGGTGGTCATCGCGGGTCTTTCGGGTGATCGGGCGAGGGACATCGTGCTCACGTGAATCCTCTCTGGTCGAAGGATTGAAGGGCCGAAGGGTTGCGAAGTGCTGCGAAGGGTTGCGAAGGCTGCCTAGTCGTCGCCTTGAACGCGCGGCGCGCGCGGGCTCCCGCGGCGGTGCCGTAGTTGAAGAGGCTCTCGTCCTCGTCGAGCGTGGCAATCCGTGCCATCTCCTCGTCGGAGAGTCGCCAATCCCAGATGTCGAGGCTCTGCGCCATGCGCGCCTTGGGCCTCGAGGTGATCGACGTCGACCGCTATGACCTTGGACTCTTCAACGAGTACGCGGAGAAGGCCGGCGTGCTCGTGACATCAGGAGCCTGGTCGGGCCTTCATCCGGGGCTCGTCACCGTGTAGCTCGCGGAGCCGCGCGAGGCGGCGTGTGCGCTGCTCTATCCGCTTGAGCCCGCCGTCTCTGTTCAGGCCTTCATTGACGCCAATAACGCCCTTCTCGAGCGTTCGTAGATGTCAAATTGAAACCGGCGCCTTCGCGTGTTCATTGCCATATCTATGCCACTCGTATTGGGTGGGGCAGTTCATGCTCGAGAGGGTGTTGAAGTCAGCCGCTCGTCAAGGGGAAGATCGCGAAGTACCAAGGTGTGCTCGTTACCTTGGTGCTCGTGACTCTTGGCCTGTCCATCCTCGCGAAGAACTACGTGCTCAAGTGCGGGGCGCATGCGCGTCGCGCACCTCGCCCGGATTCCCGGCTCCGCGTGCCGGGTATAACCATTCCGTCGAAATCGGGGGCGAAACTATGGGGACCATAACGACGAAACGAATCTACGACGAGCCAGGCGATGCGGACGGGGAGCGCATCCTCGTCGACCGGCTGTGGCCCCGTGGCATCTCGAAGGACCGCGCCCGGCTCACCGCGTGGGACAAGGACGTTGCCCCGTCGACGGAGCTGAGGAAATGGTTTGGGCACGACCCCGACCGTTTCGCGGAGTTTTCTGCTCGGTATCGCGACGAGCTCTCGTCCTCATCCGCTGCGGAAGAACTTGCGAGCAGGTGTCGAGATCAACTCGTGCAAGGCCGGAACGTGACGCTGCTCTATGCCGCGAAGGACGCCTCTTGCAACCATGCCGTCGTGCTTGGGGATTGGCTTGCCGAGAAGACGAAAACGGCTTGAGCCCTTGGCGGCTGGGAAAAGCTGAGGTAAGGGCCATGAAGAACGCTCTAGTTCAGATTGCATGGTTGGGAGCATCTTTCATGAAATCGCCTCCGACATCGTTCGGAACATTTCGTTGCTTGACCCGAGCAAGCGATTTGTACCTGGAGAAACGCTCATCATCTTCGATGAGATTCAGGAGCTTCCTGACGTTGCCGCCTCGCTCATGTTCTTCAAGATTGATGGTCGCTTCGATGCCATCTGTTTGGGATTGATGCTGGGGATTGACTACAAGACCATCGAGAGCAACAGCGTTGGTTAGAAAACCGATTTCGATATGAGGTCGCTCGACTTTGAGGAATACCTTTGGGCAAAGGGCTACGGCGACGACGTCATCAGTTCAATGCTGGAGCACATCGTTACGGCGCGCCCTTTTTCCGTGACGGAAGAGTCGGCCTTCACCAGTGCTTTCTTGGAGTACTGCGTGTTGGGAGGTATGCCTGCCGTCGTGAGCTCCTTCATAGAGCGTGGTCGTTCGAGGGGGCGCTCGCCATGCAGCGTCAGCTGGTCTTTGATTATCAAGAGGACATACGCAAGTTTGTTTCGGGTATCGAGCAGATGCGTGTGCTCTACGTGTTCAAGCACATGCCGGTGCAGCTTGCCAAGGAAAACAAGAAGTTCCAGATCTCTAAGGTGGCGAGCGGCGCCAGGTTCAAGGACTACTGGGGCTGCATCAAGTGGCTGGCGAGCGCGGGCGTGGTGAACATGTGCCACTGCCTGCTCGATCCGGAGCTGCCAATCAAAGGCAACTATGACCAGGCGAAGTACAAGCTGTACTTCAGCGACAGCGGCCTTCTCGTGTCCATGCTGGATGACGAGTCGAGCGATGACCTGCGATCAAACAGGAACCTCGACGTGTACAAGGGCGGGCTCTACGAGAACATCGTTGCGGAGGCGCTGGTCAAGCAGGGGTACGACCTGTTCTACTACAAGCGGGAGAACTCCACGCTTGAAGAGGATTTCTTTGTGAGGTCGGGTTCATGCCTGGTGCCCATTGAGGTGAAGGCGACAAACGGCACCGCGAAGTCCATGCGCACCTTGATCTCGTCTGACAAATACCCGGATATCAGCTGGTGGGGTTAAGATTCGCGGAGGAAACGTGGGGAGAGCAACAACGTGCTGACAATTCCGTATTTCCGTGCGTTTTTGCTGCGGAGGTGCTTGGAGCAAAGGCTTTGGTGATGACAAAACGGTCGGGTCGGTTTGTCAGCTGCCCTAGTTTACAAACCGACCGATGGTATGTATACTGGTCTCCAGGCGATTGGAGGACATATGGCACGTAACGCACATCCCGAGGAGACCGAGCATCGCATCCTCGATTCTGCCCGGAGGCTGTTTGCCGAGAAGGGCTACGAAAGGACGTCCATCCAAGACATCCTGAACGACCTCGGCGACCTCTCCAAGGGCGCCATCTACCACCATTTCAAGTCGAAGGAAGCGATCCTCGACCGGCTGAACAACGACGAGTGGGCCGTTACCGTGCGTCTGCGGGACGAGCTGCTGTGTCGGCGCGACCTGACCGCGCTCGAGAAGCTGCGGGCGCTCATCTTCTCCGTCGTCGAGGACAAGGACCATCTCGAACTCGTCCGTTCCCAGCTGGCTTTGCTCGAGGACCCCGCGTTCTTCACCTCCAACATGCGCTTTTGGTCGACGGAGCTGCCGAAGTCCTTCCGCGCCTTCGTTGACCTGGGGGTTCAGGATGGTTCGATTCCCACGGCGTATCCCGAGGAGGCGGCGCAGCTGCTCGCGCTGCTCTGCAACTACTGGCTCATGCCCTGCTTCTATCCGGCCTCGCATGACGATATGGAGCGGCGCATCCGCTCCTTGGACGCGATGCTGGACGCCATCGATGTGCCGCTGTTCGACGAGGCGCTTATCCAGCGAGCGGTCGAGGGGCTTATGGCTCTGGTGCCGGACGGGCAGGGTTCAGCTGCGTAGGCCGTTTGACGTACGTCGTCCGGGTGGCGGGTCTTTTGTGCCGTCACCCGGTTTCAAATCACCAATATACATACCAACAGTTGGTATGAATAGATATCAAGACGAAATCATGAAGGGAATCACTATGGAAGCCACCGAACAAAGCAGCGCCTCGATGCCCTCGGACATCACGGCCAATCCCCTGCGTACGCGCAACTTCGCCCTGCTTATCGCGGGTCTCGGCATATCGCTCTTCGCCAACCTCATGCTGCGGTTCGCCATGTCCATGTGGGTGCTCGACGAGACCGGCTCGGCGGCGGCGTTCGCCTCCATCCTCACGGCGAGCATCCTGCCGACGATTCTTCTTTCGCCCTTGGGCGGGGTGGTGGCGGACCGCACGAATCGCCGGACCGTCATGGTGGCGCTTGACGCGCTTTCCGCCGTAACGGTGCTAGCCTGTGCCGCGGCCTTCTCGGTGACGGGCTTCAACCTAGCGGTGATTGCCATCATGCAGGTGGTCTTAGCCGTGCTTGACGCCATGGAGACCCCGACGGTGCAGGCGGCGCTGCCGCAGATGTTCCGCTCGCACGGCGAGGACGTGATGCGCCGCGCGATGGCGGTGGTGAACGTGGTGAACCAGACGAGCACGCTCGTGCCGGCTGTGCTCGGCGGCGTGCTCTACGCGGCGGTGGGCGCCATGCCCATGATGGGGATCACGGTCGTGGGCTTCGGCGTAGCGGCTGTCGTGGAATGCTTCATCCGCCTCGACGTGCCCGAGCGTGAGGACGGTGGTCGGGCCTCTGCCCTGGACGACCTGCGTGCGGCGGGTCGCTTCCTCACGCGCGAGCGTCCCCATGCCCTCCAGCTGGTGCTGCTCTGCGCGGCGCTTAACTTCCTGGTGACGGGATACGCGGAGATCGGGTTCCCCTATATGGTGCGGACCGTGCTGGGATTCGGTTCCGAGGCGTACGGGTTCGCCTACGGTCTCGTCGGCGTGTCGGGCCTGCTTGGGGCTGTCGTGGGCGGGCGAGTTTCGAAGGCGCTCTCCATGCGGCGTTTCCCGGTGACTGTTGCCGTCTTCTCGCTCACCATCCTGCCGCAGGCGCTCGTCATGGCGCTGCCCGCGAGCGCGGGGGTGCGGCTTGCGGTGCTCACGGCGTGTACCTGCGGAACCATGGTGTCCATCACGCTCTCGAATCTAATCGCGGTGCCGGCTATCCAGATGTCCTGCCCGGAGAGCATGACGGGCAAGGTGATGTCGCTCGCACTCTCAGCGAGCATGTGCGCGCAGCCCCTCGGGCAGATCGCGTACGGCTGGGCGTACGGCGCATGGCCTGCGGGCAGGGTGCTGGCGGTGACGTTCGTGCTGACAACGGCCCTGTTGCCGCTGGTCGCGAAGGTAGCGCGACGGTATTAGATGACAAACCGGTCGGGTCGTTTTGTCATCTTTAACGCTTCTTTAGAACTGGCTTCCATCCTTGGAATCGCAAGCAAGGAATCCTATGGACGGAGGTCCCTATGGCATATGTTCTGGAGACGCGCGGGCTCACGAAGCGGTTCGGCCGCGGCAGCCGAGCGCAGGTGGCGGTCGACGGCGTGAGCCTGCACGTGGGGGAGGGACGCGTGTACGGCCTGCTCGGCCCCAACGGCGCGGGCAAGTCCACCACGCTCAAGATGGTGACGGGGATGCTGCGTCCCACGTCGGGGCAGATCCTGGTCGACGGGCATCCTTGGAGCCGCGACGACCTATACGCCATCGGCTCGCTCATCGAGCAGCCACCGCTCTATCCCAACCTCACGGCGCGAGAGAACCTGCTCGTGCGCACCACGTTGCTCGGCATCCCGGAGGGTCGCATCGACGAGGTGCTCGAGACGGTCGACCTTACAGACACCGGGTCCAAGCGCGCCGGGCGTTTCAGCCTGGGGATGAAGCAGCGACTCGGGATCGCGATTGCGCTGCTCGCGAGCCCGCGGCTTCTCATCCTGGACGAGCCGACGAACGGCCTCGACCCCATCGGCATCGAGGAGCTGCGCGGACTCATCCGGAGCTTCCCCACGCACGGGATCACCGTCATCGTGTCGAGCCACATCCTGGTCGAAGTTGAGCAGACGGCCGATGATATCGGCATCATCGTCGGCGGACGGCTTGCCTATGAGGCACCGTTGCAGGCCGGCCAGGACCTCGAGGCCCTGTTCATGGACGTGTGCCGACGGACGGGGGTGGCCGCATGAGCCGGTCTGCTACTGTGTCCGAGCGCGTCGCGAAGCCGGTGCCGCAGGCGGGATCAGCGCGCCGCCCCGGCCTCTTCCGCGCCCTGCGCTCCGAGGCGCTGAAGAGCTCCCACGGGGCACCGGTCAAGGTCGCCATCGCGCTTGCGCTGCCGTTCCCGTTGCTCTTCGGGCCGCTCTCGGGGCGCTTCGGCATGAGTCCAGAGCTCTCGTTCTCGGCGTGGAACTACTACTACGTGCTGCTCCTGCCGGTGGCGCTCACGCTCATCTCCGCGTGCGTGGCCAACTACGATGCACGGCTGCGCGACCACGTGCCGCTTTCCAGCCCGTCACCGCTCAGGCGGACCTGGTGGGCGAAGGCGCTCTGGTGCCTCGCGCTCTCGGCGCTCTCGAACGCGTGCGTGCTCGCCGTGTACCTCGTGGGTGCCGTCGTGAACCCGGGTGGGCCATCGGTTCTCGCGATGGTGGCCGCTGCGGCGACGAGCGTCATCGCGACGTCGTGGATGATTCCGGTGACGCTCTTCCTCGTCTGCCGGGCCGGGATGCTCGCTGGCGTGCTGGTGCCGCTCGCTGTGCAGATCGGTGGGGGCTTCGCGTGGTCCGCGGTCGGCGGGGTCTGGTGGGCGTTTCCGCCGGCGGCCTCGGTCATCCTGCCGAGCGCCTTCTTGCCCGTGCTGCCCACGGCCGAGCCGCTCTCGGCATCGCCCGAGCTCGCGGCTGCGATTGGGTCCTTCGGGCCTGTTCAGGCGGCGGCGCTCGCGGTTTGCGCGGCGGCGTTCGTGCTGCTCACGGTCGCCGGCGCGGTCTGGTTCAGGGGATCGGAGGAACTGTGATGGGAAACGGAAGGCATGTTGCTGCGGGCGCCGGTCGGGTGTCCCGGATGTCGCTCTGGCGCGCCGCGATCTCAGAGTGCGTGCGGCTCAGGCGCTCGCCGCTGATTGCCCTGCACCTGGCATGCGGACTTATCGCCGGTATCGCTTGCGGGGCCTACTTCGGTGTGGCGCCGTGGGACCCGCGCCTTGGCACGGACGCGTTCGTCCAGCTCGTCGGTGCGCTCATGCCCCTCATGGTCGCGATTGTGTGCGGTCTTGACGTCGACGGCGAGCGCGAGGCATCGGGCCTTGCCAGCCTGCTCGCGGTACCGTCGAGGCGCATCGCCCTTGCGGCGCGCGTGCTCGTGCTGTGGCTGCTCGGCGTCATCGCCGTGGCGGTGGCGCTCGGTTCGTTCTCGGTGATGCTCGGGGCCTTCGGGCGCGACGGGTTCTCGGCGGGCGTCTACGCCCGGGCGGCCGTGGGCATGGCGGCGGGGTCGCTCGTCCTCTACGTCGCGTCGGTCTGGCTCGCGCTCGCCCTCGGCAGGAACGCCGCCATCGGCGTCGGTGCGGCGGGCCTCGCCTGCGCCCTCTTCGCCGTGGGCGGCCTCGCGCACGGGCTCGTCACTGGTGAGCTCACTGCGGCTTCGTCGGGCGTGCTCGGCTATGTGCCGTTCGCCTGGGCGGAGCGGCTGGGGTCGCTCCTCGTGGAGCTCGGCATGGCCACGGGTGCTGGTTTGCGTGCGGTGATTTGGCAGCTCGAGGTGACCTCTGTGCTCACCCTGGCGGTCACGGCAATCGCCCTCATCGCTCTGCTTGCCTGGGTGGGTTCTTTCGAAGAGGGGAGGCGAGGGGAGTGAGCGTGTGTTCGGGGCGATGCCCCCGTACCCGGTTCCTCGCCCTGGTGCTTGCGGCAGCCCTGGTGACGATGCCCGTCCTCTCCGGCTGCAGGGGCCTGTCCCATCCGGAGGAGTTTCCCACGTCTGGCTCCTCGGCCTCATCGGTCGAGGCCACATCCAACCCTCAGACCATCACTCGCGAGGAGTTCGGGGACCTATGGCCGTTCGAGTTCGACAGTTGCGAGGTCGGCGCCGAACCCGATGCGTCGGGCGATCCGGTTCTGCGCCTCACGACGGGGGATGGCACGGTCTACGCGTTGAACGACCTTCCTGACAACGACGTTTTCCCTAAGGCGGAGGATCTCGTGCGGCCTGGGGCCTCCATCGGTCCCATCCGGTCGTTCGCGCTCAGTCTTGCTGACTTGGAATAGGATTGGTTGAGCTGCAGGCCGTTTGGCAGGCATTCGATGAGGGAGGGCACGATGGCTCGCATCCTCGCGGTCGATGACGACCGCGCCATACTTCAGCTGCTCGAGCGGGCACTCTCCCGCGACGGTCACAAGGTCGAGTGCGCCGACGACTCAACGACGGTCCCTGCGATAGATCTCTCGCGCTACGACCTCATCCTCACGGACGTGATGATGCCGGGGCTCGATGGCTTCGAGCTCGTCCGGCGCATCCGGGACCGCTTCGACGGTCCCATCATGTTCCTCACGGCCAAGGTCACCGAGGACGATGCGGTGCTGGGCCTCGGCCTCGGCGCCGACGACTACGTACGCAAGCCCTTTGGCGTGGCGGAGCTGCGCGCGAAGGTGGCTGCGTCGCTCCGCCGCGAGCGCCGGGTGCGCCGGAGCGTGCTCAACCTCGGCCGCGTGCGCTTCGACCTCGGGGCATGCGAACTCAGTGTGACAGCTCCCGACGGCTCGACCGGCGCGCCCGTTCCCCTCACGCCCACTGAGTACAGCATCTGCGAGTTCCTCGCCAAGCACCCCGGCCGTGCCTATAGCCGGGCGCAGATCCGCGAGGCGGTACGGGGCTGGGAGAGCGAGACGGATGACGCGGCGGTCTCAGTCCACGTGGGCAAGGCGCGGGCCAAGCTCCGCGCCGCGGACGTCGATCCCATCGCTACGGTGTGGGGCGTCGGGTACAAGTGGGGGGCGGGCGCATGAGTCGTACGCGTGGCCGGGGCGGCCGGTTTCGCGTCCCGCTTGCCCTCGTGGTCGGGCGTTACTTCGCCCTCGTCCTGCTCGGGGCCGTCCTCACCGTGGGCGGTCCCTGGGCGCTGCTCTCCGGCGCCATGGTTCGCGGGGAGGTGCTCACGGCGGACTGGGGCGCGACGCATGCGGACGAGACGATTTCCGGTATAGCCTCTGCCGGTTCCCTTGACTCGGAATCGCTCCCCTCGGCTTATCAATGGGCTCATTTCTCGGCAGCGGGCAACGTGCTTTCAGCGGACATGGATGAGGAGGCCCTTGCGAACGTTCGCAAATCGGTATCGAGCGCTTCCGCAGACGAGACGTCCGTCCGACCCAGCCCCGATGTCTCGTCTGGCTCGTACGGGCAGGTGGCGGCCGTGAAGCTCGCCGATGGCACGTGGGCAGCAATCTCCTGGGACATGATGCCCCACTGGGTCGACCACGCACGGGACGCGTCCTGGCCGAACCCCCAGGACCTCTGGCTCATCGCGACCGCGCTCTCCACCGTGCTCATGGTCGTCCTCGTCGCCCTGCGCGCCGCCCGCGTGCTCACGCGAAAGATGGAGCCGCTCGTGGCGGCGGCGAACGCCGTTGCCGCCGACGACCTCGACAAGCCCGCCGGCACGAGCCGCGTGGCCGAGGTCGACGACGTGCTCGCCGCGATGGAGCGCATGCGGGTGTCGCTGAAGCGGTCCCTCGAGGAGCAGATGGCGTCTGAGGAGGCCCGGCGCGAGCGCATGGAGAAGCTCGCCCACGAGTTCAAGACCCCACTCACCCTCATCCAGGGCAACGCCGAGCTCCTCGCCGCAGATCTCGAGGACGGTCGGCTCCAGGGCGAGCAGGCCGACGAGGCCCGCGCCATCCTCGACGCCACCCACCGCCTGGACGCGGCCCTCATCGACATCATCGCCGCCTGGCGGGAGGGTGAGTGGGACGGCGAGGGGCGGTCGGAACCCGATACGGATTCGCGAGGCTGAGCTCCGAAGTACGCAACAGCGAAATAGAATCGAGTGACAGGGATGCCTGACTGCCCCAGCTGACTCTTCATCCATATTGGGTGTGGGCGTGCGCAGCGAGGGGACTTTACACCCTTGTCTCCTCGTCTTACCATAAACGTACGTAAAAGCGTACGCTTTGGTAAAGGAGGCCGCATGACTTCTATTACGGCAACGGCGGCACGCAAGGACCTGTACAACGTTATCACGCGCGTCAACGTGGACTGCGCTCCGGTGGCCATCACGAACAGTCGCGGCAAGGGTGCCGTGCTCGTCGGAGAGGATGAGTGGGCCTCTATCGAGGAGACGCTCCATCTCATGGGTATTCCCAGCGTTGCCGAGTCGATTGTTGCGGGGAAGGCGGAGCCGGTCGAGATTTGCGCCACCGAAGACGCGCTGGACTGGTAGCCATGTGGCTTGTCGTGTTCACCAAGCAGGCCCAGAAGGATGCAAGGCAACTCAAGGCGGCGGGGCTTGCCGGCAAGGCGAAGGCGCTCGTCGCGGCGGTGCGGGAGGATCCTATCAAGGCTCCTCCGCGCTATGAGGCCCTCGTTGGCAATCTATCTGGCCTCTACTCCCGTCGCATCAGCCTGCGGCACCGCTTCGTTTACGAGACGATCAAGGGGGAGATTGAGAGGGGCGGCACTCTCTATGAGGGAGCGGTCAAGGTCGTTCGCATGTGGACGTATTATGACGGTGTGCGATAACGGTTGGACGCTGGATGCGAGCCTCATTGACATCATCTCCGCCAAGCAAGAGGACGAGCGCGACCACGCCTGACATTTTCCGGGGATTGTCATCCCACGAGCGGATGCTGCTCATGTCGATGTTGTTCCGCATTGGTTTCCTTCTCTATGGCAAGGGGTAGAATTGATGGAGATTGAGTTGGAGGTGGAACCATGGTAGTGAGGGCGAATGCCCAGAACACGGCAACTCTTGGCAATTCAGATGGCTTCACGGAGTTTCGATTTAGGGACGTCCTCATTCGGTTTCGCGCTCCGTATTCACTTGAGCGTTACACACGTGTGAAACAATGGGATGCGGGCTATCTCGTTGCCGACGCCAAGTATTCGCACAACTCAGATGACGAGGAAGAGTACATCGACCTCGTGCCGATTCTTAAGGACCTATATATAGATTCGGATGTGTTTCTTTCTCCCATTAAGAACGTGGAGGTGGCTCATGCCTGATATCGAGGCGGTTGCGAGTACTGCGGACATGATAGTGAACGGCTACGCCTTCTCCCAGGAGGATGATGGCCGAATCCGAGTTCTCAATCTCAACTCGCCCACCACGGCAGTCGTTCTCGATGGCGAAGGCGACGTTCTCGAGACGAGCATGGATGACATGGAGCTTGGTATCGTGCGGGGCTATTTCCTCAGCAACAGGGAGTTCCTTGGGGCGAATAATGCCTAAGTACTTCCAGTTCATGGTTGCCGGATACTACCTATATTTCACCTCGTTTTGCGTCGTTGAGTGCATGCACGTCCACGCCAGTGATGGTCGGCTGGCGGAAGCGGGCTCCGCGAAGTTCTTTGTCAGGGCGAATGGGGATACCGAGCTTCAACATCGTGGCAAGCTGTCCGCCCGTGAAATTGGAATCATCCAGAAGTTCATAAAGAAGAACTATCGTGAGATGTACCTCAAGTGGCGTGAGTACAGCCATGAGGGATTTTACGGAGAAAAGTAGGAGTTTTCCCATGCGGCATTAATGTGCTTCAATAAGGGAGACTTGGAGATCGTAGTTGCTTACGGCATTGTTTTTTATTTTTTTGATATTGCTTATCGGGTCCATTTGTTTGGATGAGTCATCTTACAAGTGCTAAGTCTCCTAAATAATAACTAGCATTTGAATACTCTGCCGACTATTTATCTTGCGCTTGAGTATGCCTCTCTTATGTTGGTGAATTTGATGGGGGTAATTGGAGCTATCTGCTATTTAGCGGTGATGATTGGGCTTTCCGTTTGCACATGGAAAACAAATCCCGATTTGCCTTCCATTCTGGTGAATGCCTTTAATACGATTGCTGCTGTGGCTGCTATGCTTGGGCAATCTATTTCGAGTCTCTCAACTTCATATCGTTGGTATTGTTGGACTCTCGCAATTTTCAGCTCATTCTCGTTAGCGGGATTTGTTTCTTCCATCTGCTTGTGCAAAGAGCTGGATGCCTTCTAAGAGTTGCTGTGTCTCTTTCGAAAAAAACGCGCGACAAAAATCGGGAGGATACCGTACTTAGTTAATACCCTCTCCTTTGTCCCAAATGCAAAAGTGAATGTCAAATCGTCATTAAACAATTCAATATAACCGTTATCAAAGTTCCAGACGTACAGCCACAGAGCCGATAACATAAAGGAGTATTTTTCTTTTATGGTTTGCTCAGCTATTTTTAAGTTAAGGAGAGAACAGCTATGGGAGACTATGCGCTTACAACAAAACCCCAGATTGAGAACGTCACCTCCCCGCCGCCTTGGAGCTGGTCCTCGGGCACCTGATGCGTTCTTTTGTGAGCGAGCCGTCGTCGGCCTACCCCTCGCGCGACTCCCGTGATCCCATCCCGCACCTCCACCACGCCACGGCGAGCTGGGTGCGGTCGCGCAGTCCGAGCTTGGCGAGCACGCGGCTCACGTTCCTCCGGACGCTCGCGGGCTCCATCACCATGTGCGCGGCGACCTCCTCGTTCGAGAGCCCCTCGGCCACGAGGGACGCCGTCTCGAGCTCGCGGGGCGATAGCGAGGAGAGCGCCTCCAGGAGGCGGGCCCGCTCGGGGTCCTCGGCGGCGCCCGGGACGGTGCGGGCCACGATCTCCCGCGTCACGCGGGGCGTGAGCACGGCGCCGCCAGCGGCGAGCGCGCGGATGGCCCGGCACAGCTCGCGGGCGGTGGCGTCCTTGAGCAGGAACCCGGCCGCGCCGGCGGCGAGCCCGCCCAGCGCGTAGTCGTCCCTGTCGTAGGTCGTGAGCAAAAGCGTCCGCACGGAGGGGAAGCGCGAGGCGACCTCGCGGGCGAGCGCCACGCCGCCCGTCCCGGGCATGCGCACGTCCGAGACGACGACGTCGGGCAGGGGCTCGCCGAAGCCCTCCCGGCGCGCAAGCTCCGCAAGCGCCGCCCCTCCGTCGTCGGCGGTGGCGATCACGGAGAGCCCCGGGTCACGCCCCACCATCATGGAGAGGCCCATCCTCGCCGAGGCCTGGTCGTCAACGACCACCACGCGTATCATCCCGGGCTCCCTCCGCCGTCTCCGGGGGCTTGCCCCCGCGGGCCCCAGCCCGCTTCGATCGGCCCGCCGCCCGTCCTCTCCTCCGCGTCGGCGACGAGGCCGGCGAGCTCGCGCACCGTCTCGCGGGTTTGCGCGAGCCCCGCACGCGCCTCCGCGTTGATGGCGGCGACCGCCGCGTCGACCCGCTTGTCTCCGGTGCCGCCGCCCAGCCCCTCGCAGAGCGTCACGATGGCGGTGAGCCGCTGGCCCACCGAGTCATGGAGCGAGGCGGCCATGCGGGCCTGCCGCTCGGCCTGGTCGCGGCGCGCCTCGGCGGCCATGGCGCGCGCCCTGGCCTCCCGGGCGTCGTGCGCGCCGCGCAGGGAGCCGCCCAGAAGGAAGGCTGAGCCCGCGGTGAGCTCGCGCGCCGCGATCTCGGCCACCAGCGCGGCGGGTCCCGACCCGTCCGCGGCCACGA
>NZ_CAAKOQ010000058.1:0-54332 GCF_901212675.1 Olsenella uli
CGTGGCCGAGGGCCTCGGCGAGAAGGAGCCTGACCTGGGAGCCTGGGAGCCGCGCGCAGACGAGACGAGCGGCACGCCCGCGCCGCGACGGCGCGCGAAGGGGCGGGCGGAGGAGGAGCCGCGCCCGCTCGAGGCCGAGGGGCGCGAGGAGAAGCTACCTGCCTGGCCGCGCGACGAGGTCGGCCTCGCGGGCCTGGACGACGCCGCGAAGCGCCCGTCTCGGCCGCCGCGCGGCGCGCTAGGACGCGAACCCGAGGAACTTGACTTCCGGTTGGAGGTCGACACCGCTGGCCTCCCTCACCCTGTTGTGCATAGTGCGCATGACGGCAAGCACGTCGGCCGCCGTGGCGCGCCCGTTGTTGACGATGAAGTTGGCGTGGACGGGCGATACCTGCGCCCCGCCCACCGCGTAGCCCTTGAGGCCGCACTCGTCGATGAGCTTGGCCGCGCCCTTGGGGCCCACGGGGTTGCGGAAGACCGAGCCGCAGCTGGGCTTGCCCATCGGCTGCGTGGCGCGCCGCCTGGCCAGCAGGCGCTCCATCTCGGCCGCGATGACGTCCTTCTCGCCCGGCTCGAGCACGAGCGTGGCCTCGAGCACGATGTCGGTAGGGCCAAGGCCGCTCCAGCGGTAGCCCCACTCCACGTCGGAGCCGTAGAGGCGCCTGAGCCCCTCACCGGGACGCAGGACCACGAGGCTGCCAATACGGTGGCCGATCCACTCGCGGCGGGTGCCGGCGTCCATGGAGACGGCGCCGCCGAGCGTGCCGGGGATGCCACAGGCAAACTCCAGGCCAGAGAGCGAGTTGCGCATGGCCTCCTGCACCACGCGCGAGAGCGGCACCGCCGCGCCCGCCGTGATGGTGGCGTCGTCGTGCGAGACCTCGATGCGCGAGAAGTCGCGGCCGAGCACCACCACGCAGCCGTCGAAGCCCTCGTCGGCCACGAGCATGTTGGAGCCCTTCCCGAGGAGGACCCACTCCACGCCCTGGCCGCCCAGCACCTCGATCACGCGCGCGAGGGCCTTGGGCGTGTGGCACACGGCCAGCATGGCGGCGGGGCCGCCGATGCGGTAGCTCGTGCGGTGCGCGAGGCGCTCGCCCCGCGTGATGTCGGCGTCGACGGCCCCGGAGAGGGCCAGGTATGCGTTCGAGAGGCTCACGCGCTATGCCTCGGACGAAGGGGCTGAGTCCGCCTCCCGCTTGGCCTCGACGAAGGCCGGCCCCACGAGGGTGACGTCGCCCGCGCCCATGGTGATGAGCAGGTCGCCGGAACGCACGTTCTCGACGAGCTCGGCCGTGAGCTTGCGGCGGCTCGGCTGGTAGTGGACCTCGCCCACGTTGCCCTCCGAGACGACCTCGCCCACGATGGTCTTCCCCGAGATGCCGGGGATGGGCATCTCGCCAGCGGAGAAGACGTCCATGACGTAGAGCACGTCGGCGTTGTCGAAGGCGCGGCCGAACTGCTCGGCCAGCGCGGCGGTGCGGGTGTAGCGGTGCGGCTGGAACACCACGACGACGCGGTCGTAGCTGAGGTCATGGGCGGCCGAGAGGGTCGCGGCGACCTCCGTGGGGTGGTGGCCGTAGTCGTCCACGACGGTGATGCCGTCGACGTCGGCGACGTGGGTGAAGCGGCGCTTGACGCCCTGAAAGGTCGAGAGGGCCTCGGCGGCCTTCTCAACGTCGAGGCCGAGCGAGTCGGCGGCGGCGATGGCGGCCGTGGCGTTGAGCATGTTGTGGCGGCCGGGGTTGGCCTTGATGGTGACCTTGACCTGCTGGCCCTTGGGCGTGGTGACCGTGAGGTGGCTCTCGATCGTGTGGTGCGCGGGCTCGGGCGTGCAGGTGTAGTCGAACTCGCCGTCGCCGGCAAAGCCGTAGGTCACCACGTGGCGGCCGCAGGAGCGCGCGACCCTGAGAACGCGCTCGGACTCGCCGCAGGCCACGACCGTGCCGTCCTCGCCCACCGTGTCCATGAACTGGCAGAAGGTCCTCTCGAGGTTCTCGATCGAGCCGTAGTGGTCGAGGTGGTCGGCCTCGATGTTGGTGACCACGACCACGGAGGGGTCGAAGTAGAGGAACGACCCGTCGGATTCGTCGGCCTCGGCCACGTAGTAGGGGCCCTTGCCCGAGCGACCGTTGGTGTCGTAGCCCTCGACGAAGCCGCCGATGAGGAACGACGGGTCGAGGCCCATGCGGTCGAGCATGGTGGCCACCATCGACGACGTGGTGGTCTTGCCGTGGGTGCCCGAGACGGCCACGGTGGTGTGGCCGATCGAGAGCGCCGGGAGCATCTTGGCGCGCGGCCATACCTCGATGCCCAGCTCGCGGGCGCGGACGACCTCGGGGTTGGTCTCGGGGATGGCCGTGGAGACGACCACGACGTCGGGCTTGGCCTTGTCGATGGTGGCGGCGTCGTGGCCCACGTGAACCTCGATGCCGGCCGCCTCGAGCTCGCGGACGTAGCGGGAGCTCTTGAGGTCGCTGCCGGTGACGGTGCAACCCCGCTCGTGCAGGACGAGGGCGATGCCGCTCATGCCGGCACCGCCGATGCCGATGATGTGGACGCGACTGAACGGCAGCTTCTGGGATGTGGTGGCCATGTGCTCTGGCTCCCCTTCATATGTTGGCTTTGGCGGGCTTGGCGCGGCGGAAGCGGGCACGAGGGGCGCCCCAGCATGCGATCCGACCGCGCGGCACGCCCGCACAGACGACCCCTTACTGTATCCCAACACGTCCGGGCGCGGCAGGCCCTCACAAAGTTTCAATCCGCGACATGGGTGGCGGGCGCAGGCGGGTGCAGGCGGGGGCAGGCGGGCGCAGGCGGGCACCCGCCGGCCCGTGGCCCCGCGCGGCGCCGGCCCCGAATCTGCCGAGTGGAGCGTTTTCGGACAGCAAGTTTCTCGCGACCTGCGGTTTTACGGGGTCCCTTGTCTGAAACTGCTACGTTCGCGGGTCTTCATCTGCCGAGTGGAGCGTTTTCGGACACCCGGGCTTTCGCCAACTGGGGTTTTGTGGGGCCGTGTGTCCGAAATCGCTACGTTCGTGGGTCCGAGACCAGCGGCCTGACTTGCGCCCGAACCGTCTTCGATGCGACCGGAAGGCACGGAGGCCCGCGCGTCCACCCCCTTCGAGGAACCGTTCGCGGCAGGCATCGCAGCCGCGCGGGCAGACTCTGGAAGAATGGGAGCTCCCGCCGCCTCCGCGGCACGCGCCCGCACGAACCCGTCGTCCGTCTCGCCGCTCGCATGCGCGACAAACCAGGGAGCCACCATGCCCGAGAAGCCCTCAAGCGCAGCAGGTTCGCAGCGGCCCCAGCCTGGCCCGACCACGCAGACGGCCGCGCGGCAGGCAAGCCACGCCCACGCAGCCGACAGGCACCTGGACGTGGCAGAGCGACGTCACCTCTGCCTCGTCGCCACCTCCCCCGGCGAGTCCCGCCTCCTGAGACGGGGCGTCCAGGCGGGCGCCATCACGTGCGTGCGACGCGGCATGTTCTCGCGAACGGGGTACTGGGAGCAGCTCGACCCATGCGAGAGGGCCCTCCACATGGCCCGCACGCTGTCGCTTCGGCATAGGAGCTGGGTCATCTCGCACGCGAGCGCCGCGCTCGTCCACGGCATGGGCGTCCCCTACCGCATCGCGAGCCCCATCCACTTCGTCACGCACTCTCGCGGCGGCGGCAGGCCCGGGCCGGGGCTCGTCCACCATCGCTGCGATGCCCTGGAGTGGGACGTCTTCGACGGCGTGCAGGCGACGTCTCCCGTGCGCACCGTCTGCGACTGCGCCGCCGCCTACCCGCTCCCCGACGCCCTGGCAATCGCGGACTCCGCGCTCAGGTCGGGCATCGTGACGAGGGAGCAGCTGGAGGTGCACCTCGCGGGCCGTCCCGGCTCGAGGGGCGTGGCCCGCTCACGGCGCGTCGTGGCGCTCGCGGACCCCAGGGCGGAGAGCGGCGGCGAGTCGGCCGCGCGGGGCACCCTCATAGAGCTTGGCTACGAGATCTATAACCTGCAGCTTGTCGTCGAGGACCTCGAGGCACCGGGCAGGACGCACCGCCTCGACATCGTGCTCAGGGACTCCGCCGGCAGGCTGGTGGCGCTTGAGGTCGACGGGCGCGTCAAGTACGAGCGGCTGGCCGAGGCCGAGGGCATCGACAGCGTCGAGATGATGATGCGCGAGCGCCAGCGGGAGGCGAGGGTCACGGCGCACGGCATTCCCGTCGTGCGCATCTCGGGCAAGGACGTCTACGACAAGGACCTCATCAAGAGAAGGCTCGCCGCCTACGGCGTGTATCCCCAGGGTACGAACGGGCCATCGGCGTAGTCCCGAGCAGCTAGCCATTCCGCGAGCGTAGCATTTTTGGACACGCGACTCTCCGCCAGCTGGGGTTTTACGAGACCTCCTGTCCGAAACTGCTACGTTCGCGAGTTCTCAACCGGCGACTGTAGCGTTTTTGGACACGCGACTCTCCGCCAACTGGGGTTTTGTGGGGCCGTGTGTCCGAAACTGCTACGCTCGCGAATTCCTGGGTTGCGAGTGGAGCGTTTTTGGACCGGAGGCCCGGACCAGCAGCTTGGGACGGCGGCTCGGACTGGCAGCCCGAATCAATGCTCTGGGACGGCGGCTCGGACCGGGGGGCTACCGGACGACAGCCTCGATCTGGTCGGCAAGCTTTGCGGCGGCCTTGTCCTGGGCGAGGCCCGCGGCAGCGGCGCGCATGGCGGTCCTGCGCCCGGGCTCCTCGAGAAGGCCCACGAGCTCGTCGGCGAACCGCTCGCCCTTGACCTCGTCGTCCTTGAACAGCACGGCGGCGCCGGCGTCCGTGAGGTAGCGGGCGTTGGTGGTCTGGTGGTCGGCCGTCGCGAAGGGGTACGGCACGAGCACGGAGGGCACCCCAAGCGCCGTGATCTCGGCGATGCTCGAGGCGCCGGCGCGCGAGAGCACGAGGTCGGTCGCGGCGAGCACGTCTCCCATGTTGTCGATGTAGGGCATCACGCGCCAACGCTTCTGCTCCTCGGGCGTGAGGGCCAGCGCGTCGACCGTGGCGTCAAAGCCGTCCTTGCCGGTGGAGTGCACCACGTAAAGCCCGTCGATGCCAAGGAGGCGACCCTTGAGCTCAGCCATGCCCTCGTTGATGGTCTTGGCGCCGAGCGAGCCGCCGAACACGAGCAGCATCGTGGCGTCGGCCGGGATGCCGAGCGACTCGCGCCCAGCCTCACCGCTCGCATTGATGACACTCGCGCGCACGGGGTTCCCGGTGAGGACCACGTGCCCGGTGGAACCGCCTTTGCGCTCGAAGGCGCGCTCGGCGGCGGGCACCGAGATGCAGACGCACGCGGCGTGGTCGGCCATCATCTTGTTGGCGAGGCCCGGCACGGAGTTCTGCTCGTGCAGGAGGTAGGGCACGCCGTGCGACTTGCACCACTGGAGCAGCGGCACCTCGACGTAGGCACCAAAGCCGATGGCCACGTCGGGGGCGCCCTCGGCCTTGAAGCGACGGCCCAGCGCGCGCTCGGCCGCGGCCACGCGCGCGATTGAGGTCACGGCCGTCCAGGGACGCGAGCGGTCGAAGCCCGTGACCTCGACGGGCACGAGCTCGAAGCCCGCCGCCGGCACGAGCCGGCCCTCGAGCTTGCTGGGTCGGCCATAGAACGTGACGTGGTGGCCGCGCGAGCGCAGCTCCTCGGCAAGCGCGAGCGCCGGGTTAATGTGGCCGGCCGTTCCGCCGGCCGCGACAGCCACCTCGAGAGAACCTGCCATGCTAGCCCCTCCTCCTCGGGCGCGACGAGGCGCCACCGTTCGAGAACCCCACAGAACCGGACCGGCCCGAGCCACCCGAGCCACCCGCGCGCCTGGCTCGCCCGGACGATGCAGACCGGGAGCCGGAGCGCACCGTCGGGCCGGAGCTCGGCCGCAGGCGCTCAGACGCGCTCGGCCCAAGATCGATGCGCCCGTGCCCGTCGGCGGCTCCCCGCCCGGATGCACCGCGACCGGAGTCGCCCGCAACGCCACCGTCCACGAGGCGAAGCCCGCGTCGCGCCTCCTCCGGGCTCGCGAGCGGCACGGAGCGCATGGTCGCGGCACGGAGCGGCAGCGCGCCCGCGCCATGCGTGCCCGCGTGCACGTGCGGCTCGCCCACGCCCGTGTCCTCCTCGTCGGCAAGCGTCATGGCGCGGCGGCGTGCGTCGTGAACCGTCTCGGGAAGGCTCGAGTTGAGCGACACGTTCACCGCAAGGCCCACGAGCATGAGGCAGCTCATGATCGACGAGCCGCCGTAGGAGAGAAACGGCATGGGCTTGCCCGACAGTGCGAAGAGCCCCAGCACGCCCATCGCGTTCAGGAAGAACTGTGTGGCGACGAGCGTGGCCACGGCCACTGCCACGGCCCTGCCCGAGAAGTCGGAGGCGTTTCTCGCCACCTGCAGCACCGCCCACACGAACACGGCGAAGAGCGCCACCACGGTGAGCGTCCCCACAAGCCCCAGCTCCTCGCCGACTATGGCGAAGATGAAGTCGTTGTGCGCCTCGGGCAGGTAGGAGTACTTCATGCGGCTCATGCCGAGGCCCTTGCCGAGAAGCCCGCCCGAGCCGAACGCCATGAAGCCGCGCGTGAGCTGGTAGCCGTTTTTATACTGGTCGGCCCAAGGGTCAAGCACCGTGAGGATGCGCTGGCGCGAATACTCGTCGGTGAGCGAGATGATGAGGCCAACAACGAGGGCGAGCAGGGCGAGCTTCATGAGCGGCTTCATGTCGACCCCCGCCGCGGCAACCACCGCAAGCACCATCACGAAGATGATACCCGTCGTGCCCTTGTCGGGCTGGATGAAGATGAGTCCCAAGGGGATGCCCAGGAAGACGACCGCGCGCAGGACGGCCGTCACGTCGTCGGTGGACTGCTCGGCGAAGTGCTCGTCGGCCACCTTTGCGGCGGCCAGCGCGAGTGTGACCTTCGCGAACTCGGAGGGCTGCAGTCTAAAGGGGCCAATCATCACCCAGCGCGTGGCCCCGTTGGTCTCGTCGCCCAGAAAGAGGACGGCAAGCAGCAACAGGATGGTGAACGCCCACACCGGAGCGAAGAGACCGCCCACAAGCCGGTGGTAGTCGACCTTGGCGCACATGAGGGCAAGCACGAGTCCCACGCCCACGAAGCCCACCTGGCGCTTGACGTAGTAGGCGGCATCGCCCATCTCGGAGATGGCCTCGACCGATGAGGCCGAGAAGATCATGACGACGCCGAGGCACACGAGTATGAGCGTGGAGGCGATGAGCACGAGCCGGGGCGTCATGATGCGCGCCGGCACGCCCAGCACCGAGCCGCGGCCGGGCGCGCCGTCGGAGGCAGACGCGCGCCCGCGAAGCCTCCCGATGCCGCCGCCCATGCCGTCCGTCACCGCCATGGCCGAGCGGGCCGTCACGAACGGGCCGCCTTGGCGATACGGTCGGCGACGAGGCGCTTGAAGACCTCGCCGCGCTCCTCGAAGCCGCCGAACTCGTCGAACGACGAGCACGCGGGCGAGAGCAGCACGACGTTGCCCGGGCGGGCCGCCGCGATGCCTGCGTCGAGCGCCTGCTCAAGGTGCATCGCCTCGAGGACCTCGAGCGTGCCGCCCTGCTCGCGAAGGGCCGCCGCGATGCGGGGACCAGCCTCGCCGAAGCACACGGCCACGCGAGCGTCGCGCGCCACGTCGGCCGCCATGGGACCGAGGTCGGTGCCCTTGTCGTGGCCACCGAGCAGGATCACGACGCTGCCCGGGGCAAACGCCGTGAGCGCCTTGGAGACGGCGTCGGTGTTGGTGGCCTTGGAGTCGTCCACGAAGCGCACGCCCGCCGCCTCGCCGCACGGCTCGATGCGGTGCTCGAGCGGGCGGAAGGCGCGAAGCCCCTCGCGCACGCGCGCCGCGTCGACGCCGCAGGCAAGTGCGGCGGCAGAGGCCGCGAGCGCGTTCTCCACGTTGTGCTCGCCCTTGATCTCGAGCTCGTCCTTGGCGAGGAGCTCGACGTCGGTGCCGTCGAGGCGCACGACGAGCCTGCCGCCCTCGGCCTCCCAGGCCGCGCAGGCGGCGTCGGCCGCGGGGCCCTCGCCCGGGGCAAGCAAGCGGCACACGCGAAGCCCGCGCGCCTCGAGCCTGTCCGCGATGGCGCGGCAATAGGCGTCGCCGTCAGAGACGACGGCGAGGTCGCCTGCGTCCAGGTTGGCGAAGATCCGCTCCTTGGCGGCGGCGTAGTTCTCCATCGTCTTGTGCCAGGCCAGATGGTCGGGCGTGACGTTGAGCAGCACCGCCACACGCGGATGCAGCCTGCGCGAGCCGGCCAGCTGGAAGCTCGAGAGCTCGGCCACGAGCCACTCGCCCGCGCGGCGCCGCGCCACCTCGCCGATGGCCATGCGCCCGATGTTGCCCACGGCCTCGGCCGCGTAGCCGCCCGCGCGCAACAGGTCGCGCGTGAGGGTGGTTGTGGTGGTCTTGCCGTTGGTGCCCGTGATGCCCACCCAGCGCTCGGGGCTCTCGCGCCACGCCAGCTCGGGCTCACCGAAGATGACGTCGCTCGCAGCCGCGGCGGCCTTGTAGAAGTCGGAGAACTCGGAGATGCCCGGGCTCGAGATGCAGGTGTCGAAGTGCCCCTCGACGTCCTCGGTGCCCAGCACCACGTGCGCGCCGGCCCGCTCGAGCGCGGACACGGCCTCGCCCGGCTTGCTCGAGGCGCCGCCATAGACCGTGACCGAGCCCACGCGACCCGCGCAGGCGTCGCTCAGGAGGTACTCCGCCACGGCCTGGCCCGTCTTGCCCAGGCCCAGCACGAGCACGTCGCCGTAGTCCCGACGCTCTGTCTCACCCATTGCCGTCCCCCCTTGGCGGCGCCAACCTGCCGGCGCGCCGCGAATCCGTCTGCTACCTCAGCTGGAAGTAGAGCGCGAAGCCGATGGCGGCGAACATGGCGCTCACGATCCAGAACCTGATGACGACCTTCGTCTCGCTCCAGCCCTTCTTCTCGAAGTGGTGGTGCAGGGGCGCCATGAGGAAGATGCGCTTGCCCGTGAAGTGGAAGCTCAGCACCTGGAGGATCACCGAGACCGCCTCGACGATGAAGATGCCGCCCATGACGAGCGACGTCACCTCGGTCTTGGTGAGCACGGCCAGGGCCGCGAAGCCGGCGCCGAGCGCAAGCGAGCCGGTGTCTCCCATGAAGATCGACGCCGGATAGCAGTTGTGCCAGAGGAACCCGATGCAGGCACCACCGCACGCGCCGGCAAAGACCGCGAGGTTGATCTCGTCGTAGCTGAAGGCCACCATCGCCATGGCGAGCATCACCACGAGCACCGTACCGCTCGAGAGGCCGTCGAGGCCGTCGGTGAGGTTGACGGCGTTGGAGAGGCCCGCGAGCAGCAGGAACACGAAGAAGATGTAGAGCCAGGGCACCTGCACGCCCGCGATCGTGGTGGTGAGCACCCCGAGGTCGACCGTGAGGCCACCCGGGAAGCGGATGACGGGCAGGATGCCCACCCAGTTCACCGCGAGCAGGCAGAACGCCACAGAGATGGCGATGAGGCCCACCATCTTCTGCGAGGGCGTGAGGCCGAGCGAGCGGCCGTGGCTCACGCTCTCCACGTCGTCGAGCAGGCCCAGGAGGCCCGTGGCCACGGTGGCGCAGACGCAGAGGATGAGGTCGGGCGTCCAGTTGGCGAACAGGACGCAGGTGGCGAGCGCGCCGAGCAGCATCACGACGCCGCCCATGGTGGGCGTGCCCTGCTTCACGAGGTGCGTCTGGGGGCCGTCGGCGCGCACCTGCTGGCCGATGCCGTCCTTGCGCATGAGCTTGATGAACGGGTTCAGGAAGATGGCCGTGATGATGCCGGCCACGAACACGGCAACGAACACCTGGTAGGTGGGGTAACGGCCCACCGCGAGCAGCTGGGTCAGCATGCTAGCCCCTCACCGCCTTCACGAATCGGTCGAGCTCCGCGGCGCGCGACGCCTTGACGAGCACGAGGTCGTCGGGGGCGAGCACGGGCGCGAGCACGTCCGTGAGCGCGTCGACGTCGGCCACGTGCACGATCTTGTCCTCGGAGAAGCCCATGAGCCGGGCCGCGCGCTCGATGTGGGCGGCGCGCTCGGTGCCCACGATCACGAGCATGTCGAGCGGCTTGGCGGCCGCGTAGGCGCCCACGAGCTCGTGGAGGCGGTCCTGCTCGTCTCCCAGCTCGCCGATTTCGCCGAGCACGGCGATGCGGCGCCCGCCCTCGGCGAGGCCCATCTCCGAGAGCGCATCGAGCGCGGCGGCCGTGGAGTCGGGGCTCGCGTTGTAGGAGTCGTCGATGACACGGCAGCCGCAGGCCGCGCGCACCACCTCGGTGCGCATATGCGTGGGTGCGAGCGCCGCGAGGGCGCGGGCGCAGTCGTCCTTCGAGGCACCCAGGTGCAGGGCCACGGCGAGGGCGAGCAGGAAATCAGGCACCACCTGGGTGCCCGTGAGCGAGAGCGTCTCGCGGAACTCGTCGCCCGCGAACGCCTGGCCCAGGTCGCCGAGTACGCGCACCCAGAAGCTCGGGCGCGCCTCGTCGTCGAGCTCGACGCCCTCGGCCGCAAGCGAGCTGCCCTCCCCCGCGCCCACGAGCGTGACCGGCACGCCGGCGGGCTTGGCGAACTCGCGCTCAATGAAGGGCGTGAAGTCGTTGCCGGCCGTGAGGAACAGGCGCGGCTCGGGCGCCACGGAGCTCTCGGGCGCCTGCGCGAGCGGCGCCACGATCTCGCCCTTGGCGCGGGCGATGTTCTCGCGCGAGCCGAGGAGCCCGATGTGGCTCGTGCCCACGTTGGTGGTGACGGCCACGCGCGGACGCGCCACCTCGGCGAGCCGCTCGATCTCGTGGGGATGGTTCATGCCCATCTCCACCACGAGCACCTGTGCGTCAGCGGGAGCCTCGAGCAGCGTGATGGGCACGCCGATGAGGTTGTTGTAGTTGCCGGCCGTGGCGTGGACCTTGAAGCGGGTGGCGAGGGCTGCCTTGAGCATGTCCTTGGTGGTGGTCTTGCCCACCGAACCCGTCACGCCCACGACGCACCAGTCCTGCCGCGCGCGCCACCACGCAGCGAGGCGCAGCATGAGCTCGCCGGCGTCGTCGGCGTCGGCGCGAAGTACGGCGGCGCCGGCCTGGGCGGCCTGGGAGAGCAGGGCCTCGCCTGGCTCGCGCGTGAGCACGACGGCCGCCGCGCCCGCCTCGAGCGCCTTGGGCGCGAAGTCGTTGCCGTCGACGCGCTCGCCGCCGAAGGCGACGAAGAGCCCGCCTCGGGCGACCTTCCTCGAGTCGATCGCGACGCCCGAGACGCGCGTGTCACCGGAGCCCGAGACGAGCGCGCAGCCGGTGGCCGCGACGATGTCTGAGACAGAACAACAGATCATGCGACAGCTCCTTCTGGCGCGGCCCGCTACGAGGTGGGCTGCACGCCGAGGTCCGTAAGTGCCTCACCCATGATAGCCGAGAAGACCGGGGCGGCCGCGGTGCTTCCGTGCTGCGCCGTGCCGTAGATGCCCACGTAGCAGAGCACCTTCTGGTCGCTTCCGGCGTTGAATCCCACGAACGAGCTCAGGAAGTGGTTCTCCTGGTAGCCGCCGGTCGTGGAGGCCTGCTCGCCCGTGCCGGTCTTGCCCACGATGTCGTAGCCATCCACCTTGGCCTTCTTGCCCGTGCCGTCCTGGACCACGACGCGCATGTCGTCGGTGACGGCGGCGGCCGCCTCTGCCGAGATGGCCTGGGAGCCCTCGCCCCAGTCCTCCTTCTCGGCGCCCTTCTGCACGAGGAAGTGCGGCGTGGTGAGCACGCCGCCGTTGGCAACGGCCCCCACCGCGCGCACGAGTTGCACGCTCGGGAAGGCGATGCCCTGGCCGAACGACATCGAACCCACACTCGCGCCGGTGTACTGGTCGCGCGGCGTCACGATGCCCGGCGCCTCGCCCGGGAAGTCGATACCCGTGGTGGAGCCGATGCCGAGCTTCTCGAGCCCGGCCGCGAACTTGTCGGCGCCGATGGTCATGCCCACCGTGGCCGCGCCCGCGTTGGACGAGCGGCGCATGATCTCGGTGGGGGTCATGTCCATGGTGGTGTCGCGGCCGTCGTCGTCGGAGACCATGTCGTCGCCCACCTTGACCTTGGCCGGCACGGTGAAGGTCGAGTTCCTGGTGATGGTGCCGGTGTCGTAGCCGATGGCCATGGTCAAGATCTTGAACGTGGAGCCCGGCTCGTAGGAGTCAGAGACGCTCGTGAGCTTGAGCGCGTCGTTGGTGAGCGCTGAGGTGTCGGTGGGGTCGAAGAGCGGCAGCGAGCAGGCGGCGATGACCTCGCCGGTGGCGGGGTCGGTCACCATGACGTTGCCCGAGACGGCCTTGGCGTCGGCCACGGCGGCCGTGAGCTGCTCCTCGGCCACCTGCTGCACGTTGATGTCGAGCGAGCTCACGATGTCGGTGCCGTCCTTGGCCTCCTGGATCTGGGACGCGCCGCCGGCCACGGGCGTGCCGTCGAGGCCGCGCTCCATGACCATCTCGCCGTCGGTGCCGGAGAGCTCGCTGTCGTACTGAAGCTCCAGGCCCGAGAGGCCGTGGCCGTCCGTGCCGAGGAACCCGAGCACCTGGCCGCCGACCGCGCCATAGGGGTAGACGCGCTTGACGTCAGGCAGGGTGTAGACACCCTCGATCTTCTTTTGGGCCAGCTCGGAGGTGACCGACGTGGCCACGTCGGTGTCGACCTGGCGCTTGAGGTAGGCGAAGGTGGTGGTCTGCGAGAGCGTCTCGAGGTAGTCGCTCGCGCTGCCGCCCAGCTTGTCGGCCAGGACGGCCGCGACGGCGTTCTTGTCGGTGATGGCCTTGGGGTTGCAGTAGAGGGTGCGGCACTCCACGCTCGTGGCCAGCACGTTGCCGTTGCGGTCGTAGATGGTGCCGCGCTTGGCCGTGAGCGTCACCGAGCTCGTGGCGACCGACTGCGCCTTGTCCGAGAGGCTCTGCGCGTCGATGACCTGCAGCCACACGAGCCTGCCGACCACGAGGGCAAAGAGCACGCACACGAGCGGGGGGAGCGGAAGGCGGCTCTTGGGGGCTGTGCGGCCGCCCCGGCGGTGGCGCTCGCGCTCCTGGCCGCGCAGGGCCTCGTCATATGACGAGGTGCCACGCCGGCGACGCGCACCCCTGTCAGCTGTGCTCTGTCTTCTGTCTCGGGAACTCATGGCTACCCAGTCTACTCGCGCTCGCGGTCGCGCAAGGCGCTAGAGCAGGGAGTCCACGTCAACCGCATTGGCACCGGCGGTGGAGCCGTCGCCCTGGGTGAGGGCGCCCTCGTCGATCTTGTCGCCGGAGGTCTGGGCCTGGCCGGAGGCGTCACTCGCGGCGGCGGACTGGTCGGAGGAGGCGGCCTGGTCGGAGGCGTCGCTCGACGAGTCGCCGGAGGTGGCCTGGTCAGAGGCGGCCTGGTCGGAGCCCTCGTCGGACGCGCTCGAGTCGGACGCGGCAGCGGCCGCGGAGCAGGCGCTCATCTGCTCGGTGGAGTCGGCGCGGACCATGCCATAGTTCTGCGTGGCGATGCGGTCGATGCGCGAGCTACTCGAGAGCACGGAACGCTCGATCTTGAGCTCATCCTCGGTGGAGCGGGCCTCCTTGAGGTCGCTGCGCATCGTGGTGTTCTCGGAGAGCACCGAGACGGTCGCGGCGAACACGCCCACGCGGGCGAGGCCGATGACGGCAAGGATGACGGCGACGACCGCCGCGATGCGGATGCGGGCGAGGAAGCTCGCCGAGACCCCGCGACGGACCTGGGCATCGAGGCCCGCGCCCTCGACAACCTCGAACGAGGGTCGGGCGCGCCGCTGGTTGAGCGCCCCCTCGGAGGCGTCGAGGCGATATGCCTCGGAACCCGTGTACATCATTGATCATCCCTGAGCTGAGTCGTTGGTGGCGCGCGCCGGACCCGGCCGCGCTCGTCGCGCGGCCTGGGGCTGACACGTCTCGTTCCTGTTGCGGTGGTGGTTCGTTTGAGCTGCGTTTGCGTGCGTTGGTGGCGTGAGTGTGGTGCGATGGTGCCTCGTGTCTGGTGCGTGCTATGCATTGACGGCCTTGCGGCCGGCGATGCCACTTTGGTGGGCGGGTTCCGCCCGGGTTCTCACGCGTCGAGCTTGACGGCGACACGCGTCTTGGCGCTGCGGGCGCGCGGGTTGCGCCCGAGCTCCTCCGCGCCGGCCTCGAGTGGCCTCTTGGTCCTGACGCGGATGATCGGCACGTGTCCGCACACGCACACCGGGAGGTCCGGCGGGCAGGTGCAGCCCTGTGACAGCTTCCCGAAGAGGTGCTTCACGATGCGGTCCTCGAGCGAGTGGTAGCTGATGACGGCGATGCGCCCGCCGGGGTTGGCCCAGCGAACGGCCGCCTCGAGCCCCCGCTCGAGCACATCAAGCTCGTGGTTCACCTCGATGCGCAGGGCCTGGAAGGTCTTGCGCGCCGGGTGCCCGCCGTGGCGGCGGGCGGCCGCCGGAATGGCCGCCTTGACGGCGTCCACCAGCTCGAAGGTCGTCTCGATGGGCGCCTTCTCGCGACGGCGGCACACCTCGGCGGCAATGCGACGGGCGAAGCGCTCGTCACCGTAGACGGATAGGATCCGGGCGAGGTCGGCTTCGGTGTAGGTGTTGATGACCTCTGCTGCGGTTTGGGTGTGTGTTCCCGGATCCATTCTCATGTCGAGGGGCGCGTCCTCGTTATACGAGAAGCCCCTCTCGGGGATGTCAAGCTGCGGTGACGAGACGCCGAGGTCGAACAGGAAGCAGTCCACGCCGGGCACCTCGGCCTTGACGAGGAGGTTGTCCAGGTCGCCGAAGTTGCCCTTGATGAACAGGTGCCGGCCGTCTGGGACCTCGCGCTCGAAGCGCTCGGTGGCGGCGGCAAGCGCCATGTCGTCCTGGTCGATGCCGATGGAGAGGCCCGTGGGGGCCACCCGCTTGGCGAGCTCGACCGTGTGACCGGCCCCTCCCAGGGTGCAGTCGCAGACGACGTCTCCCGACTGGGGGTCGAGCTCCTGCAGGACCTCCGCGAGCATCACGGGTACGTGCCGATATTCGTCTGTCAAACGCCTCACCCCTCGCTAGTCCTCGCCGTCGAGCAGCGCGTCGAGGTCAACCTCGAGCTCTGCCTGCTTCTCGGCCCACTTCTCCGCGTTCCACACGGCAAAGTGGTCCGCGTCGCCCACGACGACGACCTCGCGGCCGAGGTTGGCCTTCGCAAGGTCGGACTCGGGCATCTTGCCAAGCGCCACGCGGCCGGCCTTGTCGATGTCGACCGTGACCGTCTTGGCGTTGAGCGCCAGGCGCAGTGCCTTGTCCCTCTTGCTCAGCGGGTTGAAGCCGTTGGGAAAGCAGCTCTTGACCCACTCCTCGTGCCCCTCGGGGGTGAAGCCCCACAGCGCGCCCTTGACGAGGATGAGGCAGACCTTGTTGCCGGCCTGCTTGAAGTCGTCGCGATAGTCCGCAGGAAGGGTGATGCGCCCCTGGGCGTCCATGGAAACGGTCTTGGAGCCCGTCAGGTACATCTGTTCACTCCCTCTCGCGAACGGTCGCGACCGGCGTCCCGGTCTGGCCTTCCCCGCTGGTGCGCGGCGCCTCCACGGTTGGTAGGGCATCCGTTGCGACGTCTGGTCGCCGACGCGTGGCCTCTCGGCCGTCGCGCCCGTGACCTCCCGGTCGCGCGAACGGACGCCAACCTCCGCTTCCGCGTACAAGAATATTAGGGCCCTGGGTGTGACTGAGCAACCCTAAATCCGACTATTTGCCCCTAGCTTCCCCTCAGCGGCACTCAGCAGCGACTGGGCGGGAGGCAGGTGTCCCCAGAGCTTGTGGGAACATCCGTTTGTGCCACACAACGTTGGGGCAGGGGCTGAGAGGAGCGGCCAGGTTAGCATCAGTTAAGGCCTCTAAAAAGTCTCGACCAACCCTCAAGCTTTTGTCGAACCTGTGAAGGCGCAGCTCACGGCTGTCGTGTCCTGCATTGTCGCTGGTAGATGCACCTGTGGCCACCGCTGGTGACGGGAAGCGCGACGCCGGCATGCGCCCGCGCGGCTACGAGTGCGCGCGGGGGTGCGCCTCGAGGTAGACCTCGCGCAGGTGCGAGCGGTCGAGGTGCGTGTAGAGCTGCGTCGTGGAGATGTCGGCGTGGCCCAACAGCTCCTGCACGATGCGCAGGTCGGCGCCGCCCTCCAGCATGTGCGTCGCGAAGCTGTGACGCAGCGTATGCGGGTGCAGCCCGTCGATGCCCACCACCGCGCCAGCCTTCGCCACGAGCGTGTGCACGCTCTGACGCGACAGGCGACGCCCGCGGTTGTTGAGAAACACCGCCGAATTCGAGACGAGTGGGCTCACAAGACCCGACCGCCAGTTCTCCAGATAGTCGGCCAACGTGGCAGCGGCCGTACCCACGATGGGCACCACCCGCTCCTTGTCGCCCTTGCCCACCACGCGCAGAACCTGCTCGTCGAGCATGACACGGCGAAGGTCCAGCCCGCAGAGCTCGGAGACGCGCAGGCCGCAGCCGTAGAGCACCTCGAGGATCGCGTGGTCGCGCTGGCCCGCGGGGGTCTTGGGAAAGGGCTGGTCGAGGAGGGCCGCCGCCTGCTCGCGGCCGATGACGTCCGGCAGGCGCGAGGGCTTCTTGGGAAGCGGCAGGTCGGCCGCGGGGTGCGCCGTGGTGATGCGCTCGGCCACCATGAAGCGGTGGAATCCCTTGATGGCGGAGATGGCGCGCTCGACACTCGCGATGGAGAGCCCGCTCGCGCGAAGGTGGCTCACGTGGCCCTCGATGCGGTCACGCGTCACCTGGTCGGGCAGCGTGATGCCCTCGTCCCTGAGCCCGAGGACGTAGCTTCGCAGGTCGCGCCCATAGGCAAGCACGGTGTTTCTCGAGCACCCACGCTCGACCGAGACGTAGTTGAGGTACTCCTTGAGCGCATGCACCAGATCCACCGCAGACCTATCTCCCCAGCCAGCGGCCGCGCAGGCCGCGTCGCAAAACAAGAACCGTCGCCCCGGCAGACGGGGCGACGGTATTCTAACGCGATTATGTCAAGCTCGGCGTTGCGAGGGACGAGGCCTTGGGAAGGCCCAGCCGACCGGGCTTAGGCCTCCGGCGTCACCTCGTGGCGGTCGACGCCCTCGTGGTGGGCGATCGAGGCGCGCACGAACTCGCGGAACAGCGGCTGCGGGCGCGTCGGGCGGCTCTTGAACTCGGGGTGGAACTGCGCCGCGACGAACCAGGGGTGCACGTCCTCGGGAAGCTCGACCATCTCGACGAGGCGGTCGTCCGGCGAGACGCCCGAGACGCGCAGACCCGCCTGCTGCAGGCGCTCGCGGAAGGTGTTGTTGACCTCGTAGCGGTGACGATGACGCTCGTAGACGAGGCTCTCGCCATAGGCCTCACGGGCCAGCGTGTCGTCGGCCACCTTGCAGGGGTAGGCACCGAGGCGCATGGTGCCGCCCTTGGCGGTGACGTCCTCCTGGTCGGGCATGAGGTCGATCACCGGGTACTCGCAGTCGGGCACGAACTCGGTGGAGCTGGCGCCGGGCATGTCGGCGACGTTGCGGGCGTACTCGCACACGGCGACCTGCAGGCCCAGGCAGATGCCGAGGAACGGCACCTTCTTGGTGCGGGCGCGGTGGGCGGCCAGAATCTTGCCCTCCAGGCCGCGGATGCCAAAGCCGCCCGGCACCAGGATGCCGTCGGCGCGGCCCAGGACCTGCTCGACGTCGGACTCGTCGAGGTTCTCGCCATCGACGAGCTCGATGTTGACGTGGCGGCCAAAGGCCACGCCCGAGTGGTGGAGCGCCTCGATGACGGAGAGGTAGGCATCGGGGAGCTGCGTGTACTTGCCCACCACGGCGATGTTGGTCACGTCGTCCTTGGCGTTGGCTGCGTGCATGCGGTCGGTGAAGCCGTACCACTCGCTCATGTCGCTCGTGCGCGGGTCGAGGCCGAGGCGCTCGCAGACTTTGAGGTCGAAGCCCTGATCGGCGAGGTGCTTGGGTACGTCGTAGATCGAGGGGCAGTCGGAGTTCTCGAAGACGTGGTCGGCGTCGACGTCGCAGAAGCTCGCAATCTTGGCGCGGATGGACTCCTCCACCTCGTGGCCGGAGCGGCAGACGATGAAGTCGGGCTGGATGCCGAGGGCGCGCAGCTCCTTCACGGAGTGCTGCGTGGGCTTGGTCTTGACCTCGTGGGCGGCAGCGATGTAGGGCACGAGCGACACGTGGATGAAGCACACGTCGTGCGAGCCCTTGTCGCGGCGGAACTGGCGCATGGCCTCGAGGAACGGCTGGCTCTCGATGTCGCCGATGGTGCCGCCCAGCTCGGTGATCACCACGTCGGCGCCGGTCTGCTCCTCGATGCGGCGGAAGCGCTCCTTGATGGCGTTGGTGACGTGCGGGATGACCTGCACCGTGCCGCCGAGGAAGTCGCCGCGGCGCTCGCGGGCGATGAGGCTCTGGTAGATGGCACCGGTGGTGAAGTTGGAGTTGCGGGTGAGGTTCTCGTCGATGAAGCGCTCGTAGTGGCCGAGGTCGAGGTCGCTCTCGTAGCCGTCCTCGGTGACGAAGACCTCGCCGTGCTGGAACGGGCTCATGGTGCCCGGGTCGACGTTGAGATAGGGATCGGCCTTCTGCATCATGACCTTGTAGCCGCGCGACTTGAGAAGGCGCCCCAGCGAGGCAGCCGTGATGCCCTTGCCGAGGGACGAGACGACGCCGCCAGTGACGAAGATATGCTTGGTCATGTGGTTGTACCTGCGCTTTCCCGTAAAAGAACCAACAGTCTCTACGGGGTATTCATCCTAGCACTAGAGCCGCCCGCGCGCTTGGGCGATGCGCTGTTCTTCATACGCTCACCGCGGGCGGCGGGCCGCCTACCCCAGCTCGAAGATCGCGTGACCGTCACCCGCGCGATAGCGGCGCAGCCACCCGAGGCGCTCCACCGTACTCTGGGCGAGGGGGCGGGGAGGCTCCTCGGGCGAGAACCACCCCACGGCCAGGCTCTCGTCGTCGCCCACGAAGGGCTCGGAGTTGCCGGACGGGTCGGGCCGGCAGGCAAACGCGATGTCGACGAACTGGCAGCGGTCACCGTTACCGTAGACGTGCTCCTCGTGCTGGGCCATCACGCTCACGAGCTCGCTGACCACGCAGTCGACGCCCGTCTCCTCCTTGACCTCGCGCCGCACGGACAGCGCCGGCTCCTCGAACGGTTCGGCGATGCCGTACACGAGCGCCCACTCCCCCGTGTCGGCCCGTCTGCCCATGAGGAGGCGCCCCTCGTCGTCCTCCACGAACGCCGTGACCCCCACGAGCATGAGCAGGTCATGCCCGACCTTCTCCCGCAGGGAAAGCACAAACCCCGGCGTAGCCAAACGATCACCCTCCAAAAAAGAAAAGAAGCCCAGCGACCTGTCACCAGAAGCGCGCGGCGGCAGCTTCCCCAACACCGTTCCCGAGGGCCGGAGGGGGGTTGGGGCTGGGTGCGACGCATGAGGCTGTCACGCCCACCTTACCAGCACGGCCGCGCGATGAGTCGGTTTCGCCACGCCAATTGACGACGACGGGCACCGAGAAGGCAGTTCCGCGCCCTTATTCCCCCGAAGGCGCGGACGGACGAGCCCCTCCAAGCAAAACTATTCCGTTATCTAGATTCCCTTGGCCCCCTCTGGGGTAGCGACCCGTTGGCCAAAAAGTGGCACCACCATCTACCTGCTGCTTTATCAGAGCCCCTGGAGAGGCTACTTTGAGGATGGCACCAAAAATCTAGATAACGGAATAGTTTTTCTCCGGGCGCAGACTCCGGGTCTCCTTTCGCGCGGCCCCGCCAATGGGTAAGGTCTGTGGCACCAGATTTTCAGGGATTGTGACATCGAAACGACAGGACAGGAGACCCCGTGGCCCAGACTCGCGACACCGCCATGCCCGCGGAAACCGACTCCCACACGCCCGACATCGAGGACGAGCGCCCCGGCCATGACGCCTCCGAGGCCGAAAGGGCCGACGTCATGGCCGCAGACGGCACGGAGCTCGGCCATGCGACCGTCGCCGACAGGCCGGACGGCAACATCACCACGCGCCTACGGCCGCTCTATGGCGACGAGGGCCTCACCGCGCTCGCCGGCTCGCGCGTGCTCGTGTTTGGCCTGGGCGGCGTGGGCTCCTCGTGCGTCGAGGCCCTGGCACGCGGCTTCGTGGGCGAGCTCTACCTCGTAGACCGCGACGTCGTGGATCCGAGCAACCTCAACCGACAGGCCCTCGCGTTCGAGTGCACCGTGGGCCGGCGCAAGGTCGACGTGATGCGCGAGATGGTGGGCCAGATCAACCCGCGCTGCCACGTGGCGTGCCGCTGCCAGTTCGTGACGCGCGACAACCTGCCCGAGTTGCTCGCCTGGGCGGGCGCCGAGACCGACGCGACGGGAGCCGTCACCGGCCAGGGGCGCATCGACTACGTGGTCGACGCCATCGACACCGTGAGCCAGAAGCTCGCGCTCGCCAAGCTCTGCTGGGACGCGCGCATCCCGCTCGTGAGCAGCATGGGCGCGGCCAACAAGCTGCACCCCGAGCTCTTCCAGTTCGCCGACGTGAGAAAGACGCGCGTCTGCCGCCTCTCGCGCACCATGCGCAAGGAGTGCGCGCGCCGCGGCATCCGCCACCTCGAGGTGCTCTACTCCCCCGAGGAGTCGGTGCGGCCGCACGCGGTGGCGGGCTCGTCGCACGGGGGGCTCCCCAACCTGGGAACGGCATCGTTCATGCCGCCGATCGCCGGGCAGATGGTGGCCGGCCGCGTCATCCGGGCGCTCACCGGCTTCGAGCCCTGGCGCTGGGCGCGGGAGGCCCAAGTGGGAACGGGGCAGATGCAGGCCCTCGGCCTCGACGGGACGGCCTGAGCGGCGAGGCTCGGCTGGATGGGGCCCCACCTGGCTCCGTCCCCAATCGGACCTCAGGCCAGGCCCGACTCCGTCCCCAATCGGACCGCAGGCCAGACCCGGCTCCACCTCCCAATCGGACCAGACGACGGAGGCGAGCTGGGGGCGGGCAACGAAGTCGAACCAGGATCGGTCGCGCGCGTACTGCTCGTAGATGGGAACGCCCGTCTCGATGTCAAGCGTGTCGGAGCCGCCGCAGTGCACGGTGCCCGCGGGGATGCTCACGTGGTCGTGACGCGACGCGGGAATGCGGTTGCTCCAGCGCTCGGCGTCGAAGGCCCTCTCTCTCCCGCCTGGACGCGCCTCAGGGTACCTTCGAACCCCTCACGCGTCACGCCCCCATGAAGGCCGAGGCAGACGTGGGAGTCCGGCGAGGCGTCGAGGATGTAGTAGCTCTCGTCCTGCGTGTAGGCCATGCCAAAGCGGTCCTGCGCGCAGCCGGTCGTGGGATGCACCTGCAGGCTGAGGTTGCCGCCACCCACGGTGTCGAGGTCCGGCGCGGTGGGACGAGAGGGGCGCCCTGCCAGGGCGTGCCTGGCCCTCCGGCTACCGCCCTCCACCCGCGGACGGCCATACCCGCCTCGCGGACGACAATGGTTGGATGCTGGTCATTGGACACGCCACGGGTCGCATCCTCGCCGCCGATTGGCATGAGATTCCTCCTGACACATCGGGGTACCTTTGCAGGCTTGCCCCAAACGGCGGCCATCGCCTCCCTGCCCGGAGCCGGACCGCCATCGCCAATCGCCCGGTTCGGAGGCCTCCCCCATCATCCACCACAATCGCGTCTTGGCATTGCACCCTTTTGTTATAACAATGGCAACGGCACCCGACCCCAGGGCGCGGGCAGGGAGGCACCATGACACATCGCACGGCAGACGAGCCGCTCTACGCCCTCGCGACGCGTGACCTCCGCGCCAAGATTGCGAACGGAACGTGGAAACCGGGCGAGGCAACCCGCACCCTCTGGGCCGAGGCGTCACGAGAGCCGGCCGACGCGACGGCTGCCTCCGCCATGGGCGTGGCAAAGGCGAGGACGATGGACGAACTCTTCGACATGCACTGCCACCTGGGGTTCTTCCCGGATGTCGTCACTGCCGCGCGAGACCTGGATGCGGCGGGCGTGGGCGCGCTTTGCGCCACCGTGACACCCGGCGAGTACGAGCGCGTCGCAGCCGAGCTTGCCGGCGCCCCCAACGTGCGCGTGGGTGTGGGCCTCCACCCCTGGTGGGTGGCAGACGGCACCTGCGGCGAGGCGGACGTCGAGCGCGCGGCCTCGCTCGCAGCCACCTGCCGCTACGTGGCCGAGGTTGGCCTCGACTACGCACGGGGCCGCGACGCCACGCGAGACGCGCAGCTGCGCGCCCTCGACCGCATGCTCGCCGCCTGCGGGGACGGTGGCCACATGCTCTCGGTCCATGCCGTCCGCGCCGCCTCCGACGTGCTCGACGCGCTCGAGCGTCACGACACCGTCGCCTGCGGCAACGTCGCTGTGCTCCACTGGTTCTCCGGCACGAGTCCCGAGCTCACCCATGCCATCCGCCTGGGCTGCCGCTTCTCGGTGGGACCGCGCATGCTCGCCACGCGCCGCGGGCGCGAGTACGCGCGTCAGATCCCGCCCGAGCGCCTCCTGCTCGAGACGGACCTCCCCGCATCGACCGGGCAGGGCGCGACCCTCGGGCCCGGCAAGCTCGCACGCGAGCTCCGCCAGGCGCTCGACGCCCTCTGCGAGCTGCACGGCCCGGAGGTCGCTCGCGCCATCGCCGCCGCCAGCAGACAGCTGCTCGAGCTCTAGGCCGAAAGGCCTGGCAGCAGGCGGCCCACACCGACCGCCCGCCGAAAAACCCTAAGCCCCCTGTAAGCTCTCTCCCACACCCCGCTCGCCCCGCAACCCGACGGGTAGACTGAGGACAACGACCTCCTAGGAAGGGAGCGCAATGCTATTCCTCAACAGTCTCATTCCCGCCGTCGTCATCGCCATCATCGTGATATGGCTGCTCTCGCAGGCGTTCTTCGTGGTGAAGCAGCAGCATGCGGTCATCATCGAGCGGCTCGGCAAGTTCAACCGCATCGTGTACGCCGGCTTCAACGTCATGATCCCGTTCATCGACCGCCGCGCGGCCACCATCAGCCTGCGCACCATGAAGAACGGCTTCAACGTCGACGTGAAGACCGAGGACAACGTCACGATTGACCTCGAGATCTCGGCGCAGTACCGCGTCGACGGCCGTCGCGGCGCCAACGCGGCCGAGTCGGGCGTGTACAAGAGCTTCTACACGCTGCAGAACCCCGCCGAGCAGATGCGCGACTTCCTCACCGACGCGCTGCGCAGCGCCATCCCCGTCTACACCCTCGACGAGGTCTTCGCCAAGAAGGACGACATCGCCCGCGACGTGAACGAGACCGTCGCCAGCCAGATGGAGGGCTACGGCTTCCAGCTGGTCTCGACCCTCATCACAAAGATCGGCCTGCCGCGCGAGGTCGAGGACTCCATGAACCAGATCAACGCCGCGCAGCGCACCAAGGCCGCCGCGCAGGACCTCGCCGAGGCCGACCGCATCAAGCGCGTGACCGAGGCAAAGGCCGAGGCAGAGGCCATGGAGGAGAGCGGCAAGGGCATCGCGAACCAGCGCAAGGCCATCGCGCAGGGCATCAAGGACTCGCTGGGCACCATCCAGGAGAGCGGCGTCTCGGAGACCGAGGCGAACGCGCTGTTCATGTTCACGCAGTGGACCGAGATGATGAGCGACTTTGCGCGCAATGGCAAGGGCTCCACGGTGGTGCTGCCGAGCGACTTCCGCGAGAGCGCGAGCATGTTCGAGCAGATGATCGCCGCGAAGAAAGGCGGCGAGGGCAGCGACGCGCGCTAGGCGCCGCGGGGACAGAGCGTCCCCAACAAAGGCGAGCTAGGCGGACGAGCCAGACGGGGCGGGGCAGGTCGCGGGGCCTGCCCCGCCCCATTTTGTGCCGGCAATCCCCGTCGGCTGCACGGCCCGGTCCCTACGCCCAGCCAGCCTCGGCGAGCAGGGCCTGGGCGTGCTCGAGGGAGAGCTCGCTCGTATCGCCGGAGAGCATGCGGGCAATCTCAGCCACGCGGGCATCACCCGAGATCTCGGCAAGCTGGGTCTCCGGCACGTCGCCCGTGCCCGCATGCTTGGCCACGAGGTAGTGGCGCTCGCCCTGGACGGCCACCTGCGCGAGGTGCGTCACGACGATGATCTGGTGCGTCTTGGCGAGGTCTGCGAGCACGGCCGCGAGCGCGCGGGCCGTGGAGCCGCCCACGCCGGCGTCCACCTCATCGAAGACGAGCGTGTCCACGCCGTCGGCCTCGCCGAGGACCACCTTGCAGGCAAGCATCACGCGGCTCACCTCGCCGCCCGAGGCGATGCGGCGCAGGGGCCGTGCCGTGAGCCCGGCGCCGGGACGGTACATGAGCTCGACTTTGCTGGGGCCGGCGGCTCCCCACTGGGCGCGCGGCAGCCGCTCGAGCGCGACCTCGAGCTGGGCGGAACCCATCTCGAGCCGGCCCATCTGCGCGGTCACGGCCTTGGCGAAGCGCGGGGCCGCCTTGGCGCGCACGGCGTCGAGCGCGTCGGCCGCCTTGGCGAGCGCCGTCTCGGCCGCCTCCTGGGCGCGCTTGGCCTTGCGCTCGCGCTCGCCGGAGTCGCCGGCGGCCTCGACCACCTCTCGCGCGCGGTCGCGACGGGCAAGGACGTCGCCCATCGTGGGGCCAAAGGCGCGCATGAGGCCCTGGAGCGACGCCATGCGCTGCTGCATGCGGGCGAGCTCCTCCGGGTCGAGCTCCACGCCGTCGCGATAGTCGCGCAGCTGGGAGGCCACGTCCTCGATGTCGATGAGCGAGCCCTCGAGTGCGTCGGCGAGCGAGCCGAGCGCGTCGTCGTAGCGCGCGGCCTCGCGAAGGGTCTGGACGGCCCCCGAGAGCGCGTCGGTGGCGCCGCCGTCGCCAGCAACCGCCTCGCGCGCGCCCTCGCTGGCGCGGAGCAGCACCTCGGCGTGCTCGGCTCGCGGCAGGGTCTCCTCAAGCTCCTCGAGCTCGCCCTCCTGTGGGTTCACCTCATCGATGCGCCTGAGCTCGAAGGATGCCTGCTCGAGGCGCTCGGTGCCGGACTGCGCGAGCTCCCGGACGCGCGCGAGCTCGTCGGCCGCGGCCTTCGCCGCCGCAAGCGCGTCGCGATAGGCCGCGAGCGCCGAGGCCGCACGCTCGCCTGCCCAGGCGTCGAGCATGCCCGCGTGCGTGCCCACCGAGAGGAGCCGCTGGTGCTCGTGCTGGCCGCAGAGGTCGACGGTGGCGCCCACCTGCTCGGCAAGCTCGCGCACACTGGCCATGCGACCGTCAATCTCGACGCGGCCGCGGCCCGCCGCCTCCACGCGGCGGCGCACCACGTGGCCGTCGGCGTCGCCGGGCCCGAGGAACACGCGCCCCTCCACCAGCAGGTGGTCGGCTCCCTCGCGCACGGCACCGGCGTCGGCGCGCTCGCCCACGAGCAGCTTGAGGGCCGAGAGCAGCGCCGTCTTGCCGGCGCCCGTCTCGCCCGTGAGCACTGTGAGGCCGGCCGCGGGCTGTATGGTGGCGTCGCGGATGAGAGCGACGTTCTCGACATGCAGCTCGTCAATCACAAGCTTCTATCCCTCCCGCGACGAGGGAGCTGGCACGTGTCGGCACTCCCCACCTGACCTGCGGCTCATTGCTTCTTCCTCATGTTGCCGTAGAACACGCGCGACACCGAGTCGTAGAAGCTGCCGGCGTCGGAGTCGAGCAGCACCACGTCGCCGGGACCTCGCCTGACGGTGCAGCCCACGGCCTGGCCGCCCTCGGGGCACGTGACGAGCTGGCCATCCACGAAGACGCTGCGCTCGACCGGGCGCTCCGGCGAGAGCGAGAGCTCTACCACGTCCGACGACGACGTGAGGAACGCGCGCGCGAGGATGGTATGCGGCGCGATGGGCACACAGACCATGCCGTTGAAGTCCGGCGTAACGATGGGACCGCCCGACGAGAGCGCATAGCCCGTTGATCCCGTTGCCGTGGAGACGACGAACCCGTCGCCGCGCAGGCGGTCGATGTGGTTGTCGGACACCGAGACGTCAAACTCGATCATGTCGCCGAGGGCGCCGCGGGTAAGCGCGAGCTCGTTCAGGGCAAAGTGGTGCGTCTCGCGCATGAGACCGCCGCCGCAGTCGAACATGACTCCCACGTCGAGGGTGGCGCGACGACTCTGGTGCATCTCGCCGGCAAGCGCGCTCGTGACCGCCTCGACGATCTTGTCCGAGCCGGCACCCGTGAGAAAGCCCAGGTGGCCAAAGGAGAGGCCGAGGATGGGAATCTCGCGGTAGCCCACGATGCGCGCCGCGCGCAGGAGCGTTCCGTCCCCGCCGAGCGACACGACGAGCACGCAGCCCTCGGAATCGCACGTGCAGTTGGGCTCGCGCCTCTTGTCGTGAGCCCACAGGACCTCGACCCCCTCGTGGCCGAGCCACACCTCGAGCGTGGCCGCAGCCTGGACCGCATCGGGCCTCGAATAGTTGGGAACAAGCAGGACCCTCACGCGCACTCCCCCTCCGGCCATGGCAGCCGACCCACGCATGGGACACGCCCCGCGCGAGCCTCGTCTCAAATCGTGAGAAGAGTGTAGCACCCATACCGGACATAAATTCGATGCCCGAGGGGAGCGACCCGCAAGGAGGGGCCCACGGGAAGCGTCCCGCAGGGAGTGGCCACGAGGAAGGGCCGCAGGGAATGCCCCACAGGAAGTGGCCCGGGAGGTACGACGAAGTTACCCCCGGCCCTACGCGTCGGCCGAGACCATCGCCGGAAGGTCCACGTCGACGGGCTCACCGCCGCGCACGCCCAGGAGGAGGAACTCATGGTTGCCCTTGGCCCCGTGAATGGGGCTCGCGCACGCCCCGCGCACCGCGAGACCGGCCTCGGCAAACGCGCCGGCCACGCGCTCGAGCGCGCGCAGGCGCACGGCAGCGTCTCGCACCACACCGCCCCCGCCCACCTCGTCGCGCGCCGCCTCGAACTGCGGCTTCACGAGGGCGAGGAAGCTGCCCTGCGCGCACAGCAGGCGCATCACCGCAGGCAGCACGGTCAACACGGAGGTAAACGACACGTCGCAGACGGCCAGGTCGATCGTGCCCTCGCGCTCGGGCGTGGGCACGTCGACGATGTTGGTACGCTCAAGCAGCGTCACGCGCGCGTCCTGGCGAAGCGACCAGTCGAACTGCGCGTAGCCCACGTCGACGGAAAGGACGCTCGCCGCGCCGCGCGAGAGCAGACAATCGGTGAAGCCGCCGGTGGAGCAGCCCACGTCAAGGCAGGCCAGGCCGGCGGGGTCCATGCCGAACGCGTCAAGGCCGCGCTCGAGCTTGAGGCCGCCGCGACTCACATAGGGCAGCTGGCCGCGAACGTGCAGCTCGCAGCCGGGACGCACCTGTGTGCCGGCGGAGGAGTAGCGCATGGAGGGACCGGACACGTCACCGGCCATAACGGCGCGCATGGCGTCCGAGGTAGAGCGGAAGAAGCCCTGCGCCACGAGCTCCTCGTCGAGCCTGCGCCTGGCCATGGGCTACCTGGCCTGGGAGTCGGCAGGCTTGTCGGCAGACTTCTGCGCCGCGTCGCCCTCGGCAAGCTTGTCAGCAGACTGCTGCCCCGATGCATCGCCTTCGGCAGACTTGTCGGCCTGCTGACCGGCCTCCTCGTCCTCCGGAGGGGACACGAGGCGCTCCTTCTCCTCGGGCGAGAACGCGGCCTTGTCGACGAGGTCGACGGCACGCGTGCCCAGGGCGATGGCCTCGTCAAAGAGGTCGAGCGAGCGCTCGAGCGAGGTGTCCTTGTTGCGCACCGCCGAGACGATCTCATCCAGGCGGGCGGTGACGTCCGAGAAGTTGTCGTAGCCGGAGGCGTCGGGCTTGACGGCCACGGCTACTCGCCAGCCTGCTCGGAAGTGCCAAAGTCCTCGCCGTTGCCGTCCTCGGCCATATCGCCACTGGTAGCGTCGGCGCCATCGCCATCGGTCGCAACGGCGTCGGCCTCGTCCGCAGACCCCTCGGGGACATACCCGAGCGCCTCGGCCTCGCCCGCGTCCGCCGCGGCGGCAAGCTCGCCGGCCTCCTCGGCCTCGCGGCGGCGGCCCTCCTCGACCACATCGACGCCGGCCTCGATCTCGGACTGGATGCGCCCGAGGACGCCGTTCACGAAGCGCGACGACTCGTCCGAGCTACCGAAGGCCTTCGCAAGCTCCACGCACTCGGAGATGGAGACGGCCGCCTCCACCTCGTCCACGTAGAGCAGCTCGTAGAGCGCAAGGCGCAGCAGATTGCGGTCGGTCGACGACATGCGCGAGAGACTCCAGTTGCGTGCCGCGCCGGAGAGCACCGCGTCGAGCTCGGGCAGGTGGCTGCCCACGCCGCGGGCGAGGCGCTCGCCGTACTCGTCGAGCGGGCCCTTCGAGAGGATGTAGTCGCCGGACAGCACGTCATCGACGGAGCGGTCACAGGCCTCGGCCTGGAAGAGGATCTGCAGGGCCTGGCAGCGGGCAAGCGTGCGGCCGCCGAAGCGGAAGGAACTGGGCACGGGGCTACTCCTTGGGGAAGACGAGCTCGTCGATGCAAACGTCGATCTTGGACACGCGGACGCCGATCTGGGCGTCGACGGCGGCGGACACGGCCTCGCGCACCTCGGCGGCGAGCTTGGTGAACGGGTAGCCGAAGAAGACGGCGAGGCGCACGGTGATCTCAAGCGAGTCGTCTGCGGCCACCTCGCACTCGACGGCGTCGGTGGTGGGCTGGGGCTTGGAGGTCAGCATGGCGATGAGACCACTGGCGATGTCCTGTCCGTAGATGGACGCCACGCCCTCGACCTTCTCCGCGGCGTTGGCCACGATCTGGGACACGACGCTTCGCGCCACGCCCATGCCGGCGATACTCAGCTCGTTCGTGCTCATGCGGTGTCCTTTCCCGTGGCGTCCGCTCGGGCGCCGCGAACAGCGGGGCCGCGCACCCCGTGGGTGGCGGCCCCGAGACTGCGTGCTAGACGCGGGCGACGAACTTGCCCTCGCGCGTGTCGATGCGAACCTTGTCGCCCTCGTTGAGGTACATCGGCACCTGGATGGTGGCGCCCGTCTCGACGGTGGCCGGCTTCGTGGAGCCCTGGACCGTGTCGCCCTTGAAGCCCGGCTCGGTCTTGGTGATCTCAACCTCGATGAACATCGGCGGCTGGACCGTCAGCAGGTCGTCGTCGGCGTACATGAGCTGGCAGGTGTCGTTCTCCTTGAGCCACTTGGCGTTGTCGCCGATGAAGTCGGCCGGCACCGGGATCTGCTCGAAGGTGTTCATGTCCATGAAGTAGTAGTTGTCACCGTCGTTGTAGAGGTACTGCATCTCCTTGGTGGAGAGCATGACGGAGTCGAACTTGGTGCCGGCGTTGCAGGTCTGGTCGCCGATGACGCGGCCAGAGCGCAGGTCCTTGATCTTGTAGCGCACGAAGGCGCCACCCTTGCCCGGCTTGACGTGCTGGAACTCGACGAGGGTGAAGATCTTGTCCTTGATCTTGAGGCCCATGCCGTTCTTGAACTCGGCGGTGCTGATCTGCTGCATCTCGCTTCTCGCTTCCCTGGAACGTCCCGGACGAGCCGGGACCGAACAATCATGCAGCCCTGTATCTTAGCACGTATCCAAGATGACCTCAGATTCTGCAGAGGAGGGGGCGACGACTGCGTCCAGGGCTCGAACGGGCGCGCCCCCGGACGGGCACCCGCCAGACCGAGGGCGCGGACGGGTGCCGGCCAGGCTGCGGGACCCTACTCCCCGCGCCCGAACAGCCCGGCAACGGCGCGCGGGATGCTCGCGGCACCGGCCTTGATCACGTCGACGAACCCCGGCGAGCGCACCATCCTCTCAGCCCCCACGTGCTCGCGCACCGCACGCAGCGTGGCCTTGTTGTCGCGCGTTGAGAACGTAAAGTGGCGCCCGTCCCTGGTGAAGAGGGCAAAGCGCGCGATGTGCCTGCCGCCGAGCACCTCGGCCGCCACGTGGTCCACCTCGTCCCAGGGAATCTGCACGAAGTCCTCGGGGTTGCGCGCGTTATAGAACTCGAACGCGCGGTTTCCCACCATCACGCTGCCCTCGCTCGTGAGGCCCATGAGGTTCGTGGCCTTGATGGTGAGCTCCACCCTGCTGTTCTGCGATTGGGCCATGGGTCCCCTCCAAACGAAGGGGGCCGCACCCCACTTTGGTGCGACCCCCGAGGCCAAGCGACTGTCGCCGGTCCTAGCTTACATGAAGCCGAGGACGCGGCCGATGATGCCCACGGCGAACATGCCGAGGATGATCACAATCGGGCTGACCTTCTTCTTGAGCAGCCAGCAGCACAGAAGCGTCACGCCCACGGCGGCGAGGCCCGGGATCAGCGAGTCAAGGTTCTGCTGCAGCGTCACGGTCTTGATATTGGAGAGGCCCGTCGCACCGAGCGAGGCGTACTGCGTGAGGGCCTCCTTGATGCCGTCGGCGCCCGCCGGCAGCTGCGACCAGTCGATGAAGGCGCCGTCCTGCTGCGGGATCTGCGCCACGACCGGCGTGAACTTGATGGACACCCAGCGCTCGACCAGCGCACCGATGATGAACATGCCCAGGATCGAGGCACCCTCGGTCACCTTGCGCAGAAGGCCGCCGGAGAGGTCCTTGGCGATGTTGCTGCCCGCGTTGTAGCCGAACTCCTGCGAGTACCAGAGGAACGCGATGCGGATGACGTTCCACGCCACGAAGAACAGGATGGGACCGGCAAGGGAGCCGGACAGGGCGAGCGACGCGCCGAGCGCGCCGAGGATCGGGCGCACGGTGTACCAGAACACGGGGTCGCCCACGCCGGCGAGCGGGCCCATCATGCCCACCTTGACACCCTGGATGGCCGTGTCGGTGACGGCCATGCCGTTGGCGCGCTCCTCCTCGAGGGCAAGCGTCACGCCCATGACGGGGGCGGAAACGTAGGGGTGCGTGTTGTAGAACTCCAGGTGGCGCTTGAGTGCCTTGACCTGGTCATCCTTGTTGGGATAGAGCTTCTTGATCGCCGGGATGAGCGAGTAGCACCAGCCGCCGTTCTGCATGCGCTCGTAGTTCCACGAGCCCTGCAGGAACTGGTGGCGCCAGGCGACCTGGAAGCGGTCGTGCTTGGAAAGCTTGATGTTGTCTGCCATGGTCTTCTCCCCTCAGGCCCTAGTAGTTGTCCAGGATGTCGCCGAGCGGGTCTCCCGACCCGCCAGCGTTGCCACCGCCCTGCTTGGCCATGTCCTTGAGGCCAAGGTAGACGAGGGCGAGGCACACACCGATGACGCCGAGGGCGATGAGCGTGAGCTCGGAGATGGCGGCGAGGACGAAGCCGAGCGCGAAGAAGGGCCAGACCTCCTTGGTGGCCATCATGTTGATGACCATGGCGTAGCCCACGGCAGCCACCATGCCGCCGCCGACGGCCATGCCGCCCGTGAGCCAGGTGGGCATCGCGTTGAGCGCGGCAGTGACGGACTCGGCCGGGATGAAGCAGAGAGCCGCGGCGGGCACGGCGATGCGGACGCCCTGGAGGATGATCGCGAGGACCTGCAGTCGGTCGATGGCGCCGAAGTCAGCCTTCTCGGCCGCGGCGTCCATGCCGTGGACGATGGGGATGGCCAGCGTGCGCACGATCATCGTGAGGAAGAGGCCGGCCACCGACAGCGGCACGGCGAGCGCGATGGCCGTGTTGATGGCGTCGGACGTGTTGACCGAGCCGCCGTTGAGCGCGAGCACCATGATGATGGCGGACGCGACGGAGGCGAGCGCGGCATCGGGCGCCACGGCGGCGCCGATGTTGGCCCAGCCGAGGGCGATCATCTGGAGCGAGCCGCCCAGCATGATGCCCTCCGTGAGGTGCCCGCTCACCAGGCCGATGAGCGTGCACGCCACGAGCGGCTGGTGGAACTCGAACTCGTCGAGGATGCCCTCCATGCCCGCCAGGAACGCGACGAGGATGACGAGCAGAATCGTGATTGGTGACATGTGTCCCTCCCCTTATGCCTGATTGGCCTTGGCGAGCTCTTCCTTGGCCTTCTTGAGCAGGTCGTCGATGTTCTCGGAAGAGTCGGACGGAACCTTGCGAACCTCGAACTTGACGCCGAGGGACTTGAGCCTCTCGATGGTGTCGATGTCGGTCTGGTCCATGGAGATGACCTTGTTCACGACGACCTTGCCCACCGAGTGGGCCATCGAGCCGATGTTGACGTCCTTGATGTCGGCACCGCCCTCGATACACGCGAGGAGGTCCTCAGGGCTCTCGAAGAGCAGGAAGGCGCGGGTCTCGCCGAAGCGCGGGTCCTTGAAGACCTCACACATCTTCTTGATGGGCACCACGTTGGCCGGCACTCCCGGAGGCGCGGCCTGCGTGATCATCGTCTTGCGCAGCGTGTCGCCCGCGACGCCGTCGGAGACCACGATGATGCGCGTGGGGTTGACGTGCTTGGTCCACGCCGTGGCCACCTGGCCGTGGAGCAGGCGCGTGTCGATGCGCACGGCCGCGATCTTGATGTGGCCGTCACCGAGCACCGTGCCCGGCGGGATGGCGCCCTTGGGCGCGGCCTGCGCGGCCGTAGCGGCGGGCTCGGCCGGCTCGAGGTCCTCGGGCTGCACGCGCACGCCCTTGCGGGCCTCGCCGACGATGTGCTTGGCGATGTCGTGGGCCGTCTGGGATGCGTCGAAGCGGGCCGAGTATGCCTCGACGAGCATCGGCAGGTTGAGGCCCGTGACGAGCGCCCACGTGTCGTGCCCCTTGAGGTACGCGCTGATCTGGTTGAACGGCGTGCCACCCCACAGGTCGACGAGGAAGAGCACCTGCTCCTGGTCCTCGAAGCCTGCCACGGCCTTCTCGAGCTCTGCCCGGAAGTCCGCGGGTCCCATGGACGGCTTTAGGCTCACGACCGCGACGTTCTCCTGGTCGCCGAAGACCATCGAGCCCGTCTGCCTGATGCCTGCCGCAAGGTCGCCATGGCTTGCTAGGACGATTCCTACCATTCCCTACCTCCCTTTCGCGGAGAATAGCCTGCGGAACATGCATAAGTTTGCACCCGCGAGGCCGACGGAACGGCGAATGTGCATACTTTATAGGTGAACGGTCGAATTTCTGTTGATATGAGTCTTGTTACCTTATTATATATATAATAGTAAATTTATGCGAGATTGTATATTCCGATATAGCAGCAGGTAATTGATGTGTCATACCAGTTGGCTTCCCGTCGCTGGCAAGCGATTCCCTACGGTTTACCTACCGTTTACCGATTAGTTCGTCCTTCTGTCGAAGAATCTTATGCAAAGGCTTCCCAGGCGTGGACATATGCATAAAAAGCCCGGGGCCATGCGTCTCGTACGCGGCCCCGGGCGCTGGGATCGGTGCATGCGGTGGGCCGGGCGGTCGTGCGGGCGTCCGCCCGGCGCGCGGCCTGAAGACGTGCTAGCAGGAAATGACCGTGAGCTCGTGGGGGCTCTCGGTGAAGGGCTCGTAGCCCTCCTCGGTCACGAGGCCGAAGTCCTCGAGGCGGATGCCGAACTTGCCCGGCAGGTAGATGCCCGGCTCGATGGTGATGACCGCGCCGGCGGGAATCGGGTCGAAGTTGCGTCGGTTGAAGTTGGGCTCCTCGTGGATCTCGATGCCCACGCCGTGGCCCAGACCGTGCTTGTAGCAGTCGCCGTAGCCGGCGTCGGAGATGACCTTGACCGAGTGGTCGTAGACGTCCTTGCCGATCGCGCCGGCCTTGGCCATGGCGGCGCACTCCTCGTGGGCCTGGCGCACGACGTCATAGACGTGGCACTGCTCGTCGGAGGGCTCGCCCAGGCACACGGTACGCGTCATGTCGGAGTGATAGTCGCTCACCACGCAGCCGTAGTCCATCACGATCATGTCGCCGCGCTGGACCTTGCGCGGGCCCGGCTGGGCGTGCGGGTTGGCGCCGTTGGGGCCGCTCGCGATGATCGTGCCGAATGACAGGCCGTCGCCGCCGTGGGAGAGCATGTAGTTCTCCAGCTCGGCGCGAATCTCCTGCTCGGTCTGGCCCGGCTTGATGTAGCCGCAGATGTGGCGGAAGGCAGCGTCGGTAACCTTCTGGGCGGCGCGCATGAGCGCGGCCTCCTCGGCGTCCTTGACGGCACGGAGTCTCACGAGGTCGCCGTGCAGGCGCGGGGTGAGCGCGGCCACGGAGTGGGCGGCGAGGCTCGCCTCGAAGGCGTCATAGAAGGCCAGCGTGGCGGTGTCCTCCACGGCCACCACGCGGGCATGCGCGTCGCGGACGTGCTCGGCGGCCCAGTCGGCGGGGTCGACGATGTCCTGGTCGATCTCCCAGGCGGTGTCGGTGCCGAGGTGCTCGATGAAGGTGTTGTAGTAGCGCGAGTCGGTGTGGAGGAAGAGGTGGTCGGCCGTCACGAGGGCTGTGTGGGCGACCTCGTCGTCGAAGGTGCGCTCGGCGCCGGTGAGCCAGCGCAGGTCGGGGTTGTTGCGCAGGATCACGGCGTCGTAGCCCCTCTCCCGCATGATGGAGCGCAGCCGCTCGACGCGCTCTGCGCAGGCCTTCTTGTCTGCCATGGTGTTCCTTTCTGTCGCAAACGCATTCAACATGCGAGCCGGTTGTGGCGTGGGGTGCTTGCACGGGGACTGCCTGGACGCTGCGCGCCTGCGGAAAAGTCCCCTTTAAGCACCCCACGCCACAACCGCTAACGGGGTTGCCTTGGTGCGGAAGCGAGGCGCTCCGGGCGGAGGAGGGCTGGCGGGCGCGGCTCGCGGAAGGGGCGCCGGGCTTCTCGAAGCGGGTTGGGGGGGGGTTAGGCGGTTGGCGATTGGTGGCGCTTGAGCTTGCGGCGGGCCTTGCACCAGGCCTTGAGGTGCTGGTAGAGGAGGTCGTCGGGGACGTTGGTGAGGCGGACGCGGCCGAAGTCGAGGGGCAGGGCGAGCATGAAGCGGTTGGAGCGCGAGAGCTCCTCGGCGCGCAGGGCCGCGAGCACGTCGTCGGCGTCGAGGTCGCAGGGCACCTCGGCGAGGCCGAACCTCTCGAGCAGGGCGTCCTGGGCAAACACGAGGTCGAGCAGGGCCTCGGCGTCCTTCTCCTGGTGCGCCACGGCGAGGCGCGCCGCGATGCGCAGGCCCTCCGCAAGCAGACGGCCCTCGCCGGGCGTGTCCTGCGAGCCGGCCGCGTCGAGGCAGCGGCCGATGGCGCGCGCGAAGCCCATGCCCAAGAGGAGCCCCTGGCGAACCGCGAGCGCCGTGGACGAGGCCACGCGGCAACGGCTCTTCGTGATGTCGAGCACCTCGTCGACGAGGGTGTCGGCGTCTTGGGCCACGATGCCGTCGGCGCGCACCGCGAGCTCGGAGAAGGTGGTCTCCCCCGCCGTCACGGCACCGGCCACCAGCACGGCACGGCCCATGAGCGTGCCGGGGTCGTCGGGCGCGTCGGGCAGGTTGGCCGGGTCGCACACGGCGAGGCGCACGACGCCCTTGGCAAGGAGCATCTCGGACGCGGCCGAGACGTCGAGCGCGCGCGGCGTCACCGTGACGTCGACCATGCCGTCGAGCGTCGTGGGGACCGCGGCGAGCACCGTACCCGCGCACCACGTGGACGCCACGAAGACGAGCGTGGAGATGAGGCCGGCGTCGCCCACGGCGACAATCGCGTCATCGGCCGTGATGCTGTGGCTGGCGAGGGCCTCGAAGACGCGTGTGGCCTCGTCGAGGTTCCGGGAGGCGCGACCGCCCGCAAGCTCGAGCTGGTGGAACTCGAACCCCGTGTCGATGAGCGAGCGGCGGACCTCCTCCACCACGTCCGCGGGTACGTCCGCGCTGTGGGCGACGAGCACGCGGCGCGGCTTTCCCACCACGCCGCGCAGCGCCTCGCCAAGCTGCGCGGTGGCGCCCACGCCCACGCGCATGTCGCAGACGCCCATGCGGGTCGCGAGCGACTGGCGGCGGACCACCACGGGCGGCACGTCGGGCGCAGGGGCCACGGCCTTCGTCTCGTCCACGGTCGCGGCCTCGGTCGTCTCCTCGCTCACAACAGTCCCCTCTCCCAGAGCAGGCCGCCCACCTCGTAGGCGACCTCCTCGAACGTCTTTCCGGAAATGCTCACGCGATAGTCGCACGCCTGCTCGTAGAGCGGCCGGCGATGCGCGTAGAGGGCGCGCGCATGCTCGCGGTCCCCCAGGTCGGGACGCTTGTCGGGCCGCCTGATCTGGCGCAGCGAGTCCTCGAGCGTGCCGTCGAGGTAGACCACCTTGCCCAGCTCGTGCATGATGCGCGCGTTCTCGGGCCGCTCGATGATGCCGCCGCCGCAGCTCACGAGCAGGCTGCGGCGCTCGGCAAGGCCACGCAACGCCTGGGTCTCGGCATCGCGAAAGGCCTGCTCGCCCTGGGTGGCGAAGATGCGGGCCACGCTGGCGTGCAGCTCGCGCTCGACCATGCGGTCCACGTCGACGAAGCTCCTATGGAACATGTTGCCGAGGTTGCGCGCCACCGTGGTCTTGCCCGCGCCGAGAAAGCCGATGAAGAAGACGTGGTCGCAGCCGCGACGGCCCGTGAGGATGCTCGCAGGCTTGGTCGGCGCCGTGGCCTGGCGCTGCGGCGCGGGCGTGCGTGAGCCGGTTCCATGCGGGACGCCGCCGGGCCGGGTCGAGGTCGTGGCCCTGGGCGGCGCCGAATGGGTGCCGGACTGGTGGTGGCGCGGGTGCGCGTGCGCCTGGCGCGAGAACTCGGCGGCCCTGGGCCCGGCCCCCTTATGCTCGACAGGGTCGGCCGAGCCGTGCGGCGCCCCCTGCGAGCTGCGAGCTGGCCCCTGCGCCTGCGCGCCCGGGCCCGCCGTATGGCGAGAGCGACCTCTGTGCCTGCCCATGGGACCACCTCCAAACGTCATCGAATCGCGGCGGGCGCCGCGGCCTGCCGGGCAGCCCGCTCACATCCTAACGATTCTAACAAGGTGCACCCTGCCGGGGGTCGACAGTCAGCCGGCGGCGGGCGGCATTTCGGGTGAGATGGGCGGCAGACCGCGCCTTGGCGTCCCGAACGATTCGGATGTGGGCGGCCGAGTGCCCATTACAGTTCGGATTGCCCCGCATCTGCTGCCAGCCCCTTCATCGAAGGTACCGGTTTCCCCAGTTACGATGCGAGAATCGTCCTCGTAACTGGGGAAACCGGTACCCTCGAGCGCAGCCCGTCAGGGCGGGCAGGAGGAGCGCAGCCCGTCCCGGCGGGCAGGAGGAGCGCAGCCGTCAGGGCGGGCGGACGGAGCGCGGCGAGGGGAACCGGCCTTCCACTTGACACGGACTATGGAGACATCCTCAACAGGCCAAACAAGGCGGGAGCGACGCAGGCAAGCGCAAACGCGGCCGTGAGCCAGGGTCCCATCGCAAAGGCGCGCTGCCCGCGCACGAGGGCGACCATGGCACCCGCAAGGCAGGCGGCGCAGATTGCCGGCAGAGCGAGCCAGCCAAGCCAGCACGCCCAGGCGGCGCAGAGCTTCACGTCTCCCATGCCCACGCCCGGCCTGCCAAACATGCGTCGCACGAGCAGCTCGCCCGCGCCACCCACCACGAGCGCGCATGCGCCGGCAATGACGCACGACACGGGAGCCGGGAGCGACGACGCGAGCGTCGCCTCGACGGGAAGCGCGGCCACGGCGGCAGGCATCCACGCGCGCAGGGCCTGCAGGGCAAGCCCCGCGCAGGCAACGCACAGGCACGACCCGTTGGGGATGATGCGGCTTCGGGCGTCACTCACCGACGCGAGGAGCGACGCCGCGAGGGCCACGAGCAACAGCAACGCCGACACCACCCTTCCGCCGCAGCGCACGGCGCCTCGACAACCCGGGAAACGGCCCCCGCAGCCGAGAGGCGTCGCGCCCCTGCCCGAAGCCTACCTGGCGCCGATGAGGCGCTCCACCACCCGGAAGATGTGCGTGTACCAGAGGTCGGCGGTACTCTGCGGCTCCACCAGCACGGTACGCACGCCGGCGAGGTTACCGGCCATGACATCGGTGAACACCTGGTCGCCCACGAGCACGGCCTCGCCCGCCGACACGCCCATGAGCGCGAGGGCGCGCCGCACGGCAAAGGGCGCCGGCTTCATGGCGTGGTGCACCACCTCGCAGCCAAGCGCCGCCGCCGACGCCTCAACCTCGCGTGAGTGGAAGTTGTTCGAGACCATGCAGGTCGAGATGCCAGCCGCGCGCACGGCGTCGAGCCAGGCGAGCACCTCGGCGGGGGCCTCGCCGGTGTCGCGCGGCACCACCGTGTTGTCGCGGTCGAGCAGCACGCAGCGCACGCCCGCGGCCTCGAGCGACGCGACGGAGATGTCGGTTATGGCGCGCTCGCGGCGCGTCGGCGTGATGAGCCCCATCAGCGGTTCTGCTCGATCGCCTGGAGGTGCTCGTCGTAGGTCGCCGAGAACCACTCGTCGCTCTGCGTGATGTAGAAGTAGAGGTAGTCGGTGTCGGCGGGGTCCATGACGGCCTTGATAGAGGCCAGCGACGGCGAGCAGATGGGCGTGGGCGTGAGTCCCCGGTTGAGGTAGGTGTTGTAAGGGCTCTCCTTCTTGAGGTCATCGGCCGTGACGTTTCCGCCGGTGACGTAGCCCATCGTGGCGTCACTCTGCAGCATCATGCCGGCCTTGAGGCGATTGTAGAAGGTGCTCGCCACCTTGGGGCGCTGCCCGTCGGTGACGGCCTCGCGCTCCACGATGGAGGCCAGCGTGAGCAGGTCGTAGTCGCTCATGTCGATGCCGTAGCGGTCCTTGATGGTCTGCTCGGCACCGGCGAGGTCAAGCGAGGAGACGTCGGAGGCGTACTGGTTGAGCATGGCGCGGATGACGTCGTCGGCCGTGGCGCTGCCCATGGAGGAGAAGTCGTAGGTCTTGGGGAAGAGGAACCCCTCGAGCGAGTCGTTCTGGGCGCCCGACAGGAAGGGGTAGTCCCGCACGTAGTTGGACGCCTTGGCCTGCGCCTCGAAGTCGGTGGCGGAGATTCCCAGCGCCTGCTCGACAAGCGCGGCCGTCTGGGTCACGGTGAGCCCCTCGGGGACGGTGAGCTTGCCTGCCGTGGAGTTGGGCCCGCTCTCGAGCTGGTCGATGATGTCGTCGATGCTCTGGCCCACGGTGAAGACGTACGCGCCGCTCTTGAGCGCCGACTCGACGCGCTGCTTCTGCACCTCGGTCACGAAGTCTGACGTGTTGGCGATGAGCCCCGCGCTCTTGAGCGCGCTCGCGATGGCGTTGGCACCCGAGCCATCTGCGATGGAGACCTCCACCTGGATGCCCTGGTTGGGCAGGCTTGCCTGGTCGGAGGCGGTGCCCGTAAGCAGGCGCGGAAGGAGGAGGACGGCCAGCACGGCGAGGATGGCCACGCCGACGATGGCCCCCAGGATGGGCCCCTTGCTGGAGTGGCCGCCGCGCGAGGCCTGGACGCGCTGGGCACGGGTGCGCGGGGTGGCGAGGCTCTGCATGGAGACGGCGTCCCTCGCGTGCGAGCGACGGGGAGCCTGGGCGGCGGCCTTCGCGGCGCCTCTGGGCGAGCCGACCCGGGGCATAGCACCCCGCGGGGCAGCCGGACGTGCGCCGGCAGACGGCGAGACCCGCGGGGGGACACCAGGCTGGGCGGCATGGCGGGCGGAGAAGTGCGAGCCCCTCCCATGACGTGGTGCGTCGCTCATGCCGTGCCCTCCCCCTCGCCAGTCGCGTCGCTTGCGCGCGCGTCGAGCCATGCCTGCAGGAAGAGCGACGCGGCGACCATGTCGACCTTGCCGCGCATGTCGCGCTCCCGCAGGCCCTCCTCACGAAGGATACGCTTGGCCTCGGCGCTGGAGAGTCGCTCGTCGGCGAACTCCAGGGGAAGACCGCAGTCGGCGGCGATCTGGCGCGCCTGCCCCATGAGCCGCTCGGCCTGGGGGCCGTCCTCGCCCGCGAGCGTCTGCGGGCGCCCGCACACGAGCACGTCGGGCTCGTAGTCCTCGAGGATGCGCCGGAAGGTGCGGGCGTGGCCCAGCACCTCGGCCGCGGGCAGCACCTTGACGGGGCTGGCCACGCGACCGGAGGCGTCGCTCACGGCCACGCCCACGCGAACGCTCCCTATGTCGAGCGCAAGGGCCCTCACCCGCGGCGCCTAGGCGAGCAGGTCGCGCGCGGCGGCCAGTGCGGCGTCGATGCCGGAGGCGTCCTTGCCGCCGGCCTGGGCCATGTTGGGACGGCCACCGCCCTTGCCGCCCACGTGGCCAGCGGCGGCACGCACGACATCTCCGGCCTTGAAGCCGGCCTTCACGGCCTCGTCGGTGCCGGCGGCGAGCATCGCCACCTTGCCCTCGGGTGTGGCCGTGGCGAGCACGCAGGCCACCGGACCGGCGACCTTGTCGCGGATGGTGTCCCAGACGCTGCGGAGGTCTGCGGCCTCCATGCCGTCGAGGCGGGCGACGACGGCCTTGTAGCCGCCGAGGTCGATCGCGGAGTCAATGGCGTCGGCCACGCCGCCGGCAGCGCCGCCGGTGAGGGCGGCCTTGAGCTTCTGCTCGGTCTCGCGCTGCTCGGCCTTGAGGTTGGCGATGCGCTCGGCGCTGTCCTCCGGACGGCACTTGAGCTCGGTGGCCACCGCGTCGAGCGCACCCAGGCGCTCGTCGAGCCAGGCGAGGGCGCCCAGGCTCGTCACGGCCTCGATGCGGCGCACGTTGGAGCCCGTGGAGGACTCGGACACGATCTTGAAGAGGCCCAGCTCGGCGGTGTTGTGGGCGTGCGTGCCACCGCAGAGCTCGCGGCTGAAGGGCTTGTCCTCGGTGCCGCAGGAGACCACGCGCACGACGTCGCCGTACTTCTCGCCAAAGAGGGCCACGGCGCCGGAGGCCTTGGCCTCGTCGATGCCCATGACGGCCGTCACGACCGGCTTGGCCGCGAAGATCTCGACGTTCACGATGTCCTCGACCTCGTCGAGCTGCTCGGCCGTGAGGGCCTCGAAGTGCGTGAAGTCGAAGCGCAGGCGCTCGTCATCGAGCAGCGACCCAGCCTGCTGCACGTGGTCGCCCAGGACCTCCTTGAGCGCGGCGTCAAGCAGGTGCGTGGCCGTGTGGTTCCTGCGGATGAGCTCGCGGCGGTGCGCGTCGATGGCGGCGACGACCACGTCGCCCACCGAGAGGGCACCCTTGGCGACGGTGGCGTGGTGGGCGTAGAGGCCGTTCTTGGCCTTGGTGTCGCTCACCTCGAGGGAGACGTCGCCGTTGGCGATGGTGCCGGTGTCGCCCACCTGGCCGCCCATCTCGGCGTAGAACGGCGTGCGGTCGAGCACGACGTCGACCTCCTCGCCGACCTCGGCGCGCTCGACCGACTCGCCGTCGCGGACGATGGCGAGCACGTGAGCGTCGTCGACGGCGTTCTCGTCGTAGCCGCAGAACTCGGTGGCGGCCAGCTTGTCGGAGAGGGCCACCCACACGTCGTTGAAGCTGCCCCAGGCGTCACCCTCGGCAGCGGCGCGCGCACGGCTCTTCTGCTCGTCCATGCAGCGCTCGAAGCCCGCCATGTCGACCTCGTGGCCCGCCGCGCCCGCGATCTCGACCGTGAGGTCGATGGGGAAGCCGTAGGTGTCGTGCAGCGTGAAGGCGCGCTCGCCGTCGAGCACCGCGCCCGCCTCGAGCGAGGCCAGGGCGTCGTCGAGGTAGCTGCGACCGGTCTCGAGCGTGGCGCCGAAGCGCTCCTCCTCGGCGGACACGATGCCCTTGACCAGGGCGACCTTCTCGAGGAGCTCGGGGTAGGCGTCGCCCATGAGGCGGTTGACCTCGTCGATGAACTGGTTGAGGAAGGGCTTGTCGATGCCGAGCAGCCGTCCGTGGAAGACCGCGCGGCGCAGCAGGCGGCGCAGCACGTAGCCGCGGCCCTCGTTGCCGGGCAGCACGCCGTCGGCGATGAGGAAGTCGACCGCGCGGGCGGCGTCGGCGATGATGCGCAGGCTCACGCTCGGGCCCTCGTAGCTGGTGCGGCCATACTTCTTGCCGCTTATCCTCTCGCCCAGCGAGATGAGGCCCTGCATGAGGTCGCCGTCGTAGTTGGAGCTCGCGTGCTGCATGATGGCGGCCATGCGCTCGAGGCCCATGCCCGTGTCGAGGTTGCGGTGTGGCAGCTCCGGCATGGAGCCGTCCTCCTGGCGGTCGAACTGCGTGAACACGAGGTTCCAGAACTCGAGGTAGCGGTCACAGTCGCAGCCCGGGGCGCACGTGGGCTTGCCGCAGCCGAACTCCTCGCCCTGGTCGTAGTAGATCTCGGAGCAGGGGCCGCACGGGCCGGTGGGGCCAGCCGCCCAGAAGTTGTCGTCCTCGCCGAGGCGGCTGATGTGGTCCTCGGCCACACCGAGCGAGCGCCACACGTCGTGGGTCTCGTCATCGTCGGTGAAGACGGTGAAGTAGAGGCGCTCGACGGGGAGCTTGAAGACCTTGGTGATGAGCTCGAAGGCCCAGGTGCAGGCCTGCTGCTTGGAGACGCCGCCAAAGGAGAAGTCGCCGAGCATCTCGAAGAACGAGAGATGGCGGCCGTCAAGGCCGATGGCGTCGATGTCGTTGGTGCGCACGCACTTCTGGCAGCTGCAGGCGCCGATGGACTCCATCGTCTTCTTGCCCTGGTAGTACTGCTTGAACTGGTTCATGCCGGCGTTGGCGAGCAGAAGCGACGGGTCGTCGGGCACGAGGCTGGAGCTGGGGAAGAGCTTGAGCCCGCGCCCCTCGAAGAAGTCGAGGAACGCCGAGCGGATCTCGGCGGTGGTCATGGACGGAAAGTCAGCGGCGCTCATAGGTCTCCCCTGCGACTCGGGTCTAGTGACGGCTCTCTGCGGCGCAGCCCGGCGCATGTCCGGGCACGCTCCTGAACAAGCTTCGAAATTATAGCGCTCGCGCATGCCGCGCCCGGCGAGAAGGCGTCGGGCACCCAAATTGATAGGCAGATGCTGGCATTTTTTGCGGGCCACCGCGCGCTGCGCCTGGCCGGGCCGCACCCGGGGTTCGGGCCCCCGATGTGGAGCCGGCGTTTTCTCGTGGCGCGGGCGGCCGCCGCGCGTAGAATGATGCCGCATTTCCCAGAACCGACCCGTAATGAGACGGGCGGGATGAAAGGACGCATATGGCACGCAACACGGTGCTCTCGCTGGCCAAGAAGGTCGGCGAGGGCCACAGGGTGACCATGGTCACCAGCTACGACTACACCATGGCGACTTTGGTGGAGGAGTCGGGCATCGACATGATCCTCGTGGGCGACTCGCTGGGCATGACCATGCTCGGCTACGAGGACACCATCCCGGTGACCCTTGACGACATGGTCCACCACACCCGCGCGGTGACGCGGGCGACCCACGACACCTTCGTCGTGGGAGACCTCCCCTTCGGAACGTACCAGGCCTCGCCCGAGCAGGCCCTCTCAAGCGCCACGCGCCTCATGAAGGAGGGCCGCTGCCAGGCGGTGAAGCTCGAGGGCGGCACCCGCGTCGAGGCGCAGATTCGTGCCATCGTGAACGCCGGCATCCCCGTCGTGGGTCACATCGGCATGACCCCGCAGTCCTCCAACGCCTTCGGCGGCTTCAAGGTTCAGGGCAAGACCGTCGAGGCGGCCCGTCGCCTCGTCGACGACGCGCTCGCCGTCGAGCGCGCGGGCGCCTTCGCCGTCGTGCTCGAGTGCGTGCCGAGCGATCTCGCCGCCTATGTGACCGAGCGCCTCACCTCCTGCCTCACGATCGGCATCGGCGCCGGCGCCGACTGCGACGGCCAGGTCCTCGTGTGCCAGGACCTCCTCGGCATGACCACCGGCGGCTTCAAGCCCAGGTTCGTCCGCAACTTCGCCCAGGTGGGACAGGTCATCCGCGACGCCTATCACGACTATGCGGCCGCGGTCGAGGACGGGAGCTTCCCCGCGGCGGAGAACGGGTTCAAGATCGATGCGTCCGTCATGGACGAGATCAGGGAGGGCTAGCCATGCAGACGGCAACGACGAAGGCCGAGGTACGTGCCCAGGTCAAGGCGTGGAGGCGCGAGGGCCTCACGGTGGGGCTCGTCCCCACGATGGGATACCTGCACGAGGGGCACAAGAGCCTCATCGTGCGCGCGGCGTCCGAGAACGACCGCGTGGTGGTGTCGGACTTCGTGAACCCCACGCAGTTCGGCGCGGGCGAGGACCTCGAGAGCTACCCGCGCGACTTCGGGCGTGACTGCGCCCTGTGTGAGGAGGCGGGCGCGGCGCTCGTGTTCCACCCGGACCCCTCCGAGATGTACGCGCCGAACGCCTGCACCTACGTGAACATGGACGCCCTCACCCACGAGCTCTGCGGCCTCTCGCGTCCCATCCACTTCCGCGGCGTCTGCACCGTGGTCTCCAAGCTCTTCAACATCGTCACGCCCGACCGCGCCTACTTCGGTCAGAAGGACGCCCAGCAGCTCTCCGTCATCCGTCGCATGGTGCGCGACCTCGACTTTGACGTGAAGGTCGTGGGCTGCCCCATCGTGCGCGAGGCCGACGGGCTGGCCAAGAGCTCGCGTAACACCTACCTCTCCGCCGAGGAGCGCACCGCGGCCCTGTGCCTGTCGCGCGCCATCTTCGCCGGCCAGAGGATGGTGGAGGAGGGCGAGCGCGAGGCCGAGCCCGTGCTTTCGCGCATGCGCGAGATCATCGAGGCAGAGCCACTGGCCCGCATCGACTACGTGAAGATGGTCGACCTCGACGACATCGTGCAGGTCAAGCGCATCGAGAGGCGCCCCGTGCTCTGCGCCATCGCCGTCTACGTGGGCAAGACCCGCCTCATCGACAACTTCGTCTTCGACCCTGCGGCCTAGCGTGGGCGAGACGCGACAGGACGCGCACCCGCTCAGGGTCGCCTTCGTCGGCGCCGGCAAGGTGGGCTGCTCGCTCGCCCGCTTCCTTGCCGGCGCTCGCGCCGGGGACGTGGGCTCGGCAGAGGGGGGCCAGCCCACGGGCGCCCCCGGGCGCGGCGCGGCCACACGCTCGGGGGCGCCCGTGGGCTCCCCCGCCTCCGACCCTGCCCCCTGCGAGGTGGTCGGCTTCTTCAGCAGGACGCCCGAACACGCGCTCGAGGCGGCCGAGTTCGCGGGCGGCGTGGCGTTTGGCTCCGCCGCCGACGCGGCATGTGCCGCGGACGTCCTCGTCGTCACCACCCCCGACGCACAGATCGCCCCGGCCTGGGAGCGAGTCGCCGACGCGGCGCGGGCAGGCGAGCTCTCGCTTGCGGGCAAGGTCGTGGCGCACTGCTCCGGAGCGCTTCCCGCGAGCGTGCTCACGGGGGCGCACGGGCTCGGGGCACGGGCCTGCTCGGTCCACCCGCTCTATGCCGTGAGCTCGCGCTTCGGATGCTGGCAGGAGCTCGCCCACACCTGGTTCTCGCTCGAGGGCGACGAGGGGGCCTGCGCCCTAATGGAGCGCCTCCTGGCCGCGCGGGGCGCCAGGTGCGGACGCGTGCGCTCGGAGGAGAAGGCACGCTACCACGCGGCCGCGGTCATGGCCTCTAACCTCGTGGCGGGCCTCTACGCGCGCGCCGCGGCGGAGCTCGAGCGCGCCGGCTGGCCCACCGGGCAGGCCGAGGCCGCGCTCGCCCCGCTCTTCGAGGGCAACGCGCGCCACGTCGCCCGAGACGGCGTCGCCCGCGCGCTCACCGGGCCCGCCGCCCGCGGCGACGAGGGCACCATCGCCAGGCACCTCGACGTGCTCGAGGGAAGCGACCGCGAAATCTATCGCCTGCTCACCGACGCGGTGAGGCAGGTGGCACGGCGGGGCCGCGACCAGGCGGACCCATCCGGACGCGAAGACAGCTGAGGGGCCGCATCCGGGCGGCCCGCACGATATGCCGCCGGCGGGCAACCGCAGGCGGCCCACACACGACAAGGAGCCGAAGCCATGCTTCTCACGATGCTCAAGGGCAAGATCCACCGCGCCACGGTCACCCAGGCCGAGGTCGACTACGTGGGCTCGATCACCATCGACCAGACCCTCATGGACGCCGCGGGCATCCATGAGTACGAGCGCGTCCAGGTAGCCGACGTCGAGCGCGGCACCCGCCTGGAGACCTACGTGATCTCGGGCGAGGCCGACAGCGGCATCATCTGCCTGAACGGCGCCGCCGCACACCTCGTGGACGTGGGCGACAAGGTCATCATCATGTGCTATGCCCAGATGGACGAGGTGGAGGCGCGCTCCTCCAAGCCGCGCGTGGTATTCGTGGACAGCGAGAACCGCATCGCCAGGCTCACCCGCTACGAGCGCCACGGCAGGCTCGAGGACCTGTAGGCCGCCCCGGGGCCCTCAAGGACCTGTCGGGCGTGCGGACCCCTCCGGAAATCCACTCTCTCGAGACTCGCGAGGCACCCGCACCGCCTATTTGCCCCGCCTGTGGCCCAGCCGCTCCCGCACGCGCCTGGCAAGCGGCTCGTGCCGGGACTCGGGCTTGGCGTCCGGCGCCACGTCACGCACCTCGTCTGCCGCGATGAGGCGCGTGCTCGCCGGGAACCGCTCGTCGTCGACCGCGTCGACGGAGGGTGCCGGCGTGCCATCGGCGTGGTGGTAGGGCGTGCCCCGAAAGAACGCCCCATCGAAGCTCACGAGCTGGCGGCCGGTGCGGCTCTCGAAGTAGTAGATGAACACGCCCTTGACGGCCGCCGTGAGCGGGATGGCGAACGCCATGCCCAGGGCACCGCCCAGGCTCGCGCCCACCGTGATCCCGATGAGGCTCATGGCGGGGTGGATGCGCACGGCCGAGCGCATGACGAGTGGGCTCACGAGATTGTCGGTCACGTTCTGGGCCACGACGCAGAGCACGAGCGTCCAGAGCGCCATGACCGGGCTCGTGAACAGCGCGATGAGCGTGGCGAGCGCCGCCGAGCACATGGGGCCCACGACGGGGATGAAGTGCAGGATGGACGTGAGGATGGCCATGAGGCCCGCGTAGGGGTGGCGCACCACCGTGAGGCACACGAAGATGAGCACGCCGTTCACCACCGAGGTCACCACCACGCCGCTCATGTAGCCGCCCATCGAGCGACTGAGCACCGTGAGCAGAAGCGCGAGGTCGTCGGCGTGGCGCGGGCCCACGATGACGCCGAGCTCGCGGAAGATGACCGGGTAGTCCTTGGCGAACCAGTAGGCCATGACGAGGCCGAGGAAGAACATCACGACACCGTTGGCGAAGCCCATGATGTTGGGGATGATGCCGCCGGAGAGCAGGGAGGCGAGGTCTCCCGCCATGCGGCTGCCTACGCTGGAGAGTCCCTCGACGAGGCCCTGCGCAGAGGCCTGGATCTGCGACGAGCCACCGCCGCCGTAGGAGTCAACGAGCCCCTTCACCATGGACTGGAGCTGCCCCAGGTAGCCGGGGATGCGGCCCAGCAGCTGCACGAGCTGGTCGAAGAAGAACGGGAGCAGCCACAGAAGGACGCCCGCCCCCACCGCCACCACGACGGCGAGCGAGACGAGCGCCCCGAGTGCCCGTCCCACGCCGAGGCGCTCGAGGCGGTTGGTGATGGCGCTCATGATAAAGCCCACGATGGCGCCGACGAGCACGCTCTCGAGCGCGGCGCCCACCATGCCGAGCGCGCGCACGCAGATCACGAAGACGGCCACGCAGCCCACGACAGCCCAGGCACGGACGGCCACCAGGCGCGCCCGTTCGTAGTCGTGCCTGCCGGCCTGCCCGCTCATGACATGAGCCCCTCGGGGTCGATCTTGTCCTGGACCTTCTTGAGCGTGCGACGCAGGAGGCGACTCACCTGCACCTGGGAGACGCTGAGACGCTTGGCGATCTCGACCTGCGTGAGGCCCTCAACGAAGCGCATGCGGATGACCTCGCGCTCGCGCGGCGAAAAGTCGCGGATGGTGTCCTCGATGATCATACGGTCGTCGGAGGCGGCAAGGTTCTCGTCGACGCTCGCGTAGCGGTCGATGATGGCGGGGGCGTCCTCCTCGTCGGAGCTGCCGGCCTCGAGCGGCACCGAGCTGTAGGCGCCCGACGACTCCATGGCCTCGAGCACCTCGTCCACCGAGACGCCCAGCTTGGCGGCGACCTCCTCGGTCGAGGGCGAGCGCTGGAGCTCCTTGGTGAGGTCGTCGGTGGCCTGGTTGACCTTGGCCGAGAGCTCCTGCAGACGCCTCGGCACGCGGATGGACCAGCCCTTGTCGCGGAAGTGGCGCTTGATCTCGCCCAGGATGGTGGGCGTGGCGTAGGTGGTGAACTCGAGGCCGCGGGACGGGTCGAAGCGGTCGATGGCCTTGATGAGGCCGATCGTGCCCACCTGGATGAGGTCGTCGAGCGGCTCTCCCCTGTTCTTGAACTTGCTGGCGAGGAAGCGCACGAGGTTGAGGTGGCTCATGATGAGCTCGTCGCGCGCGGCCTCGTCGCCCTTGTCCTTGTAGAGCGAGAAGAGCTCGCGCGTGCGGGCCTTGTCCCAGGCGAGCTTGCCCTTGGGCGTGGCCGGGAGGTCGCGCGTGGCACGGGCTGCCGCACGGGCGGCGGCGCGGGCCTCGGCGGCGGCGTCGCGGGTCGGGGCGGCGGCAGTCGCGGTGCCCGAGGCCTGCTCGGCCGGGGTCTGGGTGGTCTGGTCCGCAGGTGCCGGACCCTTGGCCGCGGGGACCGGGGCGGGAGCGCCCTGGGCCTCGGCGGGGTGTGCGTCTTGTCTGTCGCTCTTAGGCATCAAGGGCACCCGCGCTCTTCCTGAGCCTGAGGAGGCCCGCCTCGCGGTCGGTCACGCACTCGTCGCACACGGCCGTGAGGATGAGCTCGGCGTAGGTCGACGTCCGGTCGTCCGCGGCAAGCTCGGCCTGGCCAAGCGAGAACTCCAGCCTGAGCGAGCCGTCCTCCACGCCAAAGCGCACGAGGCAGGCGTCGGGCCTGGTGGCGCAGCACCACACGAAGCCCTCCTCGGCCGCCATGCGCACGTCCTCCACGTCCTCGACGGAGAGGCCCGCGAGGACGGCGAGGTTGGCCGCGAGCATGCGCACCGAGCGCGCGTAGCTGGGCTCGGCGGGAACGCTCAGCTCGACTGTCTGCATATTCTGGTCTGCCATGCCTTCCCTCCTACTGCTCGTTGCCATCGGTCGTGCCCGCGTCGGCGGGCGCGGGCGTGTCTGCCGTGTCGTCGGCGACCGCGCCCGTGGTGGGGTAGGTGAAGTAGCCGGCGTCGCCCGTCACCCGCTCGACCACTGGGTCACCCTCGCGCGGCTCGCCCTGCTCGGCGGGCGCCTCGAGGTGCGCCGGCTCCTTGTCGCCGCCGGCGATCTTGGCTGAGGCCACGCCCGAGACCTTGCCGGCGACCTTCGCGGCAACCCCGGCGACGCCCGAGGCCACGGCGTCGGCCGCGCCCGAGACGGCTGCGGAGGCGCGCGCGCCCGTGCCGGTCACGGTGTTGACGTCGGAGAGGATGCCCTCGAGGCGGACGAGGTCAACGTTCACGAGGTCGACCGTGGTGGAGGCCTTCTCGAGGATGGGCTCGACCTGCTTGGTGGCGGGCCCCAGCTCGTCGACGGCGCCGTCGAGCTTGGCGATGACCGGACGCACCTCGCCGATCGTGTCGTTCACCGAGTCGGTGAGCTCGGCCACGCTCTGGCGCGTGCGACGCAGCACGAGCGCGAGCTCGACCACGGCCCAGATGCCAGCCACGACCAGCACGATGAGGGCAATCGTCAACGGTTCCATCGTTTTCCTCCTCCTTGTGACAGCTGTCTTTCAGACGTCTTGTCACGGGCGGCCCCGCCTTGCGGGCCTCGTTAACCTACGAAACGTGCGAGAAGCGCTTGCATGTGGGCCTATTCTACCCATCCACGTCTGGCTGGGACCCCTCGTGGGCGCTCGCCGCGCCCTCCCCGGGGTCGGGCACGGGTAAGGCACCGGGGGCTCCGGAGCGCTCGGCGCCCACCACCTCGACGCGCCAGGCCTCCCAGCCGCGCGGGCTCGCCTTCCAGAAGGCACCGCGCTCGAGCCCGTCGGGCAGGTACCGCTGCGGCACCCACCCGGCCGGGTAGTCGTGCGGATAGAGGTAGGGGCCGTAGGAGTCAGAGCCGGGACGGTGGCGGTCGCGCAGGTGGTTGGGGACGTCCCTGCGCGGGCCCTTGCGCACCTCGGCGAGCGCTGCGTCGATGGAGGCCTCCGCGGCGTTGGACTTGGGCGCGAGCGCCAGGTACTCGGCCGCCTGCGCCAGGTTGATGCGGCACTCGGGGTAGCCGATGACCTCGGCCGCCTTGAACGCCGCCTCGGCCACGAGGATGGCCTGCGGGTCGGCGTTGCCGATGTCCTCCGAGGCGCAGATGAGGATGCGCCGTGCGATGAACTTGGGGTCCTCGCCCGCGTCGATCATGCGGGCGAGCCAGTAGACGGCGGCGTCCGGGTCGCTGCCGCGCATCGACTTGATGAAGGCCGAGATGATGTCGTAGTGCATGTCGCCCGACTTGTCGTAGGGCAGGCCGTGGCGGGGGTTCGCCTCGAGGACGTTGTCGCGCGTGATGGGAAGCGGCGCCGCCGGCGTGGGCCGCTGGGCACCCTCGCCCACCGGCAGCGCCATCTGGCTCGCGAGCTCCAGCGTGGTGAGCGCGGAGCGGGCGTCGCCGCCGGCAAGCTGCACGATCTCTGCCAGGGCGTCGTCGTCCAGGGTGAAGGCGCCGGCGAGGCCGTGCTCGTCGCGCACGGCGCGGCGCACGAGCTCGGCCACCGAGACGTCGTCGAGCGGCTCCAGCTCCACCACGCGCGAGCGGCTGATAAGCGCCGAGTTAACCTCGAAGTAGGGGTTCTCGGTGGTGGCACCGATGAGGATGACGATGCGGTCCTCCACGGCATGGAGCAGCGCGTCTTGCTGCGAGCGGCTGAAGCGGTGGATCTCGTCCACGAAGAGGATGGTGCGCGCACCGCGCGTCATGAGCCGGCTCTCCGCGGCGTCGATCTCGCGGCGCAGGTCCTTGACGGTGCCCGTGATGGCCGAAACCTCCACGAACTCCGCGTGCGTGGTGTTGGCGATGATGCGCGCGAGCGTGGTCTTGCCCGTACCGGCCGGGCCGTAGAGGATGACGCTCGAGAGCACGTCGTGCTCGATGGCGCGACGCAGCCACGAGTCCGGGCCCACCGCCTGCTCCTGGCCCACGTACTCGGCCAGCGTCTGCGGCCGCATCCGCACTGCCAGAGGCGCGTTCATGTTGCGCTTGAAGCGCTCGACTTCTGTGAAGAGGGTATCCATGGCCTCGCTAAATCTCGAAAATGGCGCCCATACCGTCAAGGACGCGGGACATCGTCGCCTCATCAAGCTGGCCATCGAGCTTGACGGCGCCCCTGCGCTCAGCGTCAATTGCCCTCAGCTGCTCGAGGCAGACGCAGCCACTCACCACATTGCCCTCGGCAATCTCGACATGCAGGGGATGGCCGTTCACCGTCGATGTGATGGGACACACCACAGTGAGACTTGAGAGAACATTGTTGAAGAGCCCGACTGAAACGACGAGCGCGGGGCGACGCTTGCGCGGCTCATGGCCCAACGTGGGGTCAAAGCTCGCCTCGATGATGTCGCCCTGCTCGAGAATCACTCGACCACCTCAGAGCCAAGGTCGGAGGACGTGGGCTCCCCGCCCACCTTGCAGCCCGTCCAGCCTGCCGCAAACTCCTCCAACGTGAGCTTTGCGCTGCGAGAGTAGCGACGCCGCGGCTGATTGAACGTGAGGACGATGGCGGACCTCGCGGGATCGACCTCTACGGACGCATGGGCCCCCACGGTCAGCCCCAAAGCACTCACCGCGTCGGCGGGAACCCTAACCCCCTTGCTGTTGCCCCACTTGGAGAGCGTCGTCTGCATCATATGCCACGCCTTCCCTCGAACGCCGTCCACTATGGCTCGAAAATACCGCCCGCTTTGACTCATAGTATATACGCGGATATCCAATCTTTGCGAGCGCATGCAGAGGCATCGTTGTTCCCGGCCCCGCAGCAAAACATGGCGCACCCGCCCCTCTTAGCAGAAGTACCCCCGCGGCGGAAGACGCCCGTGGACTCGGGGAAGAGGCTCTGGGCCAGCGCCACGAAGTAGTCGTCGGTCATGGACGAGATGTAGTCCACCACGGTGAGGTCGAGGTCGTTCTGCCAGTCGTACGTGCGCTCGTAGTAGCCAAGCGCGCGCTCGACGTCCACGATGTGGTGGCGGAAGATCGGGCTGGACTCGTCGCCCGCCTCGAGGTCTGCCAGCATGCGCTCGTAGACGCGGCGGAAGAGCTCGGCCACCTCGCCCGCAAGCTCACCGTTCATCTCGCTTGCGTGGTAGATCTTCTCGTAGTTCTCGTGCTTGGCGCGGCGCATCTCCGCGAAGGCCGCCTCACTCATCTCGACGCGATCGCGCCCGAAGCTGTGCTCCACCACGTCCGAGATGAAGGCGCCGAGCGCCCAGGAGTTGTAGGCGCCGCCCAGCCCGTCGTCGAACGCGTCCGGGCTCACGAGGCCGGCGAGGATGGCGTCCTGGCGGTCCTTGCCCACGTAGGCGATGATGTCCGAGACGCGCACGACACAGCCCTCGAGCGTCATGGGACGCAGGTGCCCGATGGCCACGTCTCCCTTGTCCCAGCAGCGGCCCACGATGCCGTCGAACTCGTCGAAGCTGGCGAGGCCACTTGTCTCGAACACCCGACGCTCGCACTCGCCGTTGTGGCAGATCACGCCGTCGAGCGTCTGCAGGGCGAGGTTGCGGCCGTAGAGCACGTCGAGCACGCGCACGCTCTGCACGTTGTGGAAGAACCAGCGGCCCGTGCGCTCGTGGAACACGTCGTTCAGGAAGCGCTCGCCGGCATGGCCGAAGGGCGTGTGGCCGATGTCGTGGCCAAGGGCGATGGCCTCGATGAGGTCGAGGTTGAGCCCGAGCGAGAGGCCGATGTCCCTCGCCACGCGACTCACGAGCTGCACGTGGAGGCCGCGGCGCGAGATGTCGTCGTTGGCGCGCAGGGAGAAGACCTGCGTCTTGCCGGCGAGGCGGTTGTAGGCCGGCAGGTGGATGATCTTCTCGGAGTCGCGCACGAAGGCCGGGCGCCAGGCGGTGTCGCGGTCACGCTCGGTGTCGAGCCGGCGGATGGCGGCGGCGTTGGGCGTGGCATAGGGGCTGAGGTGCCCGTTGGCGCGCTGGTCCAGCACGGCGGCGGCCACCTTAGGCGAGAGGCCCTCGCGAAGCTCGGGCGCGCGGCGGTTGACCTTGTCTGACATGGCTCCTCCATATCCGGGAGCCGAGGCCGATGGCAGGCACGAGGCCGGGGCCATCGCCGGGCTTCCCTCGTCTTCTTTGAACCCACTGTACCCGCCTTACCGGACAAGAAATCGGGATGGTTTCTGGGGCCGGGCGAGGGGGCTGCGGGCGCGGTCGAAGCGGAGGGGCCGCAGGCGCGGTCGTAGCTGGACGGGATGGGCCGAGGGTGTGGCCGGCCGGGGCGAGGAGGTTCTCGGGCATGAAGGAGGAGAGGCCTATGGCCGACCAACCGGGTCGAGGCCCCACGTGGGCCGGAGAGCATGGCGACGTTCTGGAGCAAGGAGGTTCTCGGGCAAGTCGAGGCCGGCGGCATCGCCGAAAGGGTGGGTTGACCAGCTTGGGGCGCATCGTCTATCCTTTCTTGCGAAGTGCCCGCCTTCCAGCCGGGCAACCCGCGCCCCATCCAAGGCGGCAGTCACCCTTGCCAACCGCCAGCCTGGCCTGCGACTGCCCGAGCCGAGCCCGCCGCAACCCACGCCCCCACCCAAGGAGTCCCATGACCACCAAGCCCCTCCCCAACCTGTTCGCCATCGTCGCCGCCTGCGACGACTGGGGCATCGGCAGAGACGGCGGCATGTTGGTCGAGAACCACGCCGACATGCGCCACTTCGTGGCCGAGACCACGGGCCACACGGTGCTCATGGGCCGTCGCACGCTTGAGAGCTTCCCGGGCGGGCGGCCGCTCAAGAACCGCCGCAACGTGGTGGTGACGCACGACCGCTCGTTTGCGCGGGATGGCGTCGAGGTTGCGCCCAGCCTCGACGAGGCACATGGGCTCGTCTCGGGAGACGACGAGGTGTGGGTCATCGGCGGCGGGCAGGTCTATCGCGAGCTCGTGCCCCTGTGCTCCCGCGCCGTGGTGACGCACAACCACTGCGTGCGGCCCGCGGACACCTTCTTTCCCAACCTTGCCGACGACCCCGCGTGGCGCGTCCTCGAGCGCCGCGACCGCGACGGCGAGGGCAGGCCGCTCGTGACCCCCGGGGGCATCCCGTTCGAGTTCGTCACCTACGAGCAGCGAGCGTAGGCGGCACGCAGGCCATCTACCGGGGAAATCCCGAATGTCGTCTTCGCACTTTTGAGTTGTGAACGGTT
>NZ_CAAKOQ010000058.1:54342-97863 GCF_901212675.1 Olsenella uli
GGCAATCTCGAGGGCATCCGAGTAGGTTACTTGATGTTTGCGACGCGAGCGCCCCAATTGGGGCTCATAATTCGTTCACAACTCAAAAGTGCGAAAACGGATTCGGCGGCTTCTCACGTAGATCGCGTGCTGGCGGCAGACGGCCCAGGAACTCACCTCCCTTGATGGGCCTTGACAGACCCTCGCAACCGCACCCGAGACCCGTGCACATCCGTGCCGGCAAACCACGCAGCAGGTACAAGGGGTATCCCAACACCCGCCCGATTCGAGAAAAGCTGCAAGAGGCCCCTGGCACCTGAACGATTCAGTCGCAATCACGAGAGTCGCCCGGCACCTGACCCGTGTGGAAAAACCGCGGGAAACCACCAAGCGCCCGACAGAGAAAGTCGAAGTCCCGGTGCCATTTCACCCCCCCCCTCCCTCGGGGGGATAGGGGAAGTCGGTTCTGACCGCTGCCGCAAGGGGTAGAATCACCACATAAGTTAGCCAGTACGAACTGAGGAGCCTGGGGGGCACCCAAAGAAAGAGGTTGGCATCATGATTGCGAACATCGTCATCGTCGCCATCGTCGTCGTCGCGGCGGCTCTGGCCGTGCGTCGTTACATCATCCGCGGTGGCCACGGCGACTGCTGTGGCGACATCGACGGCGTCGTGCAGGTCAAGGGCCCGAAGGACCGCGACGAGTCCCACTACGACCACGCCTATGACGTCGAGGTCACGGGCATGAGCTGCGACAACTGTGCGAGCAAGGTCACCAACGCCTTCAACGCCGAGGACGGCCTCTTCGCCAAGGTGAGCCTGAAGGACGGCGTCGCCCACGTCCTCGCCAAGCAGGCCGAGTCCGACGACGACCTCAAACGCGTCGTGCGCAACGCCGGCTATGGCGCGGGCAAGGTCATCACGATCAAGTAGCGGAATCGCGCGACGTCCGGTCGCGTCTTGGGCGCTCAAGCGTAGCCGCTACTCAAAGAGACGCCGCTCAGGGCCGTCAGCACATGCTGGCGGCCCTTTTTCTCGTCCGACGGCCGCCAGCGGCACCCCTTGCAGCGGGAACCCGGCCGCCAGCCCATCCTCTCCCCCGGTCGCCAGCCCGATTGCCGGCCCGGCCGTCAACCCAGTCCTGCCTACAAAAGACGCTTCTGAAAAAGGAATCTCGTGCATAACCATTTTCAGAAGCGTCTTCTGCAGGGAGCCAGGGCAATAGCTTTTTCAGAAACGTCTTTTGGAGGGGGAGTCGGGGCGAAACCCTTTTCAGAAACGTCTTTTGGATAAGGCTGGGCCGGCCCCTCGTAACCAGCGTTTGCCAGAGGGCGCATCGCGCTTTTGGGCGGGCACCAGGAAGCCGGGCACACGAGAAAGAAGCGCGTGGCACCGCCAACCCACCAGCAACGCAAAAGGGGCGAGCGGCCAAAGCCACTCGCCCCAAGCGTCAGCGCACGCGCGCCACACGTACGGGCAGGTCCGCCATCAGCCCGTGTTCTGCAGGCCAGCGGAGACTCCGGCGACGGTGGAGAGGATGAGCTTTATGTACAGCTCGCGCTCCTCCTGCGACATCTCCTCCTGCTTCTCGCGCAGCGCCGTGAGCGCGCGCACCTGCGAGATCGAGAGCGCGTCCACGTACGGGTTGCGCACGCGAATCGCCTGCCCCAGCACGTGGCGGTGCTGCAGCGGCCACTCGTCGCCCACGATGGCCAGCGTCCACTTGCGGGTGAGCGCCATCTCGTCGAGGACCTTCTTGGAGAGGTCATCGCGGTCGCCCAGCGCCAGGTAGCGCTGCGCGATGCGGCCGTCGGTCTTGGCGATGCTCATCTCGATGTTGTCGATGAACGTCGAGAACAGCGGCCACTCCTTGTAGGCGCTCCGCAGCAGCTCGAGGTCGCCCAGCCTCTCGCAGGCGGTGCCCAGGCCGTACCACGCGGCCAGGTTGATGCGTGCCTGGCTCCAGCTGAACACCCACGGGATGGTGCGCAGGTCGTCAAGCGACTTGGCACCCAGGCCGCGCTTGGCCGGGCGGCTGCCGATGGGCAGCAGGCCAACCTCGGTGAGCGGCGTGACCGTGGAGAACCAGGGGGCGAAGTCCTCGGAGTGGATGAGGTCGAGGAAGCGCTCGTGGCTCGCGTCGTAGAGCTTGGAGGCCATGCCTGCGTACTTGTGCGTCATCTCGGTGTTGGTCTTCTCCACCGAGGGAGCGCTCTGCAGCAGCGTGGCACCGGCGACCGACTCCACGTGGCGCTGGGCCAGCACCGGGTTGCCGTAGCGGGCGAAGATGATCTCGCCTTGCTCGGTGACCTTGAAGAAGCAGTTGACCGAGCCCTTGGGCTGGGCCAGAACCGCGCGGTTGGCCGGGCCGCCACCACGGCCCACGGCACCGCCGCGGCCGTGCATGAGCACGAGGTCGATATCGTTCTTCTCGGCCCACTGGGCGATGCGCTCCTGGGCGGCGTGCAGCGCGAGCGTGGCCGTGGTGGGGCCGGCGTCCTTGGAGGAGTCGGAGTAGCCGAGCATGACCTCCATCTTGCGGCCCGTCTCGGCGAGACGACGCTGGACGTCGGGGAGCTCGAGCATGTCGTTGAGTACGTCGACGCAGTTCTCGAGGTCCTCGAGCTGCTCGAACAGCGGGATGACGTCGATGGTGGGCACGTCCTCGGGGTGCGCGAAGGCAAGGCGGGAGAGCTCGTAGACGTCGGCCACGTTCTGGGCGCTCTTGGTGAACGAGATGATGTAGCGGCGCGCCATCTTGATGCCGTAGCGCTTCTGAATGGAGCCGAGCGCGCGGAAGGTGTCGAGCACCTCGCGCGTCATCGGCTGCAGGGCACCGCGCTCGCCGTTGCGGCCGTGCTCGTGGATGTCGGCCAGCGCACGGCTGTGCACGAGCGAGTGCTGACGGAACTCCATCTCCACCATGTGGAAGCCGAACGACTCCGTCTGCCAGATGAGCGTCTGGACGGGGCCGTAGGCGGCACGCGGGGCGCCGCCCTCGGCAAGCGAGCGCTGGACGACGCGCAGGTCGGCGAGGAAGTCGTCGGAGGAGCGGTACCTCGTGTCGGCATTGCGCAGGACGGTGGCGCGCAGGCGGTCGGCCATGACGAGCATCACGGCGCGGTGCGGCTCGGACTCGCTGATGAGCTCGGCGCGGCCCGTGAGCTTCTCGCTCATCTCGACCTGGTGGTTCCACAGGTTGACGAGCTCGGCGGACGGCCGGGTGTGGTCGTTGTCAAGCGTGAGGTTGCGGCCCACGCGATAGCACTTGTCGGCGAGCGTCTCCACCATGTGGGTGAAGAACTTCTCGGCAACGGCGCGGCTCACCTTGGCCGTGACGTTGGGGTTGCCGTCGCGGTCGGAGCCGATCCAGGAGCCGGGGCGGAAGAAGGCCGGGCAGGCGGGCGGCACGCGACCGGCGTCCTCGCCCAGCACCCAGTCGTCGAAGCGGCGGTAGACCTGGGGAACCATGTCGAACAGCGTGTTGTCGAAGATGTCGACGATGGTGTCGGCCTCCTCGACGGGCGTGGGCTTCTTGAGCGCAATGGGGCTCGTGCGCAGCAGGGCATCGATCTCCTGCAGCATGTGGCGCTCGTTCTCCGCGAGGTCGGAGCCGCCCAGGCGCGGGCGCTCCTCGAGCAGGCGGGAGATGCGGCGGATCTTGCCCTCGACGGCCTTCCTGCGGGCCTCGGTGGGGTGCGCGGTGAAGACGGGGTGGAACTCGAGGCGCTCGAGCAGCTCGGCGGCGCGGTCGGGGCCGGCCTCGTCAATGAGCCGCTGGTAGGCGACGGCAAGCGCGTTGGACTCGTCCACGTCGGAGTCGAGGGAGACCTCGCGCTCGCGGTTGTGGAGAGTCTCGACGCGGAAGTTCTCCTCGGAGAGGTTGGCGAGGTGGAAGTAAGCGGTGAGGGCACGCGTCACCATCGTCTGCCGCTCCACGTCGAGCCCGTGGATGAGCTCGTAGGCACGGCGGAAGCTCTCGTCCTCCTCGCTGGCGCCAGTGGCGCTCACCACGCCGCGCTCGTCGGCGGCGATGAGGTCTGCGAGCAGCTCGTCGAAGGTGGTGCGCAGCTCGGGGCCGTACTCGGAGAGGACCTCGCGCAGCAGGCGCAGGAACAGCTCCATGTTGTCGCGGAGGCTCTCGGGCAGCTTCACGCCGGCGAAAGTCTTGGCCGCCTCCGCCTGGGCGGCGGCGCGGCTCCTCGACTCCTCGCGGGCCGCGCGGATCACGCCGCGGACGGCGGCGCGGATGTTGTCGCGGTCGGCCTTGCGTTGGTCGTGTAGGGCCTTGAGATCTGGTAGGTCAGGCTTTCCTGCCAAGGATGCCTCCTTACGCTCGTCTGCATACGGCTCCCCACTATAGCAGCCGCCCCGAAGCCGCCCGCTCCCGTAACCAGCGCGTCACATTTCCTTCCGGATGATTTGTCACATTTTGATGGCGGGTGGGAGCTCTCGAGCACGCGGGATACAGCGTCCTGCATATCTGCGTTGTCCGGCGCACGGGACACACGCAGCCACAAGTTCAGCCGGAAGCCACGAGGTCTAAGGTCTATGGAATCGGTCTTGTGCGCGCGGGCACGTGCGCCCGCAAGAGCACGAACTGGCACGCCAACCGTGAGCAAGCCCAACCCCCGCGATCCCAGCCACCCGTGCGCCTCCCCCACATCCGCGCGCTACGATGTCCGGCGAGAACGAGAGCACGAACGCCCGCACACGAACGCCCGCACACGAACGCCCGCACCACACCACGCGAAGGGACCGCGCATGAGAGGCTTCTCCACCATCGTCTTCGACCTCGACGGAACGCTGCTCGACACCATCGAGGACCTGCACCTCACGCTCAACCACGCGCTGGAGTCCGAGGGCCTGCCCACCCGCACGTTCGAGGAGGCCCGCGCCTTCGTGGGCAACGGCATCCGCCGCCTCTGCGAGCGCGGCGTGCCCGAGGAATCCTCCCCCGCCGTGGTCGACGCCGTCTTTGCCGAGTTCAACCGCTGGTACGCCGCGCACTGCAACGACCACACGCACGCCTACACCGGCATGGTAGAGCTCGTGGGCGCCCTGCGCGGAGAGGGACGCCGCGTGGCCGTGGTGTCCAACAAGAGCGACTACGCCGTGCAGGACCTCATGGACATCTACTTTCCCGGCGCGTTCGACGCCGTGTTGGGCGTGCGCGAGGGCATCGCGAGAAAGCCCGCGCGCGACATGGTGGACGCGGCCCTGGCCGAGATGGGCGCCGAGGCCCAGGCCGACGCGCGGGCCGGGCACGCCGTCTACGTGGGCGACTCGGAGGTCGACGTCCAGACCGCGGCCAACGCCGAGATGCCCTGCATCAGCGTGAGCTGGGGCTTCAGGAGCGCGGAGCAGCTCGAAGAGGCCGGTGCCACCCACATCGTGGCAACCTCGGCCGAGCTTGCCCAGGCGATCCGCGAGGGCCGGTAGGGCGAGGAGGGGATGCCCGCCGGGCCGGGCCGCCCGGCTGGCGCAGACGCCCGCCTGCCACCACGCTCTCCCTCCCAGCCATCCCATCTCCTCCGCCAGATGTGACGTTTCAGATTGCCGACGGTTCTTCTTGACAAACCGGTTTACTCGTAGGATACTGGCTTTGTAAATTGGTTTACATTGCCTGCAGGCCATCCGGGCCGACCCCACGGCCGCGCAGCCCAAACCGACAAGGAGGTTCGCATGGCAGAGAAGTATGCAGATCCGAGCGTCTTCAGCATGGACAGCTTCCGCCTCGACGGCAAGGTCGCGCTCGTGACGGGTGCCAGCTACGGCATCGGCTTCGCCCTCGCGACGGCGTTCGCCAAGGCCGGCGCCAAGATCGCCTTCAACGATCGCAAACAGGAGAAGGTCGACCAGGGCCTCGCCGACTACGCCAAGGAGGGCATCGAGGCCAAGGGCTACATCGCCGACGTCACCAAGGAGGACGAGGTCGCCCACCTCATCGAGGGGATCAAGCGCGACTTTGGCACCACGCCGGACATCCTGGTCAACAACGCCGGCATCATCAAGCGCATCCCGATGCTCGAGATGAGCGCCGCCGACTACCGTCAGGTCGTCGACATCGACCTCACCGGCCCGTTCATCGTCTCCAAGGCAGTGCTGCCCGGCATGATCGAGAAGGGCCACGGCAAGATCATCAACATTTGCTCGATGATGAGCGAGCTTGGCCGCGAGACCATCGCCGGCTACGCCGCCGCCAAGGGTGGCCTCAAGATGCTGACCCGCAACATCTGCTCCGAGTTTGGCGAGCACAACATCCAGTGCAACGGCATCGGCCCGGGCTACATCGCCACGCCGCAGACCGCCCCGCTGCGCGAGAAGCAGCCGGACGGCTCCATGCACCCGTTCGACGCCTTCATCCGCGCCAAGACGCCGGCCGCGCGCTGGGGCACGCCGATCGACCTCATGGGCACCGCGGTGTTCCTGGCCTCCGACGCGAGCAACTTCGTGAATGGCCAGGTCATCTACGTCGACGGCGGCATCCTCGCCTACCTTGGCAGGCAGCCGAGGTAACGCAAGCCCTCCCTCTCGCAACCCTGCCCTTTCCCTGGGGACAGCACGGGTCCAACTCCGTGCTGTCCCCTTTTTGCTGCCGAGAGTCTGAGGCGCCACGTGGAGCGGACCCGCAGCGAGGCGTCCGCAGCAGGCGCAACACCTACAGCAGGCGCCCCATCACCATGAGCTGGGAGAGGGCGGGCCAAGGCGAGGGGTCGTCGGCCTTCCTGAGGTCGGAGAGGCGCAGCCACTCGATGTCGCGTCCTCCGATGTCGAAGGCCTGCGGCGCACCCGTGCGCTCGAGCGGGACCTCGGCGTCGAAGCCATCCGAACAGGTCACGCGAGCCCGCTCCCACCAGGCGTCGTGCGGGAAGTCCGCCCGCAGGAACAGCACGAGCTCGCACGCATGGACCGCCCGCCCAAAGTCGACCTGGAGCCACGCGTCGTCGCGCCCATTGACGCCCCAGCTCTCGTAGGGCCACCTGCCGTGGTGGCATGACTGGAACACGCCGTCGATGGCGTTGCGCGCAAGGAAGCGCACGTTGGTGGCGCCGCTGTTTGTGCTCGCGTGCGGAAAGACGCCCCGCACGCCCTCCAGGTCGTGCGAGTTCAGCGCGAGGTTCCTCCAGTTGCCACGTTCCCGCGCGTCGAGCAGACGCACATAGCCCCAATGCGTCTCGCCTTCGAAGGCCGGCTGCCCGTAGGGCTCGCGCGCGACCCCAAACGGCACGGGAAAGTCCATGCGCCCGTCGGCCAGCCAGACGACGCTCGACGTGAGATACGGGTCGAGGCACACCTCGACCTCGGCGGGGGCCTCGTCGGACTCGACCACGATGTGGTCGCCCTCGTCGAAGGCCGTGTAGCGGAGGTCGAACATGGCCAGCCCGTCTCCGGAGCCAGATGCCCTGACCTCGCCGTCGTCGGAAATCACGCGAATGTGCAAACCCATGGGAGCCTCGTTTCAACAGACGGCCAACATCGAGCGGCAAGATGGCGGGAGGAAATGGACACGAGAGGCGGTCTGTGGCGAGCGGCGCGAGCGATACCAAGCCCGTCAGCCCCGCCGCGCCCGCTCACGCCCTGAGCACGCTCAGCCTGCGTGCGCCATCAGCCCCGGTGCGCACCACGACGACCTTCGCATGGAACGAGATGCCCTCGAGCGAAAAGGCCTTGACGCCCGCATGCACCTCCTCGTGGAAGATCGCCACGGTGTAGGCCTCCCCCGTCGGCATCGTGAGGCGCCACGCATGGGCAAGCCCCGCCTCCACCGGCTCGGTCAGGTTGCGCAGGACCGGCACCGGCTCAAGCGTGACGTCGCTCGGCCGCAGGCACGCAACCGCCGTGCCGCGCCCCTCGAAGCGCGTCCTCTCCTCGACGACGTCCTGCCCGAGCAGTACGTTGTAGTCAGGCGAGCACGTGTCGCGCACGCGGCGCGACTCCCCGGAGAGGGAGAGCACGAGCCACTCCCCGTCCACGTCGACGACCCAGCCACCCGCCATGCCGTCGCCACCCGCCGCCTGCCAGCCATCGGTGCCACAGATCGAGGAACCGTCGCCACCCATCCGCCCGGCCACAAGCGACGGATCGAGGTGGAAGCGCTCCCCCAGCTCGTGCGCGCCGTCCGCCCAGGCCTCGTCGCAGACAAGCCAAATCCCCCGTTCGATGAACACCACCCGGCGCATGAGCACCTGCAAGGGGCTGTGGCCCACGACCGCACCCTCCCAGTAGTGAACGTCCCCGTCGTGGCGCACGTAGGTCTTGAGCGGGAAGCAGAAACCGTCATATCCCCAGCTGCCTTTGGGCTCGCTCACGGAAGCGCCATCGAGCATGGGGGCGTTATGGGCCGCGACGCCCTTGAGGCGCGGCCGGTCGGTCGAGTCCTCGCGATAGGTGAAGCGACCCGAGTCGGCAAGGACGAGCTTCCCGTGCCACACGGCGCTGAGCTGCAGGTTATCGGCATGGCCGTGGCCACTCCCCAGGGGCCCGTTGAGAAAGACCGCCTGGTTGGCATCCCCGTCCCACGAGCTCCTGGCCACGAAGATCCCGCCGTCCTCGCCATCGAACGCCCGCGGCAGCTCGCCGGTGCCAGAAACGGCGAGCGCATGGTACGCATCCTCCGCCTCGCAGCCATATTCCGCGAGGTCGGCAGCATCGAGCTCGACCGAGCGAGCCCCGGCCTTGAGCGAGGCGTCCCCCAGCACGGCAGCCGAGAGCGCAAGCACGCCGGTGATGCGGCATCGATCGGAGTCTCCCTCGGCGTCGATCGTCCCATCGGGCAGGCGCTGGGCAAGTAGGGCTCGCGCAAGCCTTCGGGCCGTGTCGTCGAGCACGCCCGGCACGGCCACGCCCCGTGACCGCAGCGCGTTGATGCCGCGAAGCGAGTAGAGCAGCACCTCGATGTGGTACATCGTCGAGAGCTCCCAGTCCACCCCGTCGGGATAGACCTGGGCCGCCATCTGGGACGCTATGCGCCCCATCGCCCAGCCCCAGCCGGGATGCGCCGCGGGGTCGTCGCACAGGAGGCAGAGCGCCGAGACGACCGAGAGCGTCTGGATGCTGCCCCAGTTGCTCGTCTCGTACTTGTTTATGTATTGGCCGGGCAGGTAGGCAACCTGTGCCTCGATGCTGGCGACCACCAGCGCCAGGTCATCATCTGAGATGACGTCGAGCCACACGAGGGCGGGAAGCGCCTGCGCCATCGCAAACAGTCGGATGCCCGTGTCAAGCGCGCGCGTGCTGAGCTCAGGCATCACCGGGTCGTGGGCGCGAGCCCAGCCCGTCATGAGCCACACGGCCTTCTCGGCATAACGCCGCTCGCCCGTCGCGAGGGCGGCGCACGTGAGGTCGGCGAGGTAGTCCATGCGGTTCAGCATGAAGCACCACTCGGGGTCGTCGTTCATGACGACGTTCCAGTCGTAGGTGCCCGTGGCAGCGTCCACCTGCACCACGAACGGCGTGGCGCAGCGCTCCATGTCCCACGGCTTCGAGAACGCATAGGTATCCGCCAGCACGGCGTCCGAACGCGACACGACGCCGGCCACCCCGCGCCTGCGCAGGCGCCCGGCAAGGTCTTCCATCCGCATGCGCTCCGCAGCGCGCCCAAGGTTTCTCCTGGCCTCTTCCACCTGCATGGATGCCTCCCATCCTCTCCCTGCTCAATCGTCGTCCAACCGCATCTCGACCTTATCCGCCTTTGCGGACAAAACCCCGCCGGCCCGCGAGAGGCCGACGGGGAAGCTCGCCTACACCAGGATGCCTGCGGCAGAGAGCGCCACACCCGCAACAATAGTGAGGATGACGAGCTGATAGGTGTTCCAGCCGCGCTTCTTGATGAGGTAGTACATGAGCATGAGGTAGAGCATCGGCAGGAGCGCCGGGGCAATGCCGTCGAGCATGCCCTGGATGTTCACCGTGGACTGCTTCACGCCCTCCTCGGCGGCTCCGGCGGCAAACTCGATGCCCACCTTCATCTTCACGAACGTGGCCGCAAGGCCCGCGATGACGGTGACACCCACCATGCTGGCCGTCTCGGAGATGAGCGCCATGGACTTGCTGAGTCGGTCGATGACCGCGGTGCCCAGCTTGTGGCCCAGGTTGCACATGACGGTCTTTATGGCCAGCAACGTGGCGTTGATGGCGAGCCAGAAGCCCACCGGCGCGAACGCCATGCCCGCCGTGGCAAGCGACGAGAACACCGTCGAGTAGAGCGGCGCGATGCAGAACTGGGAGAGCGAGTCACCGATGCCGGCAAGCGGGCCCATGAGCGCCATCTTGAGGCCACGTATCTCGCTGTAGGGCACACCCTGGTCGGCCATGGCGAGGTGCAGCGACGTCACGAACGGGATGAGGTTGGGGTTGGTGTTGTAGAACTCGCAGTTCTGCTCGAGGTCCTTGCAGAGTGTCTCGCGGTCGTCCCCATGAATCTTCCTAAGCGCGGGATAGATGAGGTAGGAGTAGCCGTTGCCCTGGTAGTTGCTGTAGTTGAAGCTGTTCTGGAGCAGCCAGGCACGGAGCATCGCCTTGGCGTAGTCGCCCTTGACGAGCTTGGGCTCGCCGGCCTGCGTGGTGGTGGCGTCCGTGGTGACGCTGTCGTTAGATCCAGTCATCGTGGCTGACCTCCTCCGTGGCGGCTGCGGGCTTGAGCTCCTCGGCCTTCTTGACGTCAAAGTAGTGCTTGAGGGCGAACACGAGGCCCACGAGCGCGATGCCCACGGTCGGCACCTTGAGGTAGCCGGCGCAGATGTAGCCGAGCAGCGCGAACGGGATAACCTCCTTGGTGAGCATCACGCTCATGATCATCGCGAAGCCAATGGCAGGCAGCATGCCTCCGGCGACCGAGAGGCCCTTGGTGAGCCAGGTCGGGATGGCGCCCACGAAGTCCTGGAGCAGGGGCATGGCGGTTGCTGCGAGAAGGCCGAGCACGAAGCCACACACGGCAAACAGGATGATGGTGAGGTTGCAGACGAGGCGATACTTGCCGAGGTTGCCCTTCTGGAGCGCACGCTTCGCGGCCTCCTGGTTGCCCGCGCACACTGTGTAGATGGCCGTCTGCAGGAACTGGATGGCCACGGCGAACGGGATGGAGAGGGCAAGGGCGCTCTCGGGCGTCACGCCCTCGGTGGTGACGGCCAGAAGCGTACCCACGATGCCCGGGCCGATGGGGTTGGGCGGCACCGTGCCGCCGGCACCCACACCAAAGCCCATGAACGCGAGCTCGCCCACGGCTCCCACGGCAAGCGCCGTGGGGATGTCACCCAGGATGACGCCCACGCCAAACGCAAGCACGAGACACCTGTTGGTGTAGATGCCCAGGAGCATGCCCGACCAGCACACCGCCGTCCAGACTCCGATGAGGACAGCTTGGAAGACAGGGATGTCCACGTTTCCTTCCTTTCCCCTTGGCCGGCACGCATGCCGGCCGAACGTATTCCGGCCCAGGGCCGGCTAGCTACCTAACGGCACGCAGCGACGACGTCAGCCTCGGCGGCACCGTCCGCGCCGGAGGGGGTCGTCTGCGTGTCGAACGTGACCCCGTACTTGTCGGCCATCTCGAGAATCGCGGCCTTGTCCTCGGGTCCCAGGAAGATCGAGCGCGTGACCTTCTCCTTGCCCTCGGCGTTGTGGATGTTGCCGACGTTGATCTTCTTGATGGGCACCCCTCCGGCCACGAGGCGCAGGGCGTCTGCCGGGGTCTTGGTGATGATGAAGATCGTCTGCGCCGGCGCCGCCTTGTGGATGACGTCGATGACCTTCTGGATCGTGAAGAAGCGCATGTGGATGTTGCCGGGGATGACGGTCTTCATGAGCGCCTGGCCATGGGGTCGGCCGCCGACGCGTCGTCCGCCACGATGACGGTGTTCACCCCCAGGGCCTTGATCCAGAGCTGGCCCTGGCCATGGACGAGCCTCTCGTCGATGCGAGTCATCACGATGTTCGGTTCTGCCATGTCTTGCCTTCCTTTCTCGCCCGTCTGAGGCAGGCGCGATTCTGTCGCAGGCCCCGTGCGGCCCGCATGCGACGCAGTTACCAATAGGGATCCCAAGTGCCGGCGGCGCGGGTGAGCGCCTCCAGGAAGAAGTAGTCGCCCCAGACGTTGCCCTCGTCCACGCCCTTGCCCGAATGCCAGCTGTAGACGCCGTGGTAGAGGATGGGCTCGCCGGGCTCGTGGTAGCGGGCGGTGTAGTTCTCGATGAGCGAGCGCAGGATCGCCGCCTCGGCACCCCGGCAGACGTCCGCCTCGGCCGCGGGACAGCACGCGAGGCGCGCCATCTCGTCCAGGCCACACGCCGCGATGGCCGCGGCGCTCGAGTCGCGCGACTGGTCGCTTCCCTCGCCGAAGACGAGGTCCCAGTAGCAGACGTCGTCTTTGGGCAGGCGGTTCAGGAAGTAGTTGCGCATCGAGACCGCATGGGGGAAGTAGTCCGTGAGGCCCGTGTGGCGGATGTTCAGGGGGATGCCGCAGATGCCCCAGGCCTGACCGCGCGCCCAGGCGGAGTCGTCGCTGTAGCCCTGGCGCGTGGCACCATGGCTAGGCGCGCCCGTCTCCGGGTCCATATAGAAGGTGTGGAAGGCGCTGCCGTCGGGCCGAATGATGTTGGCGCAGGTGGTCTCGAAGTGGCGACGCGCCTTGTCGGCGTAGCCGGCATCGCCGGTCTCGTCCGCGGCCCAGTAGAGCAGCGGCACGTTGAGCAGGCAGTCGATGATGAGGCGGTAGTGCTCGCGGCTGTCCATGGGGCCCCAGGCCTGGAGGAACGCGCCGCGCTCGCGCCAGCGCGTGAGCAGCTGGTCGGCGGCGAGCAGAGCCGCCGTGCGCGCACGTTCACTGCCCGCGAGCCTGTAGGCGGCCACACAGGAGGGCACGTAGAGAAAGCCGAGGTCGTGGTGGTCGAGCTCGAAGCGGCGCTCGACGCGGTCGAGGAAGCTCTCGACGTTCTTCTCGGCCAGGGAGCGATAACGGGCCTCGCCAGTGCGCTCGTAGGCCAGCCAGAGCTGGCCGGTCCAGAAGCCGTTCGTCCACTCACTGTTGTCCATGACGCCATAGCGATTGCCCTTGGTGGCAGGCGTGGGATAGTCCTCGCCAAAGAGCGACATGTTGGCGTCAATCTGGGCGAGGCAGCACGCAAAGCCGCGCTCGAGCTCGGCCGCGGCGAGTGGCTCTGCGGCAGCCCAAGCACCCCTGCCATCCGGACGCGGCGCAAGCGGCTCGATCGCCGGGGCGTTGGCACGGATGGTGTCCACGGACGGCGCGTCCTGTGGTGCGGTGGCACCTGCCTGCGCTGCGGAGGCTGCGGTTGCAGCCGTGAGCCCCAGGCCCTCCTCACGCGATTTCACAACTGACTGGACCACGGGAACGGTCCTCCCCTTCTCCTCGCACTCATCGGTCTCGCCATACACGGCGTCCCAACTGCCGTAATCTCTTATGCGTGTCAGGCTTGAGACTTTGTGACTGCTTGTTATGATATGTTTCTGTCTGTTGGTGTTTGTTTTACTTTGCGGCAAATCGAACGTCAAGAATCACAAGTCTCACACCCATGAGTAAACCGGTGAACGTTGCGTTTCTCGGGGTAAGCGGTAGGTAAGGGCACGGGACGGGACACATGTCCTCGAGTCCCCCGGCCGAAAGGGGTTCTCCGTGTTGAAGGCGGAGCGACAGGACGCAATCATCTCCCTCTGCAACGAGCGGAGGTCCCTCACCGTGCGCGAGGCGGCCAAGGCCCTTGGCGTCTCGGACATGACGGCACGCCGCGACTTTGACGAGCTGGCCGAGCAGGGCAGGATCGCGCGAGTCTACGGTGGGGCGCGCAGCGTCTTCGACTCGAAGGCGGCCGGCCCGCTGGAGGAGGCGACGCACCGCAGCCGACCGGGCGGCAGGCGCAGCGAGAAGGAGCACGTCGCCAGGCTTGCGGCGGGCCTCGTCAAGAAGGGTGATGCCATCTACCTCGGCAGCGGCTCGACCATCGAGACCATGGTGGGCCTCTTGCCCCGCACGCGCCTGCGCATCACCACGGCAAGCCTCTCCGTGTTTGGTCTCGTGGTCGACTCGGAGGCGTACGACAGCGGGCTCTACGAGCTGCACCTCCTGGGTGGCAAGTACGACCGCACCACCATGATGTTCGACAGCCCCCAGACCTACGCCATGATTGCCTCGTACGGATTTGACAGGGCGTTCGAGAGCGCCATCGGCATCATGGACGGCATCGTCTACGGTCACTCGGCCACCGCGGGCTACACGGTGAGGCTTGCGTTCGGAGCGTCCAGGGAGTCCTACCTCATCGCTGACTCTTCAAAGATTGGCAAGCGCGACCGCGACGGCTACTGCAGCCTGCGGGAGGTCGATGCCCTCGTTACCGACGACGGCATCACGGCAGAGCAGAGAGCCGAGGTAGAGCGCTACACAAAGGTCATCTGCTAGGAAGGCTGCGGCCGAGACACCAGCTCACGGATTCAGTTTTCGAGCACGCCTCCGGCATCTTGCCGGTCCGGGAGCTCGTGGATGCCTGAGGGGGCTGCGAAGGCCCCGTCGCCTCTGCCCCTCCCTGATAATTTGTTCGACTTTGTTAATCTTGGCCACCAACACCCATATGTAGGCATATCTTGACTTGCCTTGCGAAAAAAACCGGTTTACTATCTGAGTCGCACGGAAAGAGCCTCGCCCACGCTCACTTCGAGGCGCGCCGCGATGCCCGAACCACTCAGCCAGAAAGGACCGCACGATGAAGATTGCGCTCATCAACGAGAACAGCCAAAACTCCAAGAACGGCATGATCGAGGCCGCGCTCAAGAAGGTCGTCAGCCCGATGGGCCACCAGGTGTTCAACTTCGGCATGTACGCCGCCGAGGGCTCGCACCCGCTGACCTACGTCCAGAGCGGCATCCTGGCCGCCACGCTGCTGAACGGCGGTGCCGCCGACTACGTGGTCACCGGCTGCGGCACCGGCGAGGGCGCCATGCTCGCCTGCAACAGCTTCCCCGGCGTGCTGTGCGGCCACGTCGAGGACGCGCTTGATGCCTTCACCTTTGCCCAGGTCAACGACGGCAACTGCGTCGCCATGCCATTCGCGCTCAAGCAGGGATGGGGCCAGGAGCTCAACCTCGAGTACACCTTCGAGAAGCTCTTCGGCTTCGGCTCCGGCAACGGCTACCCGGCCGAGCGCGTCGAGCCCGAGCAGCGCAACAAAAAGATCCTCGACGACGTGCGCGCCGCGGCCTTCAAGCCGTTCACGCAGGTGCTCGAGGACGTCGACCGCAACCTCGTGAAGGGTGCCTTCGGCACCGAGCGCTTCCAGGAGTACTTCTTCGCCAACGCCACGAACGACGAGGTCGTCGCCAAGGTCAAGGAGATCCTGGGCCTCTAGACCACATTGGGTCCCTCGCGAGTGGCAGGTAAAAGCCGGTCGGCCTTCAAAGGCTGGCCGGCTTTTCTGGTCACTCCAGCCGCTCTGGAAACTGTGCCGCCAATCGTCTCCGCGACGCCTTTGGCTGCGCCGGTGCGGCAAGGATGTCATCGATGCCCCGCATCGGGAGCTTGTATTGGGTGATGCCGGCACCTGGAAACAAAACTATCGAGTTTGCTGCAGTTCAAGCGCGCATGGGAAAGTAGAGCGACCACTTGAGTTAACAAACTGCCTGGTAACGAGCTTGCCGGTTTCCCGTCTACTTTGCATGTCAGCATTCGACTGCAGCAAACTCGATAGTTTTGAAATCCTGGGACGAAAACCGGCCGCCAGATGGGATTCGGCTCGCCCGAGAGCCGGCTTGCCCCACGGGAAAGGCACATATTGGCTCAGGCGTAGCCCATCCCGCCGCGTTTGACGCCCCGTCCCCTCCCAAGAAAACGCGAGGCCTACATCGTTGGGGTATTCTAGGGGTCGACTGCCGACGCAAAGGCGCCGGCACCCAAAGCAGACCGCCAGTCTCTGGATAGATTGGGAGCACATACATGGCAGAGCAGCAAGACGGCATCCCGCAGTTCGAGCTCAACGGGCTGTCGCGCGTGAGGCACCTCATCGGCGTGGTGTCGGGCAAGGGCGGCGTGGGAAAGTCGCTGGTCACGGGCATCCTCGCCACCGAGCTTCGCCGCGCGGGCAAGACCGTGGGCATCCTCGACGCCGACATCACCGGCCCCTCCATCCCCCGCATGTTCGGCATGGCCAAGCAGCACGCCACCGCCATCGACGAGCACCTGGTCCCGTGCGTCTCCAAGCACGGCGTCAAGGTCATGAGCGCCAACCTGGTGCTGCAGGATGAGACGCAGCCGGTGCTGTGGCGCGGGCCCGTACTGGGCAGCGCCATCCGTCAGTTCTGGGGCGAGTGCGCCTGGGGCGACATCGACTACATGCTGGTGGACATGCCCCCCGGAACGGGCGACGTGGCGCTCACCGTGTTCCAGAGCCTGCCCATCGAGGGCGTCGTCATCGTGACCAGCCCGCAGGACCTCGTGAGCATGATCGTGGGCAAGGCCGTGAACATGGCCGCCGAGATGCAGGTACCGGTGCTGGGCCTGGTCGAGAACATGAGCTACGCCGTGTGCCCCAAGTGCGGCGAGCACCTCCACGTCTTTGGCGAGAGCCACCTGGACGAGGTCGCGAAGGGCTATGGCCTGCCCGTGCTGGGCACCCTGCCCATCGACCCCAAGATCGCGCGCGCCTGCGACCGCGGCACCTTCGAGGACGACCTGCCCAAGGGCCTGCTGCCCGACGCCGTGGCGCTGGCGCTTGACCTTCCCGAGCTCGAGGTCGCCGAGCAGGCGCCCAAGGGCCCCGAGCCCACGATGGAGCAGCGCGCCGCCGCGGCTGCCGCCGCCTACAAGGCCAAGAAGGCCGCCGAGGAAGCTGCGGCCAAGGGCAACGACTCGGTCGCGCCGGCCGCGGACCAGCCGGGCGAGGTCGTCGACATGACGCCCAAGGACGGCCCCTACACCACCGAGGGCAACTAGCGTGGCGAGCGGCCGTTCCGGCAAGCGGGGCAAAGGCGGCGCGGGTCGCGGTGGAGCCGGCAAGGGGCAGGCCCGGGCGCGCGAGCGCGAGCGGCTGCTCGCCGACGCGGCGCGACTCGAGCTGCCCCGCCATGCCGACGTCTGCGTCATCGGCGGAGGGGCGGCAGGGCTCGTGGCCGCGATTGCCGCGCGCGAGGCGGGAGCGCGCGTCGTCGTGCTCGAGCGGGACCTCGCGTGCGGGCGCTCCATCCTGGCCACCGGCAACGGCCGCTGCAACTTCTGCAACGTGGCGCTCGAGCCCGAGCGCTATAACCATCCCGACCTCGCCGCCGCCGTCATGGGCGAGCCGGCCGAGGCGCTCGAGGACGTGCTGGGGTTCTTTCGCGACTGTGGCCTTGCCTGGGCGGAGGAGGACGGGAGGCTCTACCCGAGGAGCCGCCAGGCCGTTAGCGTGCGCAACGTGCTGGTCGCCCGCTGCTGGCGAGACGGCGTGACACTGGCACCCGCGCGCGAGGTGCTGGGCGCCGCGCATCGCCACGGCCGCTGGTACGTGCGCTTCTCCGAGCGCTGGGGAGCAGGCGCCGAGGGTCTCACGCCGATCGAGGGTGGCGGTGCCACGCGTGCGCTGAGCTGTGGCTCGTTGGTCCTCGCAAGCGGTGGCGGCACGAACGCGCTCGCGGACTCGCTGGGCCTTCCGCTCGTCGCCGAGTCTCCTGTGCTCTGCGCCGTGGCAGCCAAGGGGCCCGCGCCCCACCTGCTAGAGGCGCTCGACGGCAGGCGTGCCCACTGCGTGGCCACCCTCACGCGCGCGGGCCGCGTCATCCTGCGCGAGGCCGGCGAGGTGTTGTTTCGCCCGTACGGCATCTCGGGCATCGTGAGCTTCGACGTCTCTCGCGTGTGCCGGCCCGGCGACATGGTGGAGCTCGACCTCGCGCCCGAGGTGGACGCCTGGGAGGTCGACCACCTCGTGGCGAGCCGCCCGGGCGACACGGCCGCGCTCGACGGCATCCTCGACCCCGTCATCGCGGCCGAGCTCATCGGCCTTGCCGGCGGCATCGGCATGGGCGGGCTCGCCTGGCGCGTGGCCCCGCTCGTGAAGAGCCTGCCGTTTCGCGTGACGGGCCTGGCCGAGACCGAGCGCGCGCAGGTCACGCGCGGCGGCGTGGACGTGACGGCCGTCGATGCGGCAACGCTATCGCTTGCGGACAGGCCGCGCCTACACGCCTGCGGCGAGGTGCTCGACATGGACGGCGCCTGCGGTGGCTTCAACCTGGCCTGGGCCTGGACGAGCGGTCTGCGGGCGGGCGAGGCGGCGGCGCGGGAATAGCCACTGCCACCGTGGGGACGCGCTACCCTCCCACTCGATAGAATGGGAAGCCGCACACACGACATGCCGCGGCAGCTGGCCGCAGGACAAGGACCGCCACATGATTGAGATCTCAAACCTGAACGTCGCCCTCGCGAAGCTCGACGGGACGCCCGAGACGGAGCGCAACGTGGTTCGGGGTGCGGTCCTGAGGCGTCTGCACGTGGCCCCCGGCGACATTGGCGGGGTGGAGCTTCGCCGCCGCTCCGTGGACGCGCGCAAGAAGAGCGCCGTGCACCTTACCTACACCGTCCGCACCATGCTGCGCGGCGGCGAGGGTGCCGAGCGGGCCCTGCTCGCCAAACTCGCCCGCAGGCGAGACGCGCGCGGCATTCGCTCGATCATCCCCAGCACCCCCATGCTCCCCTCCCGCGTCGCGGGAAGCGTCGAGCGCAGGCCCGTGGTGGTGGGCGCCGGCTGCGCGGGTCTGTTCTGCGCGCTCGCTCTGGCCTCGGCCGGGCTCGAGCCCTTGCTCGTGGAGCGCGGCGACGACGCGGCACGGCGCACCAAGGCCGTGGAACGCTTCAACGAGACGGGCGAGCTCGACCCCGAAAGCAACATCCAGTTTGGCGCGGGCGGCGCGGGCACCTTCTCGGACGGCAAGCTCAACACGGGCACCAAGAGCCCGCTGCACCGCCTCGTGCTCGACACGTTCGTGGCAGCCGGTGCCGAGCCCGAGATCGCCTGGGACGCAAAGCCCCATATCGGCAGCGACGTGCTGCCGCGCGTGGTCGACACGCTCTGCCGCCGCATCACCGAGCTTGGCGGCGAGGTCCGCGTGCGGACGAGGCTCGTGGGCATCGAGCTCGAGGATGGCGGCGCAGTGGACTCCCCTGCCGCACGGCCGCGCCGCGTCAGGGCCGTGCGCCTGGAGCATAGGGAGCCCAGCGGCCTTCTCGTGGAGGAGCACGTCGCGACCGACCAGGTGGTGCTTGCCTGTGGCCACTCCGCCCGCGACGTGTTTTCCCTGCTTGCGCACCTTGGCGTGACGATGGAGCGCAAGACCTTCGCGGTGGGCGTGCGCATCGAGCACCTCCAGGCCGACGTCGATCGCGCCCAGTACGGCCCCTCGGCGGGCCACCCCGCACTGGGCGCCGCCCCCTACAAGCTCGTGAGCCACCTCGAAAACGGCAGGTCGGCGTACTCGTTCTGCATGTGCCCCGGCGGCTTTGTGGTGGCCGCCGCCAGCGAGCCGGGCGGGGTGGTCACGAACGGCATGAGCCTCTCCGACCGCGGCGGCACGAACGCAAACTCAGGCCTCTTGGCCAACGTGACGCCCGCGGACCTTCCCGGCGACAACCCGCTTGCCGGCGTGGAGCTGCAGCGCAGCTGCGAGCGTGCGGCCTTCGAGCTGGGCGGGGGCGCCTACGTGGCACCGGCGCAGCTCGTGGGGGACTTCCTCAAGGGCCAGCCCTCCTCTGGCGCCGGCAGGGTGGCGCCCACCTACCCGCGCGGCGTGCGCTGGGGCTCGGTCGAGGGGTGCCTGCCCCAGACCGTGGCCGAGGCGCTGCGGGCGGCCATCCCCCAGATGGCACACCACCTGCACGGCTTTGACGATGCGGAGGCCGTGCTCACGGGCGTGGAGAGCCGCTCGAGCTCGCCCGTGCGCGTGACGCGCGGGACCGACCTCCAGAGCGTGAGCGTGGGCGGCGTGTGGCCCTGCGGCGAGGGCGCAGGCTACGCAGGCGGCATCATGAGCGCCGCCACCGACGGCCTACGCGTGGCCCAGGCGGTCATCGACAGCGTCCAGGCGTCCCGCTCCCAGTCCCTCGCCTCGCCGGGCGCCGTTGCGGTAGACGAGGCCTAGCCCGGGAGCAGCTCCCTCACGAGCGCGCCCACGGTGTCGAGCATGAAGCGACGGGTCTCGGCGTCCATGTCGCCCAGGCGCTGCGCCATGGCCGGCAGTGCCGTCTGCCAGCCGTCGCGCAGGTCGGCGAAGCTCTTGGCGCCAGGAAGCGACAGCAGGTCGAAGAGCTCGTTGGTGAACCGGTCGCGCTCCTCCGGCGTGCGGCCGGATATCCAGGCGTTGAGCGCCGAGTCCATGTGGCGAGCCCCCGCCGAGAGACCCTCGACCTCCACGAAGTCGCAGCCCTCCACCACCCAGGAGAAGGGGTTGTGCTGGAAGATCCCCACACTGGAGCTCCTCACCACCGAGTAGTCCTCCTGGTTCTCGAGCATCATGCCCACCACCGACGACTGCGGCATCGTCTTGTCGATGCGCCCGGCCACGCGCAGGAACCCCTCGCTCTCGAGGAACTCCTGGTCAAAGCCGGGGCCGTCGTGCGAGAACACGAGCTCGATACGCCCCTGCACGAGCTCTGGCGCCTCCGCCGCGGCGTAGACGGCGAGGTTGCCACCCTTGGAGTGGCCGCCCAGGACGAGCGGGCCGCGGACGTGGCCGGCCACCTCCTCGAGGTAGGCCAGGGCGGCCGCCTGCGAGGGGACGGGGCGCTCGAAGGTCATGTCAAAGTCCTCACGCCAGCCGGCCAGCGTAGCGTCCGTACCACGAAACGCGAGGTAGCTCACGCCGTTGTCGAGCATAAGGGTCACGGCGCCGAACTGCTTGGGGTGCGCCGTGTCTCCACCCTCGCGCTCGGCCACCTGGCCGATGACGCGGATGTCGCGAAAGCGCGGGCTTGCCGCCATTGCCTGGAGCAGGCGCCTGCAGCTGGGCGGATCCCACAAGTCGAAGAGACCGTCAAAGCACTCCGCCCGAAGCGTCTCCTGGAGCCGGACGCCCGGCCGCCCGTCGGCAGCGAGGCGCCAGCCCGCGACCTGGCCACCCAGCACCTCGAGCCTGAAGTTGGCATACCACGACAGCACGAGGCTGTCCGCCGCGCAGAGCGGGCGCACCGCGAAGGTGTCGAGCTGGCCCTCGACGTAGTCGCAGATGTTCTGGGTCGTCGCCATGGTGCCACCAATCCGTTCGGCCCGGGGCGGGACGCCCCACGATGCCCAGGCCGGCTCTCGATACAGGAGGGGCGCACCCCCAAACGGGATGCGCCCCAAAAGGCTAGAGCTGACTATAGCGCTCATGCGCTCCTAGAACACGATGCCCAGCACATTGGTCACGAACAGGGCCGACACGACGGCACCCAAGAACGGGGCGATGCCCGGCACGAGCAGGCCGTACTTCCAGTTGTTGTCCGTCTTATTGGCGATGGGGAGCAGCTGGTAGGCGATGCGCGGGCCCAGGTCTCGGGCCTGGTTCATGGCGAATCCGGTGACGCCGCCGAGGCCCATGCCCACGGCCCACACGAGCAGGCCCACGCCGATGGCGAGGATGAGCACGTTGTCGCCGGCGCGGGAGGCGATGCAGAGGATGCCCGTCAGGAACACGAACGTGTCGAAGGCCTCGACGAAAAAGTTGCGCGGCAGGTCGTAGGACTCGTTGGTGGGGTTGGTCGAGAAGATGTTGCGCACGGCCACCGGGTCCACCGAATCGGCAGAGGCCTTGAAGTCGTCGGCATAGAGGAGCCACGCGATGACGGCGCCGCAGATGCCGCCGAGCATCTCGGCGATGACGTAGGGCACGAAGCTCGACCAGGGGATGAGGCCGATGATGGCCTGGCAGAGCGCCATGGCGGGATTCATGCAGACAGCGCCACCAAAGATGAAGAGGCAGACCGTGATGCCGAACGACCAGGTGGTGATTGCGAACATGTGACCCGAGCCACGGTACTTGCTGCCCTTGAGGACCTCGTCGCAGTGCACGCCGACACCGAAGACGATCATGAGGGCGGTTGCGCCAAACTCGGCAATGAGATTGTACGGCACGACCTTACCTTTCTCTCGCGTGTGGCCACATTTGTGTGCCACACATGGATTGCTGCCGTTTGCCGATTGGTGAGTATAAGACCACTCGGCACAAAAAACGCAGGCGTGCGCAAAAATGTTCAAAATCGCGCACGCCTGCGTGGTGTAGCGATGGGTACTCGCGGCGGACGTCGCGCCTAGCGAACCACCACGCCGAGACCGTCAGGGATGACGGCGACCTTGGCGTCGGCACCCTTGAGCTCGAAGGCCTTGGCGAGGGCCTCCTCGACGGTGTTGACCGGAATCATGTGCATGGCACGAATCATGTCGTGGTCGCACAGGTCGGTGACCATGATCACGGGGTGGTGCGCAAGGATGCGGGCGAAGATCTGCGCGGTCCACTGGTCCGGCAGGGTCTTGTCCTTGGGCGTGTCGATGCACTGGCGCTCGAACTCCGCCGGGTCATTCTCGGAGATGGACTTGTAGAGGCCCTCGCCGCCGTGACCGTCGGCGCAACCGGCGATGTCGATGATCACGCCGCCGTCCTCGAGCGTGGCCTCGGCAGCCGTCATGCCCTTAACGGCCTGATAGATGTTCTGGTCCAGTGGGTAGCCGCCGTTGGTGGTGATGGCGATGTCGCACGGGACCTTGTCCACGCCAGCAAGCTCCTTCACGAAGTCGCAGCCGGCCTCGTGGGCCTTGTGGATGTCACCGGCGAAGGCGCCGATGACCTCGTGCTTGCCGTTGAGCACCACGTTGAGGATGAACTTGAGGCCGGCCATCTCGGCGGCGGCCATCATGTCCTCGTGAATCATGTTGTGGGAGAGGTTGCCCGGGCGCGAGTTCTTGTCGTTGACGAACTGGCCGTTGTGGTTGTACATAATCGTCTTGTAGGAGGCGATGCCGGGCAGGACGGCCTTGCGCGAGCCGGAGAAGCCCGCGAAGAAGTGCGGCTCGATGAAGCCCTCGGCCAGCAGCAGGTCGGCCTCGGCGGCAATCTTGTTGATGATGCACTCGCCACCGGAGGGCAGGGTGCCCACCTTGACCATCATGGAGTCGTCCGTGGAGACGTGCATGACGATCTCCTCGTTGGCCACGATCTCCTCGCCATACTTGTTGACGAGCTCCTCGTGCGTGGAGGGACGGTGCATGCCTGTGGCAACCAGGATGCGCACGCGGGCATCAGGTGCGGCGGCGTGGATCCGGCGCAGCTCGATGGGCATGGTCACCTTGGAGGGTACCGGACGCGTGTGGTCGGAGCTGATAATGACGATGTCCTTCTTGCCGGCGCAGAGCTCTTCGAGCGTGGGAGAGCCAAAGGGGTGGTCGAGTGCGTCCTCGACGAGCTGCTCCTGGGTCTTGTCAGTCTTGAACTCGTTCTGGTGACCGATGAGCGTGCCGGCGAAGTTCTTGTCCTCGAGCCTGACCGTCTTCGTAGTGTGGTCGAACGGGACTTCCATCTCGAACATGGTTGGATGCCTCCTGAGCCTGTTACCGTGCGTGCCTGTCTGCCTATGCTCCGGGCGAGCCATTCCGCTCAGGCCGCTCGGACGCGTCGTCGTGCCTTGGATATGCCGTTCGCGGCCTAAAACCTACCGCTCACGGCCGTTGCATATTGTGGACCGGATTGCGGACAATGCAAGCCTTGATTTGCCGATGACGGACAACCCGGCGAAACCGTTCGGAAACGCAGATGCCCGCATGTCCCCGCGTGCATGACGCGCGCGATGACCGTCGCGAAAAGCCCCGACGCGCGGAGACCGTGAGACGACAAAGCCCCGACGCCCGGTACCCCACGCCTACTTGCGGCGCGGGCGGTACTTCCTGCGGGTCGCGTGCGCGCTTCCCTTGCGGGCACCCGCCTTGAGTCGAGCCATGACCTCGTCCTCCGTGGTGCCCTCCACCTTCGAGCGCAGCTCGACGAGCTGGTCGCGCAGGGCCGCCGCGCGCTCGAAGTCCATGGCCTCGCTCGCCGCCGCCATGTCGCTCTCGAGCGTCTCCATGAGCCGGGTGAGTTCCTCCCTCGGCAGCTTCTTCGCGAGCTCCTCGGCCACGGCACGCGCCGTGTCCTCATCCTGGCCCGCCCCCTCCCCGGCTCCCCCATCCGCCGACAGGCTCTCGAAGGCGCCATGGCTGCCCGTACCGTGGCGATCCCGGGTCTTGCCGTCAACCGTCTTCTCGGCCTGCTCGATGAAGCTCGAGATGTCGGCGATGGACTTCTTGACCGTCTTGGGCACGATGCCATGCTCCTCGTTGAACTTCTCCTGCAGGGCGCGACGACGACGCGTCTCGTCGATGGCGATGCGCATCGAGTCGGTCACCACGTCGGCATACATCACCACCTCGCCATGGGCGTTTCGGGCCGCGCGACCCATCGTCTGAATGAGCGAGCGGCGGTTGCGCAGGAACCCCTCCTTGTCCGCGTCGAGGATGGCCACGAGCGAGACCTCGGGGATGTCGAGGCCCTCCCTCAGGAGGTTGATGCCCACGAGCACGTCGATCTTGCCGGTGCGCAGGTCGCGGATGATGTCGATGCGGTCGAGGGTGGCCGTGTCGGAGTGCATGTAGTTGACCTTGAATCCTTCGTCGAGCAGATGGTCGGTGAGGTCCTCCGCCATGCGCTTGGTGAGCGTCGTCACGAGCACGCGCTCGCGACGCTTGACGCGCATGCGAATCTCCTCGGTGAGGTCATCGATCTGGCCACGCACGGGGCGCACATCGATCTTGGGGTCGAGCAGGCCCGTGGGGCGAATGATCTGCTCGACCTCCTGCTGGCTCACCTGCTCCTCGTAGTCTCCCGGCGTGGCCGAGACGTAGAGGAACTGCGGGATGCGGGCCTCGAACTCGTCGAAGCGAAGTGGTCGGTTGTCAAGGGCGGACGGCAGGCGAAAGCCATGCTCGACCAGGGTGATCTTCCTCGAGCGGTCGCCCTCGTGCATGCCGCGAATCTGTGGCACGGTCACGTGGGACTCGTCGATGATGCAGAGCATGTCCTTGGGAAAGTAGTCGACGAGCGTGTAGGGAGGCTCGCCGGGCTTTCGCCCGTCGAGGTGGCGCGAGTAGTTCTCGATGCCGTTGCAGTAGCCCATGTTCTCGAGCATCTCGAGGTCGTAGGCGGTGCGCTGCTGGAGGCGCTGCGCCTCGAGCAGCTTGTCCGAGGCCTTGAGCTGCGCCACGCGCTCGGTAAGCTCAGCGTTGATGGTGTCGAGCGCGTGGTTGATCTTGGGCCGCTCGGTGACGTAGTGGCTTGCCGGCCAGATGGGAATGGCGTCGAACTCGCGGAGCAGCTCGCCCGTGACCTCGTCGATCTCGGCGATGAGCTCGACCTCGTCGCCGAAGAACTCGATGCGCAGGGGATGCTCGGCATAGGGAGGGAACACGTCCACCCGCTCGCCACGTACGCGGAAGCACCCGCGGGCAAGGTCGACGTCGTTGCGGTCGTACTGGATGTTGATGAGCGCCCGTATGAGGTCGTCGCGCTCGAGCGGCTCGTCCTTCGACACGTTGGGGGCAAGCCCGGCGTAGTCCTCCGGGCTCCCGATGCCGTAGATGCAGCTTACCGAGGCCACGACGATGACGTCCCTGCGGGAGAGCAGGCTCGCGGTGGCCTGGTGGCGGAGCTTCTCGACCTCCTCGTTGATGGAGGCATCCTTCTCGATGTAGGTGTCGCTCTGCGGCACGTACGCCTCGGGCTGGTAGTAGTCGTAGTACGAGACGAAGTAGACCACCGCGTTGTTGGGGAAGAGCTCGCGCATCTCCGAGGCGACCTGCGCCGCAAGCGTCTTGTTGGGCTCCATGATGAGGGTGGGCTTGTTCACGGCCTCGATGGTCTTGGCCATGGTGAAGGTCTTGCCCGAGCCCGTGACGCCCATGAGCGTCTGGTAGCGCAGGCCGTCCTCGATGCCCTTCGCGAGCTTGGCGATGGCCTGGGGCTGGTCGCCCGCAGGCTTGAACGGGCTCACCACCTTGAGGGGCTCGCCGGACGCCTCCACGCCAAAGCGCATGAGCTCCGCGCCATAGTGTCCCTGGAGCTCCTGCTGGGGAGCTCCCATAGCGTTGTCGGCCATCGCTTAACTCCTCCTCCGGAACGGCAGATGGGTGGCGCTCATGGCTACCTCGTCTCTTCCCCCCGAGGGTATGGAGGATCTCGCAGGCGTGGTATGGACAGCCGGGGGAATCTGACGTGTCGCTCTGGGCACGCGAGGCCAAGCCTCGGCGGGCGCCTGCGCTGGCTCCTGTCGTCGATAAGATACTAACACATGTTCGGGTACATGAGTTCGTAAACCTTGACGACAACGAACCCTCCGGCGACACCCGCAAAGCCGCCCAAACCCATCCAGAAAACCCTCCGCCATCGCAAACGGCGAGCGTACCAGCCGTCAGCCCGCGGCTCCCCGCCCCGCTAGCCGCGTGCCCTCTCGCCCTTCCACCAGGCGTCGACCGCGGCCTCGAGCCTCTCGGCGTTGCCGGAGTTGTCGATGACATCGGTCGCATGGGAGCGCAGGTACTCCTCCGACGGCTGTTGCGCGACGCGCCGGTCGAAGTCGGCACCCGTCATGCCCCGGCCGATCGCGCGGGAGCGACGCAGCACCATGGGGGCAACCACCACGAGCACGTCGTCGGCAAGGGGCAGGAGGTCCTCCACCCGGTCGAGCAGGGGCACTTCCACCACGGCAACCACGGGGGCCGTCGCCGCGCAGCTCGTGTTGGTGAGAATCTGCGTGAGCCGCGCCTTGATGGCAGGCATCTCGATCCGCTCGAGGCGCCGCGTGTCGGCGGCAGAGTCGAACGCGCGCACGGCCAGCCCATGCCGGTCGAGCTCGCCCGCCTCGGGGTCGATCAGGTCGTCGCCGAACTCCGCCGCAATCTGATCGAGCACCTCGCTGCCGGGAGCCACGACGTCGCGCGCAATCTGGTCGAGGTCGCAGAGCCACGCGCCGCGCCTGGCCAGCAGCCGGGCCACCGTCGACTTGCCGGAGGCGATGCCACCCGCGAGAAAGACCGTGCGCATGGGCTAGGCCCTCCCGTCGAAGCGGGCGTGGCACTTGGGGCACGTGACGCGCACCTTGCCCTTTCCCCTCGGGATGCGCACGCGCTGCCCGCACGAGGGGCACGTGAGGTGCTTGTACCCCCGCGCCTCGCGAGCGGCGGCCATCGGGTTCGCGAGCCAGGACAGCACGGGGCCAAGGCGGCGTGAGGCCTCGGCGACCTCGGCACGACGCCGGGAGACGTCCTTGGAGGAGATGCGGAACCACGAGTACGCCAGAAGCGCAAGCGCAGCGATCGCAAAGGCGGAGTTTCGCGTGATGAGGTTGACCACGACGAGCACGACGGCCACGTTGGTGCAGGCCGAGCTCACCTCGTCGGCGCCGTTGCGCCCCAGCGCCCACGCGCCCAACCTCCGCTGGGCCTCTTCCATCCTGCGCTGAAAGTCACCCTTGGCCATGCCAGCCTCCATCCGTGCCCGCCGACGGCGCGACGCGACCGCCAGACGCGGGCCATCGCGTCACGAATGGCTATTCTACCCAGACGGCAGCGCCCCGACGGCAAGGCGGCCCCGCGCGCCCATGCCCTACGGAAAGCTCACGCACGAGACGCCAGAATCCGAGATGGGCAACGGGGCCCGACGCAGGCAAACAGACAGGTCCACCACGCCAGACGGCGAAGCCCAATGGAAAGCGCAGCCCTAGGCCGCAGAGACCGAGCAGCTCCCGTCGCTGCCCGCGACGCACACCGGGCCGGCCGGCACCGCGGCACCCTCGCCCAGGCCGGCGCGCCAGCACCACTTCCCCGCCGCCGCCAAGACGAAGTTGCGCCACAGCGAGGCGTCGGAGGCCTGCGTGGTCCACGTGTACTCGGGATGCCACTGGACGCCCAGACAGAAGCGGGCGTCGCTCACCTCGATAGCCTCGATGACGGCGTCGGTGGAGCGCCCCGAGACGACGACGCCCTTGCCGGACGTGAGCGCGCACTGGCGGTGGTTGGAGTTGGCCTTGATGACGCCCCCACCACCGACGCAGCGGGCAAGCAGCGTTCCCGGCTCCACGACAACCTCGTGCACCGGCTCCCAGTGGGCGCCCCAGTGCTTCCAGTGCCCCACGAGCGGACACGGAAGACCCAGCAGGTCGCGGGAGACCTTACCGCCCGTCACAAAGTTGAGCAGCTGCTCACCGCGGCAGATGGCAAGCAGTGGCTTGTCCGCGTCGAGCACGGCCCGGACGAGCGGGATCTCCAGGGCGTCGCGTGGGTCGGAGAGGGCCTTGTCGCCGGAGGGGTCCTCGCCCCAGAGCGTGGGGTCGGGACCGGCGCCGCCCGGCAGGGCAAAGCCATCGCACAGCTCCACGTAGGAGCGGATGAGGGCCGCGTCCTGCGTGATGGGCATGATGACGGGCATGCCGCCCGCCGCCACGATGGCCTCGAGGAACATGTCGGTGGCGTACTCGTTCGAGCTCGTGCGCTCGCCCTCCCCCGGCTGCCAGCACGGGGTCACGCAGATGACGGGGCGCCGGCCGCCCAAACCGGACGAGGCCTCGGAGCCGGCGCGCTCGGCCGCCTCGGCACGCCGCAGCGTGTCGGCCTCCGCCGCCCAGTTGCGCTCGCCGTCATCGGAAATCTCCCGGGGCAGGCCCTCGATGAAGTCGAGCGCGTCGGCGGGAATGTTGGCGAGGTAGTCATGCGTGCTGATGGTGGAGCCGCCCATGCGACCGTCCACCTTGTCCTTGTCGCTCACGTGCGGACCTCCTCTCGCCTGACCGCCCCTGCGGGCTCCTCCGTATATAGAACGATACTATATCCTATAAACCCACCGTGTTGAAGGGTTTGAATTTAAGCTTCGAGCAGACAGCGTATCGCTCCCGTCAAAGGGAAGACGAGCCGCGGCGCCGCGATACGAAAAGGGCCGCCCGAAGGCGGCCCTCACAGCGCTTGGAAGATAAGGCTACTCGGCCTTCTCGTCCTCCGGCTTGTCCATCGGAGCCACGGCGACCTCGAAGCCGAGGGTCTCGGCGGCGGCCTTCATGGACAGGGAGATGCGGCGACGGTCGAGGTCGATCTCCATGACCTTGACCTGCACCTTGTCGCCCACCTTGCAGACCTGTGCGGGGGCGTCGACGTGCTGCTTGGCCATCTCGGAGATGTGGACCAGGCCCTCGATGCCGTCACCGAGGTCGACGAAGGCGCCAAACGGCACGAGCTTCGTGACGGTGCCCTCGACGATGGCGTCGACCGGGTACTTCTTGACGAGCGTGCGCCAGGGATCCTCGGTGGTCTGCTTGAGACCGAGGGAGATGCGCTCGCGATTGAGGTCGACGTCGAGCACCTGAACCTCGACCTCCTGGCCGACCTTGACGACCTCGGAGGGGTGGTTGACGTGGTTCCAGGAGAGCTCGGAGATGTGGATCAGGCCGTCGATGCCGCCGAGGTCGACGAAGGCGCCAAAGTCGACGATCGAGGAGACCGTGCCCTTGAGGCGCATGCCCGGCTGGAGCTTCGAGAGGATCTCGGAGCGCTCGGCCTTGCGGGCCTCCTCGAGCACGACGCGACGGGAGAGGACGACGTTGTTGCGGTTGCGGTCCATCTCGATGACGCGGGCCTCGATGCGGGTGCCGAGGTAGGCGTTGAGGTCCTTGACGCGACGAAGGTCGACGAGCGAGGCGGGCAGGAAGCCACGCAGGCCGATGTCGAGGATGAGACCGCCCTTGACGACCTCGATGACCTCGCCCTCGACGTTCTCGCCCTTCTGGAACTTCTCCTCGATGCGGTTCCAGGCGCGCTCGTACTCGGCGCGCTTCTTGGAGAGCACGAGGCGACCGTCCTTGTCCTCCTTCTGGAGAACCAGGGCCTCGATCGTGTCGCCGAGGCTCACGATGTCGGCGGGGTTGGCGTCCTTGCGGATGGACAGCTCACGCACGGGAATGACGCCCTCGGACTTGAATCCGATGTCAAGCAGGACCTCATCGCGCTCGATCTTGACGACGGTACCGGTAACCAGGTCACCCTCGTCAAAGTCGGTGATGGTGCCGTCGATGAGCTTGTTCATCTCATCGGTGGACACGTCGTCTAGCGAGAAGACGGACGAGTTCTGAATCTCACTCAAAGGTGGACCCCTTTCGGAAACGGGGCCCCGATGCTCATGCGCATCGCCTGCGATGTCCCTGGGCCGCGATCTCGCCCGAGGCCACCAACTCGGATTTACATTGCTCGGGGGCCGACAGATATGGTGCGCGAGCGTCCGGACTCGCACGTCTTGATAGGATACCTTCCTCGCCCTTGACATTTCAAGATAAACTCTGCCATGTGGACGGATTTTTCGTTGTCGTTACAAACGCCTTTTTGGGGACTGACGGGCCGCTGGACTAGAATGGGGACTCGCGATGGGGCATGTCCCCCGGGGTCCCGTGCGGTGCGGCGGCCCGACCGCCCGCAAGGAGGCTTCATGATCAAGGCCGTCCTGTTCGACATGGACGACACGCTGCTCGACATCAACCTCATGGCATTCGTGGCGCTCTATGCGGCGGACATGTCGAGGATCCTGTCGGAGATATCCGGGGAGAGCCCGCTCGTGCTGGCGGCGGCCCTCGGTCGCTGCTACCTTGCGATGGCAGACCCCAAGCGGGCCGACGGCCTCACCAACTTCCAGGTCTACGCGCGCGAGTTCCGCCGCATCACGGGCGTGCCGGTCGACGAGCCACACACACGCGTGGCCCTGCGCTTCTACGAGCGCGAGCTGCTTCCCAGGCGGGGCTCGGGCATCGTGGCGGCCCGTCCCATGCCAGGCGGGCGCGAGGCGGTGGAGATGGTCTGCAAGCTTGGGCTTCGCACGGCGCTCGCCACCAACCCGAGCTTCTCGGGCCCGTGCATCCACACGCGCATGAAGTGGGCCAACATCTCAGACCTGCCGTTCGAGCGCGTGAGCCACATGTGCAACTCCACGCGCCTGAAGCCGAGCGCCCGCTACTACGCCGAGTTCACCTCCGCCCTGGGCCTGCACCCGGAGGAATGCCTCATGGTGGGAAACGACGCCCGGCGCGACTTCCCGCGGCCCGACATCGGGATGCGCACCATATATGTGGGACACGCGCGGCCCAGCAAGGCCGTCTGGAGCGGCCGGATGAGCGAGCTTGCGAGCGAGCTTCCCGCCATCGTCGACCGCTGCAACGTGGAGGACGCCCACTAGGGACGCCCGCCGAGATGCGCAACACGGGGAGCGGCCCATCCCTCGGTCGGGGTCACTTTGCTTCGCAAAGTCCCTTAGCCCCTCCCTCCGGGACGGGCCGCTCCCCGTGCTGTGCACAAGTTAGTCGGTGAAGCCCTCGTCGGTGAGGAGGGTGGCCTTGGGGGCGGTGGCGGCCTTGACGGCCAGGTGGTCGCAGCGCTCGTTGAGCTCGGCACCGGCGTGGCCGCGCACCCACACGAAGCTCACGTCGTGCGGCTCCATGGCCTTAAGCAGGCGCTTCCAGAGGTCGGGGTTCTTGACCGGCTCCTTCTTGGCGTTCTTCCAGTCGCGACGCTGCCAGCCGCTCACCCAATGCTTGTTGAAGGCGTTCACCACGTACTGCGAGTCGCTGTGGACCTCCACCTCGCAGGGACGGCGCAGGCACTCGAGCGCCGCGATCACGCCCATGAGCTCCATGCGGTTGTTGGTGGTGCGCGCATAGCCGGCCGAGAGATCGCGCTCGTGAAGCGTGCCCGCCGCGTCCGTGTAGCGAAGCACTGCCCCGTAGCCTCCCGGCCCCGGGTTTCCCCTGCTCGACCCGTCCGTGTAGACGATGACCCTCATGCGCATCCTCCCTCGTTCCCGCTCCCAGGAACCCCTGGCAAGGCTCCCTACCCTACCCCAAGGTCGCGGTCCGGCCAAGAAGAGGGTGCGGCCAAGCGGGCACGGGGCGAAGGAGTGGGCAAGTCAGAGAGGCGCGGAGACCAGAGTGTGACAAATCATCCGGAAGATAATGCTACACGCGAATGGGACGCGGCACGAAAATGTGTCAAATCATCCGGAAGGAAATGTGACGGGTTGGGGCGGCATAAAGGTCCCGTTAAGTTATCCTTAGCTAACTCCCCGTGAGCGCACTACCATGTCTCGCTGGGGAGAAGAGTCGTCCAGGGGAGAAGCATGGCACAGGACAAGACTGACGACGCGACGGCCACCAGGGTCGCCCAGACCCCGCGCGAGCGGGTCCACAGCAAGCTGTTCGGCACCAACCACTCGGGCCACCACGGCGGCCTCGACATCTTCAAGTGGATCGGCCCCGGCCTGCTCGTGACGGTAGGCTTCATCGACCCGGGCAACTGGGCCTCCAACATGGCGGCCGGCTCCACCTTCGGCTACACGCTGCTCTGGGTGGTCACGCTTTCGACCATCATGCTCATCGTGCTGCAGCACAACGTGGCGCACCTCGGCATCGTGACGGGCGAGTGCCTTGCCGAGAGCTGCTCGCACCACCTGCGGCCGTGGGTGGCCCGCCTTGTGCTGGGATCCGCCCTGCTCGCAACCGTGGCCACGATGATGGCCGAGGTGCTGGGCGGGGCCATCGCGCTCAACATGCTCTTTGGGATTCCCGAGAAGATCGGCAGTGTCCTCACGGCGGCCGCGGCGCTGGCCCTGCTGCTCACCAACTCCTACGGCAAGATCGAACGCATCATCATCGGGTTCGTGTCGCTCATCGGCCTGGCCTTCCTCGTGGAGATCGCCATGGTGCGCGTGGACTGGCCGGCGGCAGCCGTGGGCTGGGTGGTTCCCGCCATGCCCGCCGGCTCAAGCACCATCATCGTGAGCGTGCTGGGGGCCGTGGTGATGCCGCACAACCTGTTCCTGCACTCCGAGGTGATCCAGAGCCAGCACTACGAGGGGCAGGGTGAGGAGGTCGTCCGCGAGCGGCTTGACCACGAGTTCGTCGACACGCTGTTCTCGATGATCGTGGGCTGGGCCATCAACAGCGCCATGGTGATACTGGCCGCCAGCACGTTCTTCTCGCAGGGGATTGTCATCGACGACCTGTCGCTCGCCGCCGCCACGCTGGAGCCCTTGCTGGGACCGGCCGCCCGCGTCATCTTCGCGCTGGCGTTGCTGTTCGCCGGGCTCTCCAGCTCCGTGACGGCGGGCATGGCGGCCGGCACCATCTCGTCGGGCATCGCCAACGAGCCGTACGACATCCACGACCGCCACAGCTCCCTGGGCGTCATGGGGACGTTCGTCCTGGCCGTGGTGGTGATCTTCTTCGTGACCGACCCGTTCCAGGGCCTCGTGTGGAGCCAGGCGCTGCTGTCGCTGCAGCTCCCCATCACGATCTTCACGCAGATCTGGCTCACGAGCTCGTCAAAGGTGATGGGGGCCTACGCCAACGGGCCGTGGCTCAGGGTGCTGCTCGTGGGCATCGGCGCGGTGGTCACGGTGCTGAACGTCATCCTGCTCACGGGGGTGTAGGCGGGCCCTTCGACGCTCGGGCAATCCGGCGCGCCGGTGCATAGGCAAACTATTACAAGCAGCGTGATAATATCTCTTTACGTGTTCTAAGGAGATAGCATGCTAATCGGCTTTAGGGTCGAGAACTGGAAATCCTACTCGGACCCGGCAGAGCTCAACCTCGTGGCGTCCCGGGAGCGCCGCGGCAGGGCATCCCTCTCGTCCGTCGACGGCTTTCGCTCCCTCAAGGTGCTGCCCACGGCGGCAATCTACGGAGGTAATGCGTCGGGGAAGACGTCGCTCTTCCAGGCCCTGGACTTCCTGCGCAACTTCATCGTGCTCGGAGTTGGCGTAGGAGAGCCTGTTCCAGTAGCCCCGTTCAGGCTTGACCCCAAGCTGCAGGCCTCGCCCACGTCGTTCGAAGTGACCTTCCTCGCCAACGGAATCGTGTACCAGCTCCTCGCGAACGTATCCCGAGACAACGTGCACTCGGAGTCCCTGTGGGTCATGAAGGACAAGCACGACCCAATCCTCGTCTATTCCCGCGAAGGCGGCAACTACGAGTTTGGGGAGGGTGCATTCTCGGAACCGGAGCGAACGGAGTTCGTCGCAAAAGGGACGAGGGCAAACCAGCTCTTCATAAACGCGGCGGCTCAGCAGAGCGTCGCTGAGATCATGGGCGCATACGCGTGGTTTAGGGATTCCCTTGCGCTTGTCGGGGTCTCCTCGCAAAACCGCTCGCTCGGCCTCTACTACACGAGGCCCAACTTCCTCGAGTTCGCGTCGGCAACCCTGTCGAGCCTGGACACCGGCATAGATAGCATCTCCGGCGACGAGGTTGACGTCGACTCCCTCCCGCTCCCCAAGGAGGTGTTGTCAAGCCTGGCGGTATCGGATAACCCCAGCGAACAGCGATCGATGGTTCTGAGGATGGAGCAGTCCGGGGACTACCCGAGCGACATGTTCTTCATCGACCGAGACGAAGGCGGGATTCGGGCGCGGAGACTTGTGACCAAGCACCGCAACTCAGAGGGCAGGCTCGTCCCGTTCTCCCTTGCTCTCGAGTCATCAGGCTCGAGGCGTCTCGTCGAGCTCATGCCGATGCTGTTCGACCTACTTGGCGGCTTCGAGGACTCCAAGAGGGTCTACGTCGTCGACGAGCTCGACCGCTGCCTCCACTCCATGCTCACCTCGAAGCTCGTAGACGGATTCCTCCGCACCTGCGGCCCCACGTCGCACCGCCAGCTCCTCTTCACGACGCAGGACCTGCTCCTCATGGACCAGTCCGTGCTGAGAAGGGACGAGATGTTCATTACCGAACGTGACGGGGAGGGCAGGTCGTCCCTCGTCAGGCTCGACGAATACGAGGGGTTGAGGCCTGATCTCGACCTGCTCAAGAGCTACCTCGACGGAAGGTTTGGCGGGGTTCCCATGTTCCGAGACGACATCGGCGGTGAATGAGATGGGCGCGAGAAGAGAGGCGCTGAAGCCACCGAAGCGGGCGACGAGACGCCAAAGGCGCATAGTTCAGGTCGTTGCAGAAGGAGAGACCGAGCTTGACTACCTGCGCCTCAACTCCGTACGTGCCTTGATTCGAGACGCAGGCGACGTAAGTCTCTCCATTGTCGATCATCACAAGGGCCAGACCGACCCAGCCAGCCTCGTCAAGACGATGACGTCCAAGGGCAGGGGCCCTCGAGACCTGCAGAGAAACGACGAGCAGTGGCTCGTCATGGACGTCGACGAATGGACGCCGGGACAGATGCGCAAGGCCGTCGAATGGGCATCTAAGGACCAGCGGCGAGGACTTGCCATAAGCAACCCGAAGTTCGAGGCCTACCTCTTGCTTCACTTCCCGACCACAGGAAGACCCAGCGCGGAGGCTCACCGCGTGGAGACAGAACTCAAGCGACACATGCCCGACGGGTTCAAGAGGCTTGCTCCGACCACCTTTACGGGAAAACAGGTCATTACGGCCACGACAAGATCACGGGAGCTCGGCGCAAACGATAAGAAGGGCATGCCGGACAAGGGCTTGTCTTCGTTCCATCTGCTCGTTGAGTCCTTGATCACTCGACGAGGCTAGGAGGGTACCTTGCGCTTACGCGGCAGCGCGGGCGCCAGATACGAAAAAGCCGTCCGACACGCATGCCGGACGGCTTGGATGCGGCGGAAGATCAACGCCACTAGCAGCGAGTTCGAGCCTACGCAAAGAGCGTGGAAGAAGCACGCTCGCCCCAGGACCCGCGTCGGTGGCTACTTCCCCGGCTGGCCGTAGTAAGCGTTGGGTCCGTGCTTGCGATGGTAGTGCTTGTCGAGAAGGTACTGAGGAGCCAGGCACTCGGCAGCGGGCTTGTCGGCAGCCATGGCCAGAAGCTCAGTATCGCGGCTCATCTTGGCAATCTCCTCGATGACGGCGGCGCGGTAGACGGCTGCCGCGGCATCCTTGCCCCAGCTGAACGGCCCATGATTGCGAACGAGGCAGCCCGGGTGGGAGACGGGGTCGATGCCCTCCCCCTTCTCGAAGCCCTCCTGGATGACCTTGCCCGTGTTGAGCTCGTAGGCGTTCTCTATCTCTTCTTTCGTGAGACCCCTCGTGCACGGGACGGAGCCGAAGAAATAGTCGGCCTGCGTGGTCCCGTAGCAGGGGATGTCACGCCCCGCCTGCGCCCAGGACACAGCCGCGGAGGAGTGTGTGTGGACGATGCCACCAATCCGGTCACCCCACACACGGTAGAGATACGCGTGCGTGGGCATGTCACTGGAAGGATTGAGCTCTCCCTCAACGACCTTACCGTCGAGGTCACAGACCACGAGAGACTCGGGCGACAGCTTGTCATAGTCAACGCCGGACGGCTTGATGACGAACAATCCACGCTCTCAATCGAGGCCGGACGCGTTGCCCCACGTGAAGATCACAAGCCCGTGCTTGGGCAGATCCATGTTCGCCTCATAGACCTCGTCACGAAGTTCCTTGAGCATAAAGAGAGACACCTCCATGAAAAGAATAATGTCTCCCATTTCTTGGGGGATATGCCCCGTCAGCGAAATGGGAGACCTCCTAACGAACAAGCAAAATGTGAAGAACTAGTCCTGCTCGCAGTACTTCGTGATGGTGTCGACCATGCCCTGCTGCGTGGTCTGGGCGAGAATGTCCTTCACAGCGTCCTCGTTGATGAAGATCTTCATGAGCGCCTGAAGAATGGCGACCTGGCTCTCCTCGTGGGCCTTCACTCCAAGGTTGACGATGAGCTGCGTCGGTACCTCGCCACCCATGCCGGCCATGCCCTCGAAGACGATCGGCGTCTTAGGCTTGACCACGGCGATGTACGGCTTGATAAGGTGCTCGGGGTCCGTGTGAGGCACAGCGACCTTGATGGCGGGGCAGTCAAGACCGGTGGGGTAGTTCTTCTCACGAGTTTTGATGGCGTCGAACCAAGAGTCCTTGATATAACCCTTCTTGGAAAGCTCGGCACCGAGCTTCTCGAAGAAGTCCTCGCGATCCTTGGCCTCGAAGTCGAAGAAAACGAGCTCGGGCTTGAACAGGCTGGTATCAACTGCAGACATGGAATACCTTTCGAACGCAAACGGAATGAAAACGCCTTACGCCACCGGGTCGGCGCCGTTGGCGAAGACCTTGATGACGTGGGTGAAGTCCTCGACGAGGCGGTCGTAGGCGGCCATGGTGAGGTCCTGCCAGTAGATCACGGAGTCGGCGTTCTTGGCCTTCATGTCCTCGATCGTCTTCTCCGCGGCCTCGCCGGCGAACTTGGCGCCGTAGGTGAAGTAGTTGATCTTGCGGATGCCGGCGTCGATGGCCCTCTTGTAGTCGGCGTCGGACACGCCGGAGCCGCCGTGCATCACGAGCGGCGCATCGATGCGCTCGCGGATCTCCCTGAGCACGTCGAAGTCCAGGTGCGGCTCGCCCTTGTAGATGCCGTGGACGGCGCCGAAGGAGACGGCGAGGACGTCGGTGCCGGTCTCCTCGACGAACTCCCTGGCGTCCTCGGGGTTGGTGTAGACGGCCTCGCCGACGTGGTCGTTCTCGTGGCCGGCGCCGTTCTCGCGCGTGCCCATGGAGCCGAGCTCGCACTCGAGGCCGCAGTCGTAGCCGGCGCACATCGCGGCGGCGCGGCGGGAGTTGGCAACGTTCTGCTCGTAGGGGGTGAAGGATCCGTCGAACATGGCGCCGTTAAAGCCCATCTCCAGGGCACAGCGCATGTAGGACAGGTGCTCGCAGTGGTCGAGGTGGACGCAGACCGGGGCGCTCGAGCGCTCGGCCAGGGCGACCATGGCCGGCCCGATGGCGTCGAGCGGCACGAAGGGCTCGTGGCCCTCGGCGTGGGCGATGATCACCGGGTAGCCGGTCCGCTCGGCCGCGGCGATGGCGGCGCGGACGGCCTCGAGGCTCGGCGTGTTGAACGAGCCGAGCGCCATGTTGTTCTGCTCGGCGATGGCGCAGATGTCACGAAGATTGACAAGCATGCTAATCAGCCTTTCTTGAGCGAGGATACCGGAGGACGAACTACTTCTGCTCGTTGAGCGGGTGCTGACCGTAGCGGTGGAACGTGGCGACGGCCTCGTCGATCTGCTCCTGGGTCATGGTTGCCATCTCACGGCTCGTAGAGAGCGCGACCGTGATCGTCTTCGCCGCCTCCTCGAGATACACGCAGGAGAACAGCGCCTGCCGCAAATCGCGGCCAACGGCAAGCACGCCATGGTTCTTGAGAACGACCGCAAGACGGTCGCCGATGTACTCGACAGCCTTCACACCCATGGACAGGGAACCGGGGTCACCGTAGGACGCAACCGCAACAGGGCCTTCGGTGGCGTTGGCGAGTGTGGAAAGGTTGCACGGAATTTCATCCATGACGAGACCGAGTCCTGTCGCATACGGCTGGTGCGTGTGGATGATGGCACCCACACGAGACATCTTGTTGTAAACGTAAAGCAGCGCCTCGGTATCGACGGAGGCCTTACGCGTGCCTTCCACAATGTTGCCGTCCGGGTCTACGACGAGGATGTCGTCGGCGACCATCTCGTCGTAAATCATGCCAGACGGCGTAACGAGAATGTGATCCTTGTCGACGCGCCAGCTCACGTTGCCGCCAGATAGAGCAATCAGGCCATAGCGATCAAGCTTCAGAGCGGCATCCAGTACTTGCTGTTTTTCATTCTCAAACATCTTCTCGACATTCTCCTTAGGTTTGAAAACCAGCAGCGGGACAATACCTAACGGCTACGGCGACACGCCCAGCTACTTGGGCTGAGTGTGCGCGCGCCTGTTCTTCGTTAGTTTTTTTACGAAACCCGGGCGTGCGGCACGCTCGTATTCCTTAATGGCCTGCTCGTTCTTCAAGTACTCGGTGTTGACCCGACGGGCACGCGCCTTGATGGTCTCGGGGTGCTTTCGGTACTCGATGTCCTGGATGCGCTGAAAAAGTTCATCCCCCTCGGACATGACCTTGGTCTGGAGCCAATAGCGTCCCCGGAGGAAGCCGCCACCGTTGATTCGCACATACATCTTTCCAGCACTGGGGAACTCGCGGACGCGAAACTCGTTAACATCCGAGAGCTCGTATCGGTCGGTACGGCCAAATGCCGAAAACGCTATGGCATCGTCTTCGATGACGACTTCCCTGGGATTGGAAATGGAAACGAACGTGTTCCACACCTGATAGAACGCAACGCACGCAAAGATGGATAGAAGCGCAGGGGGCAAAAAGAGGCCCTTCACGGCACAGACCATGCACACAACTACCAGAAAAAGGCAAAAGACTCCGGTGGCGAGAACCTCGATGTTAAAGAAAGGCTGCTCGAACGTGTAGGTCTTCTTCATGTGGGCCTCCAAAGGACACGGGGCCCTAAGGCCCCGCAGTCCAATTGCTACTTCGCGGCAGCCTCGGTGGCAGCCTCGGCCTCGTGCATGGCCTTGGCCTCCTTGAGGATGCGAGCACGGTTCCAGAAGGCCATGCCGCCGGCAATCACCGCGACGATGGCAGTGCCGATATAGCCCAGGTAGCCGTTGAGACGAACGATGACCCAGGTGAGCGGGTTAGCTCCGTCGCAGATAGAGGAGATCGCGGAGGCACCGCCCATGTCGAACTGGACGTTCTGGGCTGCCGTGGTGATGAGCGGGGACAGGTCGGTAGCGATGTAGAAGCCAATCGTCAGGACGATGATGCCCGTGATGATGCCGCGGAAGCCGTTCTCCTTCACGGTCGGGGTGATGAGGACGAACATCCAAGGGATGACGGCGAGGTCGGCAAAGGGCATGACCTTGTTACCCGGAAGGATTACGGCGAGCAAAATCGCGAAGGGAACGAGTACGAAGGAGATGGCCATGGTGACGGGGTGGCCGACGCCCACGGCGGAGTCGAGGCCGATGTAAATCTTGCCACGGTTCTTGAAGTGCTTCTGGACGAACTTGCCGCCCGCGTCAGAAATGGGCAGCAGGCCCTCCATGAGCAGTGCGGCCATCTTCGGGATGAGCACAAGGACGCCACCGAGGGAGACGGCGAGCGTGAGGACGCTCATGTCGCCAGAGGCAGCCGGGATGAAGGGGTAGCCGGCAAGGAAGCCGATGACCAGGCCAATGACGGAACCGATCAGGATCGGCTCCCCGAAGACGCCGAAGCGCTTCTGGATGACGTCCATGTTGATGTCAATGTCCTTGACACCGGGGATGTGGTCAAAAATCCAGTTGAAGAGCATGGCGATAGGCGCATAGGCGGCAGTGAAGCCGTGCGGCAGAGAGACGCCAGGCATCTTGAGCGACTTCTCGACCTCGGGGGCGGTGTAGTCGCCGAGAACCATGACGATAATCATGTTGAGTACAGCGGCAATGACGCCAAGCACGATGTTGTCACAGACGATGGCCACCAGGGCACCGGTGAAGGCGAAGTGCCAGTAATCCCAGATGTCGACGTCGACGGTCTGCGTGGTGTTCGTAAGCAGCATGACGATGTTCACGATGAGACCAAGCGGGATGATGATGATGCCGACCGTCGAGCCCATGGCGATAGCGGCAGCAGCGGGCCAGCCGACGTCGATGACGGAGAGACTCAGGCCAAAGCGCTCGATCATCTGCTGGACGGCGGGAGAAAGCGTCGTGCCGAGCAAGCTGTTGATGACAAGGTTCAGGCCGATGAAGCCGACGCCTACCATGAGGCCGGCTCGCAGGCTCTTGCCGAAACCTGCCCCCAGAGCACAACCAAGAATCGTAATGACAATGGGCATTACGACGGAGACACCCATGTTTGAAACCGCAGAGAAGAAGCCAATAACTGCGTCCATTGAGTAACCTCCCTTTCCTTTACTTCCTATTATTTAAACCCGATAGGGAGCAGAACCAAAATGCCGTCCTACCCCATTGCCCCCTGCGAGGAGCAAGCACTCGCTCACCAAAGAAAACCGAGCGAAAAGACCGGGGTGCAGGCCAAGCGCACGATACGCCCCGGTATGCCTAAATACGAAGGTTCTACTTCTCCATCAGCTTGAGAATCTCCTGCTGCGGAGCCTCAACGCCAAAGCCCATGAGGAAGGGCACACCGTTCACATAGTCACACTGCAGACCGGCGGGTGCGGTAGTGGTAGCCACGAGAAAATCGTAGTTCGGGGACTTCTCGGGCGCTTCGGAAACACGGCACTGGGTGATCTCATACTGGCCCTTATAACCGTTAGCATCGAGAAACTCCTCGATGGTCTTACGCACGGCCGTAGAGGTGCAGATGCCCGAGCCACATGCCATCAAAATACGCTTCATACCGATACCTCCAAATTATCACGGTCTCCCGTGTCATTCAAAGCCCGCTTCGGCGGACTCCTGAACGCCAAAATAGTAGGGACTTCTACTCCCCCATCACCACAACCTTGACGCGGCGGGTGCGCTCGCGCGTGCGGTCGAAGTCGACGAAGAAGATGCTCGCGAGGCCGTTCATCTCGAGCTTGCCGCCCGCGACCTCGAAGACCTGGCTGCGACCGACGAGCGTGGAGCGCAGGTGAGCGTCGCCGTTCCAGAGGGACTTGCGTCCGTCCGGGAGGTACGAGGCACCGTTGGGCCACGACTCGACCTCCTCGAAGTGACGCTCGCCGGGATAGCGATACGTGCTCCAGTCCTTTTGCTCCGGGAAGATCTTGTTGAGGCCGTCGGAGAGGTCGGCCTGCAGGAAGGTGTCACCAGCGGGAGTGTGATCGTGATCGAACTCGTCCTCGTAGACCGCGCAGGTGGTGTGGCAGGAGATGACGGTGACCGTGCCCTCCTTGATGCCGCTTTCCTCGACGACCTTGTTGACCTCCTCGGTCACGTCAACGTACGTGGGCTTGTCGGCCTCGGTCTTGAGCGAGAACTCACCCTTGTAGACGGTCATGCCTAGGCCTCCTTGCAGAAGTCGGTGCGGGCCTTGTCGAGGGCCGCGAACATCTCGTCAAGCGTGGCGAACGGGTCGTCGGCAGCAACGATGCCGGAGGTGCCACCCGTGCCGTCAGCGCCGTACTTGATGGCGTCATAGACGTTCTGGCCGCTGTGAATGCCGGCCGCCTGGAGCACCAGCGTGTCGGGCGAGACGGCCTTGACGGCCTCGGTGGAGGCGCGCATGTAGTCCTCGCCGGCAACGGTGCCGGTGCCGATGAGGCTCGTGAGCTCGCAGACAATCACGTCGGGCTTGAGACCGGCAATCCACTTGCCTTCCTCGACGGAGTCGGCGCAGACGACCGTGAGGATGCCGAGCTCGTTGGCGCGGGCGATCGTGGCGGCCAGCTCATGGGCGGTCGCGGGGTTCTCGGCATGGTTGAGGAACGTGGCTTTGACGCCGGCGGCGGCGAGCGCCTCGGGCAGGATGTGGCCCATGCCGCGACCCGGCTTCAGGCTCTCCATGTTCTGGGCGCACGGCACAAGGTGCGGGCACGTCGCGATGATGTGCGGAAGATCCACGAGCTGCGCAGTGAACAGACAGTCGAAGTCATACTGCTCGCACAGCTTGTCGGTCTTCTTAGCAAGCCTGTAAATAACATCCCCATAGAGGTACGACTTTGGGTTGACGACGAAAAACGGCCTTCTGAGCTTTGCTTTCTCCACGCCTCGTCTCTCCTCTCGTCCCCGCCGGCGAAGCTTTGGGCATCCGCCGGCCCGGCTTATCACTCCATCGTTCAGAGCAACTTGTTCATGTTTGCCTGAACAAGTACTTGTATAAGCTTTTCTGAACAAGTCGGAGAGGACAACGTGCCCATAGCCGGCGAACGGCAAGTCTTTTCCTCTGAACGGTATTAGGGCTATATCGAGGATGCCGGAGAGGCTAGTCCGGTTGTACTGCCGTACCCACGATGGACTGACCGGGCTTGAGCCAGGTGTTGCTCCATTCGATTGCGGCTCCGTCCTCAAGGCGAATGGTCTGCTCAAGGAGCAGCACCGCCGCCGACTCGTCACAGCCGAGAAGCTCGCCGTGCTCACGCCCGGCAACTCTCGCCTGGTAGCGCATAACGGAGTACTTGATCTTGCGATGCGAGCACTTCTGCACCGCGTCAAACAGCGACTCCCTCTCGAAGTCCATCGCATCGAGCCCCGGGCACTCAGAGAGGCTTGACCAGCTCTCTTGGCACATGACGGGTTCGCCATCCACGAGGCGGACACGGCGCATGAACATGACGGCGGTCGCTGGCTTAACATCGAGTTCGTAAGCAACGTCAGCCGGCGCCGGAATCACGCGCTTGTCCACGACGCGTGTCACAAATGCCTTGCCCTGCCTATGGAGCGACTCCGCGAAGGATATTGGCCTGACACCCGCCGGATGTGAGATGCCAGGCTCCGCGACGAACGTGCCGCGTCCATGCTGCTGGACGAGCAGCCCCTCCTCGACGAGCGACTTGAGCGCCCTGCGCACCGTTCCGCGCGAGATGCCAAACTGCTGCATCAGCTCGTGTTCCGAGGGGATACGGGCGTTGACAGCCCATTCGTGGCTGTAAATCCTCTCTCGGAGGATGTCGGCAAGTTGGACGTGAAGTGCGGCATTGGGACGCGCCGCAAGGGTGTCATGGTCTTCACTACTTTTGCGCGACGCCCCAGGATGACGCGGAGCCGCACCCTGA
>NZ_CAAKOQ010000059.1:14-32018 GCF_901212675.1 Olsenella uli
GACCCAATACCGTCCACCCCGCACATAAACGACTAACATGCATGTCTTGCACTTGTACATGCTATATACAAGTAAAACGTCATGTGGGAAGAAAACGGCAAGCGGATAAACGGAATACAGGGCCGGTCGGCCGTGGCCGCCGCACCAAGCAGCGGCCACGGCCGACCGGTTGTGAGCAGGCCACTTCCTTCGCAGCCGCCCAGTGTGAGCGGACCGGCCTACTTAGCAGCCGCCCAGTCCTTGCCCCAGCTCACCTCGGCCACGAGCGGCACGGAGAGCTTGACCACGCCCTCCATGGTCTCCTTCACGAGGCGGCTCAGCTCCTCGAGCTCGGCCTCGGGTACCTCGAAGTCCAGCTCGTCGTGGATCTGCAGGATGAGGCGGCTCTTGAGCCCCTCCTCGCGCATACGCGCGTCGACCGCGATCATCGCGAGCTTGATGATGTCGGCCGCCGTGCCCTGCATCGGGTGGTTCATGGCCGTGCGCTCGCCAAAGCTGCGCAGGTTGGCGTTCCTCGACAGGATGTCGGGCACGTGGCGCTTGCGGCCGAACATCGTCTCGACCCAGACGTTCTTCTTGGCCTCCGCGACGGTGCGGTCGAGGTAGGTGCGCACGCCAGGGTAGGCCGCGAAGTAGCGGTCGATCATCTCCTGCGCCTCGCGTCGCGGGATGCCCAGCGAGGTGGAGAGCCCGTAGGCCTGCTGGCCGTAGACGATGCCGAAGTTCACGGCCTTGGCGCGGCTGCGCAGCTCCGGCGTGACCTCGGCGACCGGCACGCCAAAGACGCGTGCGGCCGTCTCGGCGTGAAAGTCCTCGCCCTCGCAGAAGGCCGCGATGAGGTGCTCGTCGCCGGAGAGGTGCGCGAGCAGGCGCAGCTCGATCTGCGAGTAGTCGCACGCGAGGAAGACGCTGCCCGGGGCCACCGTGAACGCCGTGCGCACGCGCCGGCCCAGCTCGCTTCTGACGGGGATGTTCTGCAGGTTGGGGCTGGAGCTCGAGAGGCGCCCCGTCGCGGCCACAGTCTGGTTGAGGCTCGTGTGGATGCGCCCGTCGCCGGCGATGAGGGCCGGCAGGGCGTCCAGGTAGGTTGACTTGATCTTGGCCTTCTCGCGATAGGCCAGGACCTCGGCCACCACGTCGTAGCTGCGGGCAAGCTCCTCGAGCACCTTGGCGTTGGTGGAGTAGTAGCCGCGATGCGTCTTCTTGAGGCCCGCCGTGGGCAGGCCCAGGTCGTCGAAGAGCACGCCCGAGAGCTGCATGGGGCTGTCGATGTTGAACTCGCGGCCCGCCTCCTCGAAGACCCTGCGCCTGGAGGCCTCGATGTCGGCCCCCAGCTCGGCGGACTGCTGGGCAAGGACCGCAGGGTCGACGTGCATGCCCTGGCGCTCCATGCGCGCGAGCACGCCCACGAGCGGCATCTCGATCTGGTACATACAGCGGGCCGACCCGTCCTTCTCGAGCTCGTCGGCAAGCGCCGGCCGCGCGAGGCGCGACACCTCGGCGGCGATGGCCGAGGCTGGCACGTCGTCGGTGGGCTTGGGGAGCTCGCCTGAGAGGTAGCGCCCAGCAACGTCGGTCGCGCCGTAGGAGCCGGCCGAGGAGTCGAGCAGGTAGGTGGCCACGCCGTCGTCGAAGATGCGGTCCGCGGAGAGCTCGGCCGGGTCGAACGCGGAGCCCGCCTCCGGCTCGTACGCCGGAAGCGACGAGTCCACGGGATAGAGCGCGTGGACGAGGCGCTTCACGTCGAGCGAGGCCACCTTGCCCTGCTCGAACGCGCGGGCCACCAGCGAGCGTGCCCCGTCGCCTGCGAGCCTACCCACGCCGGCCTCGCATGAGGCCCAGACCTCGAGCTCGGGCTCGAAGAGCGTGCCCTGCACGGGAGCGTCCGCCACGACGATGCCAAGCCACTCCCCCGCCTCCAGCGCGTCGGCGAGCGCCTTCTCGAGGACCTCGCCCGAAAGCACCGGTCCCAGCTCGACGCACGCCGGCGTCGGGGCATCGCCGGCAGCGTCGTCGCCCGCGAGCGCGAGCACGCGGTTCGTCATGCCCGTGAACCCGAGCGCGCCGAAGGCGTCGCGCACGACCTGCACGTCGAACGTGGGGAACCTGGCGTCCGCGAGGTCCACGTCGATGGGCGCGTCGGTACGGATCTGGGCCACCTTGCGGCTGAGCAGCGCGTCGTCGATGTGGGCGCGCAGGCTCTCGCCCATCTTGCCCTTGACCTCGTCGGCATGCGCGATGACCTCGTCGAGCGAGCCGTACTTCACGATGAGGGCGCTCGCCTTCTTGGGGCCGATGCCCGGCACGCCGGGGATGTTGTCCGAGGTGTCGCCCTTGAGGCCGTAGAAGTCGGGCACGAGCTTGGGCGTGACGCCGTGGTAGAGGTCGTCGACGCTCTCGGGTGTCATGATGTTCACGTCCGAGACGCCCTTGCGCGTGGACACGACGTTCACGTGGTCGGTCACGAGCTGGTACATGTCGCGGTCGCCCGTGACGAGCAGCATGTCGTAGCCGGCCTCCTCGCCGCGCCGGGCGAGCGTGCCCAGGATGTCGTCGCCCTCCCAGCCCTCGAGCTCGACCACCGGCACGTCCATCTGGCGCAGCAGCTCCTTCACCATGGGGAACTGCTCGTGAAGGATGGGGTCCATGGGCGGCCGCTGGGCCTTGTACTGCGGCAGCATCTCCATGCGCACGCGCGGCTTGCCCTTGTCGAACGCGCAGATGACGCCGCTCGGGCGGAACTTCTCGACCAGCTTCACGAACATCGAGACGAAGCCGAAGATGGCGTTGGTCGGCCGGCCGTCGGGTGTGGTCATCGTGGGCGGGATGGCGTGGAAGGCGCGATGCATGAGCGAGTTGCCGTCCACCACGGCGATGGTGCGCCGGGCCTCCGGCTTGGCGGCGCTCGGGGTGGCCTCGAGCGTGATGTCGTCTGCGACCTGCGGTTCTTTCTGCGTGCCGTCCGTCATGGGGTAGCCCTTCTCCTTGGTTGCCAACCCATTGTAGACGGGGTCCGCCCTCCGCGGCGCGCGCGGGCCCGCGGGCCGCAGGCGCCGGGCCGCGGAATAGCGGCATGCGGGAGACGTCATGCTCTGGCACCTTTTGCCTGCGGATGCGTCGCGTGCTTGGCAGCGAAGGCGCGGGTTCCGCAGCAAGCAAGCCCCCGTGGGCAAGCCCCTCACGAAAGGGCCTCCATGGGCCTCATGGACCGCAACGATGACGGACGCGTGGGCCCGGGCGAGTTTGGCCGGGCAGCAGCCAAGACCGGCTGGGGGCTCACGATGCTGCAGATGATGGACGAGGACGGCGACCCCGGCCCGGGCGGTGGTCCCGGCGGCGGCTCGGGAGGTGGCTGCGGTCAGGCCCCTGACTGCGGACAGGCCCCTATTGATTGCGGATAGCTCCTCACCGCCGGCCGTAGCGTTTTCGGACAAGTGGGCTTCTCGCCACCTGGGGTTTTGTCGAAGCCGTTGTCCAAAACCGCTACGTTCGGCAAACGCTGGGACGGGGCCCCGCTCCCCTACCGCCGAGTGGAGCTTTTTTGGACAAAGCGACCCTCAGTCACCTGGGGTTTTGTCCGGTCGCTTGTCCGAAGACACTACAGTGACGGGACGGGGGCGTCGATGGGCGCGTCAGTGGGTACGTCGTTGGCTGTATCAGCGGCCGTGTCGTCGGATACGTCACCAGACGTCTCGTCGGATGCGTTGTCGGGCATCTCGTTGGGCAAGTCACCGGGCGCATCGCCAGATGCGTCCCCCAGCGCCCGCTCGCGGCCGCGGCCCAGTTCCTCGTCCCATGCCCTCAGGGTCCCCCAGATCTCGTGCGCCACCTCGGCTGGAATCCCCGGCACCGCGGCGATCTCGGCCTCGCTCGCCTCGCGCAGGTGCTTCATGCTGCCAAAGGCCCGACGCAGTGCCCGCTTGCGCTTCTCCCCCACGCCCGGAATCTCGTCGAGAATCGACACCGTCATCGCCTTGTCGCGAAGCTCGCGGTGGAACGTGATGGCGAAGCGGTGCGCCTCGTCTCGCACGCGCTTCACGAGGTAGAGCGACGCAGAGCCGCTCGGCAGCACCACCGGCATGTCATCCCACGGCACGAAGAGCTCCTCGTCCGACTTTGCGAGGCCCGCCATCGGGATGTCCACGCCCAGCGCCCCCAGCTGCTCGATGGCAGCCGTGAGCTGCGGCTTTCCGCCATCGAGGATGAGCAGGTCGGGCTTTTTGCCAAAGCGCTCGTCGGCCATGCACTCGGGCCCATAGCGCCTCGCCAGTACCTCGCTCATGCTCACGAAGTCGTTGGCCTCGTCCAGCTCGGCGCGAATCTTGAAGCGGCGATACTGGCTCTTGTCGGGATGCCCGCCCGTGAACACCACCATCGACGCCACCGTGTGCTTGCCGTGGATGGTCGAGATGTCGAAGCACTCGATGCGCATGGGCGGCTCGTCCAGGGCCAGCGCGCTCTCCAGCTGGAGCAGCGCCTCATTGGTACGCTTGTCCTCGTAACCGGTGCGCAGCTCGTAGCGCGCGAGGTAGTGGTGGGCGTTGTTGGTTGCCATCTGGGCCACCTGGGCCTTCGCCCCGCGCTGGGGCACGTGCAGCGTCACGCGCCGGCCACGCCGGGCCGTGAGCCAGCCCTCCACCGTCTCGGCATCCGCAAGCGCGCAGGGCACGCAGACCTCAGTGGGGATGTCGCCCGTCTGGTCGTAGTAGCGCTTCACGAAGCCGTCGACCAGTTCCTCCTCGCCCACGTCGAGGCCCTTGTCGAGCACGAACTCGCAGGTACGGCTCACGCGGCCCTCGCGTACCACGAACACGCAGGCGCCCGCGATGGTCTCCTCGCGCCAGAACCCGATGACGTCGGTGTCCTGCCCGCCACCGAGCACCACGCGCTGCTTGTCGTCGAGCCCGTCGATGACGGCGAGGCGGCGTTTCACGCGCCCAGCCCGCTCGAAGTCGAGGTTCGCGGCGGCCTCGGCCATCTCGGCCTTGAGCTCGGCCACGAACTCGCCGCGATGGCCCGCGAGGAAGCGCTCCACCTGCGTCACGTGGCCGGCATACTCCTCGGGCGTGACGCAGCCCGCGCACACGCCGGGCCCGCGTCCCACGTGGTAGTCGAAGCAGGGGCGGCCGTGCTCGGCCTGGGCCAGCGCCACGACGTCGCCCTGCTCGGGATGCGCCTCGATCTGGCGGCGCACGCGCTTCCACTCGGCGCAGGTGGCGATGCACAGCGGCATCACCTTGCGGACCACGTCGATCGTGGCGCGCGCGGCGCGGGCATCGGTGTAGGGGCCAAAGTAGCGCGTCTCGGGGCGGTGACGCTCGCGCGTGTACTTGATGGCCGGGAAGACGTCGCCTTTCGTGAGCGCGATGTAGGGGTAGCTCTTGTCGTCCTTGAGGTCGACGTTGAAGGGAGGGCGGTACTGGTGGATGAGGTTGATCTCGAGGACGAGGGCCTCGTGCTCGGAGCCCACGACCACGTAGTCGAAGCTTGCCGTGGCCGCCATGAGGCGCGGAACCATGGGGCGTTCGTCGGTGAGCTGCACGTACTGGCGCATGCGGGCGCGCAGGTTCTTGGCCTTGCCCACGTAGAGTACGTCGCCCTTGGCGTCCTTCCAGAGGTAGCAGCCCGGGTCGGTGGGAACGAGCGCCACCTGCTCGGCGATGGTGGGCAGGTGGGCGGGACCCGCAGCGGCCGCCTCGCGCACGGCCGCGGCCGCCGTGGCCGCGTCGCTCGCAAGCGCGGCCTCGAGTTTGCCGACATCGCCCAGAGCGGGCCCCTTGTCACCGCTTCCCGCGAACCCGTCCGTGGCGCCGACCTTGGGCGTGCCCTCGTCTCCGAGCTTTGACACTCGTCTCCCCCTCCCCGAATGTGATGCATTAGATTCTAGCAACCGGTCGGACGGGCTCGCCCTGGACAGAGCCCACGGAGGCCGTCGTGCGCGGGACGCGCGAGTCGGCAAGGGCTCGCGAGGGGCCCGCTCTCGGACGATTCCGCGCGAACGGCCCCTCCCGGACGGGTTCGCAGGCCATCTACCGAAGCATTCGGAAATCAGGTCTTCGCACTTTTGAGTTGTGAACGTTTTTTTGGGCGCTTCGACCCCGTCTGGGAGGCAAACCCCAAATAAGCTACTCGGGCCACGCTCAAAACGGAGGGTAAATTCGTTCACAACTCAAAAGTGCGAAGACGTCAATTGCGAATGCTCCGGTAGATGGCCCGCAAGCCGGCCGGATGCCCGGCTTTTCAAAGGCGAGGCCAATCGCCGACCCCGCATGACCAGACAGACGCCTGCCTTCAAGGGCGCGGCTCGGTCGTCGGCCCGCCCAGATGGAATAGTATGGCGCAATCGCCGACCCCGCACGGGAGCGTGACACGGCCGTCGGCCCCGCATGGCCAAATGTCGAGGAGGCGGCAGGTCACGAGGGGCGACCCCAGGCGGACCTGCCCGTCTGGTTTCGCCGTGTGATTCCGCAAGGCGCAGGCCGGCGGGCCTAAGATGATGAGTTGCAAAAGGAGGCGGAGGACCGCGCCCACGCGACGCGCCGGCAGTCCGCCACGCCCGACTACGACACAGGAGCGCACGTGATCGAAGCAAGGGACATCACCATCGACGAGCTCGAGGCCACCGCGGCAGAGCTTGGCATCAGCCTGCCCATCGAGCAGACCTCCGCCTGGTCCCGCTACCAGGCCACCATCGACGGCCGCACGCCGTGGGGCTGCGTCGCCCTCGAGGAGCACGACGCGGACGGCGCCGCCCACACCGTCGCCCTCGCGAGCCTGTTCGACTACGAGACCCACGGCTACCACTACCTGCGCACCAACCACGCGCCGGTCTGGGTGGAGACGCCCACGCCCGAGCAGGAGGCCGTGGGCATCGAGGCCCTCGCCGCTCACGTCCACAAGCGCGACCACAAGCAGGTCTTCATCCGCCTGTCGGTCCTCGCCGACCTGCCTGCCTGTGAGCCCACGCTTTCCGGCATTCCCTACGACCACACGGTCATCATCGACGTCACGGGCGGCGACGAGGCCATCCTCTCGCGCATGAAGCCACGCGGGCGCAGGGACGTGCGCAAGAGCCTGCGCGAGAGCCCGGCCACCTGCGCCGACGAGACCGAGCTCGCCGCCAAGAGCTTCGAGGAGTACTACGACGTCATGCGCGAGACGGGCGAGCGTGACGGCTTCCACCCCGCTCCCTGCAGCGACTACGAGGACATGATCCGCATCCTTGGGCCCAAGCACTGCCGCGTCTACGCCGGCCGCATCGACGGGCGCGTGGTCACCTGGTCGATCGTCACCATCTCGGGTACGCGCGGCGTGCGCTACTACGGCGCGAGCCGCAACGACACCATGCGCCAGCACGTCACCGACAAGCTCGTCTACTTCGAGTGCTGCAACCTGGGCGCCAACAAGGGCTGCCTGGACTACGACATGATGGCCATCGGCAGCGACTTCTCGCCCAAGCTCATGGGGCTCAACGAGTTCAAGACCAAGTTCACCAAGGAGGTCGCCGAGGTGGCCCCCGCCCGCGACCTGCCACTGCGCCACACGTTCTACAAGGCGCTCGTCACGGCCAAGAAGATCCGCGACCGCTAACCCCACCTGTCACGTTTCCTTCCGGATGATTTGTCACGTTTTGACGTGGGGGCAGGTGGCGGGCCGGCAGCGAGACCTCAGACCGGTCGCCGCACCCCGTACGAACACAGCCCGAGGAGCACCCATGACGCCCATCGTCGACTGTCACACGCACACGAGCTTCTCGGACGGCGAGCCGACCCTTGACGAGGTGGTGCGCGCGGCAGCCGTGACCGGCTGCTCCACCCTCGTGACCACCGACCACCTGACGCTGCCCGCCAGCATGGACCCCGACCTCGAGTGCCAGGTTCCCGAGGCGCGGCTGGCCGAGCGCCGCGGGGCCTTCGAGCAGGCCCGGGGCCTCGCCCGCGAGCTCACGGAGGGAGGGGGCACGCCGCTCGAGCTGGTCTACGGCTATGAGTGCGACTGGTACCCCGGCTGCGAGGAGAACATCCGGCGCTGGTCGGCAGGCGCTGTGGTGCTACTGGGAAGCGTCCACTGGATCGGCGACCCGGGCGACGTGCACGCAGGCGCGGCGGGCTCCGCGGAGGCGCGAGAGACGGGCGTGGCGCAGGCGGGCCTTCCCGGCACCGACGCAGGCTGGATCGACTACTCGGAGGACAAGCACGTCTGGGAGCAGCTGGGTGCCGACGAGGTCTGGCACCGCTACGCCGACGCCTGGTGCCAGGCGTGCGCCTGCCCCGTCGGCTTTGACTCGATGGCCCACCCGGACCTGGCGATGCGCTTTGCCAACGAGGGCTACCCCGCGACGATGGACCTGTCGCCGCTCTGGGACCAGATGGCCGCGTGCGCGCACGACTGCGGGCGGCGCATCGAGGTCTCCACGGCGGGCCTGCGCAAGAGCGTGGGGGCCTACTACCCCTCGGCAGGCCTGCTCGAGCGGTTCCACGAGGCGGAGGTGCCCATCACCGTGGGCTCCGACGCGCACCGCGCCTGCGACGTGTGCTGGGGCATCCGCGACGCCTACCGCTACGCGCACGCCGCTGGCTACCGTGCCATCGAGGTGCCCCACGCGGACGGCAGCTGGGAGAGCGTGCCGCTGGAGTAGGCTGCGGCCCCTACTTCATGCGCGCATTGAGCTCGCCGGCCAGCTCGTCGAGCGAGATGCCAAAGCGCTCCATGGTCACGAGCAGGTGGTACACGAGGTCGCCGCACTCGTAGCGGATGTGGTCGTGGTCATCGTCCTTGCAGGCCATGATGACCTCGCTCGACTCCTCGGCAAGCTTCTTGAGCAGCTCGTCCTCGACCTCGGTGAGCAGCTTGGCCGTGTAGCTCACCTCCGGCGACGCCTCGCGACGGCCGTGGATCGTCGCGGCCAGGCTCTCGAGCGTCTCGCCGATGTTTCCGGGCTGGACGTTTGCGGTTCGGACTCCCATGACTGGTCCTCTCGATTTGCAGGTATCTTGGCCTGCGGTTTATTGATGATATTGACTGCTGCCGGTCGACCGGGCACGCGACGCGGCGGCGCCTAGGCGACTCGGTTGAAGAAGCAGCTGCGGTGCCCCGTGTGGCAGGCAGGACCCGGCGAGTCGACCTTCACGAGCAGCGTGTCCTTGTCGCAGTCGGCCCAAAGCTCCTTGACCTGCTGCATGTTTCCGCTGGTGGCGCCCTTGTTCCAAAGCTCCTGGCGCGAGCGGCTCCAGAACCACGTGCTGCCCGTCTTGAGCGTGAGGCGGATGGACTCCGCGCTCATCCACGCCACCATGAGCACCTCGCCCGTATCGAACTGCTGCACCACGCAGGGGATAAGCCCCCGGTCGTCAAACCTGAGCGATGCCGGGTCAAAGCCCGCCCGCAGGTCCTCGTAGTGCGAGGATGCCGGCGCAGACCCTGCCGACGCCCCCATGGCATTGCTGTCCCCCATGTCCCTCCTTAGGCGGCACGCACGGTCACCGCCAACACACGTCTCGTCCTTGGCCTTCCTCACGAGCTGGCTCGACGTCTCGGAACCGATTCGACACTTCAAAACCGACTCGGTACCTCAAAGCTAACTCGGTGCCCCGGAACTGGAATGGCGTTCCGCAATCGACCTCAAGTCCAAGGGCCGTTTCGGGCTCCAAAGCCGGTTTGCACTTTATCATACTAAAGTATAGGTGGAAAGAGCGCACCCTTTCTGAGCCTCGTGGCACACTGCGCCTCGTGGCACACCTCAGACGGCTCACAGAAAAAGTAATCCGTTATCTAGATTTTTCGAGGCCCGCGCCACATCAAGCCACATCGAGGAAAAACCAGCAAGCATTGTACCTGCGACTTTGCCAGAGCCATCTCGCACCCACACGGGCATTGCTCGCCGCCCACGCAGAAAAATCTAGATAACGGAAAAGTTTTGCTTTGGCGCACCCGGACAGAGACCCAAAGACGGGGACCCGCCCACAAAACCGGCCGCTGCGGCGCATGAATCCTAGAAGTCCAGGCGCACCGGGATGCCCTGGCTCGCCATGTACTCCTTGACCTGCCGCACACTAAACGTCCCAAAGTGAAACACGCTCGCGGCCAGCACCGCGTCCGCCTCGCCCTCGATGATGCCCTCGGCAAAGTGCTCGAGCGTGCCCACGCCGCCGCTCGCGATGACGGGAATGGGCACCGCGCGCGCCACCGCACGGGTGAGCGCCAGGTCGAAGCCCTCCTTGGTGCCGTCGCGGTCCATGCTCGTGAGCAGGATCTCGCCGGCGCCGCGCCGCGCGGCCTCCTCCGCCCAGGCCACCGCGTCGATGCCCGTGGCCACACGACCACCCGCCACGTAGACCTCCCAGCGGTCGGCACCAGGAGCCCCGGGCTTCCCCACGCGCTTGGCATCGATGGCACAGACCACGGCCTGGCTGCCAAACGCGCGCGCCGCCACCGTGATGAGCTCGGGGTTCTTGATGGCAGCCGAGTTGAGCGAGACCTTGTCAGCACCGGCGGCGACCATGGTGCGCATGCCCTCGAGGTCGCGGAAGCCGCCGCCCACGGTGTAGGGAATCGCCAGCTCGCGGGCCGCACGAGCGGCCATGTCGATAGTCGTGGCACGATTGTCGCTCGTGGCCGTGATGTCGAGGAACACCACCTCGTCGGCGCCCTCGCGGTCGTAGGCCGCGGCAAGCTCGACGGGGTCGCCGGCGTCGCGCAGGTCCACGAAGTTGACGCCCTTGACGACGCGGCCGTTCTTGACGTCCAGGCACGGAATCACGCGCTTGGTAAGCATGGTTGCCTCCTCGATGGGACCGCCGCTCCCGCGGCCGTCCCGCTTGGCTCTCGCCTACTGTGCCTCTCCCCTCGCGATGGCAAGGGCGTCCTTGAGCGAGAAGCTCGCCTCGTAGATGGCACGGCCCGTGATGGCGCCCTCGATGACGTCGGGACCGGCGGCGGCCAGCGCCCGGATGTCGTCCAGGCTCGTGATGCCACCGCTTGCCACCACGGGAAAGCCCGCGATCTTGGCGACGCGCCGGTACGCCTCGACATCGATGCCCGTCTGCATGCCGTCGCGTGCGATGTCGGTGTAGACGAGGTGCCGAAAGCCCAGCTCCCGCAGGTGCCCCACCACGTCGCCCACGCTTCTCGAGACGCCCTCGCGCCACCCGTTCACCTTGACCTGCCCGTCACGCGCGGCGACGTCGGCCACGATGCACTCGCCGAAGCCCCTGGCGACGACCTCGGCAAACGACGGCTCGCGCACGAGCACCGTGCCGAGCGAGATGCGCTTCACGCCCAGCTCGCGCAGCTGGTCGACGCGCGCGAGCGAGCGCACGCCGCCGCCGGCGTCCACGGAGATGCCGTCAACCTCGCAGATTGCCCTGATGGCGGCATCGTTGGCGGCGCGGGCGGCCTCGTCCTCCTCGAACGCGGAGGAGAGGTCGATGACGTGTACCCACGTGGCGCCCTGCTCGGCAAAGTGACGGGCGACGGCCGCCGGGTTCTCCGAGTAGACCTTCATCTTGGAGCGGTCGCCACGCTCGAGGCGAACGACCTTGCCGCCCACGAGGTCGATGGCTGGAAACAGGATCACTTTGCGCTGCCTTTCACGATCGAGACGAAGTTCCTGAGAATCGCGAGTCCCGTGGCCGAGCTCTTCTCGGGATGGAACTGGCACCCGAACACGTTGCCCTTCCAGGCGACGCATGGGAAGCTCCGCACGTAGTGCGTGCGGGCGGCGACCTCGGCCGGGTCGGCGTCGTCGGCCGCCGCGTAGGAGTGGGTGAAGTAGAGATTGGCGCCCTCGGCAAAGCCCGAAAGCAGCGGGCAGTCGCGCCCGGCAGCCGTCACGTGCACCTGGTCCCAGCCCACGTGCGGCACCTTGAGCCGCGCGGACTCGAGCCGCGTGCAGGAGCCCGAGAGGATGCCCAGGCCGCGCACCCACCGATGGGACGCCCCGAGCTCGTCGGGTGCCTCGAACACGGTGCCCGCCGCGAGGCCCTCGCCCAGAGGTCCTGCCGACGAGACTGCTGCGGCATCGGCCGGCACGTCCTCGTCACCCCGGTCGTAGAGCAGCTGGAGCCCGAGACAGATGCCCAAAAAGGGCACGCCTGCGGCCACCGCCGCGCGGATTGCCTCGTCCTGGCCGCTCTCGTGCACGAACGTGGTAGCGTCATAGAACGAGCCCACGCCGGGAAGCACGAGGCCGGCCGCACACGCGATGTCGGCGGGGTCGTCGGAGACGAGCACGTTCTCCCAGCCCGCGCGCACGAGCCCGCGCTCCACGCTCGAGAGGTTGCCCTTGTGGTAGTTGATGACGACGATGGGCGCGGACGCCTCCGCCGGCGCGCTCATGCGAGCACGCCCTTCGTGGACGGCACGCCGGTGACGCGCGGGTCTTTCTCGCACGCGAAGCGCAGGGCACGGCCGAACGCCTTGAACGCCGCCTCGATGATGTGGTGCGAGTTGGAGCCCTCGAGCTCGCGAACGTGCAGCGTAAGGGCCGCGTCGCGCGCGAAGGCGATGAAGAACTCCTCGGCGAGCTCGGTGTCGAACGTGCCCACCTTCTGCGTCTGGAGCGGAAGCGTCACGTAGGCCTGACCGCGCCCGGAGACGTCGATGGCGGCCTGCACGAGCGCCTCGTCCATGGCGATGCAGACGTCGGAGAAGCGGCCGATGCCCGCCTTGCCGCCCAGCGCCTCGCGCACGGCCTGGCCCAGCACGATGCCCACGTCCTCGACGGTGTGGTGGTCGTCGACCTGGCAGTCGCCGGTGGCCCGCACCGTGAGGTCAAAGAGACCGTGGCGGCCGAACGCGCTCAGCATGTGGTCGAAGAACCCCACGCCGGTCGAGACGTCCACCTTGCCGGTGCCGTCGAGGTCGATCGTGAGGGTGATGTCGGTCTCGCCGGTGGTGCGCGAGACGGTTGCGATGCGGGACATGGGGCCTCCTAGGAGAGGGCTTGGAGCGAATCGGACGGGCCGGCGGCGGGGAGCAGCTCGCCGAGCGCGGCCAGCACGGCGTCGTTCTCCTCGGGCGTGCCCACGGTGACGCGCAGGCAGTCGGCGAGGCCCGGCGCGTACGAGAAGTCGCGCACGAGGATGGAGAACTCGTCCCGCAGGCGGCGACGCACCTCGCTTGCCCCCGGCACGCGCACCAGCAGGAAGTTGCCCTCGCTCGGCCAGACGGTGAGCTCGCGCGTGCGGGCCAGCTCACGCAGCGCCGCAAGCACGCGGGCGCGCTCGGACACGATGGTGGCCACCGTGGGCGCAAACTCGTCGCGCAGGCGCACGGCCGTGAGCGCCGCCGCCTGCGTGAGCACGTTGACCGAGTAGAGCTGGCGCACAGCCGCGAGCGCTTCCACCACGTCGGGCGCTGCGAGCACATAGCCGCAGCGCGCGCCCGCAAGCGCGAACGCCTTCGAGAGCGTGTGGAGCACGACGAGGTTGTCGTACGCGTCGAGCAGCGACTCACAGGAGCTCCCCGGGGCCGCGAACTCGCCGTACGCCTCGTCGACCATCACGAGGCCCGGACACGCCTCGCAGAGCCTCCGCACGAGAGCCACGGGCGCGAGGTCTCCCGTGGGGTTGTTGGGCGAGGTCAGGATGATGAGGTTGGCCTTGCCGGCGGCGTCGACGAGCGCGTCGTCGTCCGCAAGCATCGTCTCGGGGTCGCGCCAGACCTCGGCCACGTCCGTCTGCGTGAGCGAGGCGAAGAAGGCGTACTCGGAGAACGTGGGCGGGCAGATCGCGAGCGTGCGGCCTGGCCCGCCAAAGGCGAGCAGGAAGTTATAGAGCAGCTCGTCGCCGCCGTTGCCCACGATGACGTGCGCCCGGTCGGTGCCGTGCCAGGCCGCGAGCTCGTCGCGCAGCTCGTTGGAGAGCGGGTCGGGGTAGCGGTTGGTGTGCGTGGCGGCAAGCGCCTCGTCGATGGCCGCACGGGCCGCGGGTGGCACGTCGTAGGTGTTCTCGTTGGCCGACAGGTTGATGCGCGTCGGCGTGAAGTTGGGGTCGTAGACGTCGAGGTCACGCAGGTGCGGCTGCACGAGGGCCTGGACGCGCGGCGAGAGTTGGGGCATGGATCTACTCCTCCTTGTCGTAGCCGGGCAGGTAGGGGACGCCGGGCTTGCCGAGGTCGCACGGCCAGGCCGTGCGCATCGCGCCATTACATGCGGCGGCCGCGTCGGCAAAGCCGTCCTCGCCCTGCTCCACGAGCCTCCTGCGCAGCCCCACCGAGAGCGCGTGGCTCCACAGGCCCTCGGACTGCGCGAGCGCCTGCACGGCGGGGCCGTCGGCGGCGAGGCCTGCCGGCGTGTAGCTGATTACGCTCGAGCGCTTCACGAAGTCGTAGACGCCGAGCGGGTTGGAGAACTTGGCCGTGCCGCCCGTGGGCAGCGTGTGGTTGGGGCCGGCCACGTAGTCGCCGAGCGGCTCGGAGCTCCAGGGGCCCACGAAGATGGCGCCCGCGTTCTCGATGGAGCCCAGGAGACTCATGGCGTCGGCGCAGTGAAGCTCAAGGTGCTCGGGCGCCACCACGTTCACGGCGGCCACGGCGTCGGCGAGCGTGTCGCACGCGACGATGACGCCGTGGCTGAGGCTCTTGCGCGTGACCTCCTCGCGCGGGCTCTGCGAGACGAGCCGCTCGATGGCGTCCTCCACGGCGACCGGCAGCGCCGGCGCGTCGGTCACGAGGTAGCACGTGGCCATGGGGTCGTGCTCGGCCTGGGCCATGAGGTCGGCAGCGACCACCACGGAGTCGGCCGTAGCATCTGCCAGCACGCACACCTCGGAGGGGCCGGCCACCATGTCGATGCCCACGTCGCCCATGACGTAGCGCTTGGCGGCCGCCACGTAGGCGTTGCCGGGACCGGTGATCTTGGCCACGCGCGGGATTGACTCGGTGCCGTACGCGAGCGCGGCGATGGCCTGGGCGCCACCCACGGCGTAGACCTCGTCCACGCCCGCGAGCTTGGCCGCGCAGAGCGTATAGGCCGAGAGGCTGCCATCCCTCTGAGGCGGCGTCACCATGACGATGTGCCGCACGCCCGCCACCTTAGCCGGTACCGCGTTCATGAGCACGGTGGAGGGGTACTGGGCGCGCCCGCCCGGCACGTAGATGCCCACGCTCGGCAGCGGGGTGATCTTGACGCCCAGGATGGTGCCGTCGGGGCGCGTCGAGAACATCGACTGCTGCACCTCGCGCTCATGGAAGGCGCGAATCTGGCGGTGCGCCAGCTCGAGGCTCTCGAGGAACTCGGGGTCGACTAGGGTGGGCGCGGCCTCGATGAGCTCGTCGGGCACGCGGAAGGCCGTGGGGCACGAGCCGTCGAACCTCTCGCAGTAGGCGCGCACGGCCGCGTCGCCGTTGTCGCGCACGTCGTCGACGATGGCCTCGGCGCTCGCCATGACCTCCTTGGGCAGGGCTCCCGCGCGCTTGATGTCCGCGTTGGTGAGGGTACGGCCGCCCGTCAGGTCTACGTGAATCATGTGCTACTCCTCCTTCTGCACGGCCGCGGCGAGGCGGTCGGCAAGCTCGCGGATGCGCGCGTCGCAGCGATAGGCCGCCGGGCCCGCGAAGAACCGGGCCGAGATGGGCATCACATCATCGACGATGGCGAGGTCGTTCTCGCGCAGGGTGGTGCCCGTCTGCGTTATGTCCACGATGCGGTCAGTCATGCCCACGATGGGGCCCAGCTCGATGTTGCCATGCAGGGCCAGGATGTCCACCTGCTGGCCGATGCGGTCGTAGTAAAGCTGCGTGATGCGCGGGTACTTGGTGGCCACGCGCATGGTGCCGCGCCACGCGTAGGCGCGCTCGGCCTCGCCCGCACGCGCCGCCGGCTCGGCCACGATCATGCGGCAGACGCCGTAGCCAAGGTCGACCACCTGGAGCAGGTCGAGGTTGGCCTCCACGAGCGAGTCCCTGCCGCAGATGCCGCAGTCGGCGCCGCCGTGGCCCACGAAGGCTGGCGCGTCGGTGGCGCGCACGATCACGTACTCGAAGTCGCCGTCGCGGATGATGAGCTTGCGGCCGTAGTCGGCAAGGCCGTCAACCGGCAGGCCCGCGCGCTCGAGCAGCGCCAGCGTGGGCTTGAAGAGCGAGCCCTTGGGGATGGCGATGCGCAGCGGGCGGCCCTTGATGTTGACGCCCGGTGTTGCGATGCCGCTCGTGCCCTGGCCGCGCTCGCCGAGCACCTCCTGCAGGCGCTCGAGCGAGAGGGCAAAGCCGCAGGCAGCGACCCCCGGAAGCCCCAAGTTGGCGAGCACCGCGTCGTAGCGGCCGCCCGATCCCAGGCTCGCGGCCACGCCGTCCACGTAGGCCTTGAACACAATGCCCGTGTAGTAGTCGAAGCTGTTGATGATGCTGAAGTCGAAGGAGAGGGCCGGGGCCTCGTCGCCCTTAGCAAGCCCCTCCACGAGCGCGCGGAGCTCAACCGTGCCGCGGCGGGCCGCCGGCACGCAGGCCGCCTCGAGCAGCTCGTCGATCTCGTCTATGGCCGAGGCGTCGCCATGCACGCGCGGCAGGCGCGTGAGCGCGCGGGCCGCCGGGGCAGGCAGCCCCGCCGCGGCCACGTACTCGTCGAGCGACACGAGGTCGGAGCCGTGCACGTAGGCGAGTACCTGCGCGCGGAACTCGTCGTTGGGCGCCACCGCGTCGAGCAGCGCCACGAGCGGCCGCACCGAGCCGCAGGCGATGCGCCAGCCCTCGACGCCGAGCGCCTCGAGCACCTCGGCAAGCAGGGTGAGGACCTCAACCTCGCCCTTCACGTCGTCCGCGCCGATGAGCTCGACGCCCAGCTGCGTGAACTGGCGCGGCTGGCCCTTGAGCGAGGCCTGCTCGCGCACGACCGGCGCCTCGTAGCGCAGGCGAACCGGCAGCTCGCCCATGCCAAAGCGCTTGGCCGTCATGCGCGCGATGGGCAGCGTGAGGTCGGGGCGAAGCATGAGCAGGCGGTCGTCGGAGTCGAAGAGCTGGAAGGGCGAGCCCTTGATGCGACCGGCGCGCTCGAGCACGGCACGGTCCTCGAGCAGCGGCGTCTCGACGGGCAGGTAGCCCCGCGCGGTGAAGCACGCACGCGCAACGTCCTTGATGCGCTCGCGCGCGGACGCCTCCTCCGGCAGGATGTCTCGGAAGCCCCTCGGTGTTCCGTAGATCACGCTATCGTCCTCCTTGTGGAGTGGGACCCGTGTCCCTTCCCATTTGCGGGCGCCAATCTACCACTCGCCCGTTTCGCTTCGGTTTCGGGTGCTACTTTAGCACACTAAAGTACGGCGGCCCTCGTCACTTTAGCAAACTAAAGCGATTTCCTTACAAGAAGGCTGATGGGGAAAGAAGCCGACCCAAACAGGGCCGAGGAGCGGGGCGGCGCGGAGAAGGCACAAGAGTCCGTCCATACCCCACGTCCCATCCGCCCACAGCCGGCAAGCCCCCCATTCGGAGGACAAGTGGGCCTTCCGCGTGCCACATCCCCGTCCAATTCGCGCAAAACACTCCAACCAACACACGGCCAAACTCACCGCATATCATTGCCCCACCTCACCGTTAACCCAAGCCCCCCATTCCCACCCACCTCCCATTCCCAGATAGACGGGCGTCGCCAGGCGGCTCATTCGCCACGCGAAGAGTCCGTAATGGCGGGGTCGATGCAGGTGTCGTCAATGGCCATGTGCGGAATCGACGGATTTGAACGCCCCCTTCACCCCTCCCAATCGGAGCGTGCATTAGCTTCGGATTTGAATATTCAAATCCGAAGCAAGTGCACGTGCTCTTTGGGGGCGTCAAAGGCGGTCGTACAAAACCGCATCAATTGCACTCACTTGGGAAGACACTTCCCCGTACGGGGCGTACGGGGAACGTCCAGACGCGTGCAGCCACCGCGCAAACCGGGAAAACCCTTCCAATGTGACGCTCCGGGGGCGGCGTCCTCGAGCGTGCGGTCACTGCGCGACCGGAAAACCATCCCCGAATAGGACGCGACCATAACTAGACACCGAGTTATAGGGTGGGACACACAAAGCAGGAAGCATCCCCGTGAGAGGCACAAGAGGGCCACGGTAACGGACCCCACAAAACAGCCGAGAAGCCGCTCGTGTCCTTAGCTTTGCCGCATGGGACCCTACGAACGGGACGCACCTACGGCAGCGAGAACCAGCACAGGCAAGGTGCACAGTTCACCCCACGGTTAAACGTGCCGACGCGAAATGTGGCTGCTACCCCTTAGTTTGTGCAAGGGAAACAGAGCCGTCGAAGAAGTCGCTGCTACGCGAGTGAGCCGCCGGCATCGTCGAGGCCATCGTGGAACTCGCGCGCGATGCGGGCGGCACCGGGACCCAGCAGCAAGACGTCGACGGCCGAGAGGCCCAGGCCCTTGAGGCACCGACGCTCGAGCCGCACGAACGAGAGCGTGTCCAGGCAGATCGAGAGGAGCACGAGTGCGGCACCCACCAGCGCCAACACGAGCGCCCACGCCGCCGCGAGCCTTGGAAGCGACCACACGATGAGACCACCGGCCACGAGGTAGACAACCAAGCGACGCGCAAGCCAGCCCATGCCGGACCTCACCTCAGCCGCACGGAAGGACGCACAAAGGTCCGCAAACCCCTCGTCGGAGAGGCACTCGACGCGGCCCTTGACCACCCGCAGGCCAGCCTTGTCAAGCCCGGCCAGCGAGTCCTTCGCCGCATCCCTAAAAGTGTCCCAGCGTTCAGTTGCGTCCATGGTGTCCTCCCGTCTCCCGTCAAGCCCAGACTAGGACGGGGCAGGCACGAGGGCCGCAAGACTTGGGCGAGAGGCAGCTCCCGTTCCGCAGGCGGCGACGCGGGCGCAAGCGAGAGCCAGCAGACACCTGGCCCCAGCGTGGCATGCGGCACCAGCGCACGCGAGCGCATTCGAGCCCCAACAAAAGAAGGGCCGGCACCCGAAGGCACCGGCCCAAACGCGCGGGGCACCAGCGCCGCCCCGCCAATCACGAAACCACGAGCGTCAGCCGCCGAGGTAGGCCTGCTTCACGCGCTCGTCGCTCGCAAGCTCGCTCGCCTTGCCGCTCATCGAGACCTTGCCGGTCTCGAGCACGTACGCGCGGTCGGCGACCTTGAGCGCCATGCGCGCGTTCTGCTCCACGAGCAGGACCGTCGTGCCGGCGCTGTGCAGCTGCTCGATGATGTCGAAAATCTCCTGCACCAGGATCGGCGCGAGGCCCATCGACGGCTCGTCGAGCATGAGCAGGCGCGGCTTGCTCATGAGGGCGCGCCCCATGGCAAGCATCTGCTGCTCGCCGCCGGAGAGCGTGCCGGCCACCTGGTTCTCGCGCTCCTTCAGGCGCGGGAAGCGCTTGAAGACGTCCTCCAGGCTCTGGGCCACCTCGGCCGAGTCAGTACGCGTGAAGGCACCCATCTCGAGGTTCTCGCGCACGCTCATCTGCAGGAACACGCGACGGCCCTCCGGGCAGAGCGCGATGCCCTTGCCCACGATGGTATGCGGCGCGATACCAAGCAGACTCTTGCCCTCGAACTCCACCACGCCCTCGCGCGGCTTGAGCAGGCCGGCCACGGTGTTGAGCGTCGTGGACTTGCCGGCGCCGTTGGCACCGATCAGCGTCACGACCTCGCCCTCCTCCACGTCGAAGGAGATGCCCTTCACCGCGTGGATGGCCCCGTAGTAGACGTTGAGGTTCTCAACGTGAAGGATGCTCATGCGCTACGCCTCCTCGTCCTGTTTGCCGAGGTATGCCTCGATGACCTGCGGGTTGCTCTGGATCTGCTCGGGCGTGCCCTTGGCGATGATCTTGCCGTAGTTGAGCACGGCGATGCCCTCGCAGATGCCCATGACGAGGTCCATGTCGTGCTCGATGAGCATGACGGCGATCTGGAACTCGTCGCGGATGCGGCGGATGTTGTCCATGAGCTCGGCTGTCTCGGACGGGTTCATGCCGGCCGCAGGCTCGTCGAGCAGCAGCAGCTTGGGATGCGTCGCCAGCGCGCGCACGATCTCGAGCCTGCGCTGGGCGCCGTAGGGAAGGCTTCCCGCCACGTGGTTGGCATAGACGCCCATGTCAAAAAAGTCGAGCAGCTGGAGCGCCTCCTCGTGCATCTTCTTCTCGGCGCCCCCGAAGGCGGGAAGACGGAAGATCGAGCTCCAGAGCCCCTCCTTGATCTGGTTGTGCAGGCCGATCCTGACGTTGTCCTCGACGGTGAGCGAGGAGAACAGGCGGATGTTCTGGAACGTGCGGGCAATGCCCAGCTTGCTGGCCCCGGCAATGTCGAGACCGGCCATGTCGGTGCCGTCGAGCATGATGGAGCCGCGCGTGGGCTGGTAGACCTTGGTAAGCAGGTTGAACACCGTGGTCTTGCCGGCGCCGTTGGGGCCGATGAGACCCGCTATCTCGGTCTTGCCCACGGTAAAGTTGAAGTCCTCAACGGCATGCAGGCCGCCAAAGTCAATGCCGAGGTGGCGACACTCGAGCACGGGACGCTTGTCGACGTCGCGCTCAGGGACGATGGAGTCGCTCGGCAGCGGCACCATCTTGGTCTGCTCGCGACGCTCGGCGGCGTGGCGCTCGGAGGCTGCGGTCTTAGCGGCCATCGGCGTCTCCCCCCTTCTCGCCGGCGCCGGCGGCGTCGGGCTCGGCCACATGCGCCGGTCGCTTGAACCTCGAGACGAGCCCCGAGAAGAACTGCTTGAGTGTGGCGTTGTTGGACACAATCATCACGAGGATGAGCACGACGGCGTAGATGAGCATGCGCCAGTCGGCGATGGCACGCAGGAGTTCGGGCAGGACGGTCAGCACCGCGGCCGAGATGATCGAGCCGCGGATGTTGCCCATGCCGCCCAGAACTACGAACACCAGGATGAGGATCGACAAGTTGAAGTCAAACTTCTTGGGAACCACGGACGAGAAGTTCATTGCATAGAGCGCGCCGGCGGCACCGGCAAGCGCCGCCGCGACGACGAAGGCGATGAGGCGGTACTTGGTGACGTTGATGCCCACCGACTCGGCGGCGATGCGGTTGTCACGAACGGCCATGATGGCGCGGCCCGTGCGCGAGTGCACGATGTTGAGCACCACGGCCACGGTGACGATCACGAGGATGATGCCGGCCAGGAAGGTCGAGATCTTGTCGATGCCCACCGCGCCCTGCGGGCCATTGATGATGATCGTTCCGCCCTGCATGCCGAGCGACTTGGTGTCGGTCATCGAGAAGTGCAGACCGCTCGGGTCAAGGCCCACATAGAGGTTGTTGAGGATGTTCTTGATGATCTCGCCGAAGGCCAGGGTCACGATGGCGAGGTAGTCGCCATGCAGGCGCATGACCGGGATGCCGATGAGGAACCCGGCGAGCGCCGCGCAGGCCGCCGCGATGACGAAGCTCAGGACGAGCAGCACCGGCACGCTCGAGACAGCACCCTTGAGCATGGTGACCGCCACGATGCCCGTGAAGGCACCCACGCTCATGAAGCCGGCATGGCCGAGGGACAGCTCGCCGGAGATTCCCACGACGAGGTTGAGGGAGACGGCCATGCACACGTAGGCGCAGATGGGCACGAGCTGGCCGGCGAGCGAGTTCGTAAGCACCTTGGTGGCGTCGAGCACGCTCATGAGCACGAAGAACGCGGCGACGATGCCGTAGGTGACGAGGTTGGAGCGCAGCTGGCTGCTCATGCGCCTGGAGCCGGCCGTTGCTGCGAGCACGGGCTGGGGAGTCTTCTCCGCCATGCGCTACACCTTCTCCCTGATGGTCTTGCCCAGGATGCCCGAGGGCTTGATGAGCAGCACGACGATGAGGACGGCGAAGACGACGGCGTCGGCAAGCTGAGTGCCGATGTAGGCCTTCGCGAAGATCTCGATGATGCCCAGCACGATGCCGCCAATGAAGGCACCCGGGATGGAGCCGATGCCGCCGACCACCGCAGCCACGAAGGCCTTAAGGCCCGGCATGAGGCCGGTCGTGGGAACGAGGGTCGGGTAGGCCGAGCACATGAGCACGCCGGCGATGGCCGCGAGACCGCTGCCTATGGCGAACGTGAGCGAGATGGTCGAGTTCACGTTGATGCCCATGAGCGTGGCGGCACCGCGGTCCTCAGAGCAGGCGCGCATGGCCTTGCCCATGCGGGTCTTGTTGACGAACGTCGTGAGGCCCACGGCGATGGCCACGCAGCACAGGATGGTGACGATGGTCACCGCGCTGATCGTGAGCTGGCCGTCGAAGAGTACCACGCTCGGCAGGTCGACGATGTTCGGGAACGTCTTGGGGTCGCTCTTCCAGATGAGCAGCGCCGCGTTCTCGAGGAAGTAGCTCACGCCGATTGCGGTGATGAGCACGTCGAGAGACGGGGCGTTCCTGAGCGGCTTGTAGGCGAGCTTCTCGACAACGATGCCAAGAACCGTGCAGGCAACGATTGCGAGCAGCACGCCAACCAAAGGCGGGAGCCCGAGGTACGACATGGCGCAGAAGCACACGTACGCACCCACCATGATCACGTCACCATGGGCGAAGTTCAGCATCTTGGCGATGCCGTACACCATCGTGTAGCCCAGGGCGATGATGGCGTAAACGCTACCAAGGCTGAGACCGTTGACGATGTTTGTGAGCAGGCCCATGTCGCCTCCTTTCCTCTTCGGGGTCGGGTCGCGAAGTCCCGCCCTCTTCCGGCAACTGGCCGGAAACACTGCCTTTCAACACGCCGAACGGGGCCCATCTCGCGATGGTCCCCGTTCGTGTCAGAACCTTGTCAGCCGCGTGGGCACCTACTTGTCCATGCCAACGTAGGCGCCGTCCTTGATGACCATGCCCTTCGGCTCCTTGGACACCTCGCCCGTGTCCTTCCAGGTCATGTTCTGGCCGGTCAGGCCGGAGTAGGAGAAGTCGGAGGAGGTGACGGTCTCCGCCAGCTTGTCGCAGATGTCGGAGAAGCTCTGGTCTGCGGTGACGCCAGCCTTCTCGATGGCCTGGGCAAGCATCATGACGCAGTCGTAGGCATCGGCCGCGAACTGGTTGGGGGTGCCGTCATAGTTCTTCTTGTAGGTGTCGACGAAGGTCTTGGTGAGGTCGTCGGTGGCGTCGGCGGTGAACGGGGTCAGGAGCATGACGCCCTCGGCGAGGCTCTTGTCGAAGCCCTCGAGCGTCAGGATGCCGTCGAGGCCGTCGCAGCCGAAGAACTTGACCTTGCCGTCCATGAGGCCGTTGTCCTTGGCCTGCTTGAGGTAGAGGGCCGCCGGCGTGTAGTAGATCGGCAGGAAGACGAGGTCGGCACCGGCGTTCTTGGCATCGTTGACCTGCACGGAGAAGTCCGTGGCGGAGTCGTCGGTGAACGTCGTGGTGGAGACGATCTGCAGGCCCTGGTTGGCGGCCTCGGCCTCGAACTTCTTATAGATGCCGGTGGAGTAGGCGTCGCCGTTGTTGTAGAAGACGGCAATCTTGGTGCCGAGCTTCTGCTTGGCGATGTACTCAGCCGACGCGGTGCCCTGGTTGGGGTCGGTGAAGCACATCTGGAAGACGTTCTTCTTTCGCGGCGTGGAGACGTTGCCGTCGGCGTCCGGCTGGCCGCCGATGACGTCGGTCGACGAGGCGGACGGCGTGATCTGGAACAGGTTGTCAGAGTTGGTCTCGGAGGAGACGGCCACGCACGGGGCGGTGGTGGTGACTCCCACGAGAATCTGCATGCCCCAGTCCTTCAGGTTGTTGTAAGCGTTGACGGCCTTCTCGGCGTCGGCCTCGTCATCCTGGAAGTTGAAGTCGAACTGGACCTTGCCACCCTTGGAGGCAAGCTCGTCGATGGCGACCTGGGCACCGTTCTTGCAGGCGTTGCCGTAGATGGCCGCGGCACCCGTCACGGGGCCGATGCCGCCGACCTTGAACTTGGCGCCACCGTCGGAGCTTCCGCCGTCGCTCGAGGAGCCGCCGTTGCTGCCGCAACCGGCGAGAGCGGCAACGCTTAGAATGCCCGCAGCACCAGACAGCTTAACGAAGTTCCTACGGGACATGCCAAAACGATTGGACTCCATCTTTCTCCTCCTCGTGCGAACTGGCCTGTTTGGTCGTCTCGCCCCCGCAGCCAGGCCTGCTGCCGCGTTTGCGTGCCGACCATAGTAGCCGCCTTAAGGCTGACTAAAGCAATAAGACGAGCACATTGGGGGGTCGTTTTAACTCGGAGGAAACAAAGCGTGCGCACAGCCGCAACCCTAGCGTCGGCAAACGGCAGCTATTGGCGCCGGACGGTAGGTAGAAGAGGCTGTTTGTCACGTTTCCTTCCGGATGATTCGTCACATTGCATGCAATGTGACGAATCATCTGGAAGGAAACGTGACGGGGAGGAAGATGCGCTAGGCCCCGAGGGCGAGGCGCACGACCTCGCGGGCCACCTCGGGCGAGACGTCCGTGGGCAGGCAGACGGCGCCCTCCGAACAGGCGCGCGTCACCGGCAGGCGCTCGAGCGCGGCGGCCATCCCGTCGGGCAGGCCAAAGGCGGCCTCGTCCGTCACGCCCGGGAAGAGCAGGGGTCGGTACCACGGCACGCTGTAGTGACCCGCCGCGCAGAGGCGTGCCACCGCCGCGTCGGCCACCGCGGCATTTGCCAGGAAGAGCCCCACGCGAAGGAGCGGCAGACCCGCCGCGAGGCCGCAGGAGGTGGCCCAGGCGCCCTCGCCCGGCGCGCCAGGCAGACCCGCGAGCGCCTCGCCATAGGCCCGCGCGGCCGCGGAACGCACGTCCTCGTCCGACGACGTGGCCATGAACGCACGGAAGGCCTGGTCGGCAACCCAGGCGCTCGGGAGCGCGGGCCCGCTCGCGAGGCCACCCGCGAGCTCCACCGGCGCGATGGCCGGCTCGAAGAGGCCCCGCTCGCGCAGGCCCTCGCGAAGCGCGTGGGACACGCCGTGCGGCAGGTGATTGAGGGCGCGGATCTGGTTGAGGTAGCGCCTGGACGCGCGCGCGTGGGCGGCGTCGAGCGCGGGCAGCGCCGCCAGGCGGGCGCGAAGCTCGTCGCGCAGGACTGCGTCGGCCATGTCGGGGTTCACCCAGACGGCACCGCCAAAGTGCGTGGGCAGCATCTTCTCGACGCCAAAGGAGTGCACCGAGACGTCGGCGACGGGACGCCCGGACGCGTCGAGCCCCAGATGGCCCGCGCAGTGGGCGCAGTCCTCGAGCAGAAGCACCCCCGCCCCGTGCGCGCGGTCGCGAAGCGCGGCGTCTGCCTCGGCGTCACGGATGCCAAAGGTGTGCTGGAGCACCACGCAGGCGGTGCGCTCCCCCACCGGCGCCGAAGCGGCGTCGAGCGCGAGCGTCTCCGCCGAGATGTCGCCGTAGACGGGCGCGAGGCCCGCCGCCACGATGGGGCCGACCGCCGTGCAGCAGGTGAAGAGCTGCGTTGCCACCTCGCGACGTGCGCCGTCGCGAGCCGCCAGCGCGCCGAAGGCCACCCGCATGCCCTGGCGGGCCTTGAAGGTCGGGAACCAGTCGACGGTCTCGGTGCCCGTGAGCTCGGCAAGCTTGCCGCAGAGTCGCTCCAGGCTCGCCCGCGTCGCCTCGTCCGCACGCGCGAATCTCTCGTCTCCCATGCGGTACCCCTCCCCTTGCCGGTTTGTCCTCACCCGTCCCAAGCGCCCGCCGCACGTTTCCTTCCGGATGATTTGTCACATTGCCTGCAATGTGACAAATCAATCATCCGGAAGGAAACGAACGTGACGGCTGGCGGCCGCGATGCCGCTACGACAGGTCGCGATGACCGAAGTACTTGCGGTAGTCCAGCACGTAGTGCACCCAGAGCTTCGCCATGTCAAAGAGGCGCCTCGGGTCGTCGTCGTGCGCGCCAAAGAGCGTGGTGCCCACTTTGCCGGCGCGCATGAGCGCAAGCGCGCGGTCCTTATCGGGGCCGGGCTCGACGTACTTGCGCACCACGAAGTGCGGCACGCCCACCCAGAGCACCTCCTCGAAGGCGCGCTTGGGCGCGAGCACCCCGCCGTCGATGAGGTCGTCCACGGCATAGCGGGCCAGGTTGTTGCCCGAGAGCGTCGTGAAGAAGCTGCTGCGGCCGGCGCGCGGGTTCACCTCGAAGAGCCGGTAGGCGCCGTCTCGGCGGTCGTACTTCATGTCGATGTTGAAGAAGCCGCGGTAGCCGCTCCCGGCCATGAGGCCCTCGACCGTGTCGTAGATGGCGTCGTCGCCGTACGAGAGGATCGCCGCATAGTTGCCGATGGCCATGGGCGAGTAGTCCTCGAGCAGCGGGTGGCCCAGCGACAGCAGGGTCACCGTGCCGTCCTCGCGCACGTAGCCGTTCACCACGCGCATGTTCTCGTCGCCGCCGGGGATGAAGTCCTGGATGATGAGGCGGCCCGGGTAGCCCGCCGCATAGATGCGCCGCACCGTCTCGGCAAGCTCGTCGGCCGTGTCGAGGATGAATGCCTTCTTCTGTCCCTCGAAGGGGTGCGCACGGTAGGCCGGCGCATCGGAGGGCTTGAGCGCCACGGGAAAGCCGAACGGCAGCTCGGGCACCTCGTCGTGGTCGACGACGACGGTCTTGGGGTAGGGCACCCCACGCGCCTCGCAGAGCTGGTAGAAGCTCTCCTTGTCGTTCATCTGGTCGACGATGTGTCCGGCCGAGCACACCACGTGGTAGCTCGCGTCGAGGCGCTCCATCTGGTGCGAGAGGGCCACGGCGTAGTCATCGCCGCAGGGCACGAGCAGAGGCACCTTGTCGCCATATGCGCCAGCGGCCGCCTGGGCGTTCAGGACCTCGACGAGGCGGTCGCCCTCGAGCAGGTGCTCGTCGATGCGCACGTCGATGAACTTGGAGTGCTGCGTGGGCGTGAGCGGGAACACGCCCCACACCACACTCGTGACCCCATACGCCTCATAGAACGCGCGCGCCATGCCGTAGCCGGCGATCTCGGTGCCGAGAAGCACCGGCACAAACGGGTGGTTGGTCGTAGCTGCCACTTACGTTCCCCTCTCGAAGGAATCCGTGTCCGAGCCGGGCGCGGCCCCGCCCCGCGGCCTCACGGCGGGGCCGCCCCCACCCCCGGCGATGGCACGGGGACAACGGTCACTCTACATGAAAAGCGGGACACCCGAGGGCGCCCCGCGAAGGGTCCTGCTGTCACGGGCGGCCACCGCGCACGGCCGGCCGGCGCGTGGCTTGGCTAGACGACCGGGCCACCACCCACGAAGCTGCCGGCACTGTAGTACACGCTGGCGATCTCGACGCCACCATAGTTGGAGTGAATCATCTTGCCGCCGCCGATATACATGCCCACATGCGTGGTGTTGTTCACGCCGTGGCCCCAGAACATGAGGTCGCCGGGCTGAAGGTTGGCCTGGTTGGTGGTCCAGCGGCCGCTGTCGAGCGCCCAGCCGATCATCGAGTTGCCGCGGCCGTTGCTCATGCGCTGGCCACGCGGGATGGAGATGCCGGCCTGCTTGTAGGCCCACCACACGAGGCCGGAGCAGTCGAACTCCTGGCCGGCGATGGCGTTGCCGCCCCACGAGTACGAGACGCCGAGCTGCGTCTTGGCGGCCGCGATGGCACCGGAGATGCCGGAGCCCACGTTGACCGAGCCGGAGCTGTGGCTGGACGAGCTGGAGCTGCTCGAGGAGCTCGAGCTGCCGGAGCTGCTGGAGCTTGAGCTGCTCGAGGATCCGGAGTTGCTCGAGCTCTGGCTGCTGCCGGAGTTGCTCGAGCCGCCGTTGACGGAAGACGAGGAGTCGTTGCTGGCAGCCTGCTGCTGAGCCTGCTGCGCGGCGGCCTTCTGGGCCGCAGCCTCCTCGGCTGCCTTGCGGGCTGCCTCCTCCTCGGCGAGCGCCTGCTGGACGTCGGCCGAGAGGCTCTGCACGTAGGCCTCGTGGTCAGCCTGCTTCTGCTGGACCTCGGTAGCCTTAGCCTGCGAGGCATCGACGAGCTGCTGCTGCTGGGCCTGCTGGGTCTGGAGGTCGGCCTTCTTCTGGTCGAGCTCGGCCTGGATGGACTGGACCTCCTGGATGGCCTGGGCGTCGGAGCTGGCCACCTTATTTGCGTAGTAGATGCGGCTCACGAGGTCGGATGCGGAGGTGGAGCCCACCACGAGGTCGACGATGGAGACACCGCCGGCCTTGTAGTCGGCAGAGACGCGGTCGGACAGGGTGGACTGGGCTGCGTCGAGTTCGGCCTGCTTCTGGGAGATCTCCTCCTCGGTGGTGGAGATCTGGGCCTTGGTGTCCTCGAGCTTGGCCTGGTTGTCCTCAAGCTCCTGGAAGGCGGCAGCGGTCTGCTGCTCGTAGGTCGCGCTCTCGGCCTGCGCCTGGTCGAGCTGAGCCTGAAGCTCCGTCGAGGTGGCGGCGAGGGCTGGAATGGGTGACGTGCCGAACACGAGGGTTGCGATGAGCGCAGACGCTGCGATTCTCCGCCCAAGGACGACGGATGACGTGCGTTGTTTCTGCATAGATCCTCTCCTTTCGGGTTTTCTCAGTATAGGCAAGGCCCCTGGGGGCCGAAAGGCTCGAGACCCAATCGCTCACAAGGCTTTCATGTGACTTGAGGTTGGGTTGAGGGTTGCAAAAGAGGCGCGGGGCAGGCCTTTCCGACCATGTCTCGCGCCCGTGAGCAGGCGTTCTATGAGTCTTTGCGAAGAGCTGGCGGCAGGGGTGCAAGCGGTGCGCCCCCGCCGCGAGGTACCGTGCGAGGCAGGCGCCTCCCCTACCTCCGCACCACGCGACGCACGATGGTGGAGACGAAGGAGGCCTCGGACAGGTCTAACGCCACGGCGATGCCGAAGGTCACGAGCAGGGCCGGGACGCCGCCGGCCATGCAGTACGCGATGGCCTGCATCACCGAGCCGGAGAGCGGCGCCACGAGCCGCTCGAGCGCAAACACGGCGCCCACGCCCACGACCGAGCCCGCAAGTCCGAGCCCGAGCGCGCGCACGCACGACGCCGCCACGCCGGCAAGCCCGAGCGAGCCCATCGCGCGACGCAGGATGGCGAACGTGATGACGTCGCCGGCGGCAAAGTAGATGAGCGAGCACAGCGACACGGCCCAAAGCCCCAGCACCGGCGTGAGCGCCAGGCAGAACGCGACCTGGATGACGCCCGCAACCGTGCACGCGAGCGCGAAGAGCCCCATGCGGCGAAGCGACGAGCACACCTTCTGCAGGTAGGTGTTGACGCCGTAGAACGGCAGGCCGAGGGCAAGCCCCTGCAGGTAGGCCACCGTGAGCGACACGTCGGACTCGGTGAAGCGACCCGCGCCCAGGATGGCCACGAGCTCGGGCGAGAACACGATGAGGTACATCGCGAACGGCACGAGCATGAAGCAGATCTTGCTCACGCCGGAGCGCACGCCGCGAGCGCAGGCGTCCATGTCGCCGTGGGCCACGTGGTCGGAGAGCTCGGTGAACATGGCCGTGGTGATGGGCACGGCCAGGATCGAGTACGGCAGCATGTACCACAGGCGCGCGTAGTAGATGATCGAGGCGCCATTGGCCGCCACCGAGAGGGCGCTCGAGTTCATGACCGAGACCGTCACGAACGACTCGAGCGTCACCGCGAGCGTGGGGATGCCGATGGAGAGGGTCTCTCTGATGCAGGGGTCGTGCAGGTCGATGCGCAGGCGCAGGCGCACGCCGTGGCGAAGCAGCGCCGGCACCTGCACGAGCACCTGCACGAGCACCGCGCCCGAGCCGCCGAGCGCCAGGATGAGAATCGCGAGCTGGGGGTTCGTGCTCTCGAACACCACGTAGCCGGCAAACGAGAGCGCGGTCACGACGTTGTTGAGGATGGGTGCCGCCGTGCTCCAGAGGTAGTCGCGCTCGGCGTTGAGCACGCCCGATATCACCGAGGAGAGCGCGTAGAGCACGATCTGGATGGCGAAGAAGCGGAAGAAGTAGATGGCGAGGTCGGTGTCGAAGGCCTCCGTGGCGCTGAACGACTGCGTCCACACCACCTGGCCGGCAAAGACGAAGGCGAGCACCGTGAGGGCGCCCATGAGCAGGGTGACGAGCGACAGAAGGTTGGAGGCGTAGTCGCTCGCGCCCTCGCGGCCGAGCCGACGCTTGACCGACATGTAGACGGGCAGGAACGCCGTGACGAGCATGCCACCCATGACGAGCTCGTAGAGCTGGTTGGGCAGGTTGTTGGCGATGGTGTAGCAGCTCGACATCACCGTGGCGCCCAGGGCCCACGACTGGCACCACGTGCGGAAGAAGCCCGTGATGCGGCTCACGATGACGAGGCCGCTCATCATGGCGGCCGAGCGGCCCACGGCCTCCTCGCTGGTGGGGGTCTCCTCGGTCCTCTCGGCCATTTACTCCCCCTCCCGGCACACGTCGGCAAACGTCGCGCCCACGAAGGAGGCGAGCGGCTCGGGCGCCACCTCGAGGGTGAGGCCGCGCCGGCCGCCCGAGATGTAGATGTGGTCGAAGAGCTGCGCCGTCTCGTCGATGAGGGTGGGGAACTGCTTCTTCATGCCCACCGGTGAGCAGCCGCCGCGTACGTAGCCCGTTGTGGCCTCGAGGTCGCGCACGTGCATGAGCGAGAGCGACTTCTCGCCCGCCGCCGCGGCCGCCTTCTTGAGGTCGAGCTCGGCCGCGGACGGGATGCAGCACACCACATGGCCCCCGTGCGGCGCCTCGCAGACGAGCGTCTTGAAGCCCTGCGCCGGGTCGTAGCCGAGCATGCGCGCAATCTGCACGCCAAGGTCGCTTCTGCCCATGACCTCGGGCTCCTCGAACGTGATCGCCTTGTAGTCGACGCCGCCGCGCTCGAGCTCGCGCATGGCGTTCGTCTTCTGTACCCTCTCCTTGCGAGCCATGTCACTCCGTTCACGTCCGGCGATGCGCAGGGGGCCTGCGCCCGGGCGCCGCGAGCCTCCGTCATGCGCCCGCATGCGCCCATTCACATCGCCTTAACAGCCGAACTGTATAGTAAAGCACTCATATCACGCAGAACCTATGGAGGAGCGGCCCGGCGGGTCGTCCGGAGCGGGAGGACACCATGGAGAAGCTCGGCGTCATCGGCGGCATGGGCCCCGAGGCCACCGCCTACTTCTACGAGGAGGTCATCGAGCACACGGTGGCCGCCCGCGACCAGGACCACATCGACGTGGTCATCATCAGCCAGGCCTCCATGCCCGACCGCACCGAGGCCATCCTCTCCGGAGACCCGTCGCGCCTGCTCTCGGTCATGCGCGCCGACGCGCAGGCGCTCGAGTCTCTCGGCTGCGCCCACATCGCGATCCCGTGCAACACCTCACACTACTTCTATGACACGATCCAGGGCTTCACCAAGGTGCCCATCATCCACATGCCGCGCGAGGCCGTGCGCGAGGCGGTCGAGCGCGGCGGGGTGCGGCGCATCGGCGTCATGGCCACGGTGGGCACCATCAAGACCGGCGTCTACCGCAAGGAGATCGAGGCCGCGGGCGCCGAGCAGGTGGTTCCCTCCGAGGAGCGCGAGACCGACGTCATGTCGATCATCTACGACGACGTGAAGGCCGGGCGCGACGTGGACATGCACAAGTTCGACCGCGTCATGACCGAGTTCTACCGCGAGGGCTGCGACGCGGTGCTTCTAGCCTGCACCGAGCTCTCGGTCATCAAACGCGACCACGACATCCCCGACATCTGCATCGACGCGATGGACGCCCTCGTGCGCGAGTCGATCGTGCGGAGCGGCGCGCAGTACCGCTAGCCGTGCCCCGGGTTCGCGTCGGTTTTCCCGTTGCTGGTCACGAGGGGCGATTTGCCCTCCATTTTACGGCGAGCCACAGCATGATTTTCGTCGTTCGCAGCCCGCACGCGCTCATAGTCGCGACAAGAACCCCATCTTGGGACATTGGGCAGACTCCAGGGGGCCAGATGAACCTCCTTCGGACACGCGGAGGCAACCCGCCGGACACACGGAGACAAGTAAATCACCTCTCGTGACCACTTGGGCGGAAATTGACGGTCGAGACCCAAGGGTGAGGCTCGGAACCATTGCGAGACCCAAACAAAAGCGGCCCCGGAGACCCGGGGCCGCATGCAATGCACTGGAGGCGACGCCCAGATTCGAACTGGGG
>NZ_CAAKOQ010000059.1:32101-75834 GCF_901212675.1 Olsenella uli
AGAAAGAAGTATAGGAAAACACACCGGAGTGTGCAAGCATCTTTTTTGGGCGATTATGGGCATGCGCTAGACTGGGGATCGAAGGGGTCGCCGCGACGCCAGGGACACAGGCTGCTACGCCAGGGGCGCAAGTCGCCGCGCATCAAGGGGCGCAGGCGGCCACAACGCCAGGGACACACGGGCTCGCGGGAAGGGCCGCACGCCGCCGCGCACGCAGGGAGATGGGACAGATGGAACCGGACAAGCTCGTCTACCTCGACAATGCCGCGACCACGCGCACCTCCCCCGCCGCGCTGGCGGCGATGCGCCGCATCTACGAGGGTCCGGCGTTTGCCAACCCCATGAGCCAGCACGCCGCGGGAGACGCGGCACTCCGCGCGCTTGAGGACACCCGCGCGCGCATCGCGACGTGCCTCCACGCCCAGCCACGCGAGGTCGAGCTCACCTCCGGCGGCTCCGAGGCAAACAACCAGGCCCTGCTCACGGGTGCCGCCTATGGCGCCAAGGCAGGCAGGCGCCACATCGTCACCTCGGCCGTCGAGCACCCGAGCGTCCTCAGGATGCTCGAGCGCCTCGCCTCGCCGGACGGCCCCTTTGGCGGCAACTTCGACGTCACCCTCGTGCGCCCCGACGCCGACGGCGTCGTGAGCGTCTCGGCCGTGAAGGCGGCCCTTCGCGAGGACACGTGCCTCGTCTCCGTCATGTACGCCAACAACGAGGTGGGCGCGGTGCAGCCCGTCCGCGACATCTGCCGGGCCGTTCGCAAGCGCGGCGTGCTCTTCCACACCGACGCCGTGCAGGCGGCGGGACACCTCCCCATCGACTTCACGCGCGATGGCTTCGACCTGCTCTCGCTCTCGGCCCACAAGTTCCACGGGCCGCGCGGCACGGGCGCGCTCGTGTGCTCGCACCGCATCGTGCCCACCGCGCTCGTGGTTGGCGGCGCGCAGGAGCGGGGGCATCGCGCGGGCACGACGGACGTGGCGTCGGCGGCCGGCATGGCGGCGGCGCTCGAGGAGGCCTGCGCCTCGCTCGAGCGGGACGCCGGGCACCTCCGCGAGCTGCGGGAGCGCCTCGCAGCCGGCCTCGACCGAATCGGCGGCGCCCGCGTGCTGGGACCCGCGGAGGACGGGCGGCGCCTGCCCGGTGTGGTGGGTATCACGCTCGCCGGCGTGGACCACGAGAGCGCCCTCGTGCTGCTCGACGGCCTGGGTGTCTGCGTGAGCGCGGGCTCGGCCTGCGCCGCGGGATCCTTAGAGGAGAGCCACGTGCTCGCCGCGATGGGCGTAGACGAGGGCGAGGCCCGGACCTTCCTGCGCCTTTCGCTCGACGCGCGCGAGAACGACGAGGGCGACGTGGACCGCGCCATCGAGGCGCTCGCGAGTGTGGCGGCGCGCCCCAGGGCAAGCGCGCCCTCCGGCGCCGGGAGCGACCGGTGAGCCGCGGGCGCGTGCTCGTGGCCATGAGCGGCGGTGTGGACTCGAGCGTCGCCGCGTGGCTCCTCCAGCGGGAGGGCTACGAGTGCGTGGGCGCCACCATGCGCCTGGCCCCCAACGAGGACGACCGGCCCGGCGAGCGCACCTGCTGCAGCGTCGACGACGTGGCCGACGCGCGCGAGGCGTGCTGGCGGCTGGGCATCCGCCACTATGTGTTCGACTACACGGGGAAGTTCTCGCGCGACGTGATCGACCCGTTCGTGGCCGCCTACGAGGCCGGCGAGACCCCCAACCCCTGTGTGTGGTGCAACCGCAGGCTCAAGTTCGGGGCGCTGCTCGACCGCGCGCTCGAGCTGGGGTGCGACTGGCTCGCCACCGGACACTACGCCCGGGTCGAGAAGACCGACGCGGAAAGGGACGACGACGCGGCCCCGGGCTCAAGCGACCCCACGTATCGTCTGCTCAAGGGCATAGACGCCACCAAGGACCAGAGCTACTTCCTCTACGGCCTCACGCAGGCCCGCCTCGCGCACGTGCTCTTTCCGCTCGGTGGCCTCGTCAAGGCCACGCAGGTGCGCCGCATCGCCGAGGAGGCGGGGCTCGCCGTCGCCCACAAGCGCGACTCGGAGGGCATCTGCTTCGTGCCCGGCGGCGACCACCAGCGCTTCATCGAGGAGCGCACCGGGCACGAGACCCCCGACGGCGACATCCTCGACTCGGAGGGCAACGTGCTGGGACGCCACCACGGGGCGCTTCACTACACGCTGGGCCAGCGCAAGGGTCTGGGCGTGGCGAGCACCCGGCCGCTCTACGTCTGCGACGTCGACGTGCGCGCCAACACGGTGACCCTGGGCGACAACGAGCGGCTCATGCACCGCGAGCTCGTCGCCCGCGACTGGAGCTGGATCGCCAGCGAGCCGCCCGCGCCGGGCACCTTCGCCGCCACGGCCAAGGTGCGCTACCACCAGCCAGACCAGCCCTGCCACGTGACGCCCCTCTCCGACGGCACCGTCCGCATCGCCTTCGACGCCCCCCAGCGAGCCATCACCCCCGGCCAGGCAGTGGTGGTCTACCAATCCCCCACCCTCCTAGGCGGCGGCACCATCTCCCAGGTAGGCGAATAGGCAATCCCCCAACAGTCCCCAACACCCTCTCAAAACCGACAGAAGCCCCGCTCCGTGCGGTACGCGCGGGCCTTCAGCACCGTAAGCGCAGGGCACCGCCCCACCGTTCGCCGAGGAGCATTCCGCAGGCGCGCATTGTGCGCCGAGGACGCGACGAAGCGAAGCGGTGGGGCGGTGCCCGGGCAGGTCAGCCAGGAGGTTCGCACGGCCCGAGAGCCCCTAATGGTCGGAGAGCGAGAACCGGTTGCGCATGAGGTTGCTCGACGTGAAGAGCACCTTGCCCAAAAGCTTGTCGGTCTCCTCCTTGAGGCTCGCCGCCATGCGCTCGTTGGCGGCCTCGAGCAGGCCCTCGACCTCGCCGGCGTCGGCCGCGGCAACCACCGCGTCCGTCTCGCGCACCACCTGGTGGCCAAGGGCCATCGTGCGCTCGCGGTAGTTGCTCACGTCGTTCTCGTTGTCACCGTAGTGCGGGTCGGCGATGGCGGCGATCACGCGGTTGGCCCAGTAGAAACTCTCCGTGGTAACGCGCCCGCACGTGTTGCTCACGTACTCGGGCGTGGCATCCACCTCGGGATACATGGGCACGAGCGTGTTGAACGGATTGGAGCCGAAGGCCATCCACTGCACGGCCTGGCACGCCTTGGGCGCGTCCGGGCGAATCTCGATGACCGAGAGCTGGCTCTGGCGGTTGATGCCGATGGGACGGTAGCGCCTGCGCTGCTCGGGCGTGCCGATCTCGCCGTAGGGGTCGAAGGGCGTGCCCTCGTAGTGGCTCGACAGCACGTCCTTCACGTCCTCGAGCGTCACCTTGCGCTCGGGCACCTGGGCCCAGGGCAAGTCGTCGCTCTCGGGCGTCCAGGCGGCGTACTCGCCGTCCCAGTCCTGCGACGGGTTGAGGCAGCGCTGCATGTACCACGCGCGGCAGGTGTTGTAGACGTGGTCGCGGTCGGAGTGCGAGCCAAACGCCTCGCGCGGGTTGAAGCGCGCGTGCACGCCGTCGGCACCCAGGCCCTCGGCGCCCAGCGTGAGGTCGAGGCGGTTGGCCGCCATCCACTCGCGCAGGTCGGCGCTGCAGAGAAAGTCCCTGCCCTCGCCCAGGGCGTCGTCGAGGTCGAACTCGTCGATGCCCAGCTGGTTGGGCATGGTGACGTAGACGTCGTCGGGCACGCGGCGGGCGATCCAGTGGTGGCCGCCCACCGTCTCCATCCACCAGACCTCGTCGGCGTCGGAGAAGGCGGTGCCGTTCATTTCGTAGGTACCGTGCTCCTCGAGGAGCCTGCCCAAGCGCAGCACGCCCTCGCGCGCGGTGCGCACGTAGGGCAGCACAATGGTGAGGAAGTCCTCCTCGCCGATGCCGCCGGCGACCTCGGGCACGTAGCCCTCCTCGCCCGGCGTGCCCTTGGCCGGCACGAGCTCGACGAACGGGTCTGCACCGAGCACGCGCTCGTTGGTGGTGAGCGTCTCGGTGGCGCTCATCGCCACCTGGCTCTCGTTGACGCCGGCCTCGCCCCAGATGCCCTGGCCGGCGACGGCGTTGGGCATGGAGGTGTAGCGCTGGGGGTTGTCCGGGAGCTCCAGCTCGACGTGGCTGATGACGCTCCTGTAGTGGCGCGGCTGCTCGTCGGGGTGAATGACCACGAGCTTCTTGGGGTTGTACTCGTTGTTGGGCGAGTCCTCGTTGCGCGCGATGATGGTCGAGCCGTTGTAGCTCGCCCGCTTGCCTACCAGGATGGTGGTGCAGGCCATGCGTCCTCCCTGCCGGCGGCGGCGCCTCGCGGGGCCGCTGCCATCGACGTTTCCATGCGCCACAGAGGATACCCGTCTAGCAGGGAGTTGAGCCGGGCGAACACCGCGCTGCCCTAGATGAGCGCCAGCGTCTTGAGCAGCCAGAGCCAGCCGGTGAGCGTGAATGCCGAGAGCAGCGTCGACAGCATCACGACGCTCGAGGTCAGCGTGCCGTCGTGGCCCATGTTGCGCGCCATCACGAAGGCCGAGAGCGTCGTGGCCGAGCCCATCATCACGAGCACCGCCACGAGCGCCTGGTCACGGTATCCCAGCGCCACGGCCAGCGGCAGCGCGAGAGCCGCGAGCACGACGAGCTTCATCGCCGTGGCAAGGACCGCGGGACCGCGCACGGCAAAGGCCTTCCTGGCGTCGAACAGCACGCCCATCGCGATGAAGCCCACCGGCGTGGCGGCGTCGGCGATCGAGCCTACCGTCTTGCCCACCATGGTGGGCATGGGGATGCGCAGGAGCGCCCACAGAAGCCCGGCCACGATGCCGATGATGATGGGGTTGGTGAGCACGCCGCGCACCGTCCTGCCCAGCGAGGCCGAGGAGCCCGTGGCCTGGCCTGGCCGCATGGCCACGAGGATGACCACGGCCATCACGTTGTAGAGCGGCACGGCGCCGATGACCATGAGCGAGGCGAGCCCCGACGTGCCGTAGATGTTCTGCATGACGCCGATGGCGAGCAGCGAGGCGCTCGAGCGGTAGGCCGCCTGCACGAACTCGCCCTGGTAGCCCGTCTTGCGATAGGGCAAAGACACCACGTAGGAGAGCGCGATGCCCGCGAGCGTGGCCACGAAGCAGAAGCCGATGAAGCCCGGGTCCCACATGTCGGAGAGGTCGGCGGTGGCGAGGTCGTTGAACAACAGCACCGGGATGCCGGTGGTGAAGACGAACTTGTTCATGCCGTTCGCGGTGTCCGTGCCCACCACGCCCGTGCGGCGCAAGAGCATGCCCACCACCATGAGGAAGAACAGCGGCATCATGGCGTTCAGGCTGAATATCAGGTTGTCCATGGAACTCGCCCCCTGGCGGGCCGGCGCGCGCCAGCCCCCTCGGCGGCGCGGGGGCCGGCCCCGTCTCGTGCATCGGGCCATGGTGGCACAGGCGACAGGGACTGTCGAGGGGCCGCCGCGAAGTCCGCACGCGCCCATTACAGAGGATTGACAGGGCACGTGCGGGGCGGTGCCGAATTCGCAGGACGCGTGCGGGGCTGGCGCCGGCGAGCCGCATGGCCCCCGGCCGGCAGCCGCCGGCACGCCGCCCGGGCGACCGGGGCCCGCGCGGCGCGCACTGCGCACTACGCGAACTGGCTGCGGTAGAGGTCGGCATAGGCGCCGCCGGCGGCCACGAGCTCGTCGTGGGTACCCTGCTCGATGATGGTGCCGTGGTCCATCACGAGGATGAGGTCGGCGTCGACGATGGTCGACAGGCGATGCGCGATCACGAAGCTCGTGCGCCCGGCCATGAGCGTCTCCATCGCGTGCACGATGGCCTGCTCGGTGCGCGTGTCCACGCTCGAGGTCGCCTCGTCCAGGATGAGGATGGCCGGGTCGGTGAGCATCGCTCTCGCGATGGTGAGCAGCTGCCGCTGGCCCTGGCTCACACTCTCGGCGTCGTTCTCGAGCACCGTATCGTAGCCGTCGGGCAGCGTGCGCACGAAGAAGTCCACGTGCGCGGCGCGCGCGGCCGCCACCACCTCGTCGCGCGTGGCACCCGGGCGCCCGTAGGCGATGTTGTCGGCAATCGTGCCCTCGAAGAGCCACGCGTCCTGCAGCACCATGCCAAACTGGCGGCGCAGGTCTGCCGCGCGCATCCGGCGCGTGTCCACGCCGTCGAGCGCGATGCGCCCGCCGTCCACCTCGTAGAAGCGCATGAGCAGGTTGATGAGGGTGGTCTTGCCCGCCCCCGTGGCGCCCACGATGGCAACCTTCTGGCCCGGCTCGGCCACGAGCGACACGTCGCGCATGAGCGGGCGCCCCGGCGCATAGCCAAAGCGCACGTGCTCGAAGGCCACCCGTCCCCGCACCGGCTCCCGCACGGCAAGCGGGCGCGCGGGGTCCGGCTCGACCTCGTCGTCGTCGAGCAGGGCAAACACGCGCTCGGCGGCGGCGAGGGCGCCCTGCAGCATGTTCACCGTCATCGACAACTGGCAGAGCGGCTCGCTGCCCACGTTCACGTACTGGAAGAACGCCTGGAAGACGCCAACGGTGAGCTGCCCGGCCAGGAGCATCCCGCCCGCCATCACGGAGATGGTCACGAGTGAGAGGCGCACGAGGAGGCGTACGGCCGGCGCCGTGGCGTTGGCGAGGAAGTCGGCCGAGGCGCTCGTGCGGGCCAGCTCGTCGGCAGAGGCACGCATCTCGGCGGCGCTCTCGCGCTCGCGGCCAAAGGCCTTGATGACGGCCCGTCCGCTGTAGGCCTCCTCCACGCGCCCGGTGAGCACGCCCATGGCCTCCTGCCGGGCGGCCGCCACCTTGAGCGTGCGCGCCGAGACGACCTTCGTGACGCCCACGCTGGCCGCGACGCACACGGCGAAGACCGCCGTGAGCCGCAGGTTGAAGGTGGCCATCATCACGATGGCGCCCGCGAGCGTGGTCGCGGCGATGATGAGCTGGAGCAGCCCGCGCTGCAGCACCTCGGAGAGCTTGTCGAGGTCGTTGGTGGCGCGGCTGATGGTCTCGCCGGGCTGGTGCGCGTCGAAGTGCGCAAGCGGCAGGCGTGCGAGCTTCTCGGCGATGCGCGTGCGCAGGGAGAGGTTGAGCCGCTCGGCGAAGCTGGCCATCACCATGACCTGCACGGTGTAGAAGACCCAGGCCACGGTCCAGATGCCCAGGAAGGTGAGGATCTGCGTGCCGCCGCTCGAGAGCGCCACCACGAACGGCTCGCCCGACGCGCGTGCCGCCTGGATGTTGGTCCACAAGAGGTCGACGAGGTAGGCGCTGTAGGCCGGCGCCGCGAGCGACGCCGCGACGTAGCCGAGCGCCCCCACCGTGGCCACGACGAGGCGCCAGCGCATGCCGGCCGCCGCCTCCCAGAGCCGTCGCGCCGTGGCGCGGGCGTCGGCGGGCGCCTCGAGCTCCTCGGGCGCGTCCGTCTCGGCACGCTTCTCATCGCGCGTCTCGTCACGTCCGGTCGTGTCGCGCTCACTCATGCGAGTCTCCCCTCCTCTCCTGGGACTCCGCGATCAGGCGATACGTGGGGCATGCCACCATGAGCTCGTCGTGCGTGCCCAGCCCCACCACGCGCCCGTCATTGAGCACGACGATTTGGTCGGCATCGCGGATGGTGCTCACGCGCTGGGCGATCACGAGCATCGCGGCGTTCGCGAGCTCGGGCCTGAGGGCGTGGCGCAGCGCCGCGTCGGTCTTGAAGTCGAGCGCCGAGAACGAGTCGTCGAAGAGGTAGAGGTCGGCCTGGCGCACGAGGGCCCGGGCGATGGCGAGGCGTTGGCGTTGGCCGCCCGAGAAGTTGGTGCCACCCTGCGCCACGCGCGAGGCGAGGCCGTCGGGAAGCTCGCGCACGAAGCCCGCCTGCGCCACGTCGAGCGCGTGCCAGAGCGCCTCGTCGGTGGCGTCAGCGTCGCCATGGCGCAGGTTCTCGGCAATCGTGCCGCTGAAGAGCCAGGCGCGCTGCGGCACGTAGGCGATGCGCGAGCGCAGGTCCGCCTGGGCAAGCGAGCGCACGTCCGCTCCGCCAAACGTCACGGCGCCGCCCGTGACGTCGTGGAAGCGCAAAAGCATCTTGGCGATGGTCGACTTGCCCGACCCCGTGTTGCCGATGATCGCGGTGACCTCGCCCCGGAGCAGGGCAAAGTTCACGTCGTGCAGGGTGTCCTCGTCCGCGTCGTGGAAGCGCAGGCTCGCGTGGTCGAAGCGGGCCACCTCGGCGGCGGGCGACGAGGGGTCGGACGCGGCAGCCTCGGACGCGCCCGCGTGGGCCTTCCCCACCGGCTCCGCAAGGGCCGTGCGCGTCTCCCCACCCGGCACCCGTGGGTCTTGGATCTCGGGCACGAGCGCAAGCACCTCTCCCGCGCGGCCCAGGCAGGCAAGCGCCCTGGGCACCGAGAGCAGCGCGAACTGCGCCATCATCATGAAGAACATGATGAGCATCGCGTACTCGATGAGCGCCGTGATCGAGCCGATCTGCATCGCCCAGGCGCCCACGCGGTTCGCACCCAGCCACAGGATGAGCGACTCCACGCCGTTCATGAGGAAGAACGTCATCGAGTCGGCCGTCGAGAAGAGCACGTTCACGTGGATGGCGTTCTGCGCGTACTCGTCGAAGGTCTCGTCGAGCCGTTCTTTGGCCTCGCGCTCGCGCCCGAACGCCCGGATCACGCGCACGCCGCCAATCGTCTCGCGCAGACGCACGTTCATGCGGTCCACGTAGCCCTGCAGCCGCGTGAAGACGGGTGCCGAGTGGCGCACGGCCACCACCGTGATGGCCAGCACGGCCAGGGTCACGGCAAGCAGCACCCAGCCCATGACCTCGTCGATGGAGAAGGCCAGGCCCACGGCGATGACGCTCATGACCGGCACCGGCAAGATCATGAGGATGCCCATGAGCAGCGTCTGCTGGATGACGTTGGCGTCGGAGAGGGTGCGCGTCACCATGCCGCCCGTGCCGAAGCGCTCGAAGTCGGCGCCCGAGTAGGCAAGCGACGCCTCGTAGACGGCCACGCGGATGTCCCTGCCCACGTTGGCCGAGAGGCGCGCCGCGAGCAGGCTCGCCGCCACGGCGCCGCCCGAACCGCAGAGCGCCGCCGCGAGCATCGCCCACGCGTGGTCGGCAAGGGCGCCCGCGCCCTCCATGCCCACGGCCGAGTTGATCATGGCCGAGAGCTGCGTGGGCACGAGCAGCATGCCGCCCATGTCGAGCACGAGCGCGGCAAGCGTCGCGAGCATGAGGGTGCGATACGGCACCACGAAGCGCATAAGCAGGCGAAGCTGGCCGGCGTGGCCCCTGATGCGTCCGCTCATGCGCCCGCCTTCCCCTGAGACACCGCACCGTCCGTCGGGGAGGCGCATCCCATGGCCTCTACCTCGGCGTGGACGGCCCGTGCGTACTCGCTGGCGAGGCTCACGAGCCGGGCGGCCTTCTCGGGCCCGAGACTCGCGAACGCCCGCGCCTCGGCCCGCATGGCCGGGTCGAGGTGCCGGCGGGCAAACGCGCGGCCCGCCTCGGTGAGGGTCACGAGCTTGCTCCTGCGGTCGGCGTCGGCGGCGGCGAGCACGAGGAGCCCCTTGCCCTCGAGCGAGCGCACGGCCGAGTTCACGGTCTGCTTGGGGTAGTAGATGCGGTCGATGATCTGGCGCTGCGTGACGGTGCCGCCACCCACCTCGATGGCGTACATGACCCAGTAGGCGCACGCGGAGAGTCCGCTGCCGCGCGAGAGCTCCACGTAGAGCCGGTCGGTCTCCTTGTAGAGCATGTCGAGGTCGGCCACGCTGGGGGCGGGCGAGGCGGCAGCCGTGGCCGCGACCTGGCCTCGGCCGGGCTGCGCGGCCTCCGGCCCCGCCGCAAGCGGCTGGCCGAGGCGGTCGCTCCCTGCCGGACCCGCGGCCTGGCCCGACCAGCCGTCGGGCGGCACGGAGTTGATGGATGGCCCCCGGGGCGAATCTTGCGTCTGCACGTCGCTCCTATCGGTCTGATTTCGGACTGAATCAGTTTAGTCCGATTTCGGATTTAATGGAACCACACAAACCCACAGCTCAGCAGGGAGTCCCTGGTTTTCCGCAGTTCAGAGAGATAGCAGGTGTGTGAACGAATCGGTGGGCGATATGCATTTGTCGGCAAACGGGGGCATGATGGTGGCTCACCGAGGACGGGAGGCATGGCATGACGAGGACGCACCCGCGCCACCTGCGCGACACGGAGAGGGAGACCCAGGCACGCGGGCATCTCGCACCGACATGCCCGGAGGACGCGCGCCCCGCCGCACCCTGCCATGTGGGCACCTCCCACCCGGCCCGGCGCGAGCAGGACGTGCGCCCAGCGGCCCTGCGCTGGGCGTCGCGGGCCCTGCTCGTGCTTGCCGCCGTCCTCATGCCCGTCGACGGCACCAAGTTTGGCCTCGCCATGCCCTTCTGGACGCCGCTCGCACCCTGGCCGCTCATGCTCTACGTGGTCCTCAACTGTCGTGAGCTGCCGGGTGTCGTGCGACGCTATCGCGGCTACTTCCTGCTGCCTGCCCTGTTCGTGGCCCTCTCGGCCATCGGCTGGGCCACCGTCGCGCTCTACCCCGTCCCCGCCGCGCTCTCGATCCTGGGCGTGATGGGGGCGCTTGGCTGCCTCGCCGCCATCGACATCGCGAGCCGCGTCGAGGGTAGGAGGTTCGTGCGCGCCCTCATCGTCGTGCTCGTCTGCGCCTACTGGACGGCGTTTGCCGTGGGCGTGGCACAGTTCGCGTCCATCCACCTCGACATAAAGCCCATGCGGGCGTTTCTCACCAACCTTATGCAGCGCGAGTACCTCTCCGACGCGTCGGCCTGGGGCGGCGGGCGCCCCCAGTTCCTTTTTGCCGAGCCGTCCTACATCGGCATGCACCTCTTTGGCGTGCTCCTGCCGCTACGCTGGCTCACGCATCAGGATGACCCCAAGCTGAGCCGCCACCTCTCGGTGCTCGTCTGCGTCTTTGCGGCGGGGTCGCTGCTCATGGGCGTGGGCGTGCGCATCATCATCGACACCTTCATCGCGCTGGCCATCGACATCGCCGTGCACACCGACCCGCGCCGGCGCGCATCGGTCGTCCGGGCCGTCCGTCGCTCGGTGGCGCTCGTGGCGGGCACCGTCGTCGTGGCCCTCGCCAACCAGCGCATCCTCTCCATTATGGAGCGCGGCATGCTCGTCGGCGACGGCTCGCTCTCGGCGCGCATCGCCCAAGGCCTCACGCCCATCATCGCCGGCGTGCTGCAGCCGCTGCGGCTTCTCGTCGGCTTTGGTGCGGGCAACTCCATCGTCGCCTACCAGACGGGGCTCGACACGGCCAAGTCGGCGCTGTCCGGCCTTGGCAAGCCCAGCATGTGGAGCTGGATCTCGAAGTTCACGCCGGAGAGCTCCTTCACCATGAGCGCCTACACGAGCGTCATCACCGACTTTGGCCTCGTGGGGCTCGCGGTGCTCCTGGCGCTCGTGGTGCGCGACGCCCGACATGCGCGGACGGCCTGCCTCGCGACCGGGCAGCGGGCCGAGGCACGGACCTACCTCTGGTGGACCATCCTCGTCGCCTACCTCTACCTGCAGTTCGAGGGCTACGCGTTCTACGCCCTGCCGCTTCTGATCTGGGCTCTCCGCACCCGGCCCCTGCGCGTGGCCGAGCCCGTCTAGCCGCTGCCTGCCTGGCAACCTGACATTGCCTGGGGCAAATTTCGCAGAACGAACACCCCTCGCCCACAGAAGGCGCTCCTGAAAAAGGAATTGGGCGCATTACCTTTTTCAGAAACGTCTTCTGTGCCGTGTGGCCGGCATTCCTTTTTCAGAAACGTCTTCTGTGCCGTGTGGCCGGCATTCCTTTTTCAGAAGCGTCTTCTGTGTGCCGCGGGGCCTGAGACGCCCGTCCTGGCGACTGTCACGTGGCAGTCGCCAGGGTAGGTATCACACACGTCGCGGAAAAGGGGCGGGCGGCATTGCGGCCACCCGCCCCAGACTTGCCCGCGCTAGCGCGACAGCTTGTCGATGACGCTCTCGACCTCCCTCAGCTTCTGGTCGCGCTCGGCCTGGTCGCCGCTCGCGCAGGCAGACCTCACGCAGCCGCCCACATGCGCCTTGAGCACGGTGGCGTTGGTCTTGGCAACCAGGCTCTCGATGGCCATGAGCTGGTTGGAGATGTCGATGCAGTAGCGGTCGTCCTCGGCCATGCGGATCACGGCGTCCAGCTGGCCGCGCGCGGTCTTGAGTAGGTTGAGGACGGTCTGCGGATCGGCCATCATGGCCGTTACTCCGCGCTGACCGAGAGGGCCTCGTAAGCGTCGCCCGCGCCGTCGACGGCGGCCGAGAGCTGCTCGGGCGTCACGTTGGCGCCGCACTCCACCTCGACGGTGTTGGTGTCGTGGTCGGCTTCGGCGTCGGTCACGCCAGCCACCTTGAGCAGTGCGCTCTCGACGGTGGCCTCGCAGTGGCCGCACATGAGGCCCTTGGTCTTGATGGTGTACTTCATGGTGTTCCCCTCTCCTAGAGACATATCTGCATGGTACCCCGCACGCGCGGCACGGGGAGGCCCACAAGAGACGAGCGAAGGACCGGGCCGGCCTGCAACACGCACGGCGGCAAGGACGGCCCGGCCAGACGCGGCCCTACTTGGTCACGCGCGGCCTGAAACCGCGCAGGCGCAGCGAGTTGGTGACCACGCACACGCTCGACAGGCTCATCGCCGCCGCGCCGAACATCGGCGAGAGCTGCCAGCCCAGAAGCGGGTAGAACACGCCAGCCGCCAGCGGGATGCCGATGGCGTTGTAGAACAGCGCCCAGAACAGGTCCTGCTTGATGTTGCGGATGACCGCGCGCGACAGCTCGATGGCGCGGCCCACGTCGAGCAGGTCGGAGTGCATGAGGATGACGTCGGCGCCCTCCTTGGCGATGTCGGCACCAGCGCCGATGGCCAGGCCCACGTCGGCGCGGGCAAGCGCCGGCGAGTCGTTGATGCCGTCGCCCACCATGGCGACCTTGTGGCCCTTGTCCTGCAGCTCGCGCACGTGGCGCTCCTTGTCGGCCGGCAGCACGTCGGCGATCACGGCGTCCCCTGAGAGGCCCACGCCGCGCCCGATGGCCTCGGCCGTGGTGCGGTTGTCGCCCGTGAGCATGACGGCCCGCACGCCCAACCGGCGCAGCGCCTCAATGGCAGCCTTGCTCGTGGGCTTCACCTCGTCGGCCACCGCGATGGTGCCCACGAGCTCGCCGTTCTTGGCAAACATGAGCGGCGTCTTGCCGTCGTGCGCAAACGCCTCGAGCGCGGCCTCATCCACGGCGACGCCCAGCTCGGCCATGAGCCTGGCGTTGCCGGCGGCCACCTTATTGGCGCCCTCCTGCGCCGTGACGCCCTTGCCCGGCACCGCCGCGAAGCCGCTCGCCTCGCGCGGCACGATGCCCAGCTCCCGGGTGTGGTCCATGATGGCCTCGGCAAGCGGGTGCTCGGAGTTTGCCTCGAGCGTTGCGGCAAGCTTGAGCAGGGCCTTCTTGCTCGTGCCCTCGGCGGGCACCACGTCGGTCACGGCCGCCTTGCCCTTGGTGATGGTTCCCGTCTTGTCGAGCACCACGGTGTCGATGCCGCGCAGGTTCTCGAGGGCCTCGGCGCTCTTGAACAGCACGCCCATCTCGGCGCCGCGCCCGGTGCCCACCATGATGGCCACCGGCGTGGCCAGGCCAAGCGCGCACGGGCAGCTGATGACCAGCACGGCCACGGCGCTCGTGATGGCCTCGTTCACGTTGGCGGTCAGCACGAGCCACACGGCGAAGACCACGATGGCGATGCAGATGACCACCGGCACGAACACGCCGGCGACCTTGTCGGCCAGGCGGGCGATGGGCGCCTTGGTGGCGTTGGCGTCCTCGACGAGCTGCACGATCTTGGCGAGGCTCGTGTCGGCACCCACGCGCGTGGCGCGGAAGGTGAAGGTGCCTGTGCGGTTGATGGTGGCGGCGTTCACCGTGTCGCCGGCCTGCTTCTCCACCGGGATGGACTCGCCGGTGAGGGCGCTCTCGTCGACCGAGCTCGCGCCCTCGAGCACGATGCCGTCGACCGGCAGCGACTCGCCGGGACGCACGCGGATGACGTCACCGGGCTGCAGCTGCTCGGCCGACACGTCCATCTCCGAGCCGTCGGCGGCGACCACGTGGGCCGTCTTGGGCGCCAGGTCGATGAGCTTCTCGAGGGCGCCGCCGGTCTTGGCCTTGCTGCGCGTCTCGAGGTACTTGCCCACGGTCACGAGCGTGAGGATGGTGCCCGCGCTCTCGAGGTAGAGGTTGTTCATCGCCGTCATGTTGGCCATCATGGCGTCGCCCATGGCGTACTGGTCGGCCATCACGAACATGGCGTAGAGCGACCAGGCCACGCTCGCCGTGGCGCCGATGGCGATGAGCGCGTCCATGGTGGGCGCGCGGTGCCACAGGCTCTTGAAGCCGTTGGTGAAGTACGACATGTTCTCGTAGAGGATCGGTAGGAGCAGCAGCAGCTCGGTGAGGGCGAGCGTCATCGAATGCATGTGGTCGGAGAGGAAGCTCGGCAGCGGCCAGCCGAACATGTGCCCCATGCCGATGTAGAAGAGCGGCACGAGGAATACGATCGAGACCACGAGGCGCGTGTGCATGGCGTCGGCCGTGGCCTCGAGCTTCTTGGTCGGGTTGTCGAGCCTGGCCGCACCGGCTGCCGCCGGCGAGCCGGCCGGGGCGCCCCCCGCGTCGACCGGCGAGGCCGAGTAGCCGGCCCGGTCGACCGCGCGGCTGATCTCGTCCGCCGAGGTGGCGGAGTCGTCAAAGTCGACCACCATGGAGCCGGACAGCAGGTTGACGGCAACGTCCGAGACGCCCGCGACCCCGCTCACCGCCTTCTCCACGTGGGCCTGGCACGACGCGCACGTCATGCCGCCCACATCAAACTTCTCATGTGCCATGAGCCATCCCCCTTGCTCATCTGCTCATCGTCAGTGTCCGGAGGACAGTATACACCCTCCCCCCTGGGGGGGTAGGCTCAGAAACCCGTGTCATACTTTTGTGAAGGGAACGCGTCAAACCGCGAAGGGCATGCCGAACCGTGTGGGGGCATGACGAAGCCGTGGGGGAGCACGCCGAACCGGCACGCGAACAACGGCACCACACGACCGCCGAGTCTGCCGGCTCGGAGTCGTGCGCGAATATTGCAGTTTTGGAGTCATCGCCAGAGTAGACGCCTCCACCGGGCCGCCCATGGGCCACAAAACCGCAGGTCAGTCGAATACTCAAATCCGGGCTATTCGAGGTGATGGGGCCAAACTGCAAAAATCGCGCACGAGTCGCTCCCGGAGCTCCCACGAGTCGCCCCGGAGCCCCTCGAGGAGCGACGATCGGCCCCGAAAGGCCCGCGCCCAACATCGAATCGCACAAGAAAGGGCACCAGGCCGCACAATTGCTACCTGGCGCCCATGTACAAGACGACCGACGAGCAAGAGCGTGCCCATGCAGCGAGACACCCGGCAAGAGCCCGCGCAACCAGCTCGAAAACTAGCCACACGACCGGGCCGCTAGCACAAATCGCGCGCTTACCCCTCGTAGAAGCAGCCCATGTTGAGGCGGCTCGTCCACTCGCCAATGGTGTTGGCAAAGCCGCAGCGCGTGTAGACGCCCGCGAACTTGCCGTTGAACAGGAAGAGGCCCTCCATGTTGGTGGCGTCGGCAAAGCCGTCGGCATCGGCGTCCGTGGGAGCGCCGCGGTGCTCGCCCTCGATGAGGGTGCCGCGCAGGCAGGGCGTGCGGTACTGCGGCGCATAGCTCTGCACGATGCCGCAGTGCTTGGCCGTCTCGCCCAGCGCGGCCAGCCACTCGTCCTGCGTGGCGTCAAGGCCCGCCAGCACGCCCACCGAGTTGTAGCCGCCGGCCGGCTTCACGATCCAGCTGTTCTTGTCGGCAAAGCGCGCCAGGTCGCTGTCCGGGCCCAGCAGCTTGGTGTACGGCACGTGCTTGTGCACGAACTCCAGCTCGTCGGCCGTGAGCAGCTCGGCCATCTCGTCGCTCCACAGGACCGCGAAGACGGTCTTCGTGGCGCCCGGCCGGGGGCGGAACCCGCCGATGACGCAGGCGATGTTCTGCTCGGCGGCGCGGATGAGGGCGTCGCGCCCCTCGCACTGCTTCTCCCAGAGCTCGCCGGTGACGGCGCGGCGCCACACGCAGGCGATGGGACCGTCGTTGTCGACGAGGCGCAGGCGACCCGGGCGGACCGTCTCGATGCGCAGGTCGCGCACATCGGCAAAGCGCACGTGCACGCCGCGGTCGCGGAACAGCGCGATGAAGTGCTCGACGTCCTCGCGGTCGATGCTCTCCTCGAAGTCGACGATGGCGAGGCTCATGGTCTCGTCGCCATAGGTGTAGTCGGCGCCGGGGTTGGTGTCGGGAAAGCCCGGGCCCACCCAGCCCTTGTACGTCTCGATGAGGGCGTCGGCCCAGGCGCCGCAGATGTCGAAGGTCTTGAGGCCGGGGTGGCGGCGCTCGAACTCCACGAACGACGGCGTGCGGCGGATTGCGCGCGTTACCTCGTCGGTGGTGACCATGCCGGCGCTTCCGTCGGTGTTGAGCTCGCAGAACTGGAAGTCACCGGTCTCCTCGTTGAGGAAGATGTCGACTCGCGCGAGCGGAATCTGGCACTCGTAGCCCGTGTCCAGGCAGCAGAGGCGCGCAAACGCCGGGTCGAGGCCAAACTTGCGCTGGATCTCGACGTTGGAACGGAAGGCGCGCGTGAGCTTGTCCATGATGCCGTACATGGTCTCCGCGGAGTCGCGGAGCAGCTCGACCGTGGGCTTGTCGAAGATCTTGGGCGTGAGGGCCCAAGGCGTGGGCTCGCCGTGGTAGAGGGCGTGCGTGCCGGCAAGGTACTCGTCGCCAAGCTTGCGGCCCGCAAGGTCACCGCCCATGTCGCGAACGGTCTGTGCGTACTCGTCCTCGAGCGAGCGAGAGTCCAGGACAGGCTGGGACGTGGTCATGGCTTCCTCCTGACGTACGGAGCGCCCGCGCGCGCCATCTCCAAGACGCGCCACTATGCGGACGGCCGAGATGCGGGCGTCGTGCCCGCCAGGACGGCAGTTTGACAAATCCGCACAAAGATAGCAGCTAGGGCAACCGAGGTCCTTCTAGTCGACGTTACCTTACGCCCTCTCCACAAAAGGCCAAATATCCGTAACGATATGATTTTATGCGGTTCAGGCATAAGCGCGAGATGGAATCGGACGAGTGCCCCTGATCTTGGGAGGGAGAAGATGCCAGCGCGAGCGAGGGCGCGGCCCGGCACCAAGGCGAGAGCGCCCTACTCGAACGGGAGCTCCATGAGAGACCCGGGGGCGAAGGGGGCCTCGTCGTCCGCGTGGGACTCGCCCGCGTGGCCGCCTTGCTCCCCCGCCTTGCGCGAGCCATGCCGGTTGGCGGTGACCTTGTGCCGGCATGCCCCACAGCGGCCGAACTCGCCCAGCTCGGCCAGACAGCGGCAGTCGAGCTTCTCGAGCTCGTCCATGACGAAGTCGACGATGCGGGCGTTGCCCTTTGCCGTGGGGTGGCCGTCCTCGTCCGCGAGGCACGAGGCGGGAAGCACCGGCATCTGCGAGACGAGGAGGACCGGGCTCCCCTCGCTCACGCGACGGCGACGCACCCGGCTCGCAGCGGCTGCGATAAGCCCGGGCACCTGCTCGTAGCAGCTGCCCGAGACGGCCTCCCTGCCCTCCGTGGCCGGCACCAGCACCACAAGCGGAGAGTCGCCCCACAGCTCGTCGACCCGCATGAGGAAGTCGGCGATCTCTCGCCCCACCACGCGCTCGCCGCAACGGCCGTAGCGGTAGTTTGCGCCCAGTGCCACCACCACGAGCTTGGGCGAAAGCCCCATGGCCTCCGCGCCCGTGAGCGCCGTGGGCTGGAAGACCTGCGCGCCGATGCTCTGGTTCACGAGGTCGAGGCCCAGCCGCGGCGCCACGACGGAGGGCCAGGCCTTGGCCGGGTCGTCGGCGCAGAAGCCCTGCGAGAGCGAATCACCGAGGACGAGCATCGTGTCTCGCGAGGCAATCGGGCGGATGAAGGTACCGTCGCCGCAAACGCGCCCCAGCTCACAGCCCCTGAGGCACGGCAGCCACACGCGCACGTGACGCGCGGGGCCCATGCCCGGCAGCGGCTGCAGGCCACCGGCACGCGAGCGGCCGGAGCGCGTGAGGTCGACGAGCAGAACGTCGCCGCGCGCCTCGGGCAGGATGCCCTCCGCGGAGGTGGGCATCGCGGGCTTGCGGTGCCGGCCGTCCACGTCCACGGACAGGCCGTCGTGCGCGAGCGGCTCGCCCGCGCCGTCCACGCCCGCGAGGACGTTGCGCGTGGCGCGGGGCTCGGCGTCGAGGCGAACCTCCACGGCCACGTGCGAGCTGTCAGTCTCGAACTCGAGCGTGATGCCGGACGTGCAGGCGGCCATCTGGCGAAATATGCCCGGGTACCAGGCCATGCAGCTCGTGAGCGAGCGCTGCTGGGCAGACAGGACGCGCCAGGGCCGCACCCAGCCGTGGGAGAGGTCCTCCACGCGCACCGCCCCGTGGAGCAGCCCCTCGGCGGGGACGCTGGTGACAAGCGCCGGCAGCTCGGCAACCAGGGGCGGCTCCGAGGCGCCGTCCGAGGCGGGACGCCCGGCGGGCCTCACCGCGGCAGGCGCCACGCGGCCCCAGGGCCTCTGGGCCTCCTCTCCCTGCTCCGCCACCTACTCGCCTTCCTCAATCTCCGCATACCAGATCTTGTGGTCGTCAAGGCGCATGACGCCCACCCGACCCATGCCCGCGCCACCCGCCGCCGCGCAGTCGATGTCGAATCGGTCGGGCACACCGCCGGTCGCCGCGCAGGCGCCCATCGGGACCACCTTGCCGAGGCCGTCGTCGCACACGATGCCCTCGACGTCCGGCGCGTCAATCCATTGCTCGAGGTAGGGCGAGGGCGTGTGGCCCGCGATGACGATGGGGCCCTTGCCCCCGGCGTCCACGAGGCCGGTGGGCGCGCCCCAGAACCCCTCACGCACCCAAAGCAGGTCCTCGGGGTCCTGTGCCTCGAGCAGCTGCTCGAGAACCTCGGGGTCTGACACGTCCGCATCCGGGTTGTCGGCACGCCACGCAGCCGTGACCTCGGGGTTTATGCCCGCGTGGACAAGGGCGTACGTGCGGCCGCCGGCAACCGTCACGGCGTAGAGGGGCAGGTCGGCCACCCACGCCGCAAGGCTCGCGAAGTCCTGGGGAGCCAGGTCCTCGAGCTGGGTGGCCGTGACGCCGCCGCCGTTCTGCATCCAGCCCGACCAGTCAACGAACCCGTCCACGTCGAGGTGCGACACGTCGAAGGAGCCGTCCCTGGGAGCACCCGAGCGGGCAATCGCCATGAGCATGAGCTCCTCGTGATTGCCGCGCAGCACGCGCGCGTTGGGAAGCGCCCGGACGAGCGACAGCACGCCCACCGGGTCAGGGCCTCGGTCGACCATGTCGCCCAGGACGAAGAGCTCGTCGTCGACACCGATGGACGCCGCGTTGAGCGCCGCGTCGAGCGCCCGAACGTGACCGTGGGCATCAGACGTGACGTAGACTGCCATGCCGCACCTCCCCAAGCCGGACTAGCCGCGCCGTCGACGGGCATGCGAGCCCGGGGCCACGGGGCCCAGGGCCGCACGCGCGCTCCTTTTGGAAGAACAAACCTGTGATTGCATACTATGACGCAAGCGGAGCCGTTTCGCGACCTCGTGGTGGCGCCACGCCGGAAGCGACCCAATCTCTATGACGCAGGGGCCGCGGCCGGGCCAGGCGAGGTCGGGACGCGGGGAGGGCGCGGGCTGGGATTGCGGCTGGGGCGTACCCAGGCCCTGAGGCGCCTTCTTCCCGCGAGCAGCCGCACGCTCCCGCTCGCCCGACGCCCGCCTGATCTCGCGCACGAGCTCGTGCATGGTCTGCTCGAAGCGGCCCTTCTTGAGCCGGCACTCCCACACCACGAGCACCGTCCAGCCCTCGGCCACGAGCTGCGACTGGTCGCGCTCGTCTCGCGCGCGGTTGCGGGCGAACTTCGCGTTCCAGAACTCGACGTTGCTCTTGGGGTCCGGCAGGGCGCAGTAGGGGCAGCGATGCCAGAAGCACCCGTTCACGAAGATGGCGATCTTTCGGCCGGGGTAGCAGATGTCGGGCTTGCCGACGGCCGCCTTCCAGTGGAGCCGATAGCCGGGCAGGCCCGCCTCGCGGAGGGCGGCGCGCACCTTGAGCTCGGGCTTGGTGTCCTTTGACTTGTTCGCCTGCATCACGTGGCGCGTTGCCTCGGAAACCATCCAACCCCCGAATCATGACGTACCCGGGCCGCTCGCGACCGGCCCCCTTGCACGCGAGGATGCCAGCCCGCGCGGACACCCCGCCGGGCTGCCCACAGCCGGGCCTCCGCGGTCAGCCCCTCCGAACGCAAGGGGCACCCGCCTGCCAAGCCCAGCGGCGGCCCGCGTCGGCCCCATGCCAATTCCGGCGGCGTTGGCCCGCGTCGGCCCCACGACATTCCGCGTTGGCCCCCTCAGCGTCAGAAGACTCTACCAAAATGGCAACCGTACTGACTCTGAGGGGGCCAACGCGGAATGGGCCCACAATCAGGACGGGGTCCAACGCGACCTGCCAGCTGCGCACGCCCCTCCTGCAGGAGGCCGCGCAAAAAAAGGAGGGGCACCCGTGGGCACCCCTCCCGTCCAAGCGTATGTAAGTCGAACTTAGACGAGCTTACGGACGTTGGAAGCCTGGAGCTTGCCGTTCTGGCCGGTGGTGATGTCAAACTCGACGGCCTGGCCCTCGTCCAGGGTCTTGAAGCCATCCATCTGAATCTCGGAGTAGTGGACGAACAGGTCGTCGCCATCCTCACGAGAGATGAAGCCGTAGCCCTTGTCCGGATTGAACCACTTAACAGTACCCTGAGCCATGACGTGCCTTTCTTTCGTTTGCCCCTCCGGGGGCAACACATTGCGCCTTGCAGCGCGGAACATATGCGACCTCCCGGTCACAGAGGATAGTCTACCCCACCTTGGGCAGGACCCCTCCGAGAAAGCAAAAAACCCGCGAGCGGCCGCTACGACGGCTCGGGCGGCATATGCGCTGGTTCGAGCTGGGATTACGAGAGATACGCGAACGGCCGAGGCGAGCCTGAACGGAAAGGACGAGACAGGCGACAGACGCACTGCGGCCAACACGCAAATCGGGGCTCAGACGAGACGCACGCCGCCGAGACGGACAAGAGACGCACCGCCGCGCCAAGCCCGGAGCTCCCCTACGACAGGAACGCCTTGATGCCGATGGCGAGCAGCACCGCTCCGCCGACGATCTGGGCCTTGTCGCCCAGCGCCTCGCCCACCTTGCGGCCGATCACGAGGGCGATCGCGCAGCAGAGCGCCGTGGTGAGCGCGATGACGCCCGCTGCCTCGAAGATGCTCGCGGCCTGGGCGCGAAGGCTCACGCCCACGGCAAAGGCGTCGATGGCGGTGGCGACGGCCTGGACGAACAGCGACACGAGCGTGAGGCGCTTGGCCACGGGGCCTGCGCCAGGCTCGCGGCCGGCGCGGCCCATGAGGGCAAGCACGCCCTCGCGCACCATGTTGCCGCCGATGAAGCCCAGGATGACGAGGGTCACGATGCCCGAGTAGGCCTCGATGACGTCGGCCGCCAGACCGCCCACGAAGTAGCCCGTGAGGGGCATGATGCCCTGGAACAGACCGAACATGATGGGCATGAGCGCCAGTCTTGCCCTGGACTCGCTCGCGTAGATGAAGGTGTTCGAGATGGTCACGGCAAATGAGTCTGCCGAGAGGGCAACCCCCAGCACGACGATTTCGATGAAGCTCAAATCCGCCACCCTCCCCAGAGGTGCTCGGATGCACAACCTATCTATTTTAGCAAGGCTTCACCCCGCGACAATGGGGGAATCCGAGGGGCTGCAGGCGAGGCAAGCCAGCCCCTACGCCCGCTCCCCGCGCGCGTCCGGCAGGCCCAGCAGCATCACGAGGCCCACCACCAGCAGGATGCCGATGGACAGCACGCCCAGGCTCGCGTTTCCGGTGAGCGCGGTGATGACGCTCACGAGGAAGGTGCCCATGACGCTCGCGTAGCGGCCGAAGATGTCGAAGAAGCCGTAGTACTCGTTGGCGTTCTCCTTGGGGACGAGCTTGCCGAAATAACTGCGCGAGAGCGCCTGGATGCCGCCCTGGAAGAGCCCGACCAGGATAGCGAGGATCCAGAACTCGACGGCGTTCTTGAGGAAGAAGGCCGCGAACAGCACAATGCCCACGTAGGCCACCACCGCAGTGATGATCATGCGCAGCGTGCCGAACCTGCCGGCCAGCCGCCCGTAGACGATGGCCGACGGGAACGCCACGAACTGGGTCACGAGGAGCGCCAGCACGAGCTGCGTGGAGTCGATGCCAAGGGCCGAGCCATAGCTCGTGGCCATCGAGATGACCGTGTGGACGCCGTCGATGTAGAAGAAGAACGCGAACATGTAGATGCAGAGCACGCGCTCGTGGGCGATGCGGCCCATGGTGGCGCCCAGCCCGCGGAAGGTGTCGGCCACGATGGAGCCCACCGTCTCGCCCGGCTCGCGCTCCTTGCCAAAGCGCTGCTTGTAGGTCTTGAGCAGGGGCAGCGTGAAGGCGAGCCACCAGACGCCCGTGATGGCGAAGCTCATGCGCGTGCAGAACATGGTGTCGAGGCCCAGCGCCGGTCCGCCGAAGATGAGGGCGAGGCACACGATGAACGGCACGGTGGAGCCCACGTAGCCCCAGGCATAGCCCGAGCTCGAGACCGCGTCCATGCGCTCGTCGGTGGTGACGTCGGTGAGCATGGCGTCGTAGAAGGTCATCGACGAATTGAGTCCGATGGTGCACAGCACGTAGATGACGAGGAACGCGAGCGCGCCCATCGGGATGGCCTGGGCGAAGCAGAGCACGAGGCCCGTGAGGAAGAAGCCGATGAAGAACTTGACCTTGTTGCCCGCGTAGTCGGCGAGCGACCCCAGGATCGGCATGAGCAGTGCCACCGCGAGCGACGCCACCGTCTGGGCGTTGGCCCACGCCGTCACGAGCTCGGCCGCCGAGGCGCCCGTGTTGAGTGCGTTGAAGTAGATGGGCACCACGGAGGTCTGCAGGAGGACGAGCGCCGAGTTGCCCACGTCGTACATGACCCAGTTGCGCTCGAGCTTCGTGTAGCTGAACTTCCCCATGCGTGCCTCTTCCCCAATCGGCGCCCGAATATGGCGCGCCAACGCATTCCGTCTAACCAATGCACCAATGGTAGCGGCAAAGGCGCCCCGCGCTTGTAAGCCCGCGGTAAGCGGTGGGACCCTGGAGCCGTGCGCGTCCCCTCCGGCGCTGGGGGCATGACTTGCCGGCCCTGCGCGCCTCCCTTTTACGCGCTTGAGCGGCCTTGGCCCCTCCGCGAGTGGTAATAATGGAGAGAACCACGTCTTGCGAAAGGACGACCATGCCCGCACTCATCACGCATCACCTCTTTGGCGAGCGCTCCGCCACGCTGCTGCCCGACGGTGTCATCAGCGACGAAGAGCAGCTCCTCGCCTTCCTCCTTGGCAACCAGGGGCCCGACCCCTTCTTCTTCCGCGTCGCCGGCTGGCCCGACCGCGTGCGCGCGTCGCAGCAGCTTGCGAACCGCATGCACGAGGAGCGCATGACCGGCGCCTTCCTGGCCCTGCGTGAGGGCGTGAGGCACCTGCCCGCGCACGACGCCGGCATCGGACGCGCGTTTGCGCTGGGCATTCTGTCGCACTACCAGCTCGACCGCACGGCGCACCCCTTCGTCTACGCGCAGGAGTACGCGCTCATTGACGCGAACCCCGAGCTCTCCGACGCGAGCAGCGAGGTCCACGCCGTGATCGAGAGCGACCTCGACTCCTGGATGCTCTGGCGCCTGCGCCGAGCCACGGTGCACGACTGCCCACCTGCGAGCGAGCTTGCCCGCACCGAGCGCATCGACCGCGTTGCCGGCGCGCTCACGAGTCTCGTGGCCTGGGCCGCGTTTGGCATCGAGCTGCCGGCCACCGAGTACGCGACCGCGGCGGCCAGCATGGAGCTGACGTATCGCCTCATCGAGCCGGCCGGCTCGACGGGCTCCACGGTCATCGGCGTCTTCGAGCGCCTCGCACGTCCGCACTCGCAGCTGCAGGCGCTGGCACACCGCGTCACCTCGTCCGATGCCTGCGCGGCGGCCAACCTCGAGCACCACGAGTGGGAGGACCCCTTCACCGGCGCGGTGTCGCACGACTCCTTTGCCGACCGCTTCGACCAGGCCCTCAAGGGCTGGCCCTCGCTGGCCGAGGCCTTCACGCGTGGCGGCGGCAACGAGGTGCGCGCCCAGGTGGCCGGCCTCAACTACTCCGGCCGCCCGCTTGGCGCCGACGAGCTCTGCCCGCCGGAGTGGCGCGACTAGGCAGCGACGTCGAAGGCCCAAGCTTGAGAAGCATCGCCGGCTGCCCGGTTTGGCGACAAGGGCAGCCCGCGCCGCCCATCCCGCCTGGGCTGGCGACACATGCATCACCCAACGCAGGGGGCTCCCCCACCCAACCGCCAGGCGGCAGGTGAGGGGCCCCCTCTCATTACTCCTCGGCGTTCGAACCGTCCGGGCCGTCCGGGTCCGCGGACGTCAATCCCGCGGACGCGACATCCGGCAGCTCGAAGCTCGGCACCCACTCGGGCGCGCCGCTCGCGTCGAGCCGCTCCTGCAGCTCGCGCGTGCGCCCGAGCACGGGGCCGAGGAACTTGCCCGTGTAGCTCTCCTTGCACTTCGCCACCTGCTCGGGCGTACCGTGGCAGACCACGGTTCCGCCGCCGTCGCCGCCCTCGGGACCCATGTCGATGAGGCGGTCGGCCACCTTGATGACGTCGAGGTTGTGCTCGATGACGAGCACTGTGTTGCCGGCATCGACGAGGCGCTCCAGCACGTTGATCAGCTGCCGCACGTCCTCGAAGTGCAGGCCCGTCGTGGGCTCGTCGAGGATGTAGAAGGTCTTGCCCGTCTGCTGGCGGTGCAGCTCCTTGGCGAGCTTGACGCGCTGGGCCTCGCCGCCGGAGAGCGTGGTGGCGGGCTGCCCCAGCCGGATGTAGCCAAGGCCCACGTCATAGAGCGTTTGCAGCTTGTTCTTGATGCGCGGGATGTTGCCAAAGAAGGCGAGCGCCTCCGTGACGCTCATGTCGAGCACCTCGGAGATGTTCTTGCCGTGGTAGGTGACCTCGAGCGTCTCCCTGTTGTAGCGCGCACCGTGGCACACCTCGCAGGGAACGTAGACGTCCGGCAGGAAGTTCATCTCGATCTTGATCTGGCCATCGCCCTTGCAGGCCTCGCAGCGCCCGCCCGGCACGTTGAAGCTGAAGCGGCCGGGGCTGTAGCCGCGCGCGCGGCTCTCGGGCGTGCTGGCGAACAGGGCGCGCAGGTCGTCCCAGAGGCCGATGTAGGTGGCCGGGTTGGAGCGTGGCGTGCGGCCGATAGGCGACTGGTCCACGTCGATGACCTTGTCGATCTGGTCGACGCCCGTGAGCCGCTTGTACTCCCCCACCGGGCGCATCGAGTGCTGGACGGCGTTGGTGAGCGCCGGCGCCAGCGTATCGGTGACGAGCGAGCTCTTGCCCGAGCCGGACACGCCCGTGACCACCGTGAGCGTGCCGAACTCGATGCTCACCGTGACGTTCTTGAGGTTGTTGTGCGAGGCGCCCGTGATCTTGAGCGCGCCGCGACGCGGGCGGCGGCGCTGCTCGGGCAGGCGAATGAGCCGCTTGCCCGTGAGGTAGGCGCCCGTGATGGAGTGCGGGTCGTCCATGATCTGCCGCGGCGTACCAGCCGAGACCACCTTGCCGCCCAGCTCGCCGGCGCCGGGTCCCATGTCAACCACGTAGTCGGCCGCACGGATGGTGTCCTCGTCGTGCTCGACCACGATGACGGTATTGCCCTGGTCGCGAAGGCGCTCGAGCGTGTGGATGAGGCGGTCGTTGTCGCGCTGGTGCAGGCCAATGGAGGGCTCGTCCAGGATGTAGAGCACGCCCATGAGGCCGGCACCGATCTGCGTGGCCAGGCGGATGCGCTGAGCCTCGCCGCCGGAGAGCGTGGCCGCCGCGCGCGAGAGCGTGAGGTAGTCGAGCCCCACATCCACGAGGAAGCGCAGGCGCTCGACGATCTCCTTGACGACGCGCCCGCCGATGAACTGCTGGCGTTCCGTGAGCTTGAGCTCGCGGAAGAACTCGAGCGAGTCCCGGCAGCTCATACGGCACACGTCGTAGATGGACTTGCCGCCCACCGTCACGGCCAGTATCTCGGGCTTGAGGCGGGCGCCGTGGCAGGTGGGGCACGGCACCTCGTGGATGTACTTCTCGAGGCGCGCCCGCATGTTCTCGTTGGTGGTCTCGTTGTACTTCTCGAACAGGATGGTGCGCACGCCAGCGTAGGTGGTGAGCCAGTGTGTGTCGCGGCCGTCGACCGTGTGGTAGTCGACGCGAATCTTGGTGTCGCCCAGGCCGTCGAGCAGGGCGGTGCGGGCGCGCTTGGGCAACTTGCGCCACGGGGTCTCGTCGCTCACCTTGAGGTGGCGGCAGACGGCGGCGAAGATCTGCGGGTAGTAGTTGGAGCGCCCGAAGAAGCCGCCGAGCACGCCGTCGGCCACCGAGAGGTCCGGGTTCTCGATGAGCGCCTCGGCATCCACCACGCGGCGAAAGCCCAGGCCGTCGCAGTCCGGGCAGGCACCGTAGGGGGCGTTGAACGAGAAGTCGCGCGGCTGCGGGTCGTCCATGGAGTGGCCGTGGATGGGACAGGCCAGGGCCAGGGAGTACTGCAGCATCTCGTCGGGCATGCGCTCGGGGTCCGCGCGGTCGGCGAGCAGGAACACGCCCACCTTGCCCGCCGCGAGCTTGGTTGCCTGCTCCACGGCCTCGGCGATGCGCCCGAGCGAGTTCTCGCGGATGACGATGCGGTCGACCACGACCTCGATCGTGTGCTTGAGCTTCTTGTCGAGCCTGATCTCGTCGTCGAGCTCGCGGACCTCGCCGTCGACGCGCACGCGCGAGAAGCCCTCGGCCTTGAGGTCCTCGAAGAGCTTCGTGTACTCGCCCTTGCGGCCCACGACCACCGGCGCCAGCACGAGGGCGCGACGCCCCTGTCCTGCCGCGAGCACCTTGTCGGCCACCTGGTCGGTGGTCTGGCGCTCGATGACGCGACCGCACTCCGGGCAGTGCGGCGTGCCCACGCGCGCGAAGAGTAGGCGCAGGTAGTCGTATATCTCGGTGACCGTGCCCACCGTTGAGCGCGGGTTCTTGGAGGTGGTCTTCTGGTCGATGGAGACGGCCGGTGACAGGCCATCGATGCTGTCGAGGTCCGGCTTGTCCATCTGGCCCAGAAACTGGCGCGCGTAGCTCGAGAGGCTCTCCACGTAGCGGCGCTGGCCCTCGGCGTAGATGGTGTCGAAGGCAAGGCTCGACTTGCCCGAGCCCGACAGGCCCGTGATGACCACGAGCTTGTCGCGCGGGATCGAGACGTCGACGTTGCGTAGGTTGTGCTCGCGCGCGCCGCGGATGACTATCGAATCGGAGGCCATGTGCGCTCTCCCCTTTCGGCCCGACTAGGTAGTCATAGAGTCTACCGACAGCAAGGCAGGCGTGCCATGGGACACGCCCGCTTCACAGAACATCCGTTCGTTGTTCGGTCTCACTATTCGCCACGCGGCGCCTAGCGCGTAAACGCACCCGGCCAACGCGACGCACGCACGGCCCGACGGCCCGGCTACTTCCCGTAACGCTCACGCAAGCGCTCGGTGAGGGCCATGTTCTCGGAGTAGTCCACCCGCACGCACACCACGCTCGGCGCGTCGTCGTGCGAGAAGGCGTCCTCCAGCGTCGGAATCAGCTCGGCGGCGCTCGTCACCTCGTAGCCATGACAGTGCATGGCCTCCGCGTAGGCCTTGAAGTCGGGATTGGAGAAGCCCACGCCAAAGGTGTCGCCAAACTGCTCCTCCTCCTTCCAGCGGATGAGGCCGTAGTGCTCGTCCTCCCAGATGAGCACCACGATGGGCACGTGCTCGCGCACGGCCGTCTCGAGCTCTTGGCTGTTCATCATGAAGCCGCCGTCGCCCGTGACCGCCAGCACGCGACGCTCGGGATGTACCAGCTTGGCCGCGATGGCACCAGGCACCGAGAAGCCCATCGACGCGAAGCCGTTGGAGATGAGGCAGGTGCGCGGCTCGTAGCAGGGATAGTCGCGGCCGATCCAGATCTTGTGGGCGCCCACGTCGGACACGAGGATGTCGCGGCGGCCCATCACGGAGCGCACGTCCTTGAGGATGCGGGCCGGCTTCATGGGATAGGCGTCGCTCGCGGCAAGCTCGTCGAAGTCCTCACGCAGGCGGCGGCCCACCTCGAGCATCGCCGTGGGCTCGGGCCTGTCGTCGCGCCGGGCCGTGCGCAGGATCTGGTAGATGCTGTCTGAGAGGTCGCCCGTGACCTCGACGTCGGGCTCGTAGAGCTGGTTGACGTCAGCCGGCAGCCCCGCGATGTTCACGATCTTCATGGGGTGGGTGTGCCATTTGGTGGGCGCGCACTCGATGAGGTCGTAGCCCACACCGATCACGAGGTCCGCCTCGTCGAACGCGTCGATGATGTAGTCGTGCTGCGGGATGCCCACCACGCCGAGGCGCCACGGCGAGTCGGTGGGAATGACGCCCTTGCCCATCATGGTCTGGACCACGGGGATGTGCAGGCGCTCGGCCATGGAGCTCACTGCCTCGCTGGCCTCGCCGCGCACCGCTCCGGCACCGGCCAGGATGATCGGGCTCTTGGCCTCGGAGATGAGCCTGGCCGCCTCGATGACGCTCGCGGGGTCGGCGTAGAGCTTGGGCGGCTGCTGCTTGCGCAGGGGGCGCGCCGGGCTGGACATGTTGGCCACGTTCTTGGGCAGGTCGATGTGGGTGGAGCCGGGTTTGGGGGCCTCGGCGTACTTGAAGGCGAGGCGGCAGATCTCGGCCACCGTGTCCGGGCGCATGACCACCTTGCTGCGCTTGGTGATGGGCGAGAACATGGCCGAGAGGTCGAGGTACTGGTGGCTCGTGAGCTGCATCTGCTCGCTCGAGACCTGGCCCGTGATGGCCACGAGCGGCGCGCCGTCGAGGAAGGCGTCAGCCACGCCGGTCACGAGGTTGGTGGCGCCCGGCCCCAGGGTCGCGAGACACACGCCGGCGTGGCCCGTGAGGCGGCCGTAGACGTCGGCCATGAAGGCGGCGCCCTGCTCGTGGCGCGTGGGGATGAAGCGGATGTCGGAGTGCTTGAGCGCGAACATAAGGTCGAGGTTCTCCTCGCCCGGAATGCCGAAGACGACCTTGACCCCCTCTGCCTTGAGACACTCTACCAGCACCTCGGCCGTGCTCAGCTGGGTTGGTGCGGTCTTCTCGAACTCCGCCATGCGTCCCCCTTTGGGCTTGTCCCTGGATTGTCCGGGGCACAGTATAGGCCGCCCGTACGGCAAGGAGCGAGGGGTCACGAGCCGATGGAACCGGCTCGCAACCCGATTGACTCATTTGTGTGTGGGGCGGAGCGACGGAACGTACAGACGCCATCACGTTACCGAACGGCCCTACCTGCAGTCGATGGGTGACTTGCGCGCCACGACGAGGCAGGAGTCGAACCCCAGGCGCTCCCACTCCACGTGGTGGAACCACGCGCCGAGCATGCCGATGAGCTCGGCCTGCGAGCGGACGCAGGCGTCGACGGCCGCGGAGTGTGGCAGTACGAACTGGTTCAGGACCGCGCGGGCCGGCGCGGGCGCCCAGGTATCGCCCAGCACGAGCATGCCGTCGCGCGAAAGCACGCGCCACGCCTCGAACGAGGCGCGCGGGCCGTCGGGCAGGTGGTGGAACACGTCGTTGGCGAGCACCGCGTCGAAGCTACCCTCGGAGAACGGCAGGTGCTCGGCGTCGGCCTCGAAGAGGCGCACGCGGCCGCCGAGGCGCTCGCGGGCCGTGTCGACCATCGCGGGCGAAAGGTCCACGCCCGCGATGCGCGCAAACGGCAGCGCGCCGAGCGCGAGCTGGGTAAGCGCGCCGGTGCCGCAGCCGAGGTCGAGCACGCGGAAGCGGCGGTCGGGCTCGCCGTTGGCGCCGAGGCGACCCTCGCGCCCCTCGCGGCAGAGCCACTCGCGATAGGCCCCGGCAAGCTGCCAGAGCACGTGGCGGTAGAGGTTGCGGGCGTGGCGGCCGGCCCTGTCCTCGTCAAAGGTGGACGCCAGCCTGTCGAACGCCCGACGGGGCGCCTCCTTGCGGGCGAGTGCGTCGCCCACGAGGCCGGCGGCGCTGGCCTCCCCCACCTCGGACGCGCCCGCAAACGCACTCGCGCAATCGTTGATGAACTTCATGATGTGCCCCTTTCAGCACAATGACCTGCGGCGTTTCCACGCCGCCTCAACTCACCATCCCGTCGGCGGCCTCCCGCCGCGACGCCCATCGATTGCCGCACCGCCTTTCGCCCTGTCACCCGACGCTCATTCCGCCGCCCGTTGCCCCGGCGTCCGGCACTCAAGACCCCATCTCTTGCCCCAGTGCCCGGCGTTCTCGACACCGTCCCCAAATGTCGTCATCACACACCCCGGCGCCGCCGTTCTCGACACCGTCCTCGAACCCCGACACCCACAGTGCCGTCCTCAACCCCCGACTGCCCCTCCCGACATCCGCCATTGAACGACGTTCAATGGCGTTGGCGCATTGGCTTCCGGTCGGATGTGCATTTTGGACGGAAAAGGGCGCCTGGGAATGCGCCCACACGATCGCGTGTGCACTTTGAACGGAAAAGGGCATTCAAATCCGAACAAAACGCACGCGCCAAACGCGAGGCGTCAGGCGGGCATTCAAATCCGCTCAAACTGCACACCCAGGTCTAGACAATGCAACCGAACCACCCCATCAGAGTCAGATGGACATGCCCTAGGTGTTTAGTGCCAACAGGTTGTTTGCACCCGAGTAGTGAGAAATAGGAAGGCCCCTGCCAAGCTGTGAGTTGTCTGGATTCCCGGCGAGGAGAGGCCTCCCGTGCGACGGCATCCTGACGCAAGGCTCACCCCAAGGGGGCGCGAGACGCTCGCCTCGCGCACGGGGTCCGGCCTCGGCGCCCTCGCCTATGAGCAGAGTCGCCTGGGTGTGGCGCGGCTTGTCGAGGCCGTTTTCCATGTCCCCGGTCTTCGTCGAATCGCCGGGCATCGTGTCCTCGGGCAGCTTCTTAGTCTTATCCACCTCGGGTCTTTTGCGGTCGAGCGTTGTCGGGGCGAGTCGCCGTTCGTTTACATGCCCCTGATGGAACTCGAGGGCATAGTACCTGGCTGCCAGCTCGAATTGCGCAAACCGTCTCAAATCCGGAACGTCCTCCGATTTGAGAGAAGGTGACAGCAACATGTACATCAAGCGAGCCCTTGAGCCTGTGGTAGCCAGGTACTCCGTGCATTTCAAGATCGTCGTGCTGACCGGCCCGCGCCAGGTTGGAAAAACGACCATGCTGCGGCACCTTGCGAAGGAGGAGAAAGAGCACACGGGCGTCGAACGTGCCTATGTATCCCTGGACAACACCGCCGTGTGCATGGCGGCCAGAACGGACCCGGCCCTCTTCCTGCAGCGCTACCGCCCGCCCGTGCTCATCGACGAGATCCAGAAGGCGCCCGAGCTTCTCCCCTACATCAAGCTCGCGGCCGATTCTGAGGAGAGGAACGGACAGTTCTGGCTCACGGGCTCCCAGCCGCTCCACCTGATGAAGGAAGTCTCCGAGTCGCTGGCCGGTCGCGCCGGCATTGTTGAGATGCTTGGCCTCTCAAATGCCGAGCTTGCGGGCGTTGAGTCCGAGCCGTTTGAGGCGACGACCGATTACTATGTCCGCCGCATCCGACAGATGCCCGCCTTCGGCGTGCACGAGGCGTTCGAGAGAATGACCGCGGGCTCCCTGCCGGGAATAAGGGCCATTCCGCCCGAGATGCGTCCCGCGGCCTACGAGTCCTACGTCGAGACCTATATCATGCGGGACATTCGCGGCCTCGCGCAGGTTGCCGACGAGCTCAAGTTCAGGCGCTTCATGGCGGCGTGCGCCGCCCTCACCTCAAAACCCGTCGTCTACGCCGAGCTTGCCCGCCTTGCGGACATTGACGAAAAGACCGCCAAGTCCTGGCTTTCCCTCTTGGTGAGCTCCTACTAGGTCAAGATTCTGGAGCCCTACTCGAACAACCTGCTTAAGCGCCTGAGCAAGCAGCCTGTCATGCATTTCGTGGACGTGGGGCTCGCCGCGTACCTGAGCGGTTGGGACGGCGCCGGCACCCTGGAGCTTGGCGCCATGTCCGGGATGGCGTTTGAGAGCTATGCGTTCAGCGAGGTCTACAAGAGCTTCAGCAACGCCGGCCGCCGGCCGCCGCTCTGGTTCTTCCGCACCAACGACCGCAAGGAGATCAACCTGCTCTTGGAGCGGAACGGGACGGTATATCCGCTCGAGGTCAAGAAGAGCGCCACGCCCGTCGCGGGAGATGCCAAGAACTTCGGCGCGCTGGACGGCCTCGCGGACGAGGGCGTGCCCCGGGAGCTGGCCGCGCTCAAGCGCGAGGTCGGCATGGGCGCCATCATCTGCATGGCGGATGACGCCTACCCGGTGAGCTCGCGCGCGTGGGCAATGCCGCTGTGGGCCATCTAGGCGTTTGGTGACGGAACTATGTGTGGGGCTGCCATCTGCATCAATGAACAGGACGTGAACAGGGGACGCACACCTGTTTCACAGCGGCAAGACGTGAACGGGGGTACGTCCCCTGTTCACGTCCCCTGTTCAGGGAGGCGCCCGTAGGCGCCCGCCATGGCTTCTATGCAGCCGGGCCATTCTTCGACGATGGGAAAACAGCAAGCACGGAACGCATGGAGACGTGCTCGAGGGGGCACGGTCGGCCCTGTTCAGGCCCCGCTTCGTGAGCGACGTCGCCTCGACGGGCCCAAGGGGTGCTGCCCGGTCCCGGCGCGCTCGCGAGCCTCCTCGAGACCGGCGGGCTTCTCTCCCCCGAGGTCGCCCAGCTCTAAGTGCGGCTGGGGATGTGGCCCGAATTCGCCCACAGGGCTCGTGGGCTCATCGCCGCGCACGCGATCAACGTGGCGGAAGGCCCCCGGAATGCACGGTAATTCGACTTGCGGGCAACCTGATGCGGCCATAACGGGACACTGGATATACCACCCTTTGCAAAGGCGCAGGTCAAAGACGCGCGCCTACTATGGCCCCTCAGAAAAAGTGACCGCAGGTCGAATTAGCGTGCATTTCTCGGGACCCTCGCGACGTAGATGGCGCGCAGGCAACAGGCGATGTGAGCCGAGCACTGGGGCCCTCAGACCCATCGAGCGATCGCGGGCCGGGCGGCAATGGCCGCACCACGCAGCCGTGGCCGCGCGCGCCGCATGCGACGGACGAGGGCCCTCACGTCCGACTGCGCCACCGCCATCGGCCCCGACGCCCGCGCCAGGAGCATCAAGGCCCGCGCGCTGGGCCCCATGACCGGCGGGTCGGGCGCGCCCCTTTCGGCTGCGAACCCGCCGCGGTCGCGGAGCGGGCGCTCGGCCCCGAGCCGCCCCACGCGTCCACGGGCCCGGCGTCACCGGCCTCCGCCTCCGCCACGCCCCGAACGGCCTCGGACTCGGCTGCGGGGTCGGCGCGGCCCCGAGTGAACAGAGGACGCGATTGGGCAGGGGACGTGCGCCTGTTTCACAGCGGGAGGGCGGCCGCAGCGTGAACGGGGGTACGTCCCCTGTTCAGTCCCCTGTTCACGCCTGTTCTCCAAAAGCGAGAAGCACCCTTTCAAGAGCTATCTTTGCACGTACTCTACAGTACGGTACTGTAGAGTACGGTACTGTAGAGTACGTGTTTGAATGGGTGGTGTCTCTCATGTTCGTAGGCAGAGAGGGCGAGCTCCGGTCGCTTGAGCATGCGTATGCCAAGGGCGGGTTCCAGATGGCGGTTATCTATGGGCGGCGCCGCGTGGGCAAGACGACCCTCATCGACGAGTTTGTCAGGGACAAGCCGACGCTCTACTTCACCGCGCAGCAAAAGACCACGAGGCAGAACCTCGAGCTTTTCAGCGCGGCCGTCTACGAGGCGTTCTCGCTCCCGACGTCACTGCCCGCCTTCGCCTCCTGGAACGATGCCCTGGTCCTCATCGTCGAGCGGGCGCGCTCCTGGGAAGGCTCGCAGCCCCTCGTCTTCGTGTTCGACGAGTTTCCCTATGCCGCAGAGTCTGACCCGTCGCTGCCCTCCGCTCTCCAATCCGTAATCGATCACGGCTTTGCGCAGACGAATGCCATGCTCATCCTGTGTGGGAGCAACGAGGGATTCATGGAGAGCGAGGTCCTGGGGAGCAAGAGCCCACTCTATGGCCGCAGAACCATGCAGTTGAGGCTCCCACCCTTCGACTACCTCGACGCGGCCCGGATGCTCCCCGGGGTTTCCGATGAGGACCTCGTTGCCTACTACGCGACGTTTGGCGGGACGCCGTATTACCTCGCGCAGATCGACACGGGGCAAACCTATGCCGAGAACGTCGCCGAGCTGTTCTTTGACCGAGCCGGGCTGCTCTACGAGGAGCCCCTCATGCTGCTGCGTCAGGAGTTGCACGAGCCGGCGGGCTATAACTCCGTGTTGGACGCGATTGGCTCCGGGGCAACGTCGCCCTCCCGCATCGCCGACAAGGTGGGGATGAACCCCAACTCTGTGGGGAAGTACCTCCGGTCGCTGGCGAGCCTCGGCATCATCGAGAGACTCGTACCGCTGGGCGGCGCCTCGGCAAAGCGAGCGGTCTGGAAGTTTGGGGATCCCTTCTTCTCCTACTGGTATCACTTCGTGAGCAGGTACGTTGGCTCGATCGAGGAGGGCGCGGGGCGGGCGGTGGCGGGCTACGCCACGTCTGGTCAGGCGTTTCTCACGTATGTCGGCAAGCAGTTCGAGAACGTCTGCCTGCAATGGGTGCGGCGCGAGAGCATCGCGGGGCAGCTCCCCTTCGCTGCGCTGGAGTTTGGTCGCTGGTGGGGAACCGATCACCAAACGCACGAGGAAACCGACATCGACGTGGTCGCGGTCAATTCGATTGAGCGCGAGCTACTTGTCGGAGAGTGCAAGTGGCGTAACTCGTTCGATGAGACCAGGGCGCTTCGAACGCTCATGAGCCGAGCCGAGCTCCTCCGCGGCTACGACCGAAAGCACTACATGCTCTTCTCGAAGAGGGAGTTCAGCGACGGGATACGGGAGCGGGCGAACAAAGGTAACAACCTGCGACTCGTGACCCTTGGGGACCTGTACTCCGAGCTGCGGGCGTGATTTGGCCCGGCGGATCGTCAAGCTGAGTGCAACATCTCCCGATAGACCTCGCTGGCCGTCCTGTATCCGAGCACCTTCCTGGGCCTGTCGTTGATGAGGTCGTAGGCCCGCTCGACCTCCCCGACGCCGGGACCCGAAGCTCGCTTTTCCGCGATGTGGTCGCGCTCCCCCGCGGCAAGATGCGTGTGGCGGCGCATTTCCCAAGGCCCTCGACGTTGACCAGGGCAACCGACATCACAGCCTCGACCTCTTCTCGGGAGAGAAGGTCCTGACCGCCGAGGACCGTTGGGCTGCCTTGGCCAGATCGGGGTGACGGAAGCACTGCGGCGGATCTGCGCGGTGCTCGACGTGGGCGTGGCCGACGTCGTGGACTTCGGCGACTCCAGCAACGACGCGTCCATGCTCGAAGCGACCGGCGACGGCGTGGTCATTGGGAACGCCGCGCCCGAGGCGCTGGCCTCGGGCGGCCACGTGGCGCCACGGCCGCAAGGAGGCAGACGTGGCCTGCTAGCTGCGAGCCCTTCCCGCCACCCTACCCTAGGTTTTGACGTAAGAGAGGCCGCCCGGACGAGTCCGGGCGGCCGGTGAGAAATGAGTCTTGCACACTCTTAGAGCAACGACCCGAGCCAGCAAGCGCCAATGCAAACGACAATTGTGGCGACAAGCACCCACACCGTCTTGACTCCCTTGCGGCCCAAAATCCAATACATCAGCGCAAAGAGCAGAATCTGCGTGAGACAGGGCATGATCATGTCGAGATAGTCGGTGAGCGGCCGTGCAAAGTCTCCCGAGCCAACGACGAAGGGAAGGTCAAGCGAGACGTAGCTTGCCACCATCCCCCCGATGGCCATGAGACCGACGATGCTCGCGGCGAGTGTCACCTTCTCCATGACATCGCCCTTCGCCGCATTCTTGATGAAGGACTGACCATAGCGGTAGCCGAACTTGAGCCCAAGATAACGGATTGCAAAGCCGGGAATGTTGAAGATGAGCAGCAGCAGGATTGGGCCGAGAAGACTACCCTGCTGGGAGAAGCCGATGGCAACGCCCGTGGCGATGATGCGCAGCGTGGCGGCGATAAGAGAGTCGCCAACGCCCGCGAGCGGCCCCATAAGCGAGGTCTTGACGGCAACGATCGTGGAGTCGTCGAAGTCCTCGTTGTTGGCGTTTTCCTCCTCCATGGCAGCGTTGATGCCCATGAGCAGGGTCGAGAGCTGCGGCGTGACGGCCATGAAATCAAGGCCGCGGGCGTAGGCGCGTCGCTGTTTTTCTGAGCCGTCCTCATGGAGCTTCTTCACCACGGGTGTCATGGCATAGGAATAACCAATGTTCTGTTGACGCTCGTAGTTCCATGAGCTGTCGAGCATGCAGGAGCGCCAGAAGATCTGACGGAGTTCCTTCTTCGTGAGTCTCTTCTCGCTAGAACTCGTTGTCATCTTCGGCTCCTTCCACTGCAATACAGCTAGACGTGTTGACGTTGAGGACGAGGATTGCTGCGACGACCGCCGCGGCTGCCGTGACACCGACGATATTCATCCCACCGTAGGCGACGAGAAGGAAGCCAAGGAATAGGAAGCAGGCAAGCCTCTTGTTCATGATCATGCGTGCGAGCAAGGCAAAGCCAATGGCCGGGATAACGCCCATGGCATACTTGAAGCCGTCGGTAACGAACGTCGGAATGGAGTCGACGATCCCCTGTATGGCGTTCGCACCCGCATAGAAGCCAGCGGCGCAGAGGCCGGAGAGCGTCAGCAGCTGGAGTCCTGTAAAGAGATAGTGCACCATGTCGATGCCGCGCCGGTTGCACTGCTGGGCATAGGCATCCGCTTTGGACGCAGCAAGAGGTCCGAGGATGGCCCGGAACAGAGACTCCCAGACCATGGACATGAGCAGGGACACGGGAATGGCAATGGCGACCGACGACGCAACATCCGCTCCCGTTGTGATGACGTATGCCGTGCCGATGATGGTGCCAGAAATCATATCGGGTGGGTTACTCGCCCCGATGGCTTGCGACCCCAGATAGACGAGCTCGAGCGCGGCGCCCGCCATGCAGCCCGTGGGGATGTCACCCAGGGCAATGCCAACGAGCGCGCCCGTGACAATCGGACGGTTGAGCAGGCCACTCGAGAGAGAGTTGTAGAGGTAGCCGATGATGGACACGACGAAGATGGCCAGCGTCTGACTCAGCAGCATCACTTGCTCCTTTCTCGACTAGATGAGTTCGCTAACATTGACCGGCTTCTCGCTGGGTACCTGCTGGACATAGCAGCGCACCCCAGCTGACTCGAGCTCTCTGAGCTGAGCGCACTCACGTTCCGAGACGCAGACGGCTCGAGAGATTCTGCGCTTGCCCTCCTCGCTCTTCACGCCTCCCACATCGATCTCGGTGATCTTCGAGGTTGCTCGAGCGAGACGGTACGCGTCGTCGATCGTTTCGCAGATGACCATCAGGTCGTACTTGTCGGTAACCCCGCTCTCGATTGCTGCGGCAGAGTCGGCGACGCTTTTCATTACGAGCTTGACGCCAGCCGGTTTAGCCATCTTGAGGACTGCCATGCGCAGCTCGTCGGCGGCAACCGTGTCACTGGAGATGAGGATGCAGTTGACGCTCAGCGACTGCATCCAGGCATAGGCGACCTGTCCGTGAAGCAGACGATGGTCGACGCGGCACAACCTGATCATGATGAACGCACCTCGATTCTGGCTACGGCGTCCACGAGCTTACGAACATGAGCGAGACACACCTCTCCACCGGCCTCGTAGGTGTCCTTGAAGTAGCTTCCCGCGATGACGCCGTCGGCATAGGTGAGGCCTCGCGCCACATTCTCAGGCGTCACTCCTGCCGAGACGAGAAGAGGGAAGCTGCCCAGCCCCTTGCGGAACTCCCTGATCTTCTCGACAGAGGTCTCTTGACCGGTGCGGTCCTGCGTGACGCATACGGCGTCGCAGCGCCCCGTTGCAACGGTCAGGTCCTCTGAGAGAGGTTTGTCGGAGAGAACGGGCTGCTTCTTGAATCGCACCCCGCCGAGAACGCGACCGCTGTAGCGCTCCCGCCACAGATTGAAGAGGGCTGACAGGGTGGGCTCGTCGCGAGGCTCGACGTGGCCGACAACCGAGTCGAGCTGAACAAAGTCGGTGTCAAACTCGAGTGCGATCTCCAGCCCCATGCTCTCGCTACGCAGGCAGTTGACGCCGAGGGCAACTGGCCCGCGAAGCGGCACCAGGCAATCGAGGGCAAGGCGAATGCTGTCATAGGTGTTGAAGTAGTTCTCAACCACCACGCCGTCCACGCCTCCGGTAACATAGGCGTCGTACTCGCGCTTGACGCGCTCGGCGATCTCGTGGTCATTCTCGCCCTTGAGGTGGAGCATGCCCATCACTGTCTTTTTCTCTTTTAGACACGCCAGGATATCGATGTGGTCCGCCATGTCCTTCCTCCCCTTCTTTGTCAAAAGCTGTTTCCTTCGTTGTCTTCCGCCTGGAGTGCCTCCCGGCACCCCCTGATGCCGGTTGTGCCCCACCAGGAAAGGGCCTCTTCGTTCGATACGTCCTCCTCCGTGAGGGCTGCCAGGACGAGCGCCGCGTTCATTCCCGCCACGATCGTGATGTTGTCGAAAGCGGCAAGCCGGCATAGGGAAGTGAACACGCTCGCTCCGAATAGGTCTGCGAGAACCACGAAGCGCGTGTCGGGACGCCCCTGCGCCGCCTCCTCAAGTTCTCGTGTAAGCGAATCAGGGCTCTCGCCGGGTAGCAGGCAGAAGGTGCGCACTGGGCATGGCGGCTCACCCATGATCATGGCGATGGTGTCGAGCATCCCCTCTGCCAGATGCCCATGGGAAGCAAGTATGACTTCTCGGTCCACGTTCTCCTTCATATAATACAAGTTAATACAATTTGTTCTGATGGAGATAATACAAGGTAAGACAACTTTGGTACCATGAGGACGGGTGAACGGTCGCAAACGAACGGTGAGCGGCCTCCGTAGGATGGAGGAAAAGGGAGCCGCCGATTTTGCTGCTGCTAGTCGCGTTACGATTCCCACAAACGGTCGTTTTTGGGACGGATGGTTGGCATGCCTGATGAGTCGAGTCGAGTTCTGACGTTGCACGAGCGGCTGAGAGATGACCTGAGAGCGAAGATCGATTCCGGGATATATGGGCCGGGAGAGAGGATCCCCTCCGAGAACAAGCTCTCGCAGATTTACGGCATGAGCCGCGTGACCGTCCGCTCCGCACTTAACGAGCTGGTGAATGCGGGGCTCCTGATCAGAAGGAAGGGGTCGGGCACGTACGTAAGCCCGCGCGCGAAGGGAACGAGCGCCTACCTCACGGGTAGCTTCTCAGAGAACTGCCGGAGGAAGGGGATGACCCCCTCGACTCGAGTGCTCGGGCATGCTCGGGTAATTCCCCCGGCCGATGTGGTCGAAATGCTGGATGGGATTGACGATGAGGTTTGGGAGGTGCGGCGCGTGCGCCTCGCCAATAACCTGCCTTGCGTCCTTGAGATTGATTACTTGCCGCATAGCATTGATGCACTTGTCGACAGAATCTCCGACGACACCTCCCTCTTTGAGCTGCTCAAGCGGGAGGGGATTGGTCCGGTCGTCGGATTCGATGACCGTTTTGGTGCTCGTGCGGCAGGTCCTCGTCTCGCTCAGGTGCTCTCTTGTCCGGAGCAGGCCCCACTTCTCGAGGTGCTAGAGAGGTTGAGTGATCCAGCGGGGCGGATTATCTACGTCAACCGGCAGTACATCGTTCCCGAGCGATACACGCATGAGGTGGGTACCTCACGCAGCTACCTCTAAGATGCGCGAAGAGGGCTTTCCTAGACAGGCTGTGTCAACCCTAGATTTGTACGGGCATCTCCGAGCGGAGGGGATAAGGGGCCCGGGCTCGATCATCTTTCCGGCCTTCGCCTCAAGCCGCGCCAGACGTGGGGTGCCGGCGAACCGTCGAGTGGCCTCGCGCACAGTTTGCACGGGTTTTGAGCAATCGGTTCTTGGAGACGGAATCTCCAAGTAGCTATTAGTATCGGATAGCTTTACAAGCCCTCTACCAGCAAGTTTGCAGAGGTATGTTCAATCGAACAGCAAGACCCGGCGAGAAACCTGGAAACAAGAACCGATTTCGCGCATTTCCGTTTGTCGCTGCAGAATCCCACGGGTCACGAGTGGAGAACTCATCCGTGGTGGTGTGACCACGGCGAGAGGAGGACCCTCCGGACGGCGGCGGCCAGGGCGTCCGCACGGACGAATCGCGTCAGATGTCTCGATGTCCCTCGTTGTTCATGATGGCGAAGTTAAGGCCGATGAGCACGCCGCCGCCAAGCAGGTTGCCGACAAGCGTGAGCGCGACGCTCGCGCATGCCCCAATGACGTCGACTCCCTGGTGCAGGCCAACGATGAGGAACAGGGCCGAGTTTGCAATCGAGTGCTCGAAGCCACAGAAGGCAAAGACGAAGACGGCGACGATCATGATGAGGCACTTGGTAAGGTCGTCTGAGATCTTGCCGTTGTAGACCATGAGCATTGCGATGTTGATGCAGAAGTTGCACAGGGCCGCGCGGACCACGAGGTCCAGGGCACCCGCAGGAGTTGCGACATAGGCGATCTTTGCCATCGCGGCCGCGGCCATGCCGTCAGCAACCACCCCCGACGCCACCGTCGAAAGGCTCAGCAGCACCGCAATGATCGCCGCGCCGATGAGGTTCCCCGCCAGACAGTACGAGAGCAGGCGCGCCGAGTGCGCCAAGGTGATGCGCCGGTGGTACACGCCTATGGAGATGACCATCATGTTCGAGGTCAGAAGCTCTGAGTTGGTGTAATAGATGAGCACGAGCGCCCAGCCGAACACGAGCGGCCCCAACAGGCGGCCCGCCACGGGACCGGCGCCACCAACCTGGGCGCATGCGGTCATGACGGCAAAGTAGGCCGTAAGAAACAGGCCCACGAAGAACCCCGCCATCGCGGCCCGCTGCACGTAGACGGCGCGCATCGACGTTGACATGGTCTCCTTGGAGTCCAGCACGTCAAGCACCGTGGAGATGAAGGTCCGGCCGGGAAAGAGCGGGTGCAGCCGGGGGTTCGCCGAGACGCTCGGACCGATGGTGGTCTCGGATGGCCTATCCGCAGGGGCCGGCTCGCGCCCGCATGCGCCCGCCCCGCGAAGGCCCCGCCCCATGTGTTCGTCTCTGGTATCCATGCCACCATGGTAGCAGCTGGGCGGACGCCCACGGAACTCAGGCGCAAAACATCCGACGAGGAAAACGCATGCGCCCTACAGGTCGGCGCGGGTGATGATCTCCTGTGGGATGCGCAGGTCCTGCTCGACGATGGCGCGGGCATAGGCGGCGTCGCGCTCGGACATGCCCGCCACCAGCGCGTCGATGCCGTCGAACGGGACCCCCGCCTGGCCGGCCGGCTCGTTGTCGAGCGGATCGGGGTAGCGCCCGGCCGCCTTGCGCACCATCGCCTCGTACGCGGCGGTGAACGGAACGACGTCGAATCGTCCGTCAGCGGCACGCTCGAGCTTGCCCAGGATCTGCACGCCGGCGCGATCGATGTCGCCCCAATACAGGATCTGGACCTTGCTCGCGCCAAGTCCCTCGACGAACTCCGGCAGCTTGCGGGCGTCATTGACCAGGTAGCCGTTGCCAAAGACCACGCCGTGAACACGCTCGCCCAGGATGCGCGTCGCGCCGTCGACGTACATGCGCTCGCGGACGGCGAGCCAGGCGTCAAGGTTCTCGCTCACGACGATGCGCATCTCGTCATGCAGGCGCGGGATGTGGTGCAGCATGCCGAGCTTGGGCTGGGGGCGATGCCGCACGATGTCGGCAAGGCCCACGTTCTTGAGCAGCTTGGTGCCGTCACCGTCGCGCTCGAGGAACTTCTCGTCGCCGAACACCTGGTAGGAGAGCTCACGACAGGTGAGCGTGCCGTCACCCAGCTGCGTCTTGCCGGCAAGGGCACGGTCCAGGGCGCGCAGCCTGCGTTCGTAGAGCGTATAGGCACCGGGGTGCGCAAGCAGCCAGCCGTTGATCCACAGGCGCGGATCGAGGTCGAGGATCTGGCGCCGGATGTCGTTCGCGGCAGGCGACTGGCCACGCTCGAGCGGAACCTCGTCGAGCGTGCGCGGGCCGCTGCCGAGCGACGCACGGGGCTCGGACGCGCCCTTGATCGCGGCGGGACGGGCGGGCTGCTCGAGGGACTTGGGCTCCGGGGCCTTCGGCCCGGCGATTGCGGCGCGCGGGCGCAGGCCGGCGGCGATGCGCGCCGTGCGCTCTCGCGGGCCCGCGGGCAACGCCGCACCGGAGCGCTTGCCGGCGCCCAGACGCTTGCGCGCACCGCCGACCATGCCGGCCAGCAGGCCACGGATGCCACGCGGGGCGCCTGCCTCAATGACGGAGCCGTCGGCGGCGGGCTCGGGGGCCGGCGCGTCCATGGCGTGATCGCGACGCTGCTCGCGCCGGGCGTCGCCCTTGGCACGGCCGCGCTCTCCGCCATGGCGTGGGCCGGGACCCGGGTGGGAGTCGGCATGCGACCCAGCGGCAACGCCATCCCTGTTTAGTGCCAACAGGTTGTTTACGTCTGACTAGTGACAAGTAGGGAGGGCTCCGCGAAGCTGTGGATTGTCTAGGTCTGCAGCGAAGAGAGGGGCCCTCCCATGTCACAACATCCTAACGCACGCCTCACGCCTTGGGGCCGTCAGCGGCTGGTCGAGCGCATCGAGGCCGGCGAGGCGGTCGGCGAGGCGGCCCGGCAGATGGGCGTGAGCAGGCAGACCGCCAGCAAGTGGGTCGCGCGGGCGAGGCGGGGCGAGCCGCTGTCGGACCGTCCCAGCAGGCCGGCGCGGCTCGGTCGGCTCACCGCCCCGGAGGACGAGGCCCGGGTCGTGGAGGCGCGCACGTCGCTGCTGCTCGCGCCGCACGCCCTCTCAGCGGTCACGGGCGTGCCGGCCCGAACCTGCGCCCGGATCGTCGCGAGGGCGGGCCTGCCGAGGCTCGCCGACGTGGACCGCGTGACCGGCGAGCCCCGGAGGCGCGGCCCCGTGACCCGCGTGCGCTACGAGCGGGAGAGGCCCGGCGAGCTGCTGCACGTCGACGTGAAGAAGGTCGCGCGGATACCGGACGGAGGTGGCTGGAGGGCCCGCGGCGCCTCCGAGCTCGACCACGGGCACACCTCGGCGGGCACGGCCTGCCTGCACGTGGCCGTCGACGACCGGAGCCGCGCCGCCTACGCCGAGCTGCTCCCGGACGAGAGGAAGGAGACCTGCGTGGCGTTCATGGGCCGGTGCCTCGGCTTCTTCGAGGGGATGGGCGTCGCGGTCGAGCGCGTCATGACCG
>NZ_CAAKOQ010000059.1:75844-82008 GCF_901212675.1 Olsenella uli
CCCCGCGTACCACAGCCGCCTCTTCAACGAGTTCCTCAGCTCCGGGGGCGTCAGGCACAAGTACACGAGGCCGTACAGCCCCTGGCAGAACGGCAAGGTCGAGCGCATGAACCAGACGCTGGCCCGTGAGTGGCAGTACGTGCGGGCCTGGGAGAGCGAGGCCTCCAGGGCGGACGCCCTGGAGGCCTTCATCGACCACTACAATTGGGAGAGACCGCACAGCGCCTGCGGGGGCCTGCCGCCCATGTCGCGCATCGTCGGCGTAAACAACGTCATGGCACGCAACACCTAGGCCTCGATGCTCCCGTAAGCCTTAGGGCTCCGCCGACTCCGCCGGGAACGTCTGGCTGTCGAGCAGGATCTGCACGTACTCGCGGATGAGGTCGAGCCGCTCGGGGACACGGGCGTCGTGCGCGCTCATGAGGTTGAGCTGCCCATGAATCACAAAGTCGACGAGCGTCTCGGACTCGCGGACCTCCTTGCCACGCAGACGCGCGTCGTGCCGGACCGCCGCGAGCACGTGCGGGTACAGCCTGTGGCAGATGGCAAACGACAGGTGGTCGTGGAACATTCGGTTGCCCTTGGCGTGGAAGAACGCGTGATAGCGCCGACTCTCCTCGTCCGCCGGCTGCGAGAACAGCACGTCGAGCTTCCTGCCCAGCGGCAGGTCGGGGTTGTCGAGCACCTCGATGAGGGCGTTGGTGCACTCGATGACGTAGGCATCGAACGCCACGGAGAAGAGGTTCTCCTTGGAGTCGAAGTAGTGGTAGACGAGGCCGGGCGTGATGTCGGCCGCGCGCGCGATGTCGCGCATCGAAACGGCGTCGTAGCCGCGCGTCGTGAACAGGGCCATCGCCGCGTCCAGGATCTCCTGGCGTCGCTCGTCTGGCTGCTTGACCGTGCGCGGGCGAGCAGGGGTCTGCGCCTGGGCGCGGCGAGTCCTCGTCTGGGTCTTTCCCGCCATTGTCCCGCCTCCAAACGAATGTGTTTACCTCATGTTACCTTAAGTCGAAGCTTACTATTGACGCTTGTTCAACAACGATGCTAAGCCGCACGCGCCCCCCACGTCAACGATGATGTGCCAATCATGCCAAACGTCACGGACACGACACGAGCGGAGGCGTGGGAGACGCTCCGAATCACGAGCTGGGAGAGATTCGGCGCGCACCTGGGAAGCTGGCACCTGCTGCTGGTGACCGATGCCCGGGACGGCGCGCTCCAGCAGGCCCTTCGCCAGAGCGGTCTCGGGTCGGCCTGCGAGGTGACCTGGCGGACGGCGGCGCCTCGTAGCCAGGCGGCGGCTCACGACGCCGCGGCCTGGTCGGGGCTCACGAAGATGCCGAGACAAACGCCAGCTAAGGACAGACGCGAGAGGGCTGACCCCAACCCGTCTCCGCCACGGTCCGGCTCGTCTCGCTCGCCGCCTGCCTTTGCTGCCTGGGCATCATCGTTCGCGCGCTCACGGGCATCGTGGAGGCGGGCGCGTGGAGCACGCTCGCATAAGCCCTGCTCGGAGCTGCCGCCGCGCTCATCGTGGCACCCCCGCAGCGACATGCCGCACGCAGGGCGGCCACCGTCATGGACGCAACCCGGCGCTGGACCTCGGACGGTACCATCCGCTCTGACGCCACCGGCGCGCGACCCAGCATGAGCTATGCCGTCCACGGCCTCTTTGTGGCGCCCATGACCTCAGCAAACGAGGCGTCTCAGACGATCTTTCGGCTTGCCGACGAACTCGGCATCTTCAATGTGGAGACGGACCGGCTCCAAGCCTCAGCACCGACCAGCACGGCCGCTACCTCGCACTTCCCCAGGATCTTCCGGCGCAGGTGACCTCCCGGGTCGAGCAGGGCACCCAAGACCTCGCCGCCCTCTCCTCCCACAACGAGGTGATGCGGGAGGGGGCGGCCATGGCCTGGCTCGTGCGCTGGTTCGAGACCGGCGGCTTCACCTTCTCGCTTGATGCACCCGACGGCGACGGAACCAATAACCTCGAGGTAATCGGCGACTTTCTTGACAGGAGGAGCGACTACAGCATCCACTACGCCACCTCGCTCGCGGTGCCGGGTCGCGCGCGTGGCGTACCCACACGCGTGGCAATCGACCACCGGTCCGCCGAGACGAGCAGCGACGGGGCGCACGTCACCTCGAGCCGCTACCTCCACGCCTGGTGCGAGGCCTACATCCAAGACATCGACTGGCTCATGTTCGACACGGCGCCTGGCGTCGACTCAGGGGGTGTCGAGATTCCCGCGGGCACGGAGGCCACGACCTCAGCCGCAGCGGAGACGGAGGCAAACTCTACGGAGACGACCAATACGCCGCAGGTAGATGCCTCAACGACTCAGGAGACTCCCGAGATGAGCGCCACGCCCGCGGTCGAGACGGACGATTCGGCTGACGCCACGATGGCGGGGACCGCGGGTGCCGACGACGCCTTTGCCCCGCTCGAACCCGTGCTCGGCCTCCTGCGGGCGCACGCATGGGCCACACGCGTCCGCGAGCTTGCGCGGGCCACCTGCGCCGAGCGCTACGACGGCTCCACGGACACGCCGCCTTCACCCGGCCGACTCCTCGAGACCCTCGCCCTTCTCCGCAAGGCCCTGCGCAGGAGATAGCGGCCCCGCCGCTCTCAAACGAGAGGCATCCGCCGCGCCGCCCCAATCAAGAGGCGAGCATCCCACCGCTTGCCCCACCACCCACCGGAACCTCTCGGCCACATGTCTTAAAAGGACTTCTTGACAATCCCACGCTGGGTGAGTCCGCTCTTTCGCGGCCAAACGGTGCCGACCGCATGTGCGGGTCCGGCCCGCCCACCCCGCCGCCAACCGGTGGCCACCAGCCCAAGGAGCCGCGCTCATGGAGAGCAGTCATAGTACCAGCGCCCACGACGCGGCACCTCACCCGGAGCGTGCCAAGGCCCCGAGACCGGCAGCCCGGCAAGCTGGCCTCACCTTGCTGACAAGACCCCATATAATCGCAGGCAAACCACCATAGACACCCAGAGCAGTCGACAAGGTGCGTCTCTCGGAGGCACATGGCAAAACCCTGCCCTCGCCTTTGTCACGCCCCCACCGGACTCCCCAGAGACCCCGTCGCGGGCGCACGTCACCCTATCCCATCCGTCGGCACGTCCGCCGTGCCGAGCCCCGTCTAAGGATCAGGGGGTGTGCCATGTCGAAGAAGACGTTCGCACTCACCAGCCCGCGCAGCACCCTGCGCGCAGCCCGTTCCACCACAGTCACGAACCCCATCACCAGCCTGCCGCTTCGCCACCACGCGTCCGGCACCTCGCACACGTCCGCCAACCAGGGCACCGGCCAGCCCCGCCCAGGCGGCCCTCTTTGCGGCGCTCTTCCAGACCGGCTGGTTCGTCGAGTCGATGTGGACGCAGACGCTCGTGCTGCACATGCTGCGCACGGAGCTCGTGCCCGTGCTGCAGAGCCGGGCCTCGGCGGCGCTCACGGCCCTCACGGTCGCAGGTGTGGCACTGGTCTCGGCGCTGCCATTCGTGCCCGGCGCGGCGAAGGCGCTTGGCCTCGTGGCGCTGCCCGCCAGCTTCTTTGGGCTGCTCGCGCTGCTCATGGCCGGCTACTCCGCGCTCTCGGCCGCGGCCAAGGCCCTCTACGTGCGGCGCCACGGCAGCCTGCTCTAGCGCCCGATGGCCGGGCCCAGCCATTGGGTCCCGGCCATCCAGACACCGGCAACGCCCGGCATTCGCCCGAGCGCCGGCAACGCCCAACGCTTGCCCGGCCCCCCTACTTGCCCGGCGCGCTCGGACAGATGTCGACGAGCGGGCACTCTCCGCACCTAGGATTCTTCGCGCTGCATATCTCGCGGCAGAACCTGATCCACTGGTGGTTGACGTCGCGCCAGTACTCGTGCGGCAAGATCTTGAGCAGGTCCTGCTCGGTCTTGAGCGGCTCCGCGGCATGGGTCTTGGGAGAGAGCCGCATGCGGTGCGCGAGGCGGTTCACGTGCGTGTCGACCGCGATGCCCTCCACGATGCCAAAGCTCACGTTGAGTACGATGTTGGCGGTCTTGCGCCCCACGCCCGGCAGGCGCGTGAGCTCGGCCATCGTGTGCGGCACCTCGCCGCCAAAGTCGCTCGCGATCATCTGCGCCGCCTCGATGGCGTGGCGGGCCTTGGTCTTATAGAAGCCGAGGCTGTGGATGACCTCGCCCACCTCCTCGGGCGTGGCCTGCGCGAGCGTGGCCGGTGTGGGCCAGCGGCGGAAGAGCTCCGGTGTCACGCGGTTCACCTGCGCGTCCGTAGTCTGGGCGCTAAGCAGCACCGATATGACGAGGCGGTAGGGGCTCTCGTAGTCGAGGAAGCACTCGACCGGGCCATAGCGCCGGTTGAGCCGCTCGCAGACCTCTATCGCGCGGGCACGCTTCGCGGCGTTCGTCTCACGTGGCATGGAGCCTCCCCGTAGCCCTACTCGCTCTTGGGCATCCCGTAGGCAAGCAGCTCGTCCACGGTGATGAACTTGAAGCCCTCGGCCTTGAGCTTGGGCAGCGCGTCCTTGAGCGCGGCCACCGTCTCGGAGCGGTCCCCGCCGCCATCGTGCATGAGGATGACGTCGCCGGACTTGGCCGAGAGGATGGCCTGCTCGATCTTGTCCGCGCCGGGCTTGCGCCAGTCCTCGGTGTCGATGTTCCAGCCAACCTCAGCCGTGACCTTGTCCCTGAGCGTCGTGATGATCTGGCCGTGGTAGTTGCCGCCCGGCGCGCGCAGGATGCGGCTCGTCTTGGTACCGATGGCCTGGTCAATCGCGTCGAAGCCCTTCTCGACCTCGCTCACCTGCTCGTCGGCGGTCATGCGCGTGAGGTCCACGCCGCGGCCCGAGCCTGCCGCGTGGTCCCAGGTGTGGGTGCCGATCTGGTGGCCCTCCTCGTGGATGCGCTTCACCACGTCGGCGTTCTCGGCGATCTGGTTGCCGATCTCGAAGAACGTCGCGTGCGCGTCGTTGGCCTTGAGGATATCGAGAATCTCAGACGTGGTGGTGGGCCACGGGCCGTCATCGAACGTGAGGGCAATCACCTTGTCGTCGCCCGTGTCGGCCGTGTAGACGTGGTAGCCCGCGTCAACCGGCTGCTTGGTGACCTCGGTGACGGTCTTGCCCGAGACCTTGCCCGTCTTGGTGACCTGCTCGCCGTCCTCGCCGTCGGAGTAGATGTGAATCGAGCCCGCCCAGTAGTTGTTGAACGAGTTCACGTCAGAACCCGACTCGCCGTGAGGGACAGTCTCGGTCTGCTCGTCGTAGTCCTCGGTGGTGTCCTGGCCGTCGGAGATGGTAACGTTGGCGCCGCGCGGCACCACGAAGGAGGCGTCGTTGGTGGTCTGGTCGTTGACCTGCGCCTCGAGCTGGTCGCCACCGCCCTCCTTGGCAACCGAGCCGTCGACGGCCATGAGATTGCCGGCCTTGGGTGAGGCGTAGCCCTCCTTCACGATGTCGGCAAGGGTGGACCCCGCGCTCACCGTGCGCGCCGTCCCGTTCACGGTGATGGAGAAGATGGGCGGGTTGAGGTAGAGGTAGACGCCGCCCACGGCCAGCGCCAGCACGGCCACGAGCACAATGAGCAGCACCGGCTTGCGGCGGCGCGGGCGACGTTGCTGGCCGGGGACGCCCTGCCCGGGCAGGTCGCGATGCTTGCGGCGGGCCTTCTCGGAGCCGGGGCCCACCTGCTCGTGGCGCAGGTTCACCGCGCCCGAGGCGGGAGCGGCGTAGGGGCTCGACTCGCCTGCGCAGGAGCCCGCCCCACCGCCGGCCGCATACGGGTTGGATGACGGTGTGGAGCCGCCCTGGCCGAGGCCCCAGCCATACGGGTCCGGGACGTAGTCAGGCCCGTCGTCGGCGGGGGCGGGCTCGCTGGCGTCTGCCACAGCCCGAGACCCGCGCGCGTAGGGGCTCTCGCCCGGACGGGCCTCGAAGTCGGCTCGACTCTGTGGTGCCTGGGTGCCACGACGCTGGGAATCGACGCCGTTGGAGCCCGCGAAGTGCTTTGCCATAGCTCTCCCATCCAACCGGGGCAATGCCCGGGAAATGTGCCGTGCCCCCATCCTAGCCAAAAATGGTTGGATGCGCGCCACCCACACGAGAGACGCACGTCGCGCGCAGCCGCCCCGCGCAGCCGCCCCGCACGGCCGCCCCGCACGGCCG
>NZ_CAAKOQ010000060.1:0-13319 GCF_901212675.1 Olsenella uli
GCGATGGCGCCGGGGAGGCACGCCCCCTCGCGGAGCTTCGGGATGCGCGGCGCGACCCTCCCGACGCGGGCGTCGGGGGCGCGCTCGCGGTGGCCGTTGCGCACGGCGCCCGGCCCGGAGGCCCGACCGTCCATTGCCGCGTTCGCCGCGCCCCCGAGGGGCGCGGCGGCGGTGACGTTCGGGTCGAGGGTGCCGCCCTCCCTGAAAACGGCGCGGTTCGCTGCGGTGTTTTCGGTTGCATTGTCCATGGCGTCCGTCCTTTCTTCAGAACCGGCTGTTATGGTGATAGCGATTCCAAAGGGGGCGGCCGCGCTTCATCGCGCGGTGCTCATACACCAAAGTTCGGGACGCGGCCTGTTTCGTCAAGTTGGAGAGGGTTTTGGACATGTTGGCGGCCCAAACGCGACCCAAGCACCCCCCCCAACGCTCAAGCGCCATGCGCTACGGAGCCGTGCCTACGCCTCGTCCGAGGGGAAGACGACGCCCGCCTGGGCGCGAACCTGGTCGGTGATGAACAGCGAGTCGAGCGTCGCCTGCTGCCAGGCGGCGAGCTCGTCGGCGGCCGAGGCGTCGGTCGGGACAGAGCCCACGAGTCGCACGAAGTCGCCGAGCTCGTAGACCATGTCGTTGGCGACGGGGGCGAACTCGAGCTCCTCCACGCGGTCGCCCATGCTCGTGGCCGCGTCCGCGCCGGCGTTGCGCACGGCCTTGCCGCGCCAGGTGACGTGCCCGGAACGCGGCTTGTCCATCGTCTCATACAGGATGGTGGCCGCCTCGCCCTCGATCTGGCTGGGGAGCTCGTCCTTGGCAATCTTGGTCCAGCCGAAGTTGACTACGTGCGTCGGGCGACCGGCGCCGTTCTCGTAGACGGTGAGGCAGCAGCCCGCTCCGTCGAGCGTGCCATTCGTGAGCTGCTCCGTCCCAGCCGGCAGTGGGATGGCGACGCTTACCACGCGCTGCGGTCGGCCAAACAGGTAGGCCGTCATGCCCGCGCCGTAGATTCCGATATCCATGAGCCCGCCCGACGCCATGCGCGTGTCAAAGATGTTGGTGTGCGCGCCGTCGAGCAGGTCGTCATAGCGCGAGGAGTACTTGCCGTAACGAAGCGTCGCCCGTCGCAGTGTCCCGATCTTCCCCACGAGCTCATGAATCTTGCGGACGTCGGGGTTGTGTATGGAACGCATGGCCTCCATGGCGACCACGCCCCGCTCGCGGGCGCTCGAGAGCAGCTTCGCCGCCTGGCGCTCGTTGGGGCAGAAGGGCTTCTCGACCAGCACATGCTTGCCCGCCTTGACCAGAGCGAGCGCCTGCTGGAAGTGCAGCCCGTTGGGGCTCGCGATGTAGACGGCGTCCACGTCGGCGGCGGCAAGTTCGTCGATCGACGTCACGTAGCGGTCTGCCCCGTGCTTCTCGGCAAAGGCGCGGGCAGTGTCCTCGTGGCGCGAGAAGACCACGGAGAGCCTGGCTCTGTCCACCTCTTCAAGCGCGTGGCAGAGGTTGTCGCAGATCATGCTCGTGCCGATGGTTCCAAACCTGAACTCACTCATGGGACCTCCGTTTTCGTCAGGCGCGCCCGACGGAGGTGCCGGGCGTGCAGTGCCTTTCTTCGAGCATGGTCCGGCGTGGTGCCGAGCAAGACGTTCCGCCACATCGAGCATAGCCTGGCGCGGCGCGCACGGCATTTCGCTACGCCCCGGCGCGGGGTCGAGCGCGCCCGCACCCAAGCGCGCCCGCGCACGTGAGAAGGGGCCGCGCCGACGCTTCCGCGACGACGCGGCCCCTTCTTTGTAGCGTGCGGCGCTCATGCGCAGCACGCCGTCCGCTCCCAATCGAAGCCAGGTCGCAGACCGCCCAGCCCCGAGTCAAGCGCCTACTCGATGCCGAGCAGACCAAGCGCGAGACCAATCACCATGGTGCCGATGATGAGCCAGTTGACGCTCACGTTCTTCTTCAGGAGCTTGAGGCAGCCGAGCGTGTAGAGGATCGGCACGAGACCCTTGAAGATGGTGTCGAGGTAGGTCTGGATCTGGACCGGGTCGCCTTCGGCCAGCGGGATGGCCACGATGGTGCTGAACTTCACGGAGCTGGCGGTCATGGCGCCGATCATGAGAAGGCCGAGGATGCCGGCGAGCTTGGTGATGACGGCCATGAGACCGGACTCATACAGCTTTGTGATGAAGTTCGAGCCCACGCGGTAGCCCAGCACCGTCATGTACCAACGCGTCAGCCACGACGGGATGTTGTAGATGAGCAGGAACACGATGGGGCCGAGGATGGTGCCGTTGTCGGCACACAGGGCCATGCCCACGGAAGCGGCGATGACACGGAGGACGCCCCAGAAGATGGCGTCGCCGATGCCGGACATCGGGCCCATGAGCGATGCCTTGACGGCGTCGATGGAGTGGGTGTCGAAGTCGGGCTTCTCAGCGTTCTCCTTCTCCATGGCCGCCACGAGGCCCATGCAGAACGTGCCCACGTTGGAGGTGATGTTGTACCACGTGGAGTGGCGAGTCATGGCGTCGACGCGGTCCTCGTGCTTCGGGTAGAAGCGCTCGACGGCCGGCCAGATCGACCACATGAAGCCGGAGGCACCTGCGCGGGCGCCGCCGCAGTACATGGCGAAGACGTTGAACGAGTGGAAGAAGATGCCGTGTAGCATCTTGCGATCTTCAGCGGACAAATCCTTGGTAGAGAGGGTGATCTTCTCGGCGGCCTGATCCTCTACCGCGACCGGGGTCTTTGTCTCTGCAGCACTCATGCGAAGAAGTCCTCCTCCTCAAGCTCCTCCTTGGAGGTGGCGCCACCGGAGACGCCGGACTCACGAAGGGCCTTGATCTGGTTGGCAAGGTCAAGCTCCTGGATGTCACGGATGCCCGTGACGGCCACGATGACGGCGCCCACGGCGGCAACGGCGATCATCGGCATGCTGAGGTAGGAGAACAGCACGAAGCCAAGCAGGAAGTAGATGGCGATCTTGTTATCCCACAGCATGCGGAGTAGCAGCGCCATACCGACGGCAGGAAGCAGGCCAGCAGCGGCGTTGAAGCCGTTGGTGACGGTGGCCGGAATGACGTTCACGAGGTTCGCGACCGGCTCGGCACCGATGAGGACGCCGAAGAACAGCGGCAGCGTGAAAGCGAGGTTCATGACGACGGCGCCTGCGAAGTGGCAGGTGAACACACCGCTCTTGTTGCCCTTAGCGGCCGCCTTGTCGATGAGCGGCGCCCAGAAGGACATGAGCACGTTGAAGATCAGCGAGTACCAGATGTTGGCGACGATGGCGACGGCGACGGCCAGCGTGATGGCCGGGCCCTGCTCCATGCCCATCTGGGTGACGAAGCAGATGGCTATGACCGTACCTGAGACCGGCTCGGCCGAGGTGGCGCCGCCGACGTTGACGCTGCCGATGAAGATCGCCTGCAGCGCGGCGCCGATGATGATGCCCGTGGTCACGTCTCCGAACAGGATACCCGCTACCAGACCGACTCCCAGAGGCTGGTCGATCATGGGCTGACCGAACGTCCACTGCACGAAGTAGCAGATGAACGCTGCCAGGAGCGCTATAAGCGCAGGTCCAAGCATGTCTTGCTCCCTTCCCTTTCTGCCCGCGCCACCCTGGGACGCGGCCCCTTAAACAGAGGGACCCGGACGGCGGCGCCTTGCTTGGGCGCGGCGCCGCCGTCCGATCCCTCAGAAAGCCCAGCTAGCCAAGCTTGGCGACGAGGTCCGCCACGTTGGTCTTCGTGTCGGTCACGCCAACCTGGTGGATGACGGGCACGCCCGTGGCGACGAGCTTCTTGGTGGCCTCGACCTCATAGGGGTTGAGGATCACGTTGGTCACGAGGGTGACCTTGGCGGTGTCGTCGGAACGGTCGAAGCGGCCGGTGTTGGCGACGTTCACGGCGCCCACGGCGCCCGGGGCGCCTTCGACGATCTTGAGGGCATCGGGGACCTTGTCCACGAGGCCGAAGATGCGCATGTCCTTGCCGCGGGGGTCGGCAGCGACCTTGATGGCCTCGTCGACGGTACGGATGAGCAGCTTCTGGTCGGCAGGGCACGCCATCTTGAGCGTGGCGGCCTGGGTTTCGTCACCCGCGGCGTGGTCGTTGGCGACGAGGATGCCCTTGGTGTTGAGCTCTTTGCCCCACATCAGCGCAACCTGGCCATGGATGAGACGGTCGTCGACTCGAATCTGAACAATCATGCTTACCTCTTCCTTCCAAGCGTCCTTCGAGGACGCCTTGCTTGCTTTGCCGGGGCAGGACACCTCGCGAAGCTCCGAGGACGACCTAGCCGAAGAAGTCGTCACCGTCTCCGTCGTCGGTCGCAGCCTGCCCCACCGAGACGCGCTGCATCTGGGAGGAGCCGCCCGCCACGATTTCGTCGACCTTTTCGGCGGTGAGCTTCTCTCCCGTGAGCAGGCACTCGATGATCGTGATGAGGTTGGCGCCCGCTACGTGCTGGATGCCCTTTTTCTCGGGCTTGAGTGTCATGACCTTGTTGCAGACACTTCCGCCGATGAGGTCGGTGAAGATGATTGCGTCGTCATCCGGGCCCACCGAGTCGATGAAGGCCTGGAGCTTGGGCGTGTAGTCCGAGTCGTCGATGTAGCAGTCAACGGCCGTGGCCTCGCCCACGTTGACCCTGAGAATCTCGATGGCGCTCTTGAAGCCGCTCGCGATGCGCCCGTGGGACGCGATGAGAACCTTCTTCATGGCATGCCCCCGCTACGCGACCGGCTTTGCGCCGTTGGCAAAGACCTTCACGACGTGCTCGAATGTGCTGAGGAAGCTCTCGTAGGCGGCGACGGTCATGTCGTGCCAGTAGACGATGTGCTTGCCGTCCTCGCCCTGGTGCTCGGCGATGACCTTCTCGACGGCCTCGCCTGCGTACTTGGCGCCGTAGGTGTAGTAGTTAATCTTGCGGATGCCGGCGTCGATGGCCTTCTTGTAGTCGGAGTCGGAGACGCCCGAGCCGCCGTGCATGACGAGCGGCAGGTGCAGCACGCGGTCACGAATCTCGGTGAGCACGTCGAAGTGCAGGTGCGGCTCGCCCTTGTAGATGCCGTGCACCGTGCCGAAGGAGCAGGCCAGGATGTCGAGGCCCGTGGCATGCACGAACTCGCTGGCTTGGTCGGGATTGGTGTGGATGGCGCCGGCCTGCTCAGCAGTGCCGCCCTCGTCGGTCTCGCCGCTCTCACGCGAGCCCATGGAGCCCAGCTCGCACTCGAGACCTGCGCCGTACTCGGCGCACATCTCGGCAGCACGGCTGGAGTACTCGACGTTCTCCTCGTACGGCAGGTACGAGCCGTCGAACATGACGCCGTTGAAGCCTAGGGACAGCGCGCGGGCCGCGTAGGAGAGGTCCTCACAGTGGTCGAGGTTGATGCAGACGTGGGCGCTGGAGCGCTCGGCAAGGTCGACGACGGCGGGCCCAATGTACTTCAGGGGCACGACGCCCTCGTGAGCCTCAGCGTGCTGGATGATGATGGGATAGCCGGTCTCCTCGGCCACGTCGATGGCGGCGCGGACGGCCTCGAGGCTGGCGGAGTTCACGGCGGCGATGGCCATGTTGTTCTGCTCGGCGATGGAGCAGATGTCACGCAGATTGGTGAGCATCCTTCTGTTTCCTTTCGCTTTGAGGCTTCATGTTGAGGATAAACGTAATCTATCGAAACTATGGACGTTTTGATTATGCGCATTGTGTTGCGGCGTATGGCGGCGTATTGGACGAGCGGTAGGTATTGGAGGATGAATGGTGATCGCCCGGTCATACCGCAGGTAGAGGTCTGTAAGGTCTACCATGTGTAATAAATCGGCATCGGTGACCTGCAGCTCGATTAAGTGCAAGAATCTCCTGATGCCACGCCCTATATATTGGTAGCACCCGCCGCACGGAGGCATCATGACACCGAGTTTCGATTCCTCACGCTCATACTATCTCGAAGAGAGGCGCGAAGCCATTCTTTCCATGCTCGAGCAGAACTCGGTTGTTCGCGTTTCGGAACTCAGCGAAGCGCTCGGGGTCTCAACCACAACCATCCGAAAGGATATTGCGGCGCTTGACAAGCTCGGTAAGCTTCGCAGGACGCACGGCGGTGCCATCCCCGCCCGAGAGGAGAACGTCGAAGACCGCTTCGACGTGGCCCGCAACATCCGTCACGACCAGAAGGTGCGCATCGGGCGCACGGCGGCTAGGCTCGTGAAGGACGGCGACGTCATCTTCGTGCAGTCTGGCTCGACCTGCCTCGAGCTCATGCGCGCGCTCAAGGGCAGGGCAGACCTCACGGTCATCACGAACGACCTGCTCGTCGGAATGGCGGCAGAGGACGTGCTGGTTGACAGCACCGTCATCATGCTGGGCGGGACGCTGCGCTACGGCTATCACTACACGCAGGGGTCGGACGTCATCAGACAGCTGGAGAACTACTACATCCCCACGGCGTTTCTGTGCGCCAACGCCCTCTCGTTCGAGTGCGGCGTGACGGCGCACCGCCGCGAGCAGGCCGACTGGGTAGGGGCGCTGGCGCACAGCGCCACCCAGGCCATCATGCTACTTGACTCGAGCAAGATCGGGAAGAACGCGCTCGCGCGGGTCACGGGCATCGACGCCCTTGACACTCTCGTGACCGACTCCGAGGTGGACGCCGAGACCCGCGCGCGCTTTCGGCGCGACTATCCCGAGCTTGAGGTCATCTACGCCTAGAACGGCTTTGACCGCGCTGCCCGAGTCCTGGTCGCCCGTCCTTACGAGGCCGCCTGCCCGCATGATACGGTCGTGTTGTCCGACCGCACGCATCCGCAGGGGGAACCGTGGCAACGCACGCCGACGACGGTATCACCTTCGACAGGCTCACCGACGACGTTGACGCCGTCATCGGGCTTGCGGCGGAGGCGTGGTACCTCCCTGACGGCTGCAGCGACCTCGCATCGGCGACGTTCGGGGACGTGGAGCTGACTGACGAGGAGCGGGACCGCATCGCGCGGCTCACGACCGGCGACGACCAGCGCATTGACGTCACCGTGGGCGAGGGCGCGGCGCTCCAGGTGACCACGCAGGCCTTCGAGAAGGTGCACCGCATGGAGGGCGAGCGCTCGGCCCGGCGCGTCACGCGGCTGGCGGTTGGCTCCGGGGGCTACCTCGACTACACGCCCCAGCCGCAGATTCCCTTTGCGGGCTCGGCGTTTGTCGCCACGACGGTGGTCGACCTCGCCGACGCCATAGCGCGCCTCGCCTACGAGGAGGTTCTCTAGTGCGGGCACGTGGCTCGAGGCGAGCGCATCCAGTATCGGAGCTACCGCAACCACGTGCTCGTGCGCGTGCCGGGCGCGCCGGTCTACCTCGACAACACGCTCTACGAGCCGCAGGGCTCGTGCGCCCCCGAGCTTGCGCCCATGGACATGGAGGGGATGGGGGCTCTACGAGGGGTTCACGCACCTCGCTAACCTCGTCCTCGTGAACCTGGGAATCGATGACGCGGCCTTCGCCGCCGCCCGCGACTACCTGCGCGAGCAGACGGGCATCATCGGCGCCTCGTCACAGCTGCCCGCGCCCGCCCGCGTGAGGGTGGCGCGTCGCACGGGAAAGGGCCGCATGACCTTGAGGGGCGTCGTGTAGTACTCATCGGCGAGCACGGTGGCGGCCCCGCGCCGTTCGGCAACAAGCCGCAGCTCGGAGGTGCGGCCTAACTGTTTGGCGGCGCCTTGCGCGGGAGCCATGGCGGCAACGGAGCCCTGGTCAGAAGCGGCATCCGCAACGGCACCCCTGCCCACGGCGCCCGCGTCCAGGCCCGCGCCCCTCTCGGCCTGCCCCCCCCCGCCACTACTCGAGGCCCTCGAACAGCGCGTTCTTCTTGATCCACGCGATGACCTCGTCCATGCCGCGCCCCTCACGGATGTCGGCGAAGACGAAGGGCCGCGACCTGCGCATGCGGCGGTTGTCGCGCTCCTTCATCTCGAGCGACGCACCCACGTACGGCGTAAAGTCGATCTTGTTGATCACGAGCAGGTCGCTGCGCATGATGCCGGGAGCTGGGGCGGCCGGGCCGTGGCGCGGCAGAAGCCTGCCCTCCATGGTACGCCGAGTTTGTCTCCGGGCGGGAGCGCGGAGGGGCGCATGAGCTACGGGCTGGCAGGCAGCGCCAACACCATCTACGTCGACGCGAACACGGCGTCGTCGGGCTTCGCCATCGTGGCGGCGTCCTCGGTCCTCGCGTTTTCGGCCGCCCGGAACGGCCTCGCGCCCTTTCGCCGCCACATGACGCTGCGCGGCGAGTACCGGGGCTTTGCCATGGACGAGCGGACCAGGCGGAAGGGCGTCTTCGTGGGCGCGTGCATCCTGGGCGCGCTCGTGTGCCTGGGCCCCTACGCCACGAACCCGCGGTACGAGGGCGAGCGGGCACGGCAGGGTGCCGCGGCGGTCGAGGCGGTGGGGGGCGCCTTGCCCTCGAGGCGCACCGGGGGTTTGTGCCCTACGACCCCTCCGACGACCAGAACGGCCTCATCGGCAACCGCCACATCGACGGGGGGCGGCACGACCCGCCCCACGCGCATCACGCGGGCTACCTGGGAGGACGGCGACGGCAAGGCGCACTCGGGCAGCGAGGCCTTCGTGATCGGGCTGCTCACCGACCGCGGGTGCATCCCCATCAGCGAGTTCGCCGAGGAACGCGGCGGGGGCCGGTGCCACTAGCCGGCCAGGGCGCGCGGGGAGAGGGCGTCGCCACAGGCCGCGCGGGGAGCGGGCGCCGCGGGACGCGTCTTTGGAGGCCGCCATGCCGAGCTCGCGCTGGATGATCCCCACCATCCCCTCGGCGCCCCGGAAGATCCGGGCGTCATCGATGGCCGCCCCGCCCCTCTCAGAATTGTCGATGATGCGAGGGGCAATGGAAGCCGCCTCGGAGGGGTCGAGCGTCACGCCCGGCTCCTGCTCGATGATGCCCAGGGCCTGCTGGCCCGGGCGGGCAGCCGGCCCAAGCGCGTTGTCAGCCCAGGCGAGCCTTGGCGCCCGCCCGGCTGCCATCCAGCGATGCTCGCGTCGCGTTGCTCCACAGCAGGCTAGAGTCCCCGTCACGGCGTAAATGTTGTGAGGGGTACCAGAGATGACGTGAATCATATGCATATACCCCCATGGGCATCAATTCACGTTTCAGTTATTATTTAGTCGAATATGGCTCTCTAGGGGTAAAAAATGGCACAGAAAGACCGCCATAAAGAACCCGGAAGCTCCTTGGTGGCATGATGCCTGCCGTACAAAGCTGTCGGTAGACCGACATGCTGCCGACATGCGCAGGCCATCTTTTTGCATCAGGAGTGACCATGAACCAGCACGCTCGTTCCAACGCATCGAACTCCATCAGCCGTCGCAGCTTTATTGGCGGTGCAGCAGCCCTCGTCGGCATGCTTGGCATCGGCGGCCTTGCCGGCTGCGGTGGCCAGCAGGCTCCCGCGGCTGCGACCACCGAGGCGGCTGCCACGACCGCGGGCACCTCGGGTGTCGATGAGATCCTCGACGCGGCGTCGCTCAAGCGCATCGGCGGCAAGACCACCTACCCGTTCACCTACACCACGTACAACTACAACCGCGAGCCGGTCGAGGTCACCATCGACAAGGCTCCCGAGCGCGTGATGGCCGTGCAGCAGAACAACATCGAGACGATGCTGGCCCTCGGCCTCAGGGATAAGATCGTCATGGCCTATGGCCTGGATGACCCCTCTGCCCTGGGAGATCTCAAGGCCGACTTCGACCAGATTCCATTCCAGGACGGCCAACCCAGCAAGGAGGACGTCATCGGCGTCAACCCCGACTTCATCACGGCGTGGTACAGCACCTTTGCCGATGACTTTCTGGGTGATGTCGACTTCTGGCATAACCGCAGCTGCGGCACCTACATGTCGCGCAACAGCGCCTGCCGCGGCAAGACGGGCACCTACCACCAGACCATCTACGATGAGTTCCAGGACATCCTGCTGCTCGGCCAGGTCTTCGACAAGCAGGACGAGGCACAGGCGCTCGTCGACAAGATGCTCGACGAGGTCAAGAAGGTCCAGGACTACGCCAAGGCGCAGAGCAACCACCCCACGGTGGCCGTGCTTGAGAACGAGGACGACAGCTACCGCGTCTACAGTGAGCTGACGCTTGGCGGCAACGTGGCCGAGGAGGCCGGCGCCACCCTGGCCGTGGGCAAGGGCGCGAGCACCGCGAACATCAGCGCCGAGGACCTGCTCGCTGCCAACCCCGACGCCGTGTTCATGGTGTGGTATGACGGCTTCCGCGACGCCACCACCTGTGTGACCGACATTACGGAGAACGACAAGTTCAAGAGCCTCGACGCCGTGAAGAACAACAAGGTGTTCCCCGTGGCGCTCACAGGCATCTACTGCAGCGGCCTGCACACCATCGACGGCCTACGCGACTTCTACCAGGCGCTCTATCCTGATATGAAGTAAGGATTATCACCATCTGCATGCCGGCGAGCGTGGGCGCCCCAAGGGATGCCCACGCTCGCCTTGCGTGCCTTCGGTTTGGATACGACCATGGACTTGAAGAACGGAGTGGTTCGCGGCAAGCAGGTGTGGTGGGTGGCTGCCGTGGTGCTCCTCGCGTTGCTCATCCTGTCGCTGCTGTGGGCTGTGACCATCGGTTCGGTTGGCCTGTCGGTGGGCGACGTCTACCGCGTGATCGCCTTCCACCTGTTTGGTATTGGTGATCCGAGCCTGTACGGCGATGGAACCACCATGGGTGACATCGTGTGGCAGGTTCGCCTCCCGCGCCTCGTCCTGGCGATCGCCATTGGCATAGCGCTTGCCGTGGTGGGCTGCGTCATGCAGGCCGTGGTGAAGAACCCGCTTGCCGACCCCTACATCCTTGGCGTCTCCTCTGGCGCTGAGCTTGGTGCCACGCTCGCGATCCTTCTGGGTGTGGGCGTCGCGTTCGGCGATGGCTACGAGGGGATCATGGCGTTCCTCGGCGCGTTCCTCGCATCGATGGCCGTGGTGGGCATGGCCAACGTAGGCGGACGCTCGAGCAGCATCAAGCTCGTGCTCGCTGGCACGGCCCTCTCGGCCATCTGCGGCGCCGTGTCGAACTTCCTGCTGTTCGTGGTCAACAAGAACAGTGACGCCGTGGCCGCCGTGGTGCGCTGGACGATGGGCAGCCTCGCGGGTGCCGAGTGGGGCACCAACCAGCTCGTTCTCGCCATCGCCCTCGTGGGTGCCGTGTTCTTCTGGTCGCAGTACCGCGCGCTCAACATGATGCTACTCGGGGACGAGACGGCTGTGACACTGGGCACCGACCTTTCGCGTCGGCGCATCGTCTACCTTGCGGTGGCCTCGCTGCTTGTGGGCTTCGCCGTGTATGCTGCCGGCATCATTGGCTTCGTGGGTCTCGTGGTGCCGCACATCGTGCGCATCCTGTTTGGCACCGACCACAAGAAGCTCATTCCCCTCGCTGCCCTCGTGGGAGCCATCTTCCTGCTGTGGGCAGACGTGCTGTGCCGCGTGGTCATTCCCCAGCACGAGATCCCCATCGGTATCCTCACGGCCTTCGTGGGTGCGCCGGCGTTCGTGTACCTGATGCTGAGGCGCACGTATGGCTTTGGGGGTGGCGAGTGATGGCGGAGGAAAAGACGCAGGTGTCCGCGGCGGACGAATCCAGCACCGCAACGGCTGGAACGCCCGCATCGGACGATCCCCGCGATGTCGCCACTGCGACCGCGCGACGTGACGCCCGTCCCGCGGGAGCTAGCGTGCCCGCGGCCCTTGCGTGCCCGATGGAGCCTATGGAGATTCGCGCCGAAGACGTGAAGGCCAAGCTCGGTGGCACGCAGATCCTCAAGGGGGTCAATCTCGACGCGGGTGCGCACAAGGTCGTGGGTCTCATCGGCCCCAACGGTAGCGGCAAGTCGACGCTGCTCAAGTGCATCTATCGCGTGCTGGCTCCGACGGGTGGTGCCGTGTACCTCGGTGACCAGCGGCTTTCTGACTATTCGGTGCGGGAGAGCGCCCAGCGCGTGGCGGTGCTCGCGCAGCACAACTACTACAACTTCGAGTTCTCCGTGCGCGACGTGGTGCTCATGGGTCGCTCGCCACACAAACGCAGCGTGGAGCGCGACAATGCGCACGACTACGAGGTCGTGGCAGACGCTCTGCGCATGGTGGGGATGCAGGACTTCGCCACGCGCGGCTTCTCGACGCTTTCGGGCGGCGAGCAGCAGCGCGTGATCCTGGCTCGTGCCCTCGCACAGCAGACGCCCTGCCTCATCCTCGACGAGCCCACCAACCACCTCGACATCAAGTACCAGCTCGAGCTCATGGACATCGTGAGGGCGCTCGACCGCACGGTGATCTGCGCGGTGCACGACCTCAACATCGGTGCCATGTACTGCGACGAGCTGTTCGCCATCAAGGACGGTGAGGTGGTGACGAGCGGCGTGCCCGAGGAGGTCATCACGCCGGCGCTCATTCGCAAGCTCTACGACGTGGAGGCAACGGTGTTCGTCGATGACGACGGCGTGCGCCACGTGCTCTACCGCCCCGGCTCCGTACGCTAGCAATGTCGCATGCCAAGCCGCAGTCCCCTCCTCAACACGGCAGTGTTATGGGGACTGCGGTGGGCTTGACGACGTTCATTCTTCGATCAAAAACGGCGAGATTCGTGATGCCGCTCGCGGGCGCGTGACGACCATCTCCCCCGCTCCTCGTGATTCTCCCTCACAACTTGGGAAGAGCCGGGATCCCTTCTGATAGAGTTCATCTGCGCAACTTAAGCCTGCTACCCAATTTGAGTCGTTGGGGCAGAACTTGCATTGGCTATCGCCCCTTTGGCATATAGCCTCTGTGGTTCTGCCCCATTCTATGTAGGCAAGCGAGATCAGATGGGACGGGCGCCGCGCTCTTTGGGCTTAAGATAATCTTGAACGACAACGTTGCCATCGCCGTCGACGAGTCGGGCGAAGAGGTCATCGTTACGGGCAAGGGTCTGGGATACGCCAACAAGGTCGGGAGTCTCTTGTATGAGAGGCTGGTCCGCCGCGTCTACTCTGCCCGGGGTGATGGGGCAAACCGCCGGTTGCAGGCGCTCTTCTCCGAGATTCCCTTCACTCGCATCGAGGTTGCGGGGCAGATCGTAGACGTGGCCTCTGCTGCCACGGGCCAAAAGCTGGGGCAAAACCTCGTCGTCTCCCTCTCCGGCCACATCAACTTTGCCGTTGAGCAGACGCGCAACGGCACCTATCGGTCCAACCTTCTGAGCGACGAGATCGAGAGCTTCTACCCTGCCGAGTGCTTTGTGGGCCAGCAGGCCCTGGGCATCATCGAGCA
>NZ_CAAKOQ010000060.1:13329-32429 GCF_901212675.1 Olsenella uli
AAGCCGGGCGTGACGCTTGACCTCTCCGAGGCAGCTTCCATTCCCTTTCACGTCATCGACAATTCTGAGAGGGGGGGCGGCCAACGATGCCGCCCAGATCATCCAGGGCGTCGAGGGGATGATGGGGATCATTCAGCGCGAGCTCGGCATAGCGGCCTCCAAAGACACGTCGCGCTATGCCCGTCTCGTTGTGCACCTCAAGTCTCTCATGCGCCGCACGCGCCCTCTCCCCGCGCGGCCTGTGGCGACGTCCGCTCCCCGCGTACCCTGGCCGGCTAGTAGCGCCGGCCCCCGCCGTGTTCCTCGGCAAACTCGCTGATGGGAATGTACCCGCGGTTGGTGAGCACCTCGATGACGAAGGTCTCGCTGCTCGAGTGTGTCTTGCCGTCGCCGTCCTCCCAGGTAGCCTGCGTGACGCGCGTGGGGTAGGTCGTTCCGCTCTCGTCGATGTAGAGGTTGCCGATGAGGTCGTTCTGGTCGTCGAAGGGGTTGTAGGGCGCAAACTCCCAGTGCGACTCGAGGCCAAAGCGCTCCTTCACCGCCTTGACCGCCGCGGCCCCCTGCTGCGCCTGCTCGCTCTCGTGCTGCGGGTTCATGGCGTAGAGGCCCAGGCACACGAGCGCGCCCAGGATGCACGCGCCCACGAAGACGCCCTTCCGCCTGGTCCGCTCGTCCATGGCAAAGCCCCGGTACTCGCTGCGCAGCGTCAAGTAGCGGCGAAAGAGCGCGAAGCCGTTCCAGACGGCCAAAAACACGAAGACCGAGAACACCACCACGATGGCGAAGCCCGACGACGCCGTGTTCGCGTCGACGTAGATGGTGTTGGCGTTGCCTGTCAGCTCGTAGCTCATGCGCCCCCCCCCGCGTTCCCGCCCGGAAGCAAACTCGGCGTACCATGGCGAACAGCATTCTGTCGCGCCACAGCCCGGCCGCCGCAGCTCCTGGCATGTCGTCTCGTCTCGGCTTGCCACCAGCTCCGCACGCCGCCGTACCCTGGCGCACAGCATATCGCTCGTTCGCAGGCTTCGGAAGTAGGGGATGTCCATGTCGTGCATTCGCGTCGGGGTCGCGGGGCCCGTGGGCTCAGGAATGGGCGGCGCTGGGCTGTAGCCTGCCGGGTGGCCTCATGCTGTCGCGCTTCGCCCGTGCGCCCTGTGCCGCCCGCACTCGTCCCGCCGCGCTCGCTCCACACACAAAAGCGCCCCCGCCCCGCTCGACGACCTCGAGCAGCGGCGGGGACGCATCCGTGCCAGCCAATCCAGTGCGGTGTCTCGCTGACAGTTCTCGCTAGCGGTCCAGCTCCTTGCGGACGCGCGAGCCAAACGCGGCCGAGAAGGCGCCGACCACGACGACTGATGCCGGCCAGAGCACGTTGATGGGCTCGCCGTCCGGCGTCGTGACCAGGATGACGATGGCCGCGATGAGCGCGCAGATGAGGCCCACGACGTTGAGCATCGTGTGCGGCCCCAGCCTGCTCGGCACGTTCGCGCCCTTGATGCCCTGCGCCGCGGCCGCGATGGAGAGGACGGCGGCAAGGACATCGGCGCAGCCCGCGAGGGAGTTGGGCGTCGAGGTGTTCTGGACGATGAGGATGACCCCCGTGACCAGCGCTATGAGCGCCACCACCACCTGGATGAAGCTGATGATCTTGAGTTGCTTTCGGGCCTGAGACATGCGTCCTCCCTTGCCGCCGCGCACCGCGCGATTCCGTGACTCCTATAGGGTACCCCGGGGCTCGGGGAACATGCGGCGGCGGGGGTGACGGGCAGGGCCACATCAACGACGTCAGCGCCGGGGGCATGGCTGGGTTTGTTCGGCTTCTGGACCGAGCGAAGCGAGGGAAGCGCCGAACTAACTCAGCCATGCCCCCGGCGACCCACAAACCCTAGTACTGCGGCCCGACGGCCGGAGAGCCCGCTATGAAGGCCAGGTCCCCCGCCTCGATGCGCGTATCCCCGTTGGGGATGATCGACTGGTCCCCGCGCTTGAGCATCACGATGACGATGCGGCTCGTGTCCGGCAGCTCGCGCAAGAGTTTGCCTGCCCAGCGGTGGTGCTCGCCCACGTGCACCTCGCGCAGCGTGAAGTCGTCGCGCGCCTCGAACGTGGGAGCGGCATATACCAGCAGGTCACCGGCCTCGATGACGGTGTCGCCACCCGGCACCACGCGCTCGTTGCCGTGTCGCAGGATGAGCACCACGATGAGGTCTCGCGGGGTCGGCACGTCGCGCAGCGCCCGGCCGATCCAGGGGTGCGTCGGGTCGACCTTGATCTTGATGAGCGACAGGTCGCTCTCCTCCTGGAAGTCGTTGAACGTGCGCATGACGTTGGCGTTGGCGTCGATCATGTCGAGGGCGCGCGCGAGTGCGGGCAGCAGCGAGCCCTGCACAACAAGCGACAACAGCACCACGACGAACACCAGGTCAAAGATGTTGAAGGGCAGCCACGTCTGCGCGCCCGACGTCACCACATAGAGCGCGAACACGACCGACGCCGCGCCGCGCAGGCCCGCGCCGGCGGCGATGCCGATCTTGGCGAGGCTCGCGCCAAACGGCCTCAGCACGAGAAACGTCGAGAGCGGCCTGGCCACGAGCGTGAGGAACGCGAACACGATGATGGCCGACAGTACCACGAGGTGCAGGCGGCTCGGCTGCACGAGCAGGCCGAGCAAGAAGAAGATGGCCATCTGGCAGACCTCGGTGATGACGTCGAATGTGAGCGCCATGTCGCGCTTGTGCGGGATGTCGGTGTTGCCCAGCCACATACCGCAGAGGTATACCGCCAGAAAGCCGTTGCCGTGCAGCACCCCCGGCAGCGCGTACGAGACGAGCGCCACCGCGATGAGGAAGATCGTCTCGCCCTGCTCCATGGCAAAGTCGACGCGCTCGAGCGCGATCTCGGCGAGCTTGCCGATGCCGAGGCCAAACGCGATGCCGATGACGATCTCCTCGGCCGCCATGAGCGGCACGTTGATGTCGGCGCCGACGATGAGGGTCGACAGGATGACGGTGAGCATGTAGCTCATGGGGTCGTTGGAGCCCGACTCGATCTCGAGCAGGGAGTCGGTGCCGTCGCGCAGCGACAGCTTGGCGCCGCGGAGCACGTTGAACACGCTCGCGGCGTCCGTCGAGGCTATGACCGAGCCCACGAGCAGGCCCACGAGCCAGTCGAGCCCCAGCACGAAGTGGCAGAACGCTCCCACGATGCCGGCGCATACGAGCACACCCGCGGTGGAGAGCAGGATGGCCTGCGGCGCCACCGGCCGCGCCTCGCGCACGTTGGCGTTGAAGCCGCCGTAGAACATGATGAACAGCAGGCCGGCGCAGCAGGCGAACTCGGTGAGGGCGTAGTCCCGGAACTGGATGTGTGCTGGTCCGTCGGCGCCAAAGAGCATGCCGAGGCAGATGAACAGGATGAGCGAGGGAACCGGCAGCTTGCTCGCCACGCGATTGGAGAGCACGCAGATGACGATGACGATTCCGGCCAAAAGCAGGATGTTGTACATGCAAGGTACCTAACGGTCTGGGGTTACCCGATTATGTACCCAATGCCTCGCGTGCGTTCGGTGTGACTTGCCCCGCGTCTGGCGGGAAGGGGGCCCGCGGGGCCGGGCCTTTGGGTACAGTGGACAGCAACATTGTCGCTCGCGCGTCGCGAGGCGCGCCTTCGAGGTGATTCATGGTACAGGACAAGCATGTGGCCCCGAGCGGCCAGCAGGGTACGACGCGCGACGGCCAGCCGGTGCGTGACGAGCGGCCGGCCCGTGGTGACCAGCCAAACGGTGTCGCTCGGCCCAACGACCGCGACGCCCAGCCCGCCCGCAACGCGGCGTCGTCCGACAAGCACTCCCTCCAGGTTGCGCAGGTAAAGGAGAAGGTCCTGAAGTCTGCGCAGAAGGCCCGGGCAAAGCGCAAGGGCTCCGGCCGGCGGCGCTCGGGCGACGGTCGCCCGCGCGGCGGGGACAACCCGTTCATGACCAAGCGCCGCGAGCGCACGAACCTCTACCCCTCGACGGGCCTCGTTGCCCAGTGGTGCGCCTGCGCGGCCGTGGCCCTGCTGCTCGTCTTCCACTTCAACTACGTGACGAGCGCGCTCGGCGTCCTGTGGGACATCGTGAGCCCGCTGCTCGCCGGCGCGGCCATCGCCTTCGTGCTCAACCTCGTCATGGAGCGCTGGGAGGCCATCTGGTTCCCGCGCGCCAAGAGCGGCCCGCTCGCGGCCCTGCGCAGGCCCATCTGCCTGCTGCTTTCCGTGGCCAGCATTGTCGCGGTCATAGCGATCGTGGTCCTGCTCGTCCGCGAGGAGCTCTTCGACGCCATCTCGGCGCTGTGGCGCGGCGTGCTCTCGGCCAGCGAGGTCGCGGGCGAGACGGTCCAGGCCTCCGGCGCCCCGGCCGACTCCAACCTCCTGGCGGTCCTGCGCGGCGTGGCCCGCTCGTCCACCGACTGGCAGCGCGCGCTCGAGAGCTTCATCGCCGACTCCGGCGGCGTGAGCGCGGTCGCCACCTCGCTCTTTGGCTGGGGCGGCAAGCTCGTGAGCGGCCTGCTCGGCTTCATCGTCGCCGTGGTGTTTGGCCTCTACCTGCTCGCGGGCAAGGAGGCCGTCGTGTCCGGCTTCGACCGCGCGGCCCGGCTCCTGCTCCCGGAGCACGCATACCGCATCGCCGCCTACGTGGCGTCCGTCGCCAACGAGTGCTTCTCGCGCTTCATCTTCGGCCAGTGCGTCGAGGCCGTGGTGCTGGGAAGCCTCTGCGCCATCGGTATGGCGGTGCTGCGCATGCCCTACGCCGCCACGGTCGGGCTCGTCGTGGGCGTGGGCGCGCTCATCCCGTACGTGGGTGCGTGGATGGCCGGTGCGATTGGCGCGCTCATCGTGTTCTCTGTCGAGCCGATGCAGGCCATCTGGTTCCTCGTCTACCTCGTGGCGCTGCAGGAGGTCGACGGCCACTTCGTGTACCCCAACGTGGTGGGCGCGGCCACGGGCGTCTCGAGTATCTGGGTGCTCGTGGCGGTGTTTGCCGGCGGCAGCCTGTTTGGCCTGGCAGGCGTGCTGATGTCGGTGCCGGTGGTGGCTACGGTGCAGCGCCTGGTGGGCGAGTGGGCCGAGGCGCGCGAGGCTGAGCTGGTCCAGCAGCGTGCGGTCGCGACCGACGCGGGGAAGGGCACGTCCGGCGAGAGGGGCGTCACGTCTGGCGAGAAAGCCGCGACCGTGACGTTCTCGGCCACGCCCGCCGAGAAGCCCGGGGCCGGGGACGACGCAGCCGACGCTGACGCGTGACGAATCATCCGGAGGAAAGCGTGACAGGCCCTGCTACCATGGCAGGGCAACGACTCATCAGACAGTATGAGACAAGAAGGAGCACCCATGTCCAACGAGGGCAAGAAGGTCAAGGCGCACTACCGCGGCACGCTCGACGACGGCACGCAGTTCGACAGCAGCTACGACCGGGGGGAGCCGCTCGAGTTCACCTGCGGCGCGGGCCAGATGATCGCCGGCTTCGACAACGCGGTGAAGGACATGAGGCCCGGCGAGAAGAAGACCGTGCACCTCGAGCCGGCCGAGGCCTACGGCGAGCGCCGCGACGACCTCGTTATCGAGATTCCGCGCGAGAACGCGCCCGGCATGGAGAGCCTCAAGGTGGGCGACAAGGTGGCCCTGCGCGGTCCCAACGGCCAGCCCATCCCCGTGACGGTGACCCGGGTGACGCCGGCCAAGATCGTCGTCGACGCCAACCACGAGCTCGCCGGCAAGCCCCTCAACTTCGAGATCGAGCTCGTGAGCGTGGAGGAGTAGGCCCGCGGCCTCGCGACGCGCCGTCTGCCGACTTGCCCACCGGCTGTTCCGCTGACGTGCCCTCCGCCTGTTCCATTCGCTTGCCTGCGGCGGAGGGCACGTCAGCTCGAGAAAAACCGACGGTACAGAGGCAACCCGAGAAGAAAACGCCGATGGTACCGATTTGCCCACTTACGAGGCCGTTTTCTCTGCCGTAACTGGGGAAGTCGGTACCATCGGCGTTTTCTAAAGTTTCCGACTCGCTCGGGTTCCTAGCCCGGCCCCTCGGCCAGCGCCCCACTCGGCCCCGGCCCTGTCGCGGCTACCCCCTGCGCTCGCGCAGGTTGGGGATGATGCGCTTGACCACCCAAAACATGAGCGCAACCACCACGATTGCGAGAATCACGTACTTCACGATGTCCGAGACCCACTCCGCCTCGGCCGTCACCGTCTGCCACGCGCTGCCCGCGCCAAAGCCCAGGCTGCACAGCACGCTGTTCCACACGGCCGAGCCCACGAGCGTGTAGAGCGCGAACTTGGCCATGTTCATCTTGGCCGTGCCCGCCGGGATCGAGATGAGGCTGCGCACTACGGGGATGCAGCGGCAGATGAGCACCGTGGCCTGTCCCTTGCGGTCGAACCAGCCGATGGCGCTCGACACGTCGTTGCCCTTGAAGCCCAGAAGGCGCATCGGGCGCGTCTCGAAGAAGCTGGTCAGGCGCTCGCGCGAGAGCAGGCGGCCCACGCCGTACAGGATGAAGGCACCCACGACCGAGCCTGCCGTCGCGGCGATGATGACGCCCGGCAGCGCCATCGACGTCTGGTGGACGAGAAACCCGCCCATGGGCAGGATGAGCTCGCTGGGGATGGGCGGAAAGACGTTCTCCAAGAGGATGAGGGCGGCCACGGCGAGGTAGCCGAACTGGTCGATGAACGCGAGGAAGGCGGCTTCCATGAATCTCCTGTCGATGGGGGCAGGGGCTGGTACGTCTTTCCAGTCTATTGCCTGGGGCCGCGCGGCCGGTCGTGCGGGGGCGTTCGGGCCGCCCATCTCCAGCGAAGCCCCACGAGCGGGGCAGCCGCCGCGCATTCGGGCCCGGTGTGCGCGGCGCTCCGCGTGAGCGCGCTGGCCTACGCGCGCCCGGCGACTCGCGTGCGCGCGGTGGCCCGCGCCCACGAGGCAAACAACGTAGCAGCTAATGAGACAAACCATGCGGTTGGAAATGATACGGCTGCGCCTTGACGGTCCCCTTACAGAAGAGGGGGAGTCCCCTTATGCCTCGTTCGTACTATCAGACCTGGTGTGCACAGATACGCAAGCCGGGGCGTGCAAGAGCGCTCCCAACACGAAAGAGGCAGACATGTCCGATCGCATCACGCCAAGCACCTTCGCCACGGCCGGGCTCAGCCGCCGCATGTTCCTCAAGTCGAGCGCGCTGCTCGCCTGTACGGCCGCCCTCGGCCTCACGGCCTGTGGCGGCGGGTCCGGCGACACCGCGGCCACCACGGGCGACGACAAGATGATCGACACGCTCAACGTCGCTTTCGTCCCCTCCAAGGACCCGCAAGACATCATCACGGCCACCGAGCCCCTCAAGCAGATGCTCATCGACCAGCTGGGCAAGGAGGGCTACACCGTCAACACCGTGAACATCACGGTGGGCACCAGCTATGAGGCGGTGGGCGAGTCCCTCTCCGCCGGCACGGTCGACGTGGGCCTCATCCCGGGCGGCACCTACGTGCTCTATGACGACGGCGTGGACGTGCTGCTCACCGCCACGCGCAACGGCCTCTCCATCGACTCCGACAGCGCCAAGGACTGGAACGACGCCAAGCCCACGACGACCACCGACGAGCAGGTCACGAGCTATCGCGCCCTCGCTATCGCCGGCCCGTCCGACAAAGGCCAGGAGCTGGCCAAGAAGATCAACGCCGGCGATAAACTCGCCTGGGACGACCTCTCGGGCGCCAACTGGAGCGTCATGGGCTCCTCCTCGCCCGCGGGCTACATCTACCCGGCTCTGTACCTCAAGGACAACTACGACGGCAAGACTGTGGCCGACCTGCCGCATGCCGTCCAGTCCGACTCCTACGGCAGCGCCTTCGCCCGTCTCGCCTCCGGCCAGGTCGACGCGCTGCTCACCTTTGCCGACGCTCGCCTCGACTTTGCCGACAAGTGGCAGAGCGAGTACAGCCGCAGCGCCAGCATCTGGGACGAGACCAACGTCGTGTTCGTCACCAAGCCCATCTACAACGACACGGTGAGCGTCTCCAAGAACTCGCCCATCATGACCGACGACTTCAAGAAGGCCCTCTCCGATGCCTTTATCGCCATCGGCAACACCGACGAGGGCAAGAAGGTCATCGCCATCTACAGCCACAAGGGCTACAAGCCGGCGAAGCCGTCCGACTACGACTCCGAGCGCGGGGCCCAGAAGCTCGTGCAGGAGATGGGCTCCGCCTCCACCAAGTAGCTTTCCTTCCCGTCGTGGGGCCCGGGCGCGAGTGCGCACCCGGGCCCCTTACGTTTGTGGCGGCGGCCCCGGCCCATCCCGCCGCGCAGGAGGTTTTGCATGATCGAGTTCTCCCACGTGTACATGAGGTACCCCAACGGGTTCGAGGCCCTGAAGGACATCGACCTCACCATCCCCGACGGCAGCTTCGTGGCTATCATCGGTCGCTCGGGCGCCGGCAAGTCCACGCTCATTCGCACCATCAACAAGCTGTACGACACGAGCGAGGGCTCCATCGTCGTCGACGGCACCAAGGTGGAGGAGCTGCGCGGCGCGTCGCTGCGCAGGTTCCGCCGCAAGGTAGGTATGATCTTCCAGTCGTTCAACCTCATCACGCGCACCACCGTGCTGAGGAACGTCCTCACGGCCTTCGTGCCCGACATCCCCTGGTGGCGGGCGCTCCTGGGCGTCTTCACCAAGCAGGAGCGCATGGCGGCGCTCGAGTCGCTCGACAAGGTGGGCATCCTCGACAAGGCCTACGTGCGCTGCGACCAGCTCTCGGGCGGCCAGCAGCAGCGCGTGGCCCTGGCGCGCACCCTCACGGTGAGCCCGCAGATCATTCTGGCCGACGAGCCCGTGGCCTCGCTCGACCCGGTCACGGCCCGCCAGGTCATGGACGACTTCCGCCGCATCAACCAGGAGATGAGCATCACGGTGCTCATCAACATCCACCACGTCGACCTTGCGCTCGAGTATTGCGACCACGTGTTGGGCGTGCGCGCGGGCGAGGTGGTCTACGACGGACCGAGCGACCAGGTGACGCAGGACGTGCTCGACGCTATCTACGGCAAGAAGGAGGAGGCATGAGCAGGCGCGACGCCGGCGCGAGCTCGCCGGACGCGGTCTCGGGCGGCCTCAGGATTACGGCCTTCGACCGTGTGTTCAAGCCCGAGGTCATAACCCTTCCCAACGGCTCGGTGGTGACGCGCAGGCGGAGCCGCGTGCCGCTCGCCATCGTGGCGCTCGTGGCGCTGGGGGCGCTCTCGGTGCGCATCACGGGCTTCAACTTCGCCACGCTCGCGCGGCGCGGCGGGGAGTTCTTCACCATCCTGGGCCAGATGTTCCCGCCCGACTGGAGCTACATGCCCGACGTCTGGCAGCCGCTCTTCGACACCATCAAGATGTCGCTTCTGGGCTCCGTGGCGGGCTCGGTACTCGTGGTGCCCTTCGCCATGGCCGCCTCGACCAACATCGTGCCCAGCCGCGCGCTCGTGGTTGTCATGCGCTTTCTGCTCTCGGTGATCCGCACACTGCCCACCATCGTCACGGCGCTCATCGCCACCTACATCTTTGGCCTGGGCACGCTGGCCGGCACCACGGCCATCGCCATCTTCACCTTTGCCTACGTGGGCAAGGTCCTCTACGAGGAGATCGAGACGGTGGACATGGGCGCGTTCGAGGCCATGCAGGCCATGGGCGCCACGCGCGTGCGGGCCTTCACGGCCGCCATCGTGCCACAGGTGCTGCCGGGGTACCTCTCCAACTGCCTCTTCTGCTTCGAGGGCAATGTGCGCTACGCGTCGATCCTCGGCTACGTGGGCGCAGGCGGCCTGGGCCTCGTGCTCAACGAGAAGATCGGCTGGCGCATGTTCCCACAGGTGGGCATGGTGCTCGTGGCGCTGTTCGTGACCGTGCTCGTCATCGAGACCGTGAGCCGTGCCGCGCGTCGGCACCTCGCGTAGGGGGGATTCGCATGGACAGGCATGACGGCGGCGCCGCGCCCACGGGGGCGGCGGCGCATACCGGGGACTCCCTCGACGAGAGGATTCGCAAGGCCTTCGAGGAGCGTCCCAAGTCCTGGATGTACAACCTCGCCATCGCCGTGGTGGTCGTGGGGCTGCTCGTGTGGAGTGGCGCCGGCGCCACCGAGGCGAGTGGCACGGGCACCAACGGCGGCCAGATCGCGCTCAACATCCTGGGCGGCATCGTGCACCCGGACACGTCTTTGCTCCTCAACTTTGGCACCACCGGCGTGCCCTACGCGCTGCTCGAGACCATCTGCATCGCGTTTCTCGGCACGGTCGTGGGTGCCATCATCTCCATCCCACTCGCGTTCCTGGCGTCGCAGAACCTCACGGGCAAGGTCGTGTCGTTCGTTGCGCGGCTGGTCATCATGGCCGTGCGCACGGTGCCGCCATTCGTCTATGGCCTCATGTTCGTGCGCGTGACGGGGCCGGGCGCCTTCGCGGGCCTGCTCACGATGTCGCTGTGTTCGGTGGGCATGGTGTGCAAGATGTACATCGAGTCCATCGAGGACCTCGACGTGCGCATCCTCGAGTCGCTTGACGCCGAGGGCTGCACCACGTGGCGAAAGATCCGCTTTGGCGTGATTCCGCAGCTCATGGCCAGCTTCGTGTCCACGGCCATCTATCGCTTCGACATGAACCTGCGCGACGCCACGATCCTGGGCCTCGTGGGCGCCGGCGGCATCGGAGCGCCGCTCATCTTTGCGATGAACAGCTACCGCTGGAACCAGGCCGGCTCGATCCTCGTGGGGCTTGTGGTGCTCATCCTCATCGTGGAGTTCATCTCCACGCGCATCCGCGTGCGCCTCGCGCGGGGGGAGTGAGAACGATGGGGGAGAGTCGCGATCGCACGGTGGCGGCTGGTGCCGAGCGGGGCGCTGGCGCCGGCGAGGGCGGGCGCCCCGTGGCTGCCGCTCCTGCGGAGCGCGGCGCTGTCGCCGGCCACGCCGCGGCGGCTGGCGAGCGCACGTTCCGCATCGCCTTCACGTCTGACACGCACGGCCACGTGCTGCCGGTGAGCTACGCCACGGGCGAGCACGTCGACGCGGGCCTCGCCAACCTGTGCACCCGTCTGGGCACGCATGGCCGCGAGGCGCGGCTTGCCGCGGGTGACCTCGTGCTCGACGGCGGCGACTCGCTCCAGGGCACGCCGCTCATCTCGCGCTGGCTCGCGGGGCGCGCGGCGGGGACGGTGCCGCCCGAGACCAACCCCGTCGCCTGCGCCTTCAACGAGCTGGGCCTGAACGCCTTCACCCTCGGCAACCACGACTTCAACTTTGGCTACGAGGCGCTCGCCGACTACGTGCGCGCGATGGGTGCCACCTGCGTGTGCGCCAACGTGACCGACGCCACGGGCTGCGTGCCCATCCTGCCGTTCGTGGTCGTGACGTTGGGAAACGGCCTTAGGCTGGGCATCACCGGCGCCGTAACGAGCTACGTGAACGTGTGGGAGCGTGCCGAGCACCTGGGTCCGCTCACGGTGGGCGAGGTGCTGCCCGCGCTCGAGCGCACGGCCACCGACCTACGCGGCAACTGCGACGTGAGCATCTGCGTCTACCACGGCGGCTTCGAGGAGGACCTCACGACGGGCCGCGTGCTCTCCCGCACGGCCGAGAACCAGGCCTGCCAGATCGCGCGCGCGTGCGACTTTGACATCCTGCTCACGGGGCACCAGCACATGGCCGTCGAGGGCGTGGGCATCGCAGGCACCTGGTGCGTGCAGCCGCCGGCAAACGCCGCGCGCTACGTCTCGCTCTCGGGTGCCGTCGACGCGAACGGGCACGTGCGGGTGGGCTCGCGCCTCGAGCCGGTGGGCGACGTCACGGACGCGCGGCTGGCCCGCGAGCTCGCGCCGCTCGAGCGCGAGACGGACGCCTGGCTCGACGAGCGCGCGGGCGAGCTCGACCGGCCCATCGACGCTGCCGAGGAGGGCAAGCTCGACGTGGCGCTTCACGGCAGTCGCCTCGCTGGCCTCATCAACCAGATGCAGCTTGCGCTTACGGGGGCCGACGTCTCCTGTACGGGCCTGGGCAACGAGGCGGTGGGGCTGGCCTCGCCCGTGACCCGGCGCGGGATCTGCTCAGCCTACCAGTTTGCGAACACGCTCGTGGTGCTTGCCGTGACGCCCGACGTGCTGCGCGCCACACTCGAGCGGTGCGCGAGCTACCTCGAGCTGGGACCGGACGGGAGCCCACGTGTCTCGGCCTCGTTCTCCGAGCCCAAGGTCGAGCACTACAACTACGACCTCTACGCAGGCATTCGTTGGGAGGGCAACCTCACGCGGCCGGTGGGGGAGCGTGTGGTCTCTATGCGGATGGCCGACGGCTCGCCCGTGCCCGACGAGCTGGAGCTCGTCTGCAACGACTACCGTGCGAGCGGCACCGGCGGCTACGACGTGCTGGCAGACTGCAGGGTGGTGCGTCAGTACTCCGAGGCCGATGTTCCCGAGCTGCTCGCCCGCTACATCGCGCGGGAGTCGCCCGTGCGCATCGTCCGCACCGGCGGCGTCCGCTTCACCTGGTAACTCCCCCTGTCACCTTTCCTTCCGGATGATTTGACACATTATCGCCAGCCGCGGTATCTACGAAAACGCATACCGCCGCCCACTCGCCGCGAAAACGCCTACCACCGCCCGACCCTCCGAAAAAATGTTAGCCATGATTGAAACTCCGCCAAAACGGTGGTAATCCCTACGTGTCACAAGGAATTAGGGGCGACAGTCCGACCACGCCACACACTGGCCGGTTGCGTGCCGCGGCAGACCGGCCGCACCCGCCGCTCCCCAGCGGAAGGGAGCACCCCTGGACTTTCCCTACGAGCTCTCGACCGCAAAGCGCACGCGCCTGCTGCGCACCATGAACGCTGACGGGGTCGTCGCGGCCCTCGCCATCGACCAGCGTGGCGCCATGAAGATGAAGCCGGGCAAGGTGCTCGAGGCCACGCGCGAGTTCAGCAAACCGCGCTACGGCGTCGACGTGCTCAAGCTCGAGGTGCCGGTGAACATGGCGTTCGTGGAGGGCTTCACGGGCGAGGGTATGGCGCCCGTCTACTCCGCCGACGAGGCCGCGGGCTACTTCAAGGAGCAGGCCGAGGCCGCCAACCTGCCGTTCATCTTCCTGTCGGCGGGCGTGTCGGCCGAACTCTTCCGCAAGACGCTGCGCTTTGCCAAGCACGCCGGCTCCACGTTCAATGGCGTGCTGTGCGGCCGCGCTACCTGGGCCGACGGCGTTGCCGCGTTTGCGCAGGGCGGCGAGCGGGAGGCCCGCGCGTGGCTTGAGGGCCAGGGCCGCAAGAACGTCGAGGAGCTCAACGAGGTGCTCGCCGAGACCGCGACGCCGATCAAGCTGTAGGTTCGCTGACGTGGGGCACCGGGCCTTGGTGCCAGGCGGACGCCGCCTCGTGGCGATTTCTCAGCCACGGGGCGTCTTTTTTTGTCTCGTTTTGCCTCGCGTGTGCCTTCTCGTGCCGAGAAATACCTACCGCCGCCGTATCTTCTCGTGCTTGGAGACGCCCGCCAAGTCCCTGTGAACTTTGTGCCCATCTCGCGCGCAGAGTCGCGTCCCGCCCCCTCTCCATGCGCCACATCACGCCGAGAGATGCCTGCCATACATCTCCCGTTATGCAATGTGACGGTGACGTGGCGGCGCTGTGAAGGCGCGGTGATGGAGCAATGAAGGCGAGGTGAAGCGGCATTTCTGCCGTGTGCGGGCAGGTCGAGGGGGTATCACCTAAGTACCTTCCTTCCTTTCGCCCCCGCCGCGCCCCCACGCGACGGGGGCACCCTTTTTTCCAGCGCATAGATCTCCACCGGCCCGCCCCCTCCCCAGGGCAACCGTCATCCCCCGAGCCGCAAACACGTTGGCCCCCTGAGAGTCAGAAAGTCGCATGAAACGACCCAACCTTCTGACTCTCAGGGGGGCCAACGCAGAGACGACGCATGCCCGGCGAGACCGATTCGAAAAGTAATCCCGGTTGACGGCCTGTGTCGGGCGTCAGCCGTCCGAGCCCGACCGGTTACGCGCCCTTCGCGTTCATCGCGCGCATGGCGTTCAGGATGGCGATGATGGCCACGCCCACGTCACCAAACACGGCCAGCCACATGTTGGCGATGCCCAGCGCCGCCAGCACCAGGATGATCATCTTCACGCCCAGCGCGAACACGATGTTCTGCCACACGATGCCCATCGTCTTGCGCGCCACGTTGATCGCCTTGGCGATGTTGGACGGCTTGTCGTCCATGAGCACGATGTCGGCCGCCTCGATCGCGGCGTCGGAGCCCATGGCACCCATCGCGATGCCCACGTCGGCGCGGGTCAGCACCGGCGCGTCGTTGATGCCGTCGCCAACGAAGGCCAGTTTCTCGCGCGGGCCCTCGGCGGCCAGCAGCTGCTCGACGCGCTCCACCTTGTCGCCCGGCAGCAGCTGCGCGTGGTACTCGTCGATGCCCAGCTTCTTGGCCACCGCTGCCGCGACCTCCTCGCGGTCGCCGGTGAGCATCACGGTCTTCTTGACGCCGCAGGCGTGCAGGTCGCGGATGGTCTGCTCGGCGTCGTCCTTCACAACGTCTGCGATTACGATGTGGCCCACGTAGCGGTCATCCACGCTCACGTGCAGGATCGTGCCCGTGAGGTCGCAGTCATGCCAGCGCTCGCCGTGGCCGGCCATGAGCTTGTCGTTGCCCACCAGCACCACGTGCTCGTCCACATGCGCCACTACGCCGTGGCCGCTCTCCTCCTGCACGTCGGCGATGCGTTGGCGGTCGATTTCGCCGGAGAAGGCCGACTTCACCGACAGCGCGATGGGGTGGTCGGAGAAGGCCTCGGCGTACGCGGCGTTGGAGAGCACGTAGTCTGGGTCGATGCCCTCCTCGGGGTGGATGGCCACCACGTTGAAGGTGCCGTTGGTGAGCGTGCCGGTCTTGTCGAACACCACGGTGTCCACCTCGGAGAGGGCCTCGAGGTAGTTTGAGCCCTTCACGAGCACGCCGAGCCGGCTCGCGCCGCCGATGCCGCCAAAGAAGGAGAGGGGCACGCTGATGACGAGCGCGCACGGGCAGCTTACGACGAGGAAGGTGAGGCCGCGCAGGATCCAGTCGCTCCAGGCGCCCATGCCGAGCAGCGGCGGCACCACGGCCAGCAGCACGGCGGAACCGGTGACGGCGGGCGTGTAGAGCTTGGCGAAGCGCGTGATGAAGTTCTCGGTGCGGGCCTTCTTCTCGCTTGCGTTCTCGACGAGCTCGAGAATGCGGCTCACGGTCGACTCGCCGAACGGCTTGGTGGTACGAACCTTGATGAGTCCGGTCATGTTGATGCAGCCCGAGATGACGTCGGCGCCCACCTCCACGTGGCGCGGGACCGACTCGCCGGTAAGCGCCGCGGTGTCGAGCTGCGTGGAGCCCTCGGTGATGACACCGTCGATGGGCACGCGCTCGCCCGGCTTGACCACGATCGTGGTGCCCACGGCCACGTCGCCGGGGTCGACCTGCTCGAGCTCGCCGTCCGCGCCCTCGACGTTGGCGTAGTCGGGCGCGATGTCCATCATGGCGGCGATAGACTTCCTGCTCTTGCCCACGGCGTAGGCCTGGAACAGCTCGCCTACCTGGTAGAAGAGCATGACGGCCGCGCCCTCGGCCATGTGCGGGTCGGTGTCGGGGAAGAAGACCATGGCGAAGGCGCCCAGCGTGGCCACGGCCATGAGGAAGTTCTCGTCGAAGACATCGCCGCGGCCGATGTTGTGAGCGGCCCGCTGCAGCACGTCGTGGCCGGCGATGAGGAACGGCGCGAGGAACAGCACGAAGCTGGCGTAGACGTCGCCCGGCTCGCCGAACGCGGCCTTGAGCGCGCCGAACTCGTCGAGCGCCATCACCACGAAGAAGATGGCGAGGGCGAGGATGATGCGGTGCAGCTTGTGCTGCTGCGACTCCTTCTTGTGGCGCCGCTTCTTCTTCGGCTTGGCCTTGCTGTCTGCCATGTCGATCACTCCTTTGTTGCCTGGGCGGCCACATGCGCGCCGCTCCCAAAACCATGAACACATGAGCATTCGCTCACATATTGTCCCTAACAATGCCCCGCTGGTTTGGGAGGCTTCCAACAAAGAAGGCCTTCCCTCAACCACGGGGGCTCTGCTCCCAGACCGTGCGCCGACTACACCGTCGACGCCAGGTCGAGAGGCCGATCAACTGTCAGCCGGATGTGTGGCTTTGTTCGCATTCCGCAGCGGCGGGCGCGTCGAAGCCGCGAAGCCTAGCGGGCGAGGACGCGAGCTTAGCCACACATCCGGCTGGCGCCTTAGCGAATGATCTCGCAGTCCGGCTCCTCGTCGGCGGTGAAGTCGACGACGCGGTCGAGCACCTCGTCGAAGTCCTCGTCCGCCGCCTCAAGCGTGAGCTTCTGCGTCATGAAGTTCACCGACACGTTCTGCACGCCGTCGAGCTTGGCGAGCTTCTCCTGGAGCTCGCGGGCGCAGTTGGCGCAGTCGATCTCGTCGAGCTTGAAGGACTTCTTCATCGCGGTGCCTTTCTCTCAGAGGCCGCAGCCTCGCTTGTTGACTGGTTGGGCGGCGCTTGCGTCACTCGCATATATGGTTAAGACCTTGATTGAGCATCGTGTAGACGTGGTCGTCGGCGAGGGAGTAGACGATGTTGCGCCCGTCTCGCTCGAACTTCACGAGGTGCGCCTGCTTGAGGGTTCTGAGCTGGTGCGACACGGCGCTTTGCGTGGTGCCGGTCTCGTCGGCGATGTCGGCCACGCAGAGGTCGCGGCCCATGAGGGTGAATAGGATCTTGATGCGCGTGGTGTCCGAGAAGACCTTGAATAGGTCGGCGAGGTCGTAGAGGAGCTCCTCGTCGGGGATGCAGTCGGGCGCCTCGCCGACGGGGATGGGCGTGCGCTGTGTGGCGCAGGCCTGGGCGGCGTCGGCCACCTGGTCGTCAGCGGCCTCGGGCGCGTCGTCGGTTCGGATGTCCTCGTCCATGGGCGCTCCTTACATTCAGAGTCGAACACATGAGCAATCGTTCATATGTTTTACCGACCATTGTATGAGCGAGCGCTCATATGTCAAGGTGATTTGCCCAGTTTTCCGCTCGGGGGAGGCTACCGACGCGAGGATGGGAGAAGCCTGCCGCGACGAGGAACCGAACCACCGCGCCCGCCACTGCAAAATGGAACGCCGCTGCAACGAGGGGCGCGCCACAGAATAAGAAACGCCGCTGCAGCGAGGGATGCACCACAGGGGAGTCTGGACCGCCAAGGCCGCCGCCGCAGAAAAGCCACTGCCGCAGAAAGCCCCCCCCCGCCAGCCCTACCGCTCGCCTAGCCGAACCTGCCGATACGCCACGCCGCAGCGCTCGAGGATGTTCTTCGAGATGCGGTTGTCCTCGGTCCCCGCGTACTTGTCGTCGAGGTAGACCACCTCGCCGATGCCCGCCTGCACGAGGGTCTTGGCGCACTCGTGGCAGGGGAAGAGCGTCACGTAGACGGTGGCGTGGTCGAGGTCCTTGAGCGAGCCGCGGTAGTTGAGGATCGCGTTCGCCTCGGCGTGGATCACGTAGTTGTGCTTGTCCAGCAGGGGGTCGCTCGTGGTCTCCCAGGGAAACTCGTCGTCGTTGATGCCGGAGGGCGTGCCGTTGTAGCCAACCGAGAGGATGCGGTGGTTTGTGTCGGCGATGCAGGCTCCCACCTGCGTGTTTGGATCCTTGCTGCGCAGGCTCGCCGCGATGGCGACCCGCATGAAGAACTCGTCCCAGCTGATGACGTCCGTGCGCTTTCCCGGCATGGCCCCTCCCGCGACGCTCGCATGCCCTCCGAGGGCAAATGTGGTAACGGCTCAGATTTTAGCTTGACATCCGAGAAGACAAGTCCATCATGATGGGCACCACGAGGTCGGGCAGACGGTTCGGCCACGAGAGGGAGAAACGCAATGAGCTGCATCAACAACGCCATCGAGATTATCGCCGCGATTATTAGCTAGCGGGTTGGTGCATACGAGCCAGCCCGTGATACACGGGCGGCTCTCGAGACCGGAGTCGTCGGAAGCAATTTCCACGGCTCCGGTCTTTTTTTATTGCATCAATCCGCTGGGCAGAGCCCACGGGAACCACCGAAGGACCCGGCGAGCGCATCGCCGCCGGCCACCAGACAATCGCAACGCGGCCCCGCACCGCGAGAGGAGAGACATCATGTCCGAGAACGATTCCTGCTGCTGCAGCTGCTCTGCCACCAAGCCCGCCGTCAAGCTCAACGAGCGTCAGGAGGAGCTGGTCGAGGCCCTCTACCAGGCCTATCGTCGCAACTTCTACGGCCAGCCCAACGAGCCGCTCACCATGTCCGACTGGGAGGGCGTCGTGACCGACGACGACACCGCCTATGCCGTGCAGGACGCCGTGATGGCCAAGAAGATGGGGCCGGTCGCCGGCTACAAGGTCTCGCTCACGAGCGAGGAGACCCAGAAGATGTTCGACTCCGACAGCCCGCTCTATGGCGCGCAAGTGGCCGAGCGCTTTGTGCCCACGCCTTGCACGCTCGACCTACGCCACCTCAACGAGCCGCTGGTAGAGGTCGAGTTCTGCTTCACGGCCAAGAAGGATCTCTTGGCCGACATGTCGCTTGACGAGCTACTGCACAACTGCACCGTAGCCGGCGACATGGAGGTTCCCGACGCCCGCTTCAAGGCCTGGTTCCCCACGCTCTCCAAGTACCTCGTGATGAGCGACTGCGCGGTGGGCGGCTACGTGCTCTACGGTACGCCGGTCGATGGCGCCGAGCTCACGGTGGACGGCATGGCCAAGGTGCACGCCAAGGCCTACCACGACGGTGAGTTCGTCAAGGAGGGCGACTCGAGCGAGGTGCTCGGCAACCCGGTCAACTCGCTGAAGTGGCTGGTCGGCAAGCTGGAGAGCCAGGGCAAGAGGTTCACGAAGGGCATGCACGTCTCCGTGGGCACCGTGTTCGTGCCGCCCGCGTTCACGGCTGGCGAGTGGCGCGTCGAGTTCTCCGGCCCCTTCGGCACTCTCGAGGTGACGGCAAAGTAGCAGCTATCCTATCTGTCACATTTTCTTCCGGATGATTTGTCA
>NZ_CAAKOQ010000060.1:32439-73575 GCF_901212675.1 Olsenella uli
GTTTTCATCCGTATGATTCGTCACATTTCCGCCCACCGGATTCCCGCTGGTGGGCGGTTTTGGTTGGCGGGGAGGGCAAAGAGGCGAAGAGGGTCGTGCTGCTGGGCGGGCGTAAGCGGGTTAGGCGGGAAGGCGAAGAGGGGCGCGATACCGGGCGGGCGTAAGTGGGCAGGCAAGGAGACGAAGAAGGGTGCGTTGCTGGACGGCCCCAGGTTTGCATGAGCTCGCGTACGCTTTGCTCGCGATCGATTTTTATGTTTGCTGTCACGAAAACTCAGTTTGTGGGAAAGGGAAGTTCCCATCCTGAGGGCAATTGGGGGCTCGGCGCGTGTTTGAACGTGCGGCTGTGCCTGCGCACGACTTGGGACTTGGGGCGGCAACGAAGCTACCTGACGTTTTCCAAAAGAGCTATCAGCGATGTGGGCGAGTGGCGTGGAGGCGTGACGCGTGCGGTCCTTTGGCTGTCCCACAAACTTCGTTTTCATGGCAGAAAACGCCCAAACTGATCGCGTGGGGGGGCTGGTGGCCTGATGGAGTCCCCGCTTCGCTACAGCAGCGCGTCCAGCGTTTCGGCAAGCTCCCCGAGTGACCGGGGCCGATGGATGCGTTCCCGGTGCGCGTACGAGTTGGCGATGGTGTCCATGGGGCCATGCCATACAGCCATGACCTCGGGCTCGGTGACCGTCGCGTAGAGCTCGGCCGTGCACACGATGTGCGGTTCGATTCCAAGCAGGATGCGGGGCATGACCTGCGCGGTCGAGCAGCCTGCGAGCAGCACCGGGCCCTCGCCCACGATGCCCGACTTGTAGGCGAGCTTCCAGGGAATGCCGCTCTCGTCGTAGGCGATGCGCGGGTCGCGCGGCGAGTTGTCGCGCGGGTGGGGGCGTACGATGACCTCGCGCTCGTGCGGGTCAAACAGCTCGAGCACGCGCCTGTCCATCTCTGCCCTCTCTGCATAGGCGTCGACGGGCTGGGTGAGGTAGACGCAGCGCTTGCCGTGATAGGGTGCCAGCTGCGCATAATCGACCGCAAAAATGCGCTGGAGCGTATCGGCTAGCCTTCGGTCACCCAGCGAAAAGGGGAGCTTGCGTATGACGTCGCTTGCGCTCGAGTGGCAGAGCTCGGGTGCGCTCACGTAGAGCGCGGCGGGTCGCGGCGGCCCCGAGCCCCCGTTGTCGCGCAGGATGTCGCCCCCGTGGCTGCCGAGACCGCCGTCGAAGAGCACCAGCTCGGCATCGGGCGACGCCTGGAGCAGGGCCTTCACCGTGTTGAAGGGATAGCTGCAGAGGATGCGGACATAGGGGGCGTCGGGCACGTGTCTGCCGGTGGCCTGCGCGCGGGCACTCTCGTCCATCGCCACGGAGGCCTCGCTGCCCCGCAGGTCAAGGCTGGCGCCCTTGCCGGGAGCCACGTCGACGACCGCCCTCGTGAGGTGCTCATCGCGAAGCCTGCGCGAGATGGCCGCGGCGTTGGCGAAGCCGTGGCGCAGGTACAGGTCGCACGTCTCGGGCTGACACGTCGCTCCCTCCAAAAGCAGCGCCACGGCACCCATGAGCTGGTACGGCGTGCCACAGACAAGGGCCTGTCTGCCCGGTTCGCTCTGAGCCAAGGGAAAGCCTTTCCTGCGTGGGCGTTTGAAGCACTATGGCGCAATCGGTGGCCACGTGCCGGCACACTCCCGCACCGGCCCGCTTGACGAGGTGATCCCATGGCTCGCAAGCTCAGCTACCAGGAACGACGCTTTCGGGTGACGAGGCTGTTTGTCGGGTTCGTGTCCTTTCTCGTCAACCACCTGGCGTTCTCGTTCGTTGCGCCCACCTTCAAGCGTCGCTGGCAGCGCGAGGGCACGGACCCCACGTCCGATGAGTTCGGCAACCGCTGGAGCGACTCCACCGACCGCTGGGTCTTCGCCAACCTCGTGGCGGTGCTCGTCTGCTCCGTGGCGATGTGCCTCGCCAGGAACATTGCCACGGAGCTGGCTCATCTCCCTCTACGGCGCGCTGCGCATCATCGAGATCCTCGCGGTGCGGCTCAAGATCGTCCCCATCGACCCTTTCGACGCGGACGGCATGGTGCGGCCCCATTGCACGATCACGGGCATCCAGCGCTCCATCGTGTGCCCGCTGTTCAACAACCTCGAGATGATGCTGTGGTTCGCGTGCCTCATGACCTTCCTGATGGGGGCTGGGCACGGGCGAGGCGCTCTCGTGCCCGCTCATCGTCTCGGCGAACGTGTTCGGGCGCCTCACCTTCGACTCCGACCGCGTGATGGCGCTGCTTGGCGTGCCGAGCGACTGGCCCACCTACCTCGCACTTTTCGAGGCCGTGTCGGGCATGGTCATGAACGTCGCGAGCATCGGGCGCTTCGTGGGCGCCCTGCCGGGGCTGCAAGTGTTGCCAAGGCATGGCCACGACCCGCACCGCAAGTGAGCCGTTGCGTGCCTAGCGCCGGGCGATGATCTTCCGGGCCTCCTCGAGGTCGGCCGGCTCATCGATGTCGAGCGCCTGCGAGCGGTCGAGCACCCAGCCGACCGGGCTGTCGTTGAGGCTCGTATCGGGACGAATCTCCTCGGCGCGGTTGATGAAGATGGCCCCGTCGAACGTGAAGTACGTGGGCATGTCCTGGCGGCGCGCCGTGCTGCCCTGGGCCAGCAGGTGCGAGAGCGTGCCGTCGGCGGCCATCGTGCGCATGAGGATGGGCGAGACGTCCACCTCGCCGATTGAGACCAGACCGCGCTCGCCGCACCCCTCGAAGCGCTCGAGTGCGCGGTCGAGGTCGGCTGCCGTGCGAAACGGGCTTGTGGCCTGCAGAAGTACGACGATATCGTAGCGCCTCCCCATCTCGGCGAGGCGTGCCAGGCCCTCTACCGTGCAGTCGATGGTCTTCGAGCCGCCCTGCGCGAGCTCCGCTGGCCGTAGGAACGGAGCCCAGGCACCGCGCGCGAGCTACCTCGGCAATCTCCTCGTCGTCGGCGAACGCGAAGCAGTCGTCGGCGTAGGCCGAGCCCAGCGCCGCCTGGATGCTGTGCCAGATGAGGGGATGCCCGCCGAGGTCTTGAATGATCTTGCGGGGGAGACCCTTACTCCCGCCTCGTGCGGGGATGAGGGCGAGGACGCGCTTCAACTCAAGCATGGGGCCCCAAACATGTGTCGGTCTGCCCTCCCATCCGGCTGGATGACCTGCTTTCGAGCATGCCAGTAGCCTATCGCGGCCGGTGCGAGGACGGTGATCTGCAGCCTGGGCCGGCTTGTGCCAGTCCAGCCTTTCTTGCGTCCTCCTGGGTTTTCTCTGCCCGTTTTGGAGCGGAGAATTGTCAGGCCGAGCGCGACGGGCCCTCGTGGTACGTCTCCGTTGCCGCTTTTGGAGTTGAGGGGAGGCCTCCAGCCAAGGCTTGCGATCGATTTCGGCGATTGCTGTCACGAAAACGCAGTTTGTGGGAAACGATGTCTTCGGCGCACGGGACGAGCACGGTGATTGGACGTGTGACAGTGGTGCGGTGTGAACTGGAGCTTGAAGTGACAGTCAATCTACCTAGTCTTTTTCAAATGTCATATTTGGGAGGCGGCATGTGGTGCGGCGTCATGGGAGCTTCGGCTGTTGAGTGTTTCCCACAAACTGCGTTTTCGTGGCAGAAAAGGGATTCTTGTTCGCGGGGTGCCCGTCCAGCCAAGCCCGAGCTACCTCACCCAAGCGCCGGAGGCTGCCTCAGCCGCGCGCGAATCTCGCGCTCGTTGGGGATCGCACGAGCTACGATGGCGTGAAAGCGCTGGTTATGGCTGGGTTCCAGCAGGTGCGCCAGCTCGTGCGCCACGACGTAGCCAAGGCACTCGGGTGGGTAGGCCGCCAGGCGCGCGTTGATGCGGATTCGTCCGGTCTTGGGCGTGCACGAGCCCCAGCGGCTCTTCATGACTCGCACCTGCCAGCCACTCGCATGGGCTCCTACCTGCGGCTCCATACGCTCGATGACCTCCGGCAGCATCCGGGTCATCTCGGCGTGATAGAGTTCTTCGAGCTCCTCCGCCGAGGCGGCCGACCCGTCCGGCGACCTGCGAAGCTTGCCCCAGAGGGCGTAGCCGCCGGCGCACCCCTCGTTTCGAGTCGCCGCCTCGGTCCGCGCAAGCACGCGCCGCCGAGTCCGCGCGATCCACGTGGCGTGCGCGTTCAGAAACGTCTGCGCCTGCTCGCGCGACACGTGCCAGGGAACGCTCAGGACAACACTGCCACCTGTCTGAACCCGCAGGTTGAGGTTGCGTACGCACTTGCGCGTCACGCAAACGGGGACGGCCTCCTGCGAAGAGGTGCCGCCCCCGACCAAAACATGCAGGATGTAGCTGGGATTCTCTTGTGCCATGGCCGCCTGCGAGCCCGCCTGTCAGCTACTACTCGAACTCGATCTCGCCCGTCGCAGCGTTCATCGACTTCACGATTGCGAGGCTCTCAAGCTGGTAGCCGCGTTCGCGCAGGCTCTTGCCGCCCGGCTGGAAGCCCTTCTCGATCGCGATGCCGATCCCCTCCACGATGGCGCCCGCCTCGCCGCAGATCTCGAGCAGGCCGTTGAGCGCGCAGCCCATCGCCAGGAAGTCGTCGATGACGAGCACGTGCTCGCCGCTCTTGAGGAAGCGCTTCGCTACGATGACGTTGTACTCGCGCTTCTTGGTGTAGCTGCGGATCTTGGTGCGGTACTGGTCGCCGTCGAGGTTGATCGACTCGGTCTTGCGCGCAAACACCACCGGCACGTTGCCAAAGTGCGTGGCCGCCACGCACGCGATGCCGATGCCCGAGGCCTCGATCGTCAAAATCTTGTCGACCTTCTTGCCGGCGAACAGCCGCGCCCACTCGGCGCCCATCTTCTCGTAGAGCGCGACGTCGCACTGGTGGTTGAGGAAGTTGTCCACCTTGAGGACGTTTCCCTCGCGAACGATGCCGTCCTGGCGGATTCGATCCTCGAGCTCCTTCATGCGGCGGCTCCTCCTTGAAGTTGCGGACAATGACCTACCTGCTGATTCGAACATTATGCAGCTTTTTGCCGCGCAGTGGGAGTGAGGGAGGGAGAGGAGGGACGTTGGGCGCGAGGTGGTGGGGCGCGGCGGCGGGTGAGGGGGGGCAGTGCCTGGGAAGAGTGTGGCGGAGGGCGTGGGCGAGAACGGCGCCTGTCGGGAAGCCGGGGGCGGTCGCCGGGTGCAGGTGCGAAACACGCCGGCAACGTTGGGGGAATAGCGTAGTAACCCAGCGAGTCTGCCCGGGTGCGGGGGTCCCGGCAGGCGTGGGCACAGAGGGAGAGTGCGTGCCATGTCATTGATTCGGCCATTGACCTCGGATTTCGAGGAGTACGTACGAGACGAGTCGCGCACGGTGGGGGAGGCGGACACCATCTCCTTCCCCACGTCGGAGGACGAGGTGTGCCAGACCCTACGCGAGCTGCACGGCGACGGCACGGTACACGCGGACGGCACGCCCGGCGGCGCCGTGCCCGTGACCGTGCAGGGCGGGCGCACGGGGCTTGCCGCCGGCGCGGTGCCCCACGGCGGCCACGTCATGAACCTCTCGCGCATGAACGCCTTCCTGGGCCTGCGTAGGGACGAGAATGGCACCTACTACCTGCGGGTTCATCCGGGCGTTGTGCTGGCCAACCTGCGCAAGGCACTTGCCAACAAGTCCGTCCCCACGGCCGGCTGGGACAAGGCGAGCCTCGAGGCACTCGAAGAACTCTATGCCGGGCCCGAGCAGTTCTTCCCGACCGACCCCACCGAGACCTCGGCCTGCATCGGCGGCATGGTGGCCTGCAACGCCTCGGGCGCGCGCAGCTACCACTACGGGCCGACCCGCCCGCACGTGAGCGCGGTGCGCGTGGCCCTGGCCGACGGCGACATGCTAGCCCTGCGCCGGGGCGAGACCCACGCCACGGGCCGCACGCTGCACCTCACGACCGAGGGCGGTCGCGAGCTCACGCTCGACCTGCCCACCTACCAGATGCCCCACACCAAGAACGCGTCGGGCTACTTCGCGGCCGACGACATGGACGCCCTCGACCTGTTCGTGGGTTCGGACGGCACGCTGGGCGTCATCACCGAGATCGAGCTTGCGCTCATGCCCAACCCGCCCGTGGTCTGGGGCGTGAGCTGCTTCTTCGAGAGCGAGGCCGCGGCGCTCGACTTCACTGTGGCCGTGCGTCCGCGCCTCTCCAACGCCGCCGCCATCGAGTACTTCGACGCCGGTGCCCTCGACATCCTGCGCTCGCAGCGCGCCAACGCCGCCGCCTTCGCGAGCCTGCCCGACGTGCCCGCGCGCTACGTCGTCTGCGTTTACGTCGAGCTCGACTGCCCCGACGACGCCACGGCGCTTCGGCAGCTCTACCTCGTGGGGGACGCCCTGCGCGAGGTGGGTGCCAGCGAGGATGACACCTGGGTGGCCCGCACCGACGTCGACCGCGAGCGCCAGCGCTTCTTTCGCCACGCCGTGCCCGAGAGCGTCAACATGCTCATCGACGGGCGCCGTCGCACCGACCCCGTCATCACCAAGCTGGGAAGCGACATGTCCGTGCCCGACGAGCACCTCCACGACGTGGTGGCGCTCTACCGCCGCACGCTGGCCGAGAGCGGCCTGGAGAGCGCGGCGTGGGGCCACATCGGCGCCAACCACCTGCACGTGAACGTGCTGCCGAGAAACGCCGACGACTTTGCCGCCGGCAAGCGTCTCTTTGCCGGCTGGGCCAAGGAGGTCACGCGCATGGGCGGCGCCGTCTCGGCCGAGCACGGCGTGGGCAAGATCAAGCGCGGCTTCCTCATGACGATGTACGGCCCCCAGCACATCGCGGAGATGGCGCGGCTCAAGCGCGAGCTTGACCCGGCGGGCCAGCTGGGTCGTGGCAACCTCTTCGACGAGGCGCTGTTGGATGTGGACGGGGGCGCGACCGTGGGCGAGGCCGCACCCGTGGGCGAGGCCGCGGAGAAGGGCGGTGAGCGCGCATGAGGATGGTCGTCTGCATGAAGGCCGTGCCCTCCACCACCGAGGTGCGCATGGACCCCAAGACCAACACGATCGTGCGCGACGGCAAGCAGTCCGTCGTGAACCCGTTCGACGCCGCGGCGCTCGAGGTGGCGCTCCAGCTCAAGGAGCGGCTTGGTGGCCACGTCACGGCGCTCTCGATGGGCATCCCCGACACCCAGCGCCTCCTGCGCGACGCCATCGCGCGCGGTGCCGACGACGCGATGCTGCTGAGCGACCGCGCCTTCGCCGGCTCGGACACGCTGGCCACCTCCTATGCGCTCTCGCTGGCGTTTGGCAAGATGGACGCACCAGCTGACCTCGTGCTTTGCGGCAAGATGGCGGTTGACGGCGACACGGCCCAGATTGGCCCCGAGCTTGCGGGCCTGCTCGACGTGCCCTGCGTCACGAGCGTCTCTGAGATGCTCGAGGCCACGCCTGACCACCTCGTCGTGCGCCACGACGTCGACGGCGGCACGGAGACGGTCGAGGTGCCGCTGCCGGCCGTGCTCACGCTCACCAAGGACGTCGCGACCCTGCGCATGCCCAGCATCGCGGGTGTGCGCGCGGGCGAGGCGGCCGAGGCGAGCGTCTTGGACGCGGCTGCCGCCGGTGCCAACCGCGCGCGCTGCGGGCTGGACGGCTCGCCCACGCAGGTGGTTCGCTCGTTCGTGCCCGAGCGCACCAACGAGGCCGTGGAGCTTTCGGGCACGCCGGTCGAGCAGGCCAGCGTGCTGCTTGACGTGTTTGGGGAGGCCGCACGATGAGCGGACTTGTTGTCGATACCGAGAAGTGCGTAGGGTGCCGTCGCTGTGAGCGCGTGTGCGGAAACGACGGCATCGAGGTTGTGAACCGCAAGGCGCACGTGCTCGACGGCTGCATCAGCTGTGGCATGTGCGTGGACGCGTGCCCGGTGGGCGCGCTCTCCATCGAGAAGGACAGTGCCGCGGGCGTCGACCTCTCGGCCTACCATGACATCTGGGTGTTCTGCCAGATGGATGGCGAGGGGGCTGTCCTGCCGGTGGCCTTCGAGCTGCTGGGCAAGGGCCGCGAGCTTGCCGATGCGCGTGGCTGCGGGCTCGTGGCCGTGCTGGGCGAGGGGAGCGGGACCGATGCGAGCGCGCCGCAGGAGGCCGGCGCGTCTGGGGCGGGCGTGCCCGACGCTGCCGAGCCCGACGCCGTATCCACCCTGCTCGCGGCCGGTGCCGACGAGGTCATCCGCACGCGGGACGAGCGCCTGGCCCACCCCAATTCCGAGGTCTTCGCCGACTGGCTCGTGGCCCTCGCGCACGAGCGCAAGCCCGAGGTCATCCTCTACGGCGCCACCAACTTTGGCCGCGAGCTGGCCCCGCGCGTGGCGGTGCTGCTCCAGACGGGCCTCACGGCCGACTGCACCATCCTCGAGATGGACGCCGAGCATGGCCTCCTGCTCCAGACGCGCCCCGCGTTCGGCGGCAACCTCATGGCCACGATCGAGTGCCCCTCGCACCGCCCGCAGATGGCCACGGTGCGCCCGGGCATCTTCCAGGCGCCCGAGCCGCGTTCCGTCGACGCCGCAACGGCGGCCGGCGCCGTGGTCGACGTGCCGCTCGACGCGGATGTCCACGCCCGCACGCGCGTGATCGAGGCCGAGGTGGCCGACACCGCCGGCTCCATCACTGACGCCGACGTGCTCGTGGTCGTGGGGCGCGGCATCGGCAGCAAGAAGGCGCTGGGTCCGGTGCGCCGGCTGGTGGACCTTCTGGCCGAGCGTCTCGGCTGTACGGTGGCCCTTGGCTGCACGCGTCCCATCGTGGAGGCCGGCTGGCTCGAGTACTCGCACCAGGTGGGGCAGACGGGCGTGTCGGTGGCGCCAAAGCTGCTGGTGAGCCTGGGTGTCTCGGGCGCCATCCAACACCTGGCGGGCATCGGCGGCGCCGAGTGCGTCGTGGCCGTGAACGAGGACGAGGGTGCCCCCATCTTTGGCGTGGCGCAGTACAAGGTGGTCGCGGACTGCCGCGAGGTCGTCGACCAGCTCATCGCGCAGCTGAGCGCGTAGGATCTGGCCGGCATCTCGCGAAGGGTGCCGAGCTGACTCGCTCCGACGCCTCGCGAGGGGCGTCGGCTTGTCTCACACCACCACCTTGCGTGCGCTGGAGCCGTCGATGTCGTAGGCTGTCTCGACGCGCAGGCGGTCGGCCCGCGCGATGCCCACGCTCGTCTCGAGCGTCTGGCCCTGGGTGCCCAGCGAGCGCGCGACGATGCGCAGGGCCGCGCTTCCCGGAGAGGTCTCCAGCAGCCGTGCCTCACGCCGGTCGAGCGTGATTGCCTCCACGTATTCCTCGGTCCGGCTCGACAGCTCGCCCGACTCTTCGGCGATGCACTGGTAGAGCGAGGTGCTCTCGAGGTTCGCGCTGTCCAGGCACGGGCAGAGCGCTTGGGGCACGTAGGCTAGCTCATGGATGACGGGGTCCTTGTCGGCGAGGCGCAGACGGTTGATCTCCCAGAGCGGCGTGCCGTCGGCGACGCCCAGCGAGCGCGCGACTGCTCCCGCCGCGGGCACCACCTTGATGCCCAAGAAGCGCGAGCCTGGTCGCGCGCCCGACCTCCCAATCGCGCTCGAGGTACTTACCTGCTGATAGATGGTGTCGAGCCGGCTGCTTTCCTCGGGGAGCGACACGAACGAGCCCCGGCCGCGCCGGCGGGTCGCGTAGCCCTCGTCCACGAGGTCCCGGTAGCAGCGGCGCACGGTGGCGCGCGAGAGGCCAAACGTCTCACAGAGGGCCTGCTCGGTGGGCAGGGCCTCGCCCGCGCCCAGCGTTCCGGTGGCAATGAGCTGCAGGATGCGGTGCTTGAGCTGGCGGTAGAGCGGAACGCCTGAGCTCTCGTCGAGCGCGTCGTGCGAGATGAGGGCGAGTGCGTCCATGGCTGCTCCCGGTCCTTGCGGCGTGGGTTGTCTGGCGATTTGCGGTCCCCGGGGGCCCATGTCGTGGCGACCAGCCATTCCGCCCACACTTTGTATGCACCTTTGTCCGCATTGTATCGTACATACAGACCAATTGGCCCAGTTGGGCGAGATGCGATCGCGTGGCCCGTATCCTGCAGGTGACACGGGGCGCCACGGAACGGGCGCCATGACGCGGGACCCAGGTGGAAGGAGACCACGATGATCGCATCCACGCAGGTAACGGCTTCTTCGACGGACAGGCCGGCACAGGCAGAGGCATTTGGAAGCGAGGGCCTGGCAGGGCTGGCGAGCCACCTCGACCTCGAGATTCCCACCGGCGTCGCGCCGCTCGACGTTGCCGCTCTCATCCGCAGGGCCCGTGAGCTGGGCGTTCGCTCCGTGTGCGTGCCGACCGAGGTCGCAACCGCCGCGCACGACGCCCTACGCGGCCGCGTGCGCGTACGCACCACGTGCGACCAGGTGCTCGGCTGGCCGGGAAACTCGCTGCTCATGCACGTTGGCGAGCGGCTGGAAGGCCGCCTCGTCGACGAACTCGACATCCCCGTCGACGCGTCCGTCCTGGGAGACGCCGCGTGGCTCTCGCCGCAGCTGCGCCGCGTCGTCGCGCGATGCCATGCGCACGGGGCCTTTGCCGCGGTGGCCCTGTGCACGGCCGGCCTCACGACGGCCGAGCTCCGCACGCAGGTTCGCGGCCTGGCGCGCGCGGGCGTCAACGCCCTTGCGCTGGTCGTGCCGGAGGGCGGGGCGCTTCCGCTCGAGCTCGTGGCGGCTGCGGTCGACGAGACGGCGGGTCGGCTCGCCGTGCGCGTCGTCATGCCGGGTGTCACGTTCTCCCAGCTCCAGCGCATGCTCGACCTGGGCGTGCAGTCCGTGTCCGTGACGCCAGACGAGATGGATGTCCTGCTCGCGGCCGCCGTCGCAGCCGACGAGGCCGCGGCCACGGCCGCATCTGCCACGGCCGCACCCGCGGCTGCCACGCCCCGCCCCAAAGCCGCCTAGCCCTGACCGCACCCGCGGCCGCCACGCCCCTCGTGACCTGCCACATCGACCACGACGCGGCCGAGGTCCTCTATCGCCAGGCGTGTGAGCTGGGCCTCACCCAGCACATCTACAACACCGAGGGCCGCATGCTCGTCGTCGATGCGGACGCCACGGAGCGCGCCTACCTCTCGAGCATGCCCGGCACCGAGTTCGTCTCGAGCGAGGGGCACCCCAGCATCGCATCGTTCTTCGGCGCCGACGACGTCGTGAAGGTCATCTTTGCCAGTTCGGGTTTTGCCATGCTCCGCGAGCTGGGTGAGCGCCAGCGCCCCGAGCTTGCCGCGCACGGCATCGACGTCACCGACGACGCGCGGCCGCACTGCGACGTGGTGCTCAAGACACGTAGCGAGGACGGTGCCTTCGAGGAGCTCCATGAGCGCTTCGTTGAGCCGGACCTCATCTGAGGAGGGCTGCGGGCGACTCGTTCGCACGCGCCCCACATTCCACTCACAGAAAAGGCGGGCCCGGACGCATCATCCGAGCCCGCCTCATCAGCCTATCAGCCCAGCTAGATAACCCTTACGCCTCGACGGCGTCGGCCTTCTCCTCGGTCGCGGGGGCACCGTCGCCCTCGAGCGCGGTCATCATGGAGTGGGCGGCCTTCTTGCCGGCGCCCATGGCCAGGATGACGGTCGCAGCACCGGTCACGATGTCGCCGCCAGCCCAGACCTTCGGGTTGGAGGTGTGGCCGTTCTCGTCGGTCTCGATGTAGCCCCACTTGTTGAGCTCCACGTCGGCGGCAAGCTTCGGGAACGGGTTCGCGAAGGTGCCGATGGCGGTGACGGCCACGTCGCACGGGATGTCGAACTCGGAGTTGGCCACGGCATGCGGACGACGACGACCGCTCGCGTCAGGCTCGCCAAGCTCCATCTTCTGCAGACGGACCTTGCTCACGAAGCCCTTCTCGTCGGCGATGAACTCGACCGGTGAGACCAGCTCCATGACCTTCACGCCCTCCTGCTTGGCGTGGTGCAGCTCGGCGCGACGGGCCGGCATCTCGGCCTCGGTACGACGGTAGGCCAGGGTGACCTTGTCGGCGCCCAGGCGAAGCGCGGTGCGCGCGGCGTCCATGGCCACATTGCCGCCGCCGAAGACCACGACGTTCTTGCCGTGCTTGGTGGGTGTGTCGAACTTGGGGAAGCTCTCGGCCTTCATGAGGTTCACGCGGGTGAGGTACTCGTTGGCGCAGAAGACGCCGGGGAGGTTCTCGCCCGGGACGTTGAGGAAGCGGGGAAGGCCCGCGCCCACGCCCAGGAACATGGCGTCAAAGCCCTGCTCCTCGAAGAGCTCCTTGGCGTCGGTGATGCGGCCCACGACGCTGTTGTACTCGAACTTGACGCCCAGGTCCTTGAGGCCGTCGATCTCGCGCTTGACGATGGCCTTGGGCAGACGGAACTCGGGGATGCCGTAGGACAGCACGCCGCCGCCGGTGAAGAAGGCCTCGAACACCGTGACGTCGTAGCCGTTCTTGGCAAGCTCGCCGGCGCAGGCGATGCCGGACGGGCCGGAGCCCACCACGGCGACCTTCTTGCCGTTGGACGGCTTGACCTCGGGCTCGCGCGCAAGCTCGCCGGCATTGTCGCCGAGGAAGCGCTCGAGCTGGCCGATTGCGATGGCCTTGCCCTTCTTGTTGAGGATGCAGTGGCCCTCGCACTGGTTCTCCTGCGGGCACACGCGGCCGCAGACGGAGGGGAGCATGCTCTCCTCGTGGATGATATCGAGGCCCCCGCCGAAGTCGCCCTGGCGAATCTTCTCGATGAAGTGCGGGATGTCGATGTTGACCGGGCAGCCCTGCACGCACTGCGGCTTCTTGCAGTCGAGGCAGCGGTTGGCCTCGGCGACGGCGTCGGCCATGGTGAAGCCGCGGTCGACCGGACGAAAGTCCTTGGCACGCTCGGAGGCGACCTCCTCGTTGTCAGGAGTGCGGTCCGCCTTCATATTGGGCTTGTACTTACCGTTTACCTGTGGCATGCGCAGGTCTCCTCCTCGTAGGCCTTGAGGGCGATGCCCTCTTCCGTGCGATACGAACCCTGGCGGGCGCGCAGGTCGTTCCAGTCGACGAGCGTGGCGTCAAAGTCCGGGCCGTCGACGCAGGCAAACTTGGTCTTGCCGCCGACCTCGACGCGGCAGCAGCCGCACATGCCGGTGCCGTCGACCATGATCGGGTTCAGGGAGGCGATGATGGGGATGTTCTCCTCCTGACAGGTGATGGCGGAGAACTTCATCATCGGCACGGGGCCCACGCAGAAGGCGGCGTCGATGGCACCGGCCTCGCAGAGGCGCTTGAGCGGGAGGGTGACGACGCCCTTCTCGCCCTCGGAGCCGTCATCGGTGGTGATGTAGAGGCCCTCGAGCGGCAGCTGCTTGATCTGGTCGGTGAGGAGCAGCAGGTCCTTGGTGCGGGCGCCCATGATCATCGAGACCTTCTTGCCCTGCTGGCAGAAGGTGCGGGCCACGGGGTAGGCGATAGCCAGGCCCACGCCGCCGCCGATGACGGCCACACGCTCGCCCTCGATCTCGGTGGGGTTGCCGAGCGGGCCGGTGAGGTCCTGGATGTAGTCACCCTCCTCGAACTTGGAGAGCATCTCGGTGGTCTTGCCGATCACCATGAAGATGAACTCGATCCAGCCCTCCTCGGCGTTCCAGCCGGCGAGGGTGAAGGGGACGCGCTCGCCCTCCTCGTTCGCGCGGACCATGAGGAACTGGCCGGCATGGGCCTTCTTGGCCATCTGCGGCGCCTCACAGCGGAACTCGAACACCTTCTCCGAGAACTGATGCTTTTTGAGGATCTTGTACATGCAGATCTCCTCTCCTAAAGCTCTTCCACGCACGCTTGATATGGCCCCGCAGGCTTTGCCCCGTCCCGCGCGAGCCATGGTTGCGCACCATGCACACAGTCGCCATTCTATCTTGTTGAACGAGTTTCAATCGTGTAAATTGCCTGCGTATAATACCTGTTCGCAAAAGGTATTTAAACTGGGTGGAGAGGCTGGGCGCGGGGTTTGGAATCCCGGTGGGTCCCCGGTTTTTGGCAGGCGGTGGGCTGGTGGGGTGCCTGGAATCCTGGCAGGCCCTCGATTTCTTGGTGGGCGGTTTGTTGGCGCGGCGCCGCCCTTTTTGGGCCGGGATGACTGCGGCCGGCGCCCCGATTCGGCGCCGGCCGCATGCCGTTTCTCGCTCTAGCGGGCGCCCGGCTTCCCGGCGCCGTTCACGTGGTCACGCGCGAAGATGACGCCACGCTCGAGCGCGAGCTCGGCCGCGTCGGCGGCGTCGACGGCGGCCTGCGCGCCCTCCTCCAGCTCCTTGGGGCGGTATTCCTTGAGTACCCAGTCGACCACCTGCATGCGGCCCGGCGGCATGCCGATGCCCACGCGGATGCGGCTGAAGTCGCGGCTGCCCAGCTTGTTGATGATCGACTTGAGACCGTTGTGGCCCGCGTGCCCGCCGCCCACCTTGACCCGGACGTCGCCGGGGTCGAGGTCGAGCTCGTCGTGGATTACGAGCAGCTCCTCGGGCGCCACGCCGTACTCGGCGCAGAGCTTGGAGATGGGGCCACCGCTCGTGTTCATGTAGCTCTGGGGCTTGGCGAGCACCACCTCACGCACGCACGGGTGGCCCTCCTCGTCGAGGCCGCGGGCCCTGACGGCGGCAACCTCCGCGCCGCACTGGCTCTTCCAGTAGCCGGCGCCAAGGCGGCGCCCCAGCTCGTCGATGGCGCGAAAGCCCGCGTTGTGGCGGGTGTTGGCGTACTCCTCGCCGGGGTTGCCGAGTCCCGCCACCATGCGGATCGTCTTGGGCTGGGAAGTGGGCATGCGTGCTCCTTGCGTGTGTCGTCGGGCGTCGGTTCCCGCAAAGTCATGGGGAGCATCATGGTAGCTCTCGTGGTCTGCCGGGGTGTTTGGGGCCGCTTGCAATCCGTGTCGTACCCGCGGTCGTTCGCGATTCGTGCCAGGTTTAGCACCATTTTCATTGTCCAGGGTCAAAACTATCGAGTTTGCTGCAGTTCAAATGCCCTCGGCCAAGTAGCCCGTAACGGGGGGGAAACTCGCTACCTGCATGTTTGTAACTGGGAAACCCATGGCTACTTGGCCACACCGAAATGAACTGCAGCAAACTCGATAGTTTCGTTTCTCCTGGGCCTCAACGTGGCCATTTTCTGCGGTTCTTGTCGTTCACCTTGGCCAAAGGGGCCGTCTGCCGACGGGCAGCCCGCGCGCGCCCGAAACGTGAGGGCCCCATGCTAGTTTCCGGATATGGAAGCAATCATCTGTGGCATATCGGCTTGGCAGTACCACCGCGTCCCTCCGCTCGTGCGGGACGTGGAGATCGATGCCGCCCGTGCAACCGCCCCAGCTCCGGCGGGTCTTGCGATGCCACCCGGAATCATCGCAGGGAGGTCCAATGCCCGCGCGGTCGAGCGGCTTGTGCGCTCGCGTATCCTCACGGACCTCAAGGGGCTCTCGCTCCCGATCCACCTGATGGTCCCCGACTCCTCAGGCATGCACGAAACTCGGCTTGTCCATTCCCATCGCATCCCCAAGCGGCTTCCGAGGGAGCACCTGGTTGACCTTGGCAACGGCCTGTTCGTGCTGTCCCCCGAGCTGACGGTCATGCTCCAAGGCACTGGCGCAAGCAAGGTAAAAGTTGCAAAGATGATGTTCGAGGCCTGCGGCCTCTTCTCGCTGCTGCCATCAAACGACCGGATCGACCTCGTCGCTTCCGACCTGGTCTCCCAGGGTGTCTTGGTGCGCGAGAGCTTCGGGGCAGATAGCATCTTCGGCTACAGCGACGACGCGGGCAGGCCGCTTGGCTTTCTCGACTGGGAGGGGAACCCGCTTGGCTGGACGCCGGCCTTCGACCGTCTCGGCAGGCTCACGGACCTCTGGAAGCGACCGCCCCTTACGAGCGTCGAGGAGCTGACATGCCTGCTTTCCGAGCTGGGCGGGTTGCGCGGCCTTGGCGTTGCGCGCGCCGCCGTAAAGATGGTCAGGAACGGTGCCGCCTCGCCGGAGGAGGCGAGGTGCTGCATGCTGCTGTGCTCGGGCGCGCGTCATGGTGGCGAGGCCTTCGGCTCGCCGGACCTCAACCGGCAGATTCAGCTTTCCCCCGAGGCTCAGGCGCTGTCGGGCCTTGGCTTTTGCGTCGGCGACCTGGTCTGGAAGGAGCGCAGGCGCATCCTCGAGGTGCAGGGCAAGGGCTTTCACGCCGACGCCCAGGGGTTCGAGGTGACTACGGGCAGAAGGGCCGGGCTCGAGAGCATGGGCTACGAGCTGCTGGAGGTCACGCCTCACCAGATGGCCCACCTCGAGCTGCTCGATGCGATGCTGCCCTCCTTCTCGAGCAGGCTGGGGTTCAAGTTGAGGAAGCGCACGGCCGCCTTTCTCGCGCGACGCAATGCGCTCCACGCGGAGCTCTATGGCGGCCCCTATGACGAATGCTAGCCGGCAGATGGGGCTTGTGGGGGTTGGAATTGGGGTGATTGGGACGTAACGCGGTCCTATGACGATTGCTAGCTGGCCAAGAGGGCTTGCGTGGGGCTGCGATTCTTGGGAGAGGTGGGCGTGCGGGTGGGCTGGGGTGCCTTTTGCGCGGGGCGCGGTGGCCTGGGCACAGGGTATTTTGGGTCTGAGAATCAAAACTATCGAGTTTACTGCAGTCGAGGGGCGACGGCCCAAGTAGACCGACCTCTCTCGTTTGTAAAAGTGCTGGTAAATGAGGTTCGCGATATCGGGATACTTGGGCAGTCGCGATTGAACTGCAGCAAACTCGATAGTTTTGACTGGTGGGCAAGAATTGCGGCTTCGGGACGATGGATTGCTGGGCCATCGGCGCCGAAATAGCGGTTTCAGACTGGGGAGTGGCGCAGTTTGGGGTAGTTACGCAGCTTGGAACGAGGGCTTCGGGTCGAGGGACTCGGGCGGGCGGCCCAGCCGGGGCCTGGATTGAGGCAGGATTTGGCCCAGGCTGCGGAAGGGCGTGAGCCACGGGCCAGCGAAGGGACGCTCGACAAAGAGGGCCGCACGCCGTGAGGCATGCGGCCCTTGCCGTCCGAATGGAGCGGGGAAGTGAGGCGCTTGGCCTACAGGTTGAACCTGCCGCCCACCATGCCGGAGACCGAGGTGTCCGTGAACACGTGGTAGATGCACTCGGAGATCTCGTTGGCGACGGAGATGGTCTTGACCTTGGGGCCCAGCTCCTCGGGGTCGTGCGGCACGGCGTCGGTCACGACGCACTCCACGATGGGCGCGTCGTTCAGGCGCTGGATGGCCGGGCCGGAGAAGATGCCGTGCGTGGCGCACACGTAGATGTCGCCGGCGCCCAGGTTCTTGAGCTCCTTGATGGCGGCACACAGCGTGCCGGCTGTGTCGATCATGTCGTCGTTGATGATGCAGGTCTTGTTCTCGATATCGCCGATGATGCCCATGACCTCGGCCGCGTTGTGGCGCGGACGGCCCTTGTGGGCGATGGCGAGCGAGCAGCCCAGGTCGTCGGAGAGCTTCTTGCACGCCTTGGCACGACCCACGTCCGGCGACACCACGACGGTGTTCTCCCAGTCGAAGTTCTTGTTGCGGAAGTACTCGCCAAACAGCGGCAGCGCCGTGAGGTGGTTCACCGGGATGTCGAAGAAGCCCTCGATCTGGCCCTGGTGCAGGTCAAGCGTTATGACGCGGTCGACGCCGGCCGTCTCGAGCAGGTTGGCGACGAGACGCGCGGTAATCGGCTCGCGCGGGGCGGCCTTCCTGTCCTGGCGCGCGTAGGCGTAGTGGGGCAGGACCGCGGTGATGGAGCGGGCGCTCGCGCGGGTGGCCGCGTCGGCGACGATGAGGACCTCCATCAACAGGTCGTTGACGTTCTGGCCCACGATGGACTGGACGAAGAACACGTCGCAGCCACGGACGGACTCGTCGAAGCGGGCGTAGATCTCGCCGTTGGCGAACTGCTCGAGCACGAGGCCCTCGACCTCGACGCCCAGCGTCTTCGCGATGTCGGCGGCGAGCTGGGGGTTGCTCGAGCCGGTGTAGATTCGCAGACGCTTCTTCATCGGAACGAGCTTGTCGAGATCTTCGTACATGTGGGTGCCGCCCTTTCGTGTCGAGCCATCGCTGCCGTGCTTGCCTGATTGCGTCTGGCGCCGCATGGCGCCTGCCCGCCGCCCGCGTCCGGGCCGCTTGCCGGGACTATCGTAGCCTACTTGCCGGGATGCCGTGTTGCCGTGCCGCGTCCCCACGATGTCGCCGCAGGCAGCGGGCGCAAGACCCACCACCAAGTCGCGGCGCCGCCGTGCAAAGGCCGCGGCAAGTCCGCCGCGGCCCCGCGCTCGCCGGCTCTACTTGCTGCCGTACTTCTTCTCGAGCGCCTCGCGGTGCTTGTGCGCCCAGCCCTTGATGTTGGTCTGCCGCGCGCGGCCCACGCCCAGCGCGTCGGCGGGCACGGGCTTGGTGATGACCGAGCCGGCCGCCACGAGCGCGCCGTCGCCGATCTCGGCCGGGGCCACCATCATGGTGTCGGAGCCCACGAACACGTCGTTGCCGATGACGGTCTTGTGCTTACCCACGCCGTCATAGTTGCAGGTGATGGAGCCGGCGCCGATGTTCACGCCCGAGCCCATCGTGGTGTCGCCGATGTAGGAGAGGTGCGGTACCTTGGAGCCCTCGCCGATCGTGGACTTCTTGATCTCGACATGGGTGCCGGCCTTTGAGCCGTTGAGCATGTGCGTGCCGGGGCGCAGGTAGGCGCGCGGCCCGCAGTCGACGGCGTTCTCGAGCACGCAGTCGATGGCGACCGTCTCGTCGATGGTGCAGCCGTCGCCGGCGCGCACGTTGGTGAGGCGGCTCTGGGGGCCCAGCTGGCAGTCCTCGCCCACGTGTGTGTCGCCGATGAGGAAGGTCTGCGGCCAGATCACGGTGTCCCTGCCCACCGTGCAGTCCGGGCCAACCCAGGCCTGCGTGGGGTCGATGATCGAGACGCCCTCGGCCATGAGGCGCGCGTTGATGCGGTCGCGCGCGATGCGGGTGAGCTGGGCGAGTTGGGCGCGCGAGTTCACGCCGAGGCCCTCGGTGTAGTCGTCGACGTGCATCGCGGCCACGCGCCCGCCGTGGGAGCGCAGGATCTCGAGCATGTCGGGCAGGTAGTACTCGCGCTGGGCGTTGTCGCAGCCCACCTCGCCGATGTGCGCCGCGAGCAGGGCACCGTCGAAGGCATAGCAGCCGGCGTTGCACTCGAGCAGGCCCTTGTCCTGCTCGGGCGTGCAGTCCTTCTGCTCGATGTTGCGGATGACCGCGCCCGTCTCGTCGAGCTCGAGGCGACCGTAGCCAAACGGGTCGGGCGGGGTGATGGCGAGGATGGACGCCGCGGCGCCGCCGTCCGCGACCGAGGCGGCGAACCTCTCGATGGTCTCGGGGCGCACGAGCGGCAGGTCGCCGTTGAGCACCACGACGGGGCCGGCGTCGATGCCGGTGGCCTCGAGGGCGACGCGGACGGCGTGGCCGGTGCCGAGGCGCTCGGTCTGCTCGACGCACTCGACGTGGGCCTCCGCGCGTGAGCCGTAGCGGGCGTCGAGGATGGTGCGGACCTCGTCGGCGTGGCTGCCGACGACGACCACGACGCGGTCGCAGCCGCCCGCGAGCGCCGCGTCGACGACCCACGAGATCATGGGCTTGCCGAGGATCTGGTGCGAGACCTTGGCGTGGTTTGACTTCATGCGCGTGCCCTCGCCGGCGGCGAGGACGATTGCGGTAGCTGACATGGGTGCCTCCGCTTGTGCCGGGAAGTTGGTTTGCTTTTCGTCGTGGGATATTGCACCAACATGATAGCGCAGTGGCGGATGGCATCCCTGAGCTGCTACACTAGGCAGGCCAGCGCGCAGCTGGGGGATCGTCCAGTGGTCAGGACCCGGGATTTTGATTCCCGTTACCTAGGTTCGAATCCTAGTGCCCCAGCTGCGCGCTTGTGCTTTTTTTGTCTCCTGCCCCTTGCCGAGGAGCTCGCGCTCGACGAAGTCGGCGAGGCCCTCTTGGGCGTTGGTGAGCTTGAGGAGCACGTCGGCGGCCTCGAACGCGTCAGGGGTGGAGTTGCCCATCGCCACGCCCAGGCCGGCCGCGCGCAGCATCGCCGAGTCGTTGCCCGAGTCGCCGATCGCGCAGACGCTCTCCATCCCAAACCCAAGCCGCCCGGCCAGGATGCGCAGTCCCTCGGCCTTGCTCGTGCCGCCGGCGTTGTACTCGACGTTCTGCACGCCCGACGACGCGTAGGCAAGCCCCAGCTCGCGGCCCATCGCGTAGAAGTCCTCGTCGCACCAGGGCGCCAGGTAGTGGAGGCCCACCTTCACGACGCCTGCCCCGCGCCGCTCGACCATCTCAGCCACGTCGAAGTCGACGGGCGGGTCGTCCCAGTAGGTGGCGCCTGCGCGGATGCGCTCGTACTCGGCCTGGCTGACGCACGTGCCCACGCGCGTGCCCTGCTCATCGTCGAGCGTGAGATAGACGGTGATGCCGGGCTTGAGCAGCCGACGCACGAGGCCCGCGGCCACCTTGGGGTCGATGTTCTTGTGGCAGAGGAACTCGCCGGTCGCCCGGTCGATGACGTCGGCCCCGGCGCCGGCCACCACGTAGCGCAGGTCATCCATGCCGATGACCTTCTCGCACAGGCCGTGCCAGGTGCGGCCGGTCGCGGGCACCACTGCCACGCCGCGGGCCATGAGCTCGCGCAGCGCCCGCTGGGTGCGAGGGGTCACGGTCTTGTCAGGCGTGAGTAGGGTGCCGTCGAGGTCGAAGGCGAACAGGCGGATGTCGGGGCGGCGAAGCGGCGCGCCCCCGCTGGTTGTCGTTGCGTTCATCTGGAGATCCCGGCCTCCCAGGGCCTTGCGTCGCGTGAGGTTGTCTCCGACGACTTTACATGGGGTCGGGGCGCGTGCCTAGGCGGGGGAGGCGGCAGGCCCAGCGCCCGGGCGGCCGCGGCCACGCAGCCCCCGGACCCGTCGAGCTCGTCGAGGGCCAGCGCCCTCAGTTCCACATCGTACATCCCGGCTCCCTCCTGGACACATCGGTGTCCGGGTTTTTGTCCGGAGCCCCCTAGCCGGGGCGGACCGCCGGGCGGAACGAGCGATGGCCCCAATCCACGGGTCTCCTTTGGGGTCGCGGCCCGTTGGCCAGGCTCCTCATACGCCAATTTCCGGTTGCTGGTCACGAAGGCGGATTTACCCTTGCTCTTCGACCCCAAGACCTACCCAGAGTCTGGCTCCACGGTCCCTCGGCAGCAGAAAATGATCTCGATTCTTCCTTGAGGTGAACGAAAGGCGGACGAAAGCCCCCATCTGACTGCTTCCCGGTGCCTGATCGGTCGCCGTCAGGCGGGGTAAATCGGCCTTCGTGACCACCAAGTCGTAAATTGACGACTCGACGTTGGGGGAGGGGTGCCTGGGGTGCCTTGCGAGACTGAAGTGGGGCGCCGGGGGCGCCGCCCCGGCGCCCCTCGACGTCTCCCAGGCTGACCCCCGTTCGGATGCTCCCCGGGACTCCTCCCCGGATTTCTCGCTCGGGTTGGGATAGTGGGTTGCACCGGCGGCCGCGGGCGGCTAGACTCATACCCACTGTTGACGAGAGGACCAAGCCGATGGCTCGCATCGCTTCTGACATGCAGCTCCTAGGCCTAGCGCTACGTACCGGGGGTACGCGCTAGGGTCCATCCGTCTTACCGCTCCATCGTCTCGTAGGACACCCGCGCGTATCCGCCTGCTCGGCAGGCAGTCGCGACGGGTGTCTTTCTCTATCTTGGCCTCTTGTGCCAGTCTCCCTCGTTCTCCTGCTCGGGCAGCTCGCTCTCTTGCCAGACCGCCAAGCAACGCGCATCCGCGCACCCAACCAGGAGGAAGCCATGACCCGCAAGATCCACATCTTCGACACCACCCTGCGCGACGGCGAGCAGAGCCCCGGCGCCAGCATGAACACCGAGGAGAAGCTCGTCATCGCGCGCCAGCTCGTGCGCATGAACGTCGACGTCATCGAGGCGGGCTTTCCCATCTCCAGCCCGGGCGACTTCAAGTCCGTCTCCGAGATTGGCAAGATCGCCGACGACGCCTGCACCGTCTGCGGCCTCACCCGCGCCGTCGACAAGGACATCGACGTGGCGGCCGAGGCGCTGAAGACGGCCAAGCGCCCGCGCATCCACACCGGCCTGGGCGTCTCGCCCTCGCATCTGCGCGAGAAGCTCCACATGAGTGAGGATGAGGCCATCGAGCGCGCGGTCCACGCCGTGCGCCGCGCCCGCTCCTACGTGGACGACGTGGAGTTCTACGCCGAGGACGCCGGCCGTGCCGACCAGGACTTCCTCGTGCGCATCGTGGAGGCGGCCGTCAAGGCGGGTGCCACCGTGGTCAACATCCCCGACACCACCGGCTACAACATGCCGTGGGACTTCGCCGCGCGCATCTCTGACCTGCGCGAGCGCGTGGACGGCATCGAGGACGTCACCATCTCCGTGCACACCCACAACGACCTGGGCATGGCCACGGCGCTGGCGCTCGAGAGCGTCAAGGCGGGCGCCACGCAGATCGAGTGCACCATCAATGGCCTGGGCGAGCGCGCCGGCAACACCGCGCTCGAGGAGGTCGTCATGGCCATCAAGATGCACGGCGATGAGCTGGACGCCCACACCGACATCGTCACCAGGGAGCTCACGCACGCGAGCAAGCTCGTGAGCAGTATCACCGGCATCAACGTGCAGCCAAACAAGGCCATCGTGGGCGCCAACGCCTTCGCGCACAGCTCGGGCATCCACCAGGACGGCGTGCTCAAGGCGCGCGACACCTATGAGATCATCGACCCGGCCGATGTGGGCGCCGGCACCTCGCAGATCATCCTCTCGGCGCGCTCGGGCCACGCGGCCCTGCGCCATCGCATGGCCGAGCTGGGCTACACCTTCAACGATGAGGAGTTCGAGGGCATGTACCAGCGCTTCCTCGAAATCGCAGACCAGAAGAAGGAGGTCTACGACGAGGACCTGGAGAGCATGGTCCAGGAGCGCCAGCGCGAGGTCACGGCCGTCTACACGCTCGACGCGCTGCAGGTGAGCTGCGGCGACCCGCTGGTGCCCACGGCCACGGCCACCATCACCGACGAGGTGGGCGCCACGCACGTGGTGTGCGCCACGGGCTCCGGCCCGGTCGATGCGGCGTACAAGGCCATCGACAAGGTCGTGGCGGTGCACGGCGACCTGGCGGAGTTCTCGGTCAAGGCCATCTCGCGCGGCATCGACGCCATCGGCGAGGTCACGGTTCGCGTGGCGGCCGAGGACGGCAACGTGTTCACCGGGCGCGGGGCGGACAACGACATCATCGTGTCGAGTGCGAAGGCCTACGTGAATGCGATCAACCGCATGATCCAGACGGCCCGCGCGAAGAGCGGGAAGTAAGGTCTCGCGGGGCCGGAGAGCCCTTGGTCGGAGCTGCGGACTGCTTATTCCTTCCGTATGATTTGTCACATTTTGGCGGTGGGCCCCGGGGAGTCGGGCCCCGCAGACTGGAGAGGCGTTCGAAATGACAAGACCCATGACCATGGCGGAGAAGATCTTGGCGGCGCATGCGGGGCTGGACGAGGTGCGGGCGGGGCAGCTCGTGGAGTGCGACCTCGACCTCGTGCTCGCTAACGACATCACCGCGCCCATCGCCATCGACGTCTTTCGCGAGCTGGGGGCCGAGCGCGTCTTCGATCCCGACCGCGTGTGCCTCGTGCCCGACCACTACGCGCCCAACAAGGACATCAAGAGCGCCGAGCAGACCAAGAAGATGCGCGACTTCGCCCACGAGCAGCACATCACCCACTACTGGGAGCAGGGCTGCGCCGGCATCGAGCACGCGCTGCTCCCCGAGACGGGCACCGTCGTCCCCGGCGACCTCGTGATCGGCGCCGACTCGCACACCTGCACCTACGGCGCGCTCGGGGCCTTCTCCACGGGCGTGGGATCCACCGACGCGGGCGTGGGCCTCGCCACGGGCCGCGCCTGGTTCAAGGTGCCGCAGACGCTGCGCTTCGAGGTGGAAGGCGAGCTGCCCGAGGGCGCTACGGGCAAGGACGTCATCCTGCACATCATCGGCATGATTGGCGTGGACGGTGCGCTCTACCAGGCGATGGAGTTCGCCGGCTCGGCCATCGAGGGTCTCTCCATGGAGGGCCGCATGACGATGTGCAACATGGCCATCGAGGCAGGCGGCAAGGCCGGCATCATCGAAGCGGACGACGTGACGCGTGCCTGGACGCGGGATCGCGGCGAGCGTCCGCCGGTGGAGTACCACGCCGACCCGGATGCCGAGTACGTGCGCGTCTACAAGATCGACGCCGCCGACATCAAGCCGTGTGTTGCCTGGCCGCACCTCCCCAGCAACACGCACCCGGTGGAGGAGAGCCGCCACATCACCATCGACCAGGCGGTCATCGGCTCGTGTACCAACGGCCGCATCGAGGACATGCGCGCGGCGGCGGCCGTGCTGCGCGGGCGTCGTGTGGCCGAGGGCGTACGCTGCATCGTGATCCCGGCCACGCAGCGGGTCTTCAAGCAGTGCATGCACGAGGGCCTGGCCGACGAGTTCATCGACGCTGGTTGCGTCTTCTCCACGCCCACGTGCGGGCCGTGCCTGGGTGGCTACATGGGCATCCTGGCCGCGGGTGAGCGGTGCGTGTCGACGACGAACCGCAACTTCGTGGGCCGAATGGGGGACGTCACGAGCGAGGTCTACCTGGCGAGCCCGGCCGTTGCTGCCGCGTCTGCCGTGGCGGGGCACATCGCGCTGCCGAGCGACCTGTCGTAGCCTCTCGGCTGGGGCCGGGCCTGTCTCCTCCCGGCTCAGACGGCTGAGCCGCCAAGGGCACGGCTCAGAACTCGCCGGGAGGAGACAGGGCCGGCTGGCGTTTGTCCTCGGCACTCGAGGGTTGGCGGCGCGATGTGCCTGCGGTGGGGCTGCTGGTACGTGAGGCGAGCCGATGGGCCTGCTCAGACTGGGGCTTCTTGTTGGTTGTTGGGTCTTCTTATCGGGCTTCGAAAGGGGAGTCTTATGCACTTTGAGGGCAGGGTGTTTCGGTATGGGCGGGATGTGGATACGGATGTCATCATCCCGGCGCGCTATCTGAACTCGTCGGACCATGAGCACCTGGCGGCGCATGCGATGGAGGATATCGACCCCACGTTTGCCACGACGGTGCAGCCCGGCGACATCGTCGTGGCCGAGGAGAACTTCGGCTGCGGCTCCTCGCGCGAGCATGCGCCGGTGGCGCTCAAGGCGGCGGGCGTCTCGTGCGTCATCGCCAAGAGCTTCGCGCGCATCTTCTATCGCAACAGCATCAACGTGGGCCTGCCCATCCTCGAGTGCTCCGAGGCCGTGGATGCCATTGCCGCAGGTGACACGGTTGCCGTCGACACCGAGGCCGGTACCATCACCAACGGGCGCACAGGCGAGACGTTCACCGCCGAGCCCTTTCCGCCATTCATTGCCGAGATCATCGAGGCCGGCGGCCTCGTGGCCCGCACCAAGGCCAAGCTTGCCGTCACGAAGTAGCGAAGGCGTCGCCTGCCCCGGGTTGCAGTCGCTTGCGCCGCTCTTCCCGGCCCGCGCGCGCTTCGCAGCCCTTCCCGGTCCGCACGCGCTTGGCAGCCCTTCCCGGCCCGCATGCGCTTGGCAGCCCTCTTTCCCGCCGAACGTGCGCTTAACCGAGTTTATTGGCGAGTTTCGGCCCCTTTTTCTCGGTTTTATGCACGTTCGGCGGGGACGGGCCGGCGGCCGCTTGGGCGGGCGTCGAGCCGCTTCCGGGGCTCGCACGCGATTGATTGGCGCGCGGCGAGCAAAACCATCGAGTTTGCTGCAGTCCAAGCGGGACTCGTCGAGTAGACGGGCGATTGGCCGTCGCAAAACCGCAGGTAGTTTTGTTTCGCGTTCGTCAGCTACTCTCGGCTTCGCCCATGAACTGCAGCAAACTCGATAGTTTTGCAGAGGGGGGGGTGGCGAGACAGGGGCAACGGCCCGCCAGATGGAAGCGGATGGGGGCAACGGCCCGCCAGATGGAAGCGGACAGGGGCAACGGCCCGCCAGATGGAAGCGGACAGGGGCAACGGCCCGCCAGATGGCAGTGGCCCGGGGATGACGGCCCGCCAGGTGGCAGTGGTCCGGGGACGACGGCTTGCCCGCCGACGCCTGTCCAGAGGCAGAAACTGTGCCATATGCCCCGACAACCTTCACATGTACGCTGAGATTAGGGACCTGAGACAAGGAGACACTAGATGACCACCTACAAGATCTGCTGCCTGCCGGGAGACGGCATCGGGCCCGAGATCATCGCCGAGGGCAAGAAGGTGCTGCGTGCGGTGGGCGAGCGCGCAGGCGTGACGTTCGAGTGCACCGATGCCCCCATCGGCGGGGCCGCCATCGACGCCACGGGCGAGCCTCTGCCGGCCGCCACCCTCGATGCCGCCCGCGCGAGTGACGCCGTGCTGCTCGCCTCCGTCGGCGGCCCCAAGTGGGACACGACGGACAGCTCCAAGCCCCGTCCCGAACAGGGCCTTCTCGCCATCCGCAAGGAGCTTGGACTCTACACCAACCTGCGTCCGGTGCAGATCTTCAAGCCGCTCGCCGGGGCCTCCACGCTGCGCCCGGAGGTCATCGACGGCGTCGACCTCGTGATCGTGCGCGAGCTCACGGGCGGTCTCTACTTTGGCGAGCGCCACCGCTTCTTCGACGAGCCCGGCGCCGGCGCGAACGGCGCCCTCGGCCAGCGCGCCGTGGACACGCTCGAGTACCGCGAGTTCGAGGTGGAGCGCATCGCGCGCCAGGCCTTCGAGGCCGCGCGCCGCCGCCGGGGCCACGTCACGAGCGTCGACAAGGCCAACGTGCTCGACACCTCCCGCATGTGGCGTGAGGTGGTCCACCGCGTCCACGACGCCGACTACCCCGACGTCACGCTCGATGACATGCTCGTGGACAACACGGCCATGCAGCTCATCAACCGCCCGGCGTTCTTCGACGTCGTCGTGACGGAGAACATGTTCGGCGACATCCTCTCCGACGAGGCGGCGCAGATCACGGGCTCGCTTGGCATGCTGGCCTCGGCGTCGCTCGGGGACGGCGTGGCGCTCTACGAGCCCAGTCACGGCTCCGCGCCCGACATCGCGGGCCAGGGCATCGCCAACCCGCTCGCGCAGATCATGTCCGTCGAGATGATGCTGCGTCATAGCCTCGACATGGGCGAGGCGGCCGATGGCATCCACGCCGCCATCGAGGCCGTGCTCGAGGAGGGCTGGCGCACCGCCGACATCGCCGACGGCGCCACGCCGGCGGACCATGTCCTCGGCACCGCCGCCATGGGCGACCAGGTCGTGGCGCACCTCGCCTAGCGCGCCACGCGCCAGGCGCATGGTTGCCGTCAACGTTAGGCAGCGCGGCTCAATCGCCGCGCTGGCCTAGCGCTTGTCCGAGAAGTTGCAGATCTGCATCGCGACGCCGTCTTGCATGAGGGTGAAGCCCTGGCGCTCGAAGAAGGGGGCGTTCTTGCTCTTCTCGGGGCATGACCTCGAGGTAGAGGTAGTTGCGGTAGCGCTCCTTCATCCGTGCGATGAGGCCGCTCGCGATGCCCCGGCCCCGGTAGGCGGGGTCGACGAGGACGTAGTGCAGGTACGCCACGAGCTCGCCGTCGTCGAGCGCGCGGGCGAGGACGACAAGGCGCGGCCCGTCCCACGCCGTGACCACGGCCGACGACCCCATCAGCGCCTTGTGCAGCCGCGACGGGTACTCGGCGGACACCCAGCCCACCGACGCGAACAGGGTCTGGACCTGGTCCTGGGTGAACGTCCTCTCGAAGGAGTACGTGACCATTGCCGCTTCTCAGGTTGTGGCGTGCGCGATTCACGTAACCGTACGCGTTTTGTTGTACCGACGGCGGGCGGAGCCGCCCGGCCACGGCGCGGGCGGCCGCTCAAGCCTCTGTGCGGGCCTGGTCCCTAGCGGTTCTCCGATTCGTGCTCGCGGCGGTAGGCGGCGAGGCGCTTGGCGTACCCGTCCTCCTGGGCGCTGTAGGCCTTGCCGAGGGCCAGCGTGAGCACGGCGAGGATGGCTAGGTAGGCGACGACGAAGACCGCCCAGGCCTGCGGCATGTCCTTGGGAACCCAGTTGCCAAACCATGCGCTGCCGACGAGAACCACGAGGTCGCAGAGGCCAAACAGCGCCGTCCTACTGGGGTAGGCGAGCCCGGGGCCCAGCACGCGGGGGTTGAAGAAGACCTGCTGGAGAAGGCCCGTCCCCAGACCCGTGACGATGCAGCCGAGGATGACCCGCGCGTCGAGCAGCTGCGTCCCCGCGGCAAGGTCGCCGATCGCAAACGGCAGCGCCATGGCCACCGCGATGCCGCATCCCACGGACAGCCCCATAGTGAGGGCGTTCATCGGGATCTCGTCCGCCGCCGCCAGAAGCCCGCGCCGCCCAGTCGTCACACACTCGTGCGTCTTCATGCCGCTCACCTCTCCATGCCAAGCTTTTTGCGAATGGTTGGGGCGTAGGCCCGCGTGACCATCTCGAGCCGACCGCCCTCGAGCTCGAGGATGAGCCTCGCGCCCACCTCGGGCCGGATGCCCCGCACGCAGTCGAAGTTCACGATCACCTGGCGAGACACCCGCACGAACTCGGTGCCCTCGAGCTCCTCCTCGAGTCGAAAGAGGCGCAGGGGAGACTCAAGCTCGCGGCCGTCTCGCAAGACGATGGCCACGCGCTGCGAGGCCACCTCGAAAAGCAGCACGTTTGCGAGCGAGACGACGGTGCGCTCGGGGCTGCCGGGGCTCGCGTAGCCATAGATGCGGCCGTCAAGCCGCTCGATACGCCGGGCGAGCGCCCGCGCCCGCTGGTCTCCCGGTGGGCTCAGCACCTCCACGGCGATGGCCCGGCGCCCGTCCTGCTCTCGTATGGTGACGTCCATCTGGCCTCCCTCTGTCTGCTGGCATCAGTATGGGGGAGTCCGCGGACATGAGGTTGTGGGTGTGCCGAGATGCACAAAGAGGGGAGTGAGCCGCATGCGACGCGGGGTCGCGTGCGGAGAAATGACGCGCATGGCATGGGGCTGCGTGCAGCGCAGCTCGACGAGCGTCGCCCCCAGCCGCTCGGCGACGGCCCTGCAGACCTTCTCGACGTGACCCTCGAGCGTGTAGTACACGATTGCCGTCCTCATGCGCACCTCCGTCGCCTGGCCCTCGGCGGGCCTCCCCCAGTCCTGCCCTCGTTGTACCAATCCTCGTGCCGCGCGTGTGCCCCGTGTGCCCTGTGCCCTGCCCTCCGTGTGCCCTACGTGCTCGATGCCGTGGCCCAGCTGCGCGACCTGGGCGTGCGTATCGGCTCGACCACCGGCTACAACGACAAGATGATGGACGTCGTGGTTCCCTGCGCCGCCGAGCAGGGCAACAGCCCCGACTTCTGGATCACGCCGGACGCCGTGGGTGGCAAAGGCCGTCCTTGGCCGTTCATGGTCTTCCGCAACATGGAGGCGCTTGCCGTGGACGACGTCCTCCACGTGGCCAAGGCGGGCGACACCGTGTCCGACATCAAGGAGGGCGTGGCCGCGGGCGTGTTCTCCGTGGGCGTCGTGGAGGGCAGCTCCGTCATGGGCCTCTCCGAGGACGAGTACGCCGCGCTTGACGAGGATGCCCGCGAGGATGCCTGCGCCCGCGCGGAGCGGGTCTTTCGCGAGGCCGGCGCCGACGCCGTGATCCGCAACTTCGAGGAGCTCCCCGCGCTCATGCGCCAGATCGGGTAGGGGACCGACCAGTTGGCTGGACCCGTACGCCCCGCTGCGGGTCCCCCGCCACCAAGCCCCAAGGCCTCTCGCCACTGTAGCGTTTTCGGACAAACCCTCCGACAAAACCCCAGTTGGCGAGAGGCCTCCTGTCCAGAAACGCTCCACTCGGTAACTTCAAATCCGTGACTGTTGCAGTTTCGGACAAGCGGCGCTGCAAAACCCCAGTTGGCGAAGAGCTCCTTGTCCGAAAACGCTCCACTCGCGATGGCGGGTGCTCGCCGGGCAGCCCCGCTGTCCAAAAACGCTACGCTCGCGTCGGATGAGGGCGCGAGCGTAGCGTTTTGCGTTCGAGAAGAATGTGCTTGCAGGATGGGAAGCTACCGGCCAGCCCTCGGGCAGCCCCTACAACCCCTTACCCTAGCGCGCCACAGAGGGCGTCGAGCAGGGTCACGGCGAGCATCTGCGCGTCATTGGTGGTGAAGGTGCCGTCGTAGGCCGCACCGTTGGGCAGTTCGATGCGCACCACGGGCGGCTTGTGCCGCGAGCTCTCGAGCGCCGTGCGCAGGCGCAGCGCCAAGTCCTCGCCCTCGCCCATGGACACGTTGGCCACGTTGGACACGGCCGGGCGCGGCGTTACGGCCAGCACGAGCACAGCGCGGTCGTCCTTGCTCGCGTCGTCGATGGAGTCCACGAGATGCAGCCCCGTCTTCTCCGAGGTGGCGCTCGCGATGTTCCAGATGCGGCCGGCGACGTTTCTCGAGATGGGATCCTCGGCCGTGAGCGAGACCTGCGCCTCGTCGAGCACGAGCGCGGCGCGGGCAAAGCCCATGGCACCCTCGGGGTGCGGACCCGCAGCGGGCTTGCCGGCCCACACGTGGCGCAGGCGCTCGAGCGCGTCGAAGGTGTCGGAGAAGGCAATGCCGTCGGCCAGCATGCCCACATTCTCCTGGAAGAGCTTCACCGCGGCCTCGGTGTGCGGCCCGTAGTAGCCGTCCGGCTCGCCGCAGGAGAAGCCCAGCACGTTGAGGGCCTTCTGCAGGCAGCGCACGTCGTTGCCATGGAAGTTGGGAAGGCGCAGGTAGAGCGTGCGGTCACCCATCTGGTAGCACTCGTCGACGAGCACCGACCACGCGCTCATGTCAATCTCGGTGCTCACCGAGAGGCCATGCTCCACGCGAAAGCGCGCGACGGCGTTTGCGGTGGAGTTGCCAAAGCTCTGCTCCGCGCGCTCGTGCTCTTCAATCTCGTAGCCCAAGGACGCGAGGCGATCCTGCACGTCCTCGACCATCGCGCCCTGCATGCCCTCGTGAATCGGATCCATATGTGGCACCCATTTCGTCTGTTGCCCAACACCGTAGTAGTATGCCCCACATCGGCCCGCGACCGAGGGGTCGTGGTGGGCGAGTGGGCCGCGCGGCCCGGCCTAGTGGTCGCGCTGGACGAAGAAGTCCGCCATCGAGTCGAGCAGCTCGTGGGCCTCGGGCGAGACGAGCCCCTGCCGCTCGAGCTCGGCGGCGCGCTCCTTGGCCGCGATGGCCTCCCGCGAGGCGACCTCCCGGCAGCGAGCGATGCCGCCCCCGGCCTCGATGAGCTCGACGGTCCTCGCGAGCCGCCCCTCGTCAGTGGTACCGGACTCGAGGAGCGCCACGAGCTCGCCGCGCTCGGCCTCGCCCAGGTGCTCGAGGGCCCACACCACGGCGAGCGTGCGCTTGCCCTCGGTGACGTCGCTCCTGAAGTCCTTGCCCTGCGCGGCCGCGTTGCCCACGAGGTTCAGCAGGTCGTCCTGAATCTGGAAGGCGACGCCCGCATGAAGCCCCAGGTCGACGAGGCCCTCCGCGTCATCCTTGCCGGCACCCCCGGCAATCGCGCCGATGTAGAGCGGCAGCGCCGCGGAGTACCAGGCCGTCTTGCTCGTGACCATGTAGACGTAGTCGTCGCAGGTGACGTCCCAGCGCCCGTCGCGCGCCCAGCCCAGGTCGAGCGCCTGGCCCTCGAGCGTGTGGCGTTCCATGCGCACGAGCTCGGAGAGCACGGCGAGGCGCCGCGCCGGGTCAAGCCCCTCGTCGGCGAGGACCACCTCGAAGACCTGCGTGAGCGCGAGGTCGCCCATGTTGGTGGCCAGTCCCACGCCCTCGGTCTTGTAGAGGCACGGCTCGCCCCGGCGCAGCTCGCTCTCGTCGGCGATGTCGTCGTGGACGAGCGCCGCGCTCTGGAAGAGCTCGATGGCGATGCCCGCCGAGAGGGCGTCCTCGGGCCTGCCGCCCACGGCCTCGGCACCGAGCAGCGCCAGCACCGGCCGCACGCGCTTGCCCCCGCCAGAGGTGAAGTGCGCGAGTGGCGCGTAGAGGTAGCGCTCGAGGTCGGCGGAGACGGTGCCATCCGTCATCGGGCGCGCCGCCGCACGGGCAAGCGCGTCCTCGACGAGCGGCAGCCGCTCGCGCAGGTAGTCCATAAACGTCATGCTGCCTCCACGCGTCACGACCGGTCGGCTCGCCTAGCCCTCGAAGCCGTTGGGGTTGTGGCTCTGCCAGTTCCAGGAGTCGCGGCACATGTCGTCGATGTCGTACTGGGCCTTCCAGCCCATAAGGCGCTCGGCCTTGGACGCGTCGCACCAGTTGGCGGCGATGTCGCCCCCGCGCCTCGGCTTAATGACGTAGGGCAGCTCCTTGCTGCAGGCCTTCGAGAAGGCGCGGATGACCTCGAGCACGCTCGTGCCCTTGCCCGTGCCCAGGTTGAAGACCTCCACGCCGCTCTTGCCGTTCATCCAGGCAAGTGCCGCCACGTGGCCCTTGGCGAGGTCGACCACGTGGATGTAGTCACGCACGCCGGTGCCGTCGGGGGTGGGGTAGTCGTCGCCAAAGACCTGTACAGCCTTGAGCTTGCCCACGGCCACCTGCGCCACGTAGGGCACGAGGTTGTTGGGGATGCCCTTGGGGTCCTCGCCGATGAGTCCCGACGGGTGCGCGCCGATGGGATTGAAGTAGCGGAGCAGCACGACGTCCCACTCGGGGTCGGCCGTGTGGAGGTCGGTGAGGATCTGCTCGATCATCCACTTGGTCCAGCCGTAGGGGTTGGTGCAGGCCTTCTTGGGGCTCTCCTCGGTGAGCGGCAGCTTGTCCGGGTCGCCGTAGACGGTGCTGGAGCTCGAGAAGATGATGGACTTGCAGCCGTGGTTGCGCATGACGTCCACGAGCGTGAGCGTGCTCTCGATGTTGTTGTGGTAGTACTCGACGGGCTTCTTGACTGACTCGCCCACGGCCTTGAAGCCGGCGAAGTGGATCACGCGGTCAATGGGATGCTCGTCGAAGATGCGGTCGAGTGCGTCGCGGTCGAGCACGTTGTCCTCGTAGAAGGTGAGGCGGCTCGCGGCCTCGTCACCCACGATCTGGCGCACGCGGTCGAGCGCCACGACGCTCGCGTTGGACAGGTCGTCGACCACCACGACCTCGTAGCCTGACTGAAGCAGCTCGATGACGGTGTGGCTTCCGATGAAGCCGGCACCGCCCGTCACGAGCACGCAGGTGTTCGTGGGCTCAATCGCTTCTGACATGGGTGTCCCTTCGCCGTATGAGGGTTATGCGAGACAATAGTATATCGCGCGCCCTCCCGCGACCGCGTGCTGCGGCGGTCCCTCCGAGAAGAACGTGCCTGGACGGCCGTTTCGTGGCCTTTTGGGGTCCAAGAATGGCTGTCTGGGCACGCTCGTCTACCTGCCCCTGCACGCCTACCCCGCCCGCGCGCCGGCCGATCCCGCGTGCGGGTGCTTCTGCGCGACGGCCGATCCCGCGTACGGGCGCTTCTGCGTGTCGGGCGCTCCCGCGTGCAGGCGCTTCTGCGTGTCGGGCCGCGCGCCGGCTCCTCCCGCGCCAACCCCTCTCGCACCAACTCCTCCCGCACCAGCCCCCCCCCGAACAAGGAGCGTGCAAAAAGGGCAGTTGCCGGGTCGAGATTGGCCCAACAACTGCCCAAGTTGCACATTCTTTGAGAGGAGCGTGCCATCGCGGCGCCCCGCGAGACATACGCCGATTCGGGCGAGCCCGCGTGGGCGAGCCCGTGTGCGCGGGCCTCGACCACGCGGGCAGCAACCCTAGCCACGTAGCAACCCTACGCCGCCCAGCCCCAGCGCGGGGTGACGATGTTGCCGTACGAGCTGATCCACGAGTCGAGCCCGATGGTGCGGATGTAGCCCACGTTGTCCATCACGGTGCCGTTGCCCACGTAGATGCCCACGTGGCCATAGGTGCGCCCGGCGCTCGAGCCGCCGGCGTAGGTGGAGACGGCCACGATCATGCCCGGCTGCAGGTCGCCCTTGTTGGAGCTCGTGCAGAAGTTCCAGTACATGTTGTTGGCGTTTCCACCGGGATAGCCCAGGCCAGCGGCGTTGTAGACGCGGCTCACCCACATGGCGCAGAGGCCCACGCCCGGCGAGCCCACGCGTCCGCAGGCGCTCACGATGGCCGAGCCCTTGGTGCTCGCGCTAGCGCCCGAGAGGCTGCCGGTGACCCCGCCGCCACCGCCGCCGCTCGACTGCGCGGCCTGCTGGGCTGCCTTCGCGGCGGCTGCCGCAGCAGCTGCGGCCTCGGCCTGGCGGCGCTCCTCCTCCGCGGCGGCAAGGATCTCCTGGTCGCGCTTGGCGATGAGGTCCTTCACGTCCTGCGACAGGCTGTCGACGAGCGCGGTGGCCTCGTCCTGCTTGGCCTGGACGGCGGCGAGCTGCTGGGTTTGCTCCTCCTTGAGCTGCTCCAGCTCGCTCTTCTGGTCCTCGAGCTCGGACTTCTGCTGGTCGAGGTCGGCCTTGGCCTGCTTGACGTCGGCGATGAGCTGCTCGTCGCTGGCGTTGATCTTGCCCATGTAGGTGAGGTTGCTCGTGAGCTCCTCGAAGGTTGCCGAGTTGAACAGCACCGACAGGAAGTCGGACGAGCCGGTCTTGTAGCTTGCGGAGAGGCGGCGGCTCAGCTGGTCCTGCTTGTCGTCCAGCTCGGCCTGCTTGGCCTCGATCTCCTTCTGCTTGTCGTCGATCTGGCCCTGCACCGTCTCGATCTTGGTGACGGTGTCGTTGAGCTGCTGGTTGAGCTGGACGTACTGGTCAGAGATCTCGCCGAGCTTGGCCTGCGCGTCGTTGTAGGCCTGCTGCGCGGCGTCGAGCGCGTCGAGCGTCTCCTGCGTGGCCTCGGCGGCGAGCGAGCGAAGCGGGTTGCCGAGCGCGGCGGCACCCAGGACGGTGACGCCGAGCATGGCCTTGAGCGCGGCGCGGCGCGTCATGACGGGGCCGGAGGCGGGGTTCGAGATGGCCCGGACGGCCTCGTCTCGGCCGGCGGCGGGAGAGGGGGCGCCGGCATCGGTGGAAGCGGGGGCGCTGCCCTCGCCGAACATATATGAAAAGACGCCCCTCTTGGGGCGGAACGTGCTTCGCGACATGTTTGCTCCAGGTGAGTTGCGGTTGCTTGTCGGCAGCGCTCGTTCGAACAGGATAGCGCAAGAAGGCTGAGCGAGACCTTGCCTCGTGGGCGAACGGCGGGAGAGCGAGGCTGACTAGCAGGGAATTTGTTGGCAACGTGTAGTTTGGGAGGGCATGCGGTCACGGGACGCAGACGGGACACGCACCAAAGCTCCATGCCTCGCGGAGAAACCTGAGCGACGGCTGAGCGGGCCCTGGTCCAAGTGAGGAGCGGGCTGTGAAATCAAGCTATAGATACCCTGCTCATACCATGATGAGGAGTTTGATATCGAGAGGTGATGTAGCGGTGCTCGGGGTAGGCGAACTAATGTTAGTATTTTTTATACAATTATTCATTGTAACCTAAAACAGGTAGCTTATTTGGGGTTTACCGGTAACCGGAGCAGACTAAAACTCATAAGTTAAAGTACATTACTAATATATGCTATAAAGTGTACGGGCGATATAAGGTTAATCGAGCCGATGTGGCTGTTTTGGCAGCACCGGCTCGTTCCCGTTTAGGCTCTACGAGGTCCACGGGCAATTGGAGGCCCATGGGTGCCTACTTGGAAACGTGCCTGAGATATGCTCTTCGCAGCAAGGCCCTTGGGGCGTTGCTGGTGGTCTTTGCGCTGCTCATGGTGGCTTCTGCCGTTATCGTCCCAGGCGAGGAGACCATAAGCTCCGCATCACAGGCGGACCCCGTCGCGCTGTTCGAGGGCGGCGAGCGATTCAACACCCGCCAGGCGGTGGCGGACGACTCGGGGCTTCGGGGCAAGCGCGAGGCTGATGCCTACCGGCGCCTGAACAGCATCGCCGACAGACTGGACGGTGCCGCCGGCGAGGCGGAGCGCTACGACGTCCTTGCGAGCTACTACGAGGCGAAGGCCTCGTGCTACGAGGATGGGTCCCTCGCGCCCAAATACTCCACCGGCTATGACTCCGCCCTCGATGCCCAGACAAACGCGAGGCGCTATCGCCGACTCGCGGAATTCGGCAAGGCCCACGGCCGAGAAGAGCGGCTGTGGTGGACGCTTCCCGGCGAGACTCCCGCATTCGTCTATCTCGCGGGCGCTGTTGCCTTCCAGTCGAGTGGCCAGCTGGACGCGCGCTTCCACTCGCTGCCCCTGGTGCTGCTTGCTCCGCAGGGGCTTCTCCACAGCAATGCCTGCCTCTTGTGGTGCGTCCCGGCGGTGCTGGTTGCCTGGCGGCTTGCGAGGCTCTGCGGTTGGCGGAGGCTTGTGGGCCAGGCACCTACGGGCGCCATCGTCTCCCTGGCGCTGCGGCTTGCGGCTGCCGCGCTCGTCTTGCCTGCTTTCGCGCTTGCCGCCTGTGTGCCGGCCGTGCTAGTGGCTGGGATTCGCAACGGCCTCGGCTCCCTGCTCTATCCCGTCACCCTCGTGCGCGACGACGCCCTCATCGAGACGACCCTGGGAGGCATTCTCGCCTCGCAGCTGGTGATTCTCGTGCTCATGGCGCTTGTTGTGGCAGCGGTCTCCGAGCTTGTGAGCCTTGCGTTCGACTCACCGCCCCTTGGGGCGATTGTCGGGGCGCTGTTCTGCCTCGTGCCGCTCCTGCCGGCGTATGGCCTTCAGGCCAGGGCAGGCGGCGCGACCCTGGCCTGGCTTCCCCAGACCTATCTTAACCTCCGGCGCGTGGCCGGCGTGCCGGCCGAGACGGGAGACCTTTCGCGGGAGTTCCTCTCCATCAATGACAGTTCCGGGGCTGTCGAGAGTGTCATCCATGGCGCGACGCCGCCCCGCGCGGTTCTGGCGCTTGGCGCCACGGTGCTCGCATGCTCGTTGATTGCCCTTCTCGTGCGTCATCTCCGTCGTCCGAGCCTGTGGGCTCGCAAGTCCCTGACCAAAGGCGGCGCCCATGTTGCGTGCGACTGACGTAAAAGCGAGGCGTGGCGGGCGCGTTCTGCTCGACGGCGCCTCGCTTGCGCTCGAACCCGGCAAGGTGGTTGGCCTCGTGGCGCCCAACGGGTGGGGAAAGACGACGCTCCTGCGCCTTCTTGCCGGGGCACATATGCGCGGCTGCTCGGGGATACTGGAGGTCGGCGGGGTGCGACCCGGTGACGAGCGCGCCTTTCGCCGTGCGGTGTTCTACGCGCCCGGCGAGGGAACGCTGCTCTATCCGGACGTCTCGGCGCGCTTTCACCTCGAGGCAACGAAGCGCCTCTGGGGCTCGCCCTACTCCGTGGATGACGTGGCACGCCGCTGCGGCATCGACGCATGGCTTGGCCGCCCGGCCAGCAAGCTCTCCCAGGGCATGAGGCAGCAGCTCACCCTGGCCATCGCATACATGACGAAGGCGCGGTTCCTTCTGCTGGACGAGCCCATGAACGCGCTTGACCCCACCAACGTGCAACGAAACTCGGGGCTCGTGCGCAAGGTGGCCGCACACGGGGCGGGCATCCTCATGAGCTCGCACGTCCTCGACAACGTGGACCGCGTCTGTGACAGCGTCGTCTTCATGCGCGGCGGAAAGCTCGTTGAGCTCCCTGCGGGTGGGGCGGGCTCGCTTGCGACCTACAACGAGCTCTATGGGAGCGCGACAACGTCTGCGCACGCGCGCCCGCAGGGCGAGGTCTTGGGAGACGCGCGTCCCCGCGGCCGTCGGTTCCCGAGGCCCTAGCCATGGGAGTGGGGGCCTATCTGCGGGTGCGCACAGGCATGCTGGTGCGGAGCCGCATCACGATGGGCATGCTCCTGCTGGTCCTTGTCGCGTGCGTCGTCTCCAGTCTCATTCCGGCCGAGACGGGCTTTGGCCCGTCGCTCTACGGCCGCCGCCGGGGTGCGTTGTCCCAGGCCATGGAGCGAGACGAGGTGCGGGCACAGGACGGGGAGGGTGCGAGTCTGCTTTTCTCCTACGAGGCATCGCTTGTGGCGCTCGAGCAGGCAAGGCCGGGCCTCACGGGAGACTGGAAGCCGTTTGTCGAGGATGCCGCCAAGGCCGCCGAGCTGGCCGTGCGCATGGGCGAGTCCGGGCTGTGCCCGTTCGGCACGGGCGGCGTGGGGCCCGAGACGAGCGTGCGTGCGGAGCTTGGGCTCACGCGCGCGCTGGGCGAGGGCGAATGGCCAATCTACGCGTGTGCGTCGAGGCAACCGGCCCTCTTTCGACTGGCCTCGGTTCCGTCGCTGCTGCCGGGCCTCGCGTGGTGCCTGCCCGCGCTCGTCATGGCTTGTGTGCTGGGGCGCGACCGCTCGGGAGGGAGGCTGCTAGCACAGTCGCCCGTGAGCCCGCGCGTCGCGCTCGTCGTCGACGCCGGGTTGGCCTGGGTGTCTGGGCTGCTCGTCGTGGCTCTGGGGTGGGGAGCTGCGGCGCTTGTCGCCTTGCGCAACGGCGTCGGGAGCCTTGCGTACCCCGTGGCCCTTGTGAGTGCCGAAGGTGCCCGTGTCATCTCCGTGGGAGCGTCCGTTGCCTGGTGCTTCTTGGCCTTGGCCATGTCTACGCTGGTCATCGCCCTGGTCTCAACGGCAGTTGCGTGGGGAGAGCGGCGCTGGGTGCCGTCCCTGGTCGCGGGTGGGCTCCTCGCCTGCGGCTCGTTGCTGGCGCAGGCCCAGGGCGGGGAGGCGTTGGGGCCGCTTCGCCTCCTGGACCCCCTGCGGATGGCTCCGCAGGCGTGCTATCCCGGCGACGGCGCGTGGGCCGCTCTCGTGGCAAACCCGCTTGAGGCCATGCCCCTGCTGGCGCTGGCAGCCGTTGGGTTTGTGGCGATGGTGGCGCTCTGCCCGCTCTGGTGTAAGGTTTCTCGTTGATTGCATGTCCAGCATAGGCTATGGGAGGTAGCGCGTCAGTGAATAGCGGGCAGAACCCTATCGACAAGAGGCTCTTCGAGCAGCTCGTGGGCGCCGAGCACGTCCGTGCCAACGAGCCGATGAGCGCCCACACCACGTTCAAGGTGGGTGGCCCCGCCGACCTCTACGTCGAGCCGCAGACGATGGCCCAGCTCATCCACGTCATCCGCGCCTGCCGCGAGGACGACGCGCCCTACTTCGTCCTGGGCTTGGGCTCGGACCTGCTCGTGGGCGACGGCGGCTTTCGCGGCGTGATGGTGGCCTGCCCCGCGGGCCTCGACGACATTGAGGTCTCGGGCACGCGCATCACCTGCCAGCCGGGCGCGGCCATCGCCGACGTCTCGCGCGCGGCGGAGGAGCACGGGCTCACGGGCCTGGAGTTTGCCTGCGGCATCCCCGGCAGCGTGGGTGGCGCGGTCTTCATGAACGCCGGTGCCTACGACGGTTGCATCGCCGACGTGCTGGCCAGCGCCACGCTGCTTGGCCAGGAGGGCGACGTCTTCGAGCTGCCCGTCGAGGACCTCGACCTGGGCTATCGCACGAGCCGCGTGCGCACGCAGGGGCTCGTGGTGCTCTCGGCCACGTTTGCGCTCGCGCCGGGCGACAAGTGGGACATCTGCGCCAAGATGGCCGACCTCACCGAGCGTCGCCAGGCCAAGCAGCCGCTCGAGCTGCCGAGCGCCGGCTCCACGTTCAAGCGGCCCGAGGGCCACTTTGCCGGCAAGCTTATCACCGATGCGGGGCTCAAGGGCTATCGCTCGGGCGGGGCGGCCGTCTCCACCAAGCACGCCGGCTTCGTCGTGAACCTGGGCGGCGCCACGGCGGCCGACGTCCGCGCCGTCATCGCCCACGTCCAGGACGAGGTCCAGCGCCAGTTTGGCGTCCACCTCGAGCCGGAGGTCCGCTTCATCGGCGAGTTCTAGGCTGGGGCACGGCGGTTGGGTAAGGAGTGCGGCCCGCAGGCGAAGGTGCCTGTGGGCCGCATTTTGTGTCGGGGGGGGTGTTGGGCCGAGTCGCGCCGACGCAGCTACGCCAGCGTCGACCGCAGGGCGAGCAGGGGGCTCAGCACGCTCTCGATGGCGGCGAAGTTCTCCGGCTCGGTGGTCATCACGCTCACCAGCACGTCTCCGGTGGAGGTGCGCACCACGCCGGCATCGACGGTGGTGCCAAAGCCGGCGTCTCCCGCGGGATACCAGCCGGCCTTTGACCAGGTGGTTCCCAGGGTCCCGGCCGTCACGCGGATGGCCGAGGTCTCCGGCGTCTCGAAGACGCTGGCAAGCCACGAGGCACCCGGCTTACCCGAGCTCAGAAACTCGTAGCACTGCTGCCAGAGGGCGAGCATCTGGTTGGGCGTGAAGAACTCGTACTTGTTGTCGGCGATGCTCGCGCCGCTTTGCGCGGCCGCCGCCTTGGCCACGGCGCTCGTGGCCCCGTGGCTTGGCATCTGGGCCGCGCCCGAGGCGTCCACCAGCGCGGCGAACGACGAGTTGCCATAGGCGTCGCGCATGTTGGAGTAGGCGGCGTTGTCCGAGCTCTCGATGATGGCCGAGATGCGGCTGCCCTCGCTCGACTGGGCACTGTCGCCCAGCTCGTAGCGCACGACGCTCGTGACGTAGGGCCCCTTGATCGAGCTCGCCGAGTAGAACTGCGCGTCGGCGTTGTAGCTCACCGAGACGCCGGTCGAGAGGTCGAGCATCGCGTAGCCGACCGCAAAGCCCGCCTGCTCGATGGCGTGGGTGGCGTCGGTGAGCTCCTGGAGGACTGAGCCGCCGCTCGCGGTGGTGCCGCTGATCGTGGGCGAGCCGGGCAGGATGGGCGTGAGCTCGTCGGGAAGCAGCAGCGACGCGGCAAAAACGGCGTCCTCGTCATCCGAGAAGAGCAACAGGCCCTCCATGCCGCCGCTGCCGTTGTAGGCGCGCCCGGGCCCGGGCAGAAGGGCACAGCGCACCACGAGCGAGACGAGCACGAGGGCGCAGACGCCGCCGGCAAGGGTGACGAGCGAGCGAGGTGAGACGGGAAGCGCGGTGCCGAGCAGGCCGCCCCGCCCCGTGCCGACGCCGCTCAGGCCCCGGCCGCGGCCCTGTCCCAGCTGGTAGGCGCGGCCGTCGAGCTGACGGCGGCCGGGACGCGGCACCAGGCCACGCGGCGCGGGCGGGCGCCCGTGC
>NZ_CAAKOQ010000061.1 GCF_901212675.1 Olsenella uli
GTGAGCGCCACCACGGCGTCGTTGCCCGCGGCACGCGCGGAGCCCGCGATTCGCAGGAAAGCCGCAGCTCGCAGGGTGGGCGCGGACGTCAGGGCGCCCAGGGTCGCGGGGGCTCCGGCGCGCCGCGCGGCGGCGCCGGCAAGCCCCGTCGCCGTCCCGGCGACCGTCAGGGCCGCAACCGCGGAATCTACTAGGGACGTTGTATAGCGCTCTTCCTGCAAGTTTTCCCGCACACGCACAAACCTCGTTCGCGCGGGCGGTCGGTCTTCCGGCTGCCCGCGCCTTTTTGGCAGCGCGGCTGATATGGCCGCCTCTGGCTCCGTAGCCTCTTTGAGCTCCGGACCCTTTCACCGGTTCCCGCGGCCAAGGCCACGGGAACCGAGCCCAGCCACCCGAAACCCGCAACGCGCCTTGGACCCTGCCGCCAATCCCAACTCCGGACGCCAGCTTGCGCCCTCGTCCGGGACTTTCCGGGACAACCGTCTCCCCGCAGGCCTGCGATGAGAAAACGCATTTTCTGCCACGAAAACGCAGTTTGTGGGACAGGCCCAATCCGTGGCCCCTGACTATCGCCTTCCAGCCCGCTCGCCAAGCCCCAAGAGGCACACTTCCGGGTCTCGAATCGGCTTGATTCGCATCCCAAACGCCCCGGCAGAGGCAAGGTCGCACCCCAACCAGCACTGACCAGGCAACCCCTGTCCCACAAACCGCGTTTTCGTGGCACGAATCTCAAAAACCGATCGCACGGGCTTCGTCCGCGCTTCCCACAGCCCGCTGCGGGTCCCAGCACACACGGCGCCAAAGCCTGCAGCC
>NZ_CAAKOQ010000062.1:0-35702 GCF_901212675.1 Olsenella uli
GCAGAAGACGTTTCTGAAAAAGGAATCTGCCTTCAACACGGGAGACTCTCCGCAGAAGACGTTTCTGAAAAAGGAATCTGCTTAGATACCTTTTTCAGAAACGTCTTCTGCGTTTATCGGAGCCTGTGTGGGGCAGGACTCGTGTCCGGCGTGTGCGACCGCGGCGCGCGGGTTAGAGCGCGCCGCGCCCCGGCCGTGCGGACGATGCTAGCCCTTGCGCCTGAGGCGGGGGAGCCTGCCGTGGAAGGGACTCACAAAGCCCTTCGTGACCACCGGGGCCGCCTCGGCCTCGGGCGGCACCGTGGTGACCACGCCCGCGGGGACGTCGGCCACCGGCATGTCGGTGATGTCGGCCACCGGCGGCACGGTGGCCTCGGCGGTCGGCTCGTCATCGTCGTGGGCGCCCTTGCCCGCGCGGTAGCGAACCATCATGTCCTTCTGCAGCTGCACCACGCTGGGCGGTGCCCAGATGAGCGCGTTGGCGCCGGCGGCAACCGTGGCCTGTGCCGTTCCCGCGTCGTGCCCGCCGGTGGCGATGATCGGCAGGTTGGGGAAGGCTGCGCGCAGCTCGGCGATGACGGCGGCGGTGTTTCGCCCTGCCGCCACGTTGACGATGCGCGCGCCTGCGTAGACCTTCTCGGCGGCCTCGTCGTCGAACTTGGTGATGGTGGCCACCACGGGGATGTCCACCGTCGTGGCGATGTGCGAGACCATCTCGGTGGTCGCGGGCGAGTTGAGCACCACGCCCGCCGCGCCCTGCATCTCGGACACGGCCGCGAGCTCGGCCGCGCGCCGGCCCGTGGTGGTGCCGCCGCCCACGCCCACGAACAGCGGCGCCTCGGCCACCGTGAGCAGCGCCTGGGTGATGGCGGGCTGCGCGGTGAACGGGTAGACGGCAAAGATCGCGTCGGCGTTGGAGTTGCGGATCACGGCGACGTCGGTGGAGTAGAGCAGCGACCGGATTTTGCGGCCAAAGAGCGTGAAGCCGCTGCACTCGTCGTAGGTGTCGGGCACGCGAAGCGGTGCCTTGCGCAGACGTCCCTCGATGGGGGAGGGGCCGTCGGCCGCCGGTACGGGCGCCTTGGGCCCGGTGGGCGGGATGACGATGGGGAGCGAGGCGTCGGGGGCGCCGGTGGTGTCATTGCTCATGTTGGTCTCCTTGGCTTTGTGCGGGGCAGGGGTCGTCGGGTGCGCCAGGCGCGGCGCCTGCGCGGGCTTGGCGTGGTTGGGTCGTGGCGGGGTTGGGCCGCACCGATTGTGACGCAACGCGTCTTCTCGCACACATATTCCCGAACGCGTCGCCGCGTAGAACCCCGCTGGCCGAGGAAACAAGGCCTTTCGCAGGGCTGGCTTTCGGTTTTTCCGTGGCGGGGACCCGCATGCCAACCGGGCCTGCCCGGCCCGGCCTGGCCCATCGCCCCTAGCTCAGCACCTCGAAGCCGTCGGCGGCGATGAGCTTGCGCAGCTCGGCGAGGTAGCGCCTGGCCATGGGCGAGAGGCTCGCTCGGTCGTTGGTGAGGTAGCCCAGCTGCATGGTCTCGTCGGTCTCGAGCGGCACCGACACGATGTCGCTGCCGTTGAGGTTGCTGTTGAGCACGCCCGAGCAGATGGTGTAGCCGTCCACCCCGCGCAGCAGGTTGAAGAGCGTGGCGCGGTCGGTCACCACGATGGTCTTGCGGTGGCTCTCGAAGGGCAGGAGCTCCTCGGAGAAGTAGAGCGAGTTGTGCGTGCCCTGGTCGTAGCAGAGGTAGGGGTAGTCGTCGAGCTCGGCAAGCGTCACGCGCTCGGCGTGCGCCAGCGGGTGGCGCTCGCTCAGAAACACGTGCGGCGGCGCGTCGAACAGCGGCGTGTAGCTGAGGTGGCTCTCGCGCATGAGCTTGCGCAGCACCTTCTCGTTGAACGAGCTGAGGTAGATGATGCCAAGCTCGCTTCGGTAGCCCGCCACGTCCTCGAACACCTCGTAAGTGCGGCTCTCGCGCAGGGTGAGCTCGTACTCGGGTGCGTCGATGCTCTCGAGCAGGCGCACGAACGCGTTCACGGCGAAGGCGTAGTGCTGGGCCGAGATGGCGCACAGGCGCTTGGACGGCTTGGCGTGCGCGTAGCGCTGCTCGACGAGCTCGGTCTGCTCGAGGATCTGGCGCGCGAAGGAGAGGAACTCCGAGCCGTCGGTGGTGAGCGAGATGCCGCGCGCGCTGCGGTTGAAGATCTGGATGCCCAGCTCGCCCTCGAGCTCGCGGATGGCAGCCGAGAGGGACGGCTGCGAGATGTAGAGCTGCCGGGCCGCCTCGGTGATCGAGCCGCACTCGGCGACCTTGGCGATGTAGCGCAGCTGCGTGAGGGTCATGGGGGTCCTTTCGAGCGGTTGGCGGGGGCGACACGCGATCTACGTGGGAATCGCGGAATGCCGTCTTCGCACTTTCGAGTTGTGAACGGTTTTTTGGAGCCTTTCGCGACCTGTCCAAGTAGGTTATCTGGCGTTTGTACTCAGGGTATCGCGAAAACGGCCCGCAAAGTCGTTCACAACTCCAAAGTGCGAAGACTCGAATTTGCGAGCGCCCGCTAGATTGCGTGTGGCTCACTCGGGCTGGGGGCGGCGGGCGACTATGGTGGCCGGCCGGCGGGGCACGCACGGTATCCGGCGGGGTGGGGCAAAGCGTCTGGCGGGGCACGCACGGCGTGCATAAGGCAGAACCTGAGGGTTGACGCCGAGGGCGTCAACGGAGTCGGCGGCGTTCCGGCGAATCGCGTGCCCTGTGCACAAGGCGGGGGCCGGGCCCCGCGAGAATCCTAGAATGGAGGCGACCGGGAGACTCGAGTGAAGGCGGGATGGCCATGAACCCATACAACTTCTTTGCGCCCACGCACGTGCTCTTTGGCCCGGGCAAGTTGGGCGAGCTGGGAGACCAGCGGCTGCCGGGAACCAAGGCACTCGTCGTGACCACGGCCGGAAAGTCAGTGAAGGCCAACGGCTACCTGGCCCGCGTGGAGGCCGAGCTCGACCGGGCGGGCGTCGCCCACGAGCTCTTCGACCACATTGAGCCGAACCCGCTGCGCAAGACGGTGAACGCCGGCGCCCGGCTGGCCCGCGAGCGCGGCTGCGACTTCGTGCTGGCACTGGGTGGCGGCTCGGTCATGGACGGCTCCAAGGGCATCTGCGCCGCGGCCGCCAACCCGCACCGCGCCGCGGACGGCACCGAGCAGCCGGGCGACATCTGGGACTTCGTCAACGGTGGCACGGCCAAGGGCCTGCCCATGCCCAACGACCCGCTGCCGCTCGTGTGCGTGACCACCACGGCCGGCACCGGCTCGGAGGTGGACGCCGGCGGCATCATCTCGCAGGAGGAGACCGAGGAGAAGCTTCGCCTGGGCGAGCCGCGCCTGTTCCCGCGCCTGTCGGTGGTCGACCCCGAGCTCATGCTCACGGTACCGCCGCGCCTCACGGCCTACCAGGGCTTCGACGCGATGTTCCACAGCATCGAGTGCTACATCTCCAACCTTCGCAACCCCATGGGCGACATGATCTGCCGCGAGGGCATCAGAAACGCCGCCGCGGCGCTTCCCGCCTGCGTGAACGACGGTGCCGACCTCGAGGCTCGCACCCAGCTGGCGTTTGCCAACACGCTGGGCGGCTACGCGATGGACGCGTCGGGCACGACGGGCTGCCACGGCACCGAGCACGGCATGAGCGCGCATCACCACCGCCTGCCCCACGGCGCGGGCCTCATCATGATCGCGGGTGCCTACCACCGCCACATGATCGACGCCCATGCCTGCGACGAGCGCTATGAGGACATGGCCCGGCTCATGGGCGCCACCGACGCCGACGTTGCCGCGCGCGGCCCGCTTGCCTTCATCGACCAGTACGAGCGCCTCGAGCGCGCGTGCGGCGTGGACGGGCTTGCCATGAGCGACTGGGGCATCACGCACGAGGAGCTGCCGGCCATCGCGGCCAAGGCGCTCGAGACCAACGGCGTGCTGTTCTCGCACGACCCCGTGCCGCTCACGCAGGACGACGTCACGGCGATTCTCGAGAGGAGCTGGCGCTAGGGGGTCGGGGACCTTGTCGTCGCGGCGCCCCGGCCGGCAAGGCCTCGGACCGACCTGCCGCGGCGCTCTCCCGGCCCCGCATCGCCGGCTTTGCCCCACCCCTCCGCGCGTCACGCAAACGTAAGCTCATGCGAAGCAACCGGCAAAGTTGTCCCCACTGGCATGGACATATGTTTCCAGGTGTTGAAAATAACCTTCAATAGAGTTTCCGAACACGGTTTACTCGCCCAAATCAGGGGTACTATGCACGCAGGTTTACATAATGTACCTGGCGCGAGGGACGCTGGGTCCCGGCTGCGATCGGCGCCGGAAGAGACGTGTGACGCGTTTGGGAAGAGGGAGCGAAACTATGGGACTTACGCAGGCTGCTGAGCGTGCCGCACTTGACAAGCTCATCGACTACCTGAATGACGACCCGGCGGGCCATGTCGACAAGATCATGGACCTCGTGAACAAGCTCGTGCCGGACAGCGTGTTTCCCGCGCAGCGCAAGGCGTTCACCGACGTCATCAAGAGCCGCGGCAACTGGTACCAGCTCATCATGAAGGTGTTCCAGCTCAACCCCGATATGCGCACCAAGCTGCTCAAGGCGCTGCTCGTCGACGGCAACCTCATGGCGTGGCCCGTCCAGGAGAAGAGCCGCGAGAAGTACAAGTGCAACATCCCCTGGGCCATCCTGCTTGACCCGACGAGCGCCTGCAACCTGCACTGCATCGGCTGCTGGGCTGCCGAGTACGGCCACCAGCAGAACCTCTCGTTCGACGACATCGACTCGATCGTGACGCAGGGCAAGGCCCTCGGCACGCATGTCTACATCTACACCGGCGGCGAGCCGCTCACCCGCAAGAAGGACCTCATCAAGATCTGCGAGAAGCACCCCGACTGCATCTTCCTGTGCTTCACCAACTCCACGCTCATCGACGAGAAGTTCTGCCAGGACATGATCCGCGTGGGCAACTTCGTGCCTGCCATCTCCGCCGAGGGCAACGAGCACACCACCGACGCCCGTCGCGGCAACGGCGTGTACAAGGCCATCGAGAAGGCCATGGGCCTCCTGCGCGAGCACGAGCTCCCGTTCGGCATCTCCTGCTGCTGGACCAAGGCCAACGCAGATACGGTGGCCACCGAGGAGAACATGGACTGGATGATTCACGAGGGCGCCCTGTTCTGCTGGTACTTCCACTTCATGCCGGTGGGCAAGGCCGCCACGGCCGACCTCATCCCCACGCCCGAGCAGCGCGAGCACATGTATCACTTCATTCGCGAGATGCGCGAGAAGAAGCCGCTCTTCACGCTCGACTTCCAGAACGACGGCGAGTACGTGGGCGGCTGCATCGCCGGCGGCCGTCGCTACCTGCACATCAACGCCGCGGGTGACGTGGAGCCGTGCGTGTTCATCCACTACTCCAACGCCAACATCCACGACATGAGCCTGCTCGACGCGCTGCGCTCGCCCATCTTCATGAAGTACTACGAGAACCAGCCGTTCAACGGCAACCACCTGCGTCCGTGCCCCATGCTCGAGAACCCCAAGATCCTGGGCGCCATGGTCAAGGAGGCCCACGCCCACAACACCGACCTCGTGGCCGAGGAGACGCCGGAGGAGCTCGCCGAGAAGACGGTGCCCGCCGCCGTCGCCTGGGCACCCGTGGCCGAGCGCATCTGGAACGACAAGAGCGACAACCTCTACGAGAAGCGCCACACCGACGAGTCCCAGGGCATGGCCAAGTCGGACATGGAGAAGTTCAGGCGCGAGGGCCACAGGGGCTTCGAGGGCTCTCCCACCGAGGAGTTCATGCGCGAGGAGACCAGGGAGGCCATCGAGAGGGAGAAGGCCGAGAAGGCCGCCGCTGCCGCCGCGTGCCACTGCGGCTTCCATGCGGACGCCCCCGCTCCCAAGGCCGCGCCCGTGGAGGAGCGCGAGGTCGCGGACGCCACAAAGTAGCGGTGCTGGCCGAGGGTTTTTGCGCGGCCGAGTAGGGTCGTGCGGCCTGCATATAGCGTGTGAGGAGGGGCGGTCCGACGTGTGCCGGGTCGCCCCTTTGCTGTGACGCGCGCTTTCTGGTGCCGGGCGTCCGAAGACGCCCCGGCGGCGCTTACGCGTGCGCCACCAAATCAAGATGACCACTGAACCGTGGCCCCCAAATGACCATGTTATCGGGACAACCACCCAATCTACCTGCAGAATTCGTCAAATAGTCAACCCACGGAGTCGTGGGCGTGGGTATACTTCCAGATGGTTCGAGTGTCGGTCTTCAACAACGGAGGTAATGACATGCTCGTCAATGCAGCCACTATGCTTCAGCACGCCGAGAAGGGTCACTACGGCATTGGTGCCTTCAACACCAACAACCTCGAGTGGGCCACCGCCATCCTCGACGCCGCCGAGGAGACGCAGAGCCCGGTCATCATCCAGTGCACCTCTGGTGCCGCCAAGTGGCAGACCAGCTTCAAGGTCGTCGCTGACATGGTGCGTCAGCTCGTCGAGGACAAGAACATTACCGTGCCGGTTGCCCTGCACCTGGACCACGGCTCCTACGAGGCCTGCTTCCAGTGCATCGAGGCCGGCTTCACCTCTGTCATGTATGACGGCTCCCACGAGGCCGACTTCCAGACCAACATCGACCGCACGGCCGAGATCGTCAAGCTCGCCCACTCCAAGGGCATCTCCGTCGAGGCCGAGGTTGGCGGCATCGGCGGCACCGAGGACGGCGTGACCTCCGCCGGCGAGCTGGCCGACCCCGAGCAGTGCAAGGCCATCGCCGACCTCGGCGTTGACTTCCTCGCCTGCGGCATCGGCAACATCCACGGCATCTACCCGGCCGACTGGCAGGGTCTCTCCTTCGAGCGCCTCGGCGAGATCAAGGCCCTCACGGGCGACCTGCCGCTCGTCCTGCACGGTGGCTCCGGCATCCCCCTGGACCAGGTCCAGAAGGCCATCAAGCTCGGCGTCTCCAAGATCAACGTCAACACCGACCTTCAGGTCGTCTTTGCCGAGGCCACGCGCAAGTACATCGAGGAGGGCAAGGACCAGCAGGGCAAGGGCTTTGACCCCCGCAAGCTCCTCCTCCCGGGCAAGCAGGCCATCGTCGAGCACACCAAGAAGCTCATCCACGACTTCGGCTCCGAGGGCAAGGGCTGGAACTAGCACCTCGCTCGCCGAGGCGACAGGCGGAACTAGCACCTCGCTCGCCGAGGCGACAGGCGGAACTAGCGTCTCGCTCGCCGGGGCGACAGGCGTTCGACACGCGTTCATGAGGGCGGGGCTGGCTGCGTGCCGGCCCCGCCTTTTTGCGTTGGCTGGGGCAGTTGGGCAGCTGACGGTGCGGACGCATCTCGCCCGGCCTGCCTTGCCCGGTCGACGTGGCCATGAGGTGTGTCTCCTTAAGCGTTTCGCCCGTCTCGCCCTGTCCTGTCGCGCGATGCATCCTCGCCCTGTCCTGTTGCGCACCATGAACCTTGTCAAACCCTCAAGTAACGACCGTGTGAGCAGGGGGGTTCACGGGGCTTCCACATCGAGTTGGTCGACCCTCGCGTAAAAGCTACCATTAAGACGGCAATTTCGGTGAGAGAGACCAATCGAACCCGGTCTGGCGCCTTGCGCGGGCCAAACGCAGCCACTGTCCTCGCACACTTCGGCAGCGGGCCTCAGGGTCCTGAGCTGCCTTTCTCTGTAGGCAAGCGAAAGGGAAGTACCGTGACGATACGAACCTCCATCGCGCGTTTCAGCGTTGCGGCCATGATTGGCGCGACCGCGTTCACCAGCCTGCCCACGCTGGCTCTGGCCGACACCTCTGCCGAGCTCCAGGCCCAGCTCGACGATGCGAACGCGCACCTGAACGACCTCTACGACCAGGCCTCCGCCATGAGCGAGCAGGTCAACCAGACCCAGTCCGACCTCGATGCCACTAACGCCGAGATCGAGCAGAAGCAGGGCGAGCTCGAACAGGCGCAGGCGGTGCTCTCCAGCCGCGTGGCGACCAACTACAAGACCGGCGGCGTGTCGCTGGCGTCGATCATCTTCGACTCCAACAGCTTCGACGACCTCGTGAGCCGCATGTACTACGCCTCCAAGGTGAGCGAGTCTGACGCCCAGGCCATCCAGCAGGTCAAGTCCATCGAGGACGACCTCAACTCCAAGAAGGCCGAGCAGCAGAAGCTCCTCTCCGACCAGCAGACCCAGCAAGACGAGCTCAACGCCAAGGTCTCCGAGACCCAGTCGTACGTGAGCTCGCTTGACCAGCAGGTCCAGGACAAGATCGCCGAGGAGCAGGCCGCCTACGAGGCCGCTCAGCAGGCGGCGCAGCAGGCCGCCCAGCAGCAGGCCACGGCCGACGGCGGAAACTACGTGGCCGCCACGGACACGGTTGGCGCCGACAACGGCGGCTCGGAGACCCAGCAGACTGAGACGACCACCAACAACGGTGGTGGCGACTCCTCCAGCAACGACGATGCCCCTGCCCAGAGTAACGGCGGCGGCAGCCATGCGAGCAACACCACTACCTCCAAGCCGAGCTCCAGCAGCTCCAACTCCGGCAGCGGTCTCACGAGTTCGCAGCGCAACGCCATCGTCTCTGCCGCGTGGAGCAAGGTCGGCTCCAAGTACGTCTACGGCGCCACTGGTCCGAGCTCGTTCGACTGCTCTGGTTTCGTGCAGTGGTGCTACGCGCAGGCGGGCATCTCGCTGCCGCGCACATCCGAGTCGCAGGGCGGCTGGGGTCGCTCGACCTCCAACCCGCAGGCGGGCGACATCGTCTGCTGGGGCGGCCACGTGGGCATCTACATGGGCGGTGGCAATATGATTGACGCCGGCAACCCCAGGGTGGGTGTCTCGTACCGCAGCATCTGGGGCGGCGGCTGGTACCGCACCAAGTAGTCTGCCCCTGAGACTCTGGCGCTTGTCTCTCGCATTCAAGCGCCTGCCTCCTTGGCTGTCTTAGTGATATCAAAGGCCGGAGCCTAAAGGCTCCGGCCTTTTTGTTCCTGCTTACCTGGTCTTTCCTGTGTGCCTTTTCACTGCTGCCGCGTTGGCCCATTGCGTGGGTTTCCGGCTCCCCCTCATCCGGCCAGCTCACAGTATCTGTGTTGTTCGGCGTGCCGCCCCTCCGCTTATCTGCTCTTCGTCTCGGGTTTGCTCGCCTGAGGCCTTTGTAGCAGGCCTGCAGACCTCTCTAGCCGTCTATTACTCGTTTGATGGTCACGAAGGCCAACTTACCTTGCCTTGTGGCTCTCCAGCCTCCCATTTGGCTGCGCCTTGGCGTTGTCTTGGTGACGCATATCGAGGGCGAGTCATCTATTAATCGAAATAAAGAGGGCCATCCATAGGATTTGACGGTTCTTTGCGGGGCCAATGAGGCCCTTGATGGCCAATACGAGCGCAAGCCAACGTCGCCCATGCATGGTAAACCGGCCAGTGTGACCACAAGGTCAGATATTCACAACGCCCGTCTGACTGGAAACGTCCCGCGCGCGGCTCTGGCGCCCGTCTGCCTGGAAACGTCCCGCGCGCGGCTATGACGCCTATCTGCTTGGTGCGTCCTGCGCGCGGCTTTGCCGCTCGTCAGCATGGGGCCAACTCGCGCGCGGCTCTGGCCCTTGCCTACGTGGGGATAGCTTGCAAACGTCTTAGAGGCAGGTCGCATGGGATCGGCCCGCAATCGCTCTGAGCCTTTCTGTAAGCGCAGAGTAAGGATTCGCCGACCAAGGTGGTACCATGCGAGGGCTGGGCAAGGAGTGCTTCACGAGCGAGCGCGATTCCTCGCGAGGCTGCCGGAAGGAGCGGGCTGTGGGAAAGATCTTGGTCATCGGCGTCGCCTGCGCGGACGTGGTCCTGAGGATCGACCACCTGCCGCACACCGCCGAGGACGTCATCGCGCACGAGCAGCGCATGACGCTGGGCGGATGCGCATTCAACGCCTTCTGGGTGATGCACGCGCTGGGCGAGCCGGCCGTCCTGTTCAGCCCCATCGGCACGGGTCCGTACGGCCACTTCGTTCGCACGAGCCTGGCCAAGGAGGGCATCACCTCGCCCATCGCCGACGCCGAGGGCGAGAACGGCTGCTGCTTCTGCTTTGTGGAGCCTGGCGGCGAACGCACCTTCATTGCCCATCATGGGGCCGACTACCGCTATCGCCGGGAGTGGTTCGACCGCATCGACATAGACGAAATAGACTACGTCTACGTCTGCGGCCTCGAGATCGAGGAGCCCTCGGGCCCCTACATCGTCGACTTCCTCGAGCGGCGCTGCGCGGGCAAGACCATCTTCTTCACGCCGGGCCCGCGTCCGGCCAAGGTGCCGGCCGACCTGCTCGACCGCATCTACGACCTACACCCCATCCTGCACCTCAACAGCTCCGAGGCGCAGCTGTGCGCCGATCGCATCGCGGGCGAGGAGATGACCGTCTCGCGTGGCGCGTCGTCGATTCTGGCCGACCGCACGGGCAACACGGTCTTCGTGACGCTCGGCAATAAGGGCTGCTCCTACGAGGCGGGCGACGCGTGCGGCACCGTGCCCAAGGCGCCCGAGAAGCGCATCGTTGACACGATTGGGGCCGGCGACGCCCACATCGGCGCCGTCATGGCCTGCCTGCACCGTGGCGACGGCATCGAGGACGCCATCGCCTGCGCTAATCGCGTGTGCGCCATGGTGGTGGCCACCGAGGGCGCCCATCCGGAGGCCGAGGCCGTGCGCGCGGCGGCAAGGGGCTAGCGGAGTCGCGCCGAGACCCAGCGGAGCCGCGTCGAGGCCCGGCGGGGCCATGCCGAGGCCAGCGGGGCCGCATCAAGCGTGAAGCGGTCATCCATCCTCCAGGCAACTGCCAAAAAGAAAGGGTCGAGAGGGGCTTGCGCGGCTCCTCTCTGCCCTTCATGTCTGAATTGAGGCCCCTCTTGTGCCGAGCCCTCATTCGCGCCGAGCGCTCTTGAGCCTGCGCCCTCTCGCGCCCTCCTTCGCCCGTACCTCGAACCGGGTGCCCTCGGGAACGTCGCGAGGTACCCACCGCTCGAACGTTGCCACGGAGAAGTGCAGGTAGCCCAGCATGGGCCAGCGCCTGATGACCTCGTTGACGTTCTTCGCCTTACCCCACGCCTACTTGCAGAGGCCCTCGATGCCGGCGAGCGCACCCTCGGCCTCCTCGGCGGCGCGCATGCCCACGGTGATGTCCGAGAGCCGCTTGCTGTCGAGGTAGGTGCTGATGATGTGTCCCAGCTCGCGCCAGACGGGCAGGGTGGGGCAGAGCTCCGAGCGTGGGCAGAGGGTGCCGCTGGCGCAGTCGAGGCACGACACGGGCGCCAACGAGCTGCCCTCGGCAACGCGGATGATCTGACCCAGGGTGTAGTCGGACGCGTCCTTGGCAAGCCGGTAGCCGCCGCCCTTGCCGCGCTGGCTCGTCACGAAGCCGGCCTTGTGCAGCGACGCCATGACCTGCTCGAGGTACTTGCGCGAGATGCCCTGGCGCTTGGAGATGTCGCCGAGCGACACCCACTCGCCACGCTCCTGGGAGACGGCGAGGTCGGCCATGACGCGCAGCGCGTAGCGACCCTTGGTCGAGATACCGGAGGCCATGGCTAGGCCTTGTCCTCGGGCGCACGGGCGGGCAGGTGGCCGTCGAGCGCGCAGTCGAGGACCGTGGGGGCCTTGGGCGCGGCACCGGCGCCCGCCACGGGGTTGCCGTTCTCGTCCGTGCCGTCCTCCGTCGAGGTGGGGGAGGTACGCTCCGAGGCCTCGGGGTGGGCGAGCATCTCGTCGAGCGTGCGCCAGGCCAGCTCGGCGCACTTCACGCGCGCCGGCATGTGCGAGATGGACTCGAGGCAGCTGGCCTCGTCGAGCTCGTCGAGCGTGTCGGGGTCCTTCTGCTCGCCGCGGATCATCTGGCCGAAGAGATGGCAGAGCTTGCGGGCGTCCTCGGGGGTCTCGCCCACCATGAGGTCGCTCATCATGTCGGCCGAGCCCTGAGAGACCGCGCAGCCGTGGCCCGTCCAGGAGACTTCGGCGATCTTGCCGTCGTCGCCCAGGCGCACGTCAAGCACGAGGTCGTCGCCGCAGCTGGGGTTGATGCCCTCGTGCGTGAGCGTGGGGTCGTCCATCTTGTACTTGTAGTCGGGGTTGCTCACGTGGTCCATGAGCGCGCGGCTGTAGACGCCGCCACCTGCGTTAGCCATGGAAGACCCCCCAGACGAACCTGAGGCCGTCGACGAGCTGGTCGATGTCGGCCTTGTCGTTGTAGAACGCCACGCTGGCGCGGCAGCAGCTCTCGATGCCAAGCCAGGTGAGCAGCGGCTGCGCGCAGTGGTGGCCGGCGCGGATGTCCACGTCCTTGGTGTCGAGCAGGCTCGAGACGTCGTGCGGGTGGATGCCGCGCACGTTGAACGAGACGGCCCCCACGTGGTGGCGCGGGTCGGCCGGGCCCACGAGGTCCACGAAGTCGAGGGCCTCGAGCTGCCCGGCGAGGTAGGCGGCGAGGTTGCGCTCGCGCTCCTCGAGCTGGTCGCGGTCGTGCGCCTCGATGTAGTCGATGGCGACTCCCGTGGCGTAGATGCCCGCGGCGTCCTGCGTGCCGGCCTCGAACTTCTCGGGGATGGGCGCCCAGACGGCCTCCGTCTCGGTCACGGAGTCGATCATCTCGCCGCCGGTGAGGAAGGGCGGCAGGCTCTCGAGGAGCGCGCGGTGCGCCCAGAGGCCGCCGATGCCCATGGGGCCACCCAGCTTGTGGGCGGAGAAGGCGAAGGCGTCCACGCCAAGCCTCTCGACGTCCACGTGCACGTGGGGCAGCGACTGCGCGCCGTCGGCGATGACGGTGGCGCCCACGGCGTGCGCCGCGTCGGCGATGGCGCGCACGTCGTTCTCGACGCCGAGCACGTTGGAGACGTGCGTGACGGAGACAATCTTGGTGCGCGGGCCGATCTTGGCCGCGACCTCCTCGGGCGAGATCTCGAAGTCGCCCTTGGAGCCCTTGTCCGGGCGCAGGTAGACGAGCTTGGCGCTCGTGGCGCGGCAGACCTGCTGCCAGGGGATGAGGTTGGAATGGTGCTCCATGATGGTGATGACAACCTCGTCACCGGGCTCGAGCACGGTGGGGCCGAGGGTCTTCGCGAGGAGGTTCAGCGCCTCGGAGGCGTTCCTCGTGAAGATGACCTCGTCCTTATCCTTGGCGCCGAGGAAGGCGGCGAGCTTGCCGCGCGCCTCCTCAATGGCGGCCGTGGCGTCGACGGAAAGCTTGTAGAGGCCGCGGAGCGGGTTGGCGTTCATGGTCTCGTAGAAGCGGCGCTCGGCGTCGAGGACGGTGGCGGGGCGCTGCGCGGTGGCCGCGCTGTCGAGGAAGGACAGCTCGGGATGCGCCGCGAGCAGCGGGAAGTCGGCCTTATACGGATTGGTCGTGATGTCGGTGGCGTCTGCCATAGGTCACGCCTCGCTTTCGGTCTGGCTGGTGGAGCCGGCTTCGTCGGAGGTGGTCCGGAGTGGGTGGTCGCTGAGCTCGAGGGCGTCGGCGATCTCGTCGGCGGCCGCGACGCCCAGGGCCGTGCGGGCCCAGGAGACCACGGCCGCGGGCGCCGAACCCGGCAGGGTGTTGGCGGCGTCGTCGACGATGGCGCGGCTGAAGAGCTCGAGCGCCTCGTCCTCGGAGAGGCCGCGGTCCTGCAGGTAGACGAGCTGCTCGGGGCTCACCGAGCCGATGGCGGCACCGTGGGCGCCCTCGACGTCGTCCTCGTCGCAGAGGATGACGGGCAGCGTCTTGTTAACCACGTCGTCGCCGGCCACGAGTACGGTCTCCTGCTCGGAGCCCTTGGCGCCCTTGCAGCCGTGCACGAGGTCGATCGTGGCACGCAGGCTCTTGTGGGCGTCGTCCGTGAGCACGCCGGTCATGTCGAGGTTGGCGCGGCCCTTCTTGCCCCGCATGGTCACGGAGTAGCCGAGGTCAAGCTGCCCGCCCGCGCCCGCCAGATAGCGAAGCGTGAGGTCGAGGCGGCTGCGGTCGCCGGCGAGGTCCACGTTGGTGCCGAGCGCCGTGGTGCCCGCGCCGATGACGTACTGGCGCACCGTGACCTCGGCGTGGTCGTCGGCCGTGATGCCGAGGCTGTCGAGGTACTGCTCGTGCACGCCGGCCGCTACGAGCAGCGTCACGTGGACGCGGCTCCCGGCCTCGGCGTAGATGCGCAGGGCGTGCCCGCTCGTGGTGGGCGCGCTGTCGGTGGCGCGAGGCAGGTCGGACGCCTTGGCCGCGGCCTCGTTGTCCTCGGCGTGGGCGCGCACGTCGCACTTCTCGGCCGCGGCGCCCAGGCCCTCGGCCACCACGACGTCGACGAAGGCCTCCGAACCGGGGCGCGCGAAGACGCAGGTCTGGGCTACCGAGCCCAGGGCCGCGTCGATCTGGACGCTCACGTGGTCGCCCGCGGTGTTGGCGGGCACGATGACGCAGCGGCGCTGGGTGGCCGCGGCGTCGAGCCACTGGGTGGCGTCGGCGCCGGCACCGCACGCGATGCGGCGGGCGGCGGAGGGCACCTCGGTGGCGGGGTCTGCGGCGGGAGGCGTGGGAACCTCGATCGCGCAGTCGTTGATCTTGAGCCAGTTCCAAGTCTGGGAGGGCGCCTGGTCGACGCCCGCAAGCGTGATGGCCATCTAGCCAATCGCTCCTTCCATCTCGAGCTTGATGAGGTTGTTCATCTCGACGGCGTACTCGAGCGGCAGCTCCTTCGAGACCGGGTCGGCAAAGCCGTTGACCACCATGGTCTTGGCCTCCTGCTCGGAGCAGCCGCGGCTCATGAGATAGAGCACGGTGTCGTCCGAGATGCGGCCGATGGTGGCCTCGTGGCCCACGCTCGCGGTGGCGTTGCGAACGTCCATCGCCGGGATGGTGTCCGATCGGCTGATGTCGTCGAGCATGAGCGACGAGCAGGAGACCGACGCCTTGGCGTTGTCGGCGGCCTTGGTGACCACGACCGAGCTCCTGAACGTGGAGATGCCGCCTCCCTTGGAGAGCGACTTGGTGTCGACCGAGCACTTGGTGTCGGGCGCGGCCAAGGTCACCTTGCAGCCCGTGTCGAGGTTCTGCGTGGCACCGGCGAAGGTGATGCCGGTGAACTCGCAGCTCGCTCGCTTGCCCACGAGGAAGGAGCTGGGGTAGAGGTAGGAGATGTGGCTGCCGAACGAGCCGGAGACCCATTCGATCTTGCCGTCCTCCTCCACCTTGGCGCGCTTGGTGTTGAGGTTGTACATGTTCTTCGACCAGTTCTCGATGGTCGAGTAGCGCAGGCGCGCGCCCTTCTTCACGAAGAGCTCGACGGCGCCGGCGTGGAGGTTGGCCACGTTGTACTTGGGCGCCGAGCAGCCCTCGATGAAGTGCAGGTCGGCGCCGGGCTCTACGATGATGAGCGTGTGCTCGAACTGTCCAGCGCCGGCGGCGTTCAGGCGGAAGTAGCTCTGCAGCGGGAAGTCCAGGTGCACGCCGGCCGGCACGTAGACGAACGAGCCGCCGCTCCAGACCGCGTAGTGCAGCGCTGCGAACTTGTGGTCGGTCATGGGGATGAGCGTGCCGAAGTACTCGTGCACCATGTCCTCGTAGCCGGAGTGCAGGGCGTCCTCAACGGTGGTGTAGACCACGCCCTGCTTGGCCACCTCATCCCTCATGTTGTGGTAGACGATCTCGGAGTCGTACTGGGCGCCCACGCCGGCCAGGCTCGCACGCTCCGCCTCGGGGATGCCAAGGCGCTCGAAGGTGTCTTTGATGTCGTCGGGCACCTCATTCCAGTCCTTGACCTGCTTGGAGCCGGAGGCCACGTAGGTGGAGATGGTGCTCATGTCGAGCCCGCCGATGGCCGGGCCCCAGTTGGCCGGCATCTTCATGCGCTCGTAGAGGTCGAGGGCCTTGAGGCGCATCTCGAGCATCCACTTGGGCTCGTCCTTCTTGTGGCTGATCTCCTCGACGATGTCGCCGGAGAGGCCGTCGGCGAAGCGCTCGTAGCCCTGCTCGGGCTTCACGAAGTCGTACATGCTGCGGTCGACGTCGGCGACCTCGGCGCGCTTGCGCTCGGGGGAGTCCCCGGGCACGTCGACGCCCTGGTCCACGTCGACCTCCTGAATCTGGTCTGCCATGACTACGCGCCCGCCTTCTCGCTCGCCTCGACCTTGGTCTCGGTGGCCTCGAAGCGCTCGAAGCCCTCGCGGTCGATCTCGGGGATGAGCTCGGGGCCGCCGTCGGCCACGAGGTGGCCCTTCACCATGACGTGGGTGCGGTCGACCTCGACGCGCTCGAGGATGCGCGTGTTGTGCGTGATGATGAGCAGGGCGCCGTCGCACTGCTCGCGGTAGGCCGTGATGCCGCGCGAGACCACGGAGAGCGCGTCGACGTCGAGGCCCGAGTCGGTCTCGTCGAGGATGGCCAGCTTGGGCTTGAGCAGCAGGAGCTGCAGCATCTCGACCTTCTTCTTCTCGCCGCCGGAGAAGCCCACGTTGAGCTCGCGGGTGAGGTAGGACGAGTCCATGTCGAGCTCGTCGCAGAGCTCGCCCACGCGCTTGCGGAACTGGCGGGCGGTCATCTTGAGCTCGGGACGCTTCTGGCAGATGGTGCGCAGGAAGCTGTAGAGGGGCACGCCCGGAATCTCGACGGGGGCCTGGTAGGAGAGGAAGATGCCGGCGAGCGAGCGCTTGTCGGGCGAGTCGTCGGTGATGTCGGCGCCGTCGAAGGTGATGGTGCCGGAGGTGGTGCGGTAGGTTGGGTCGCCCATGATGACATGGCCGAGCGTCGACTTGCCGGCACCGTTGGGCCCCATGAGCACGTTGCACTCGCCGCTCTCGAGGGTGAGCGAGATGTCGTGGAGGATGGGCTTTTCGTCGACGCCAGCCGAGACGCCGTCGATGTTAAGAAGGTGTTCCATCGTGTGTCCTTACCTTGCCTGTCGGAAGTGCCTTCGGAATAATACCCCACTGGAAGTGGGATTTTCGCCTTGTCGGCATAATACCCAAAAGGACGCGGCATTATGGGTTTGGCGGGCGTCTTGGGGCATTCGGGCGGGTGTCTTGGGCCGTGCGCGGGCCCGGCGGGGTGCGTCGCCGCGTCCGTGCTGGCCGCCAATTGGGGTTGGAGGGCCGCCTGCGCATCTCGTGCGCGTATGCTGTCGGCTGGCGGGTTGCCGGCCGGTTCGAAGAGGGACCGAGAGGGGAGAGCACCGGGGCATGGAGGCTTGGAAGAGGTTCGGGGACGCCATCGGGTCTCACATGATGTTCATCGCGCCGCTGTGCGTGGTAACGGGCGTCCTGTTTCCGGATGTCTTCGGCGTGACCGAGCGCGCCGTTCCGGTGATGTTCGCCATCATGACGTTCCAGGGCTCGCTTAACAACAACGTGCACGACGTGCTCGACGTCTTTCGCCACCCGCGCAACATGCTCGCCATCCTCGCGGTGACGCTCGTGGTGATGCCGGCCGCCTCGCGCGCTCTCTCGGGCATCCTGTTCGCGGCCAACCCTAACCTCGTCATCGGCGCCACGCTGGAGTACTGTGTGCCGGTCGCCGTGGTGTGCTTCCTGTGGTGCGGCATGTACGGCGGCGACCTGTCGCTGGCCCTGGCCACCATCCTCGTGTCCACGGTGCTGGCGCCCTTCACCATCCCGCTGTCGCTCAAGGTGCTCCTGGGAGAGACGGTCCAGCTCGACGTGGTGAGCATGATGACGCAGATGGTCTTCATGATCGCGCTGCCCGCGATTGCCGGTGTGTTCGTGAACGAGCTTTCGCACGGCTGGGGCCACACGGTGCTCTCGCCCACGATCTCGCCGGCGGTGCGTGTGCTGCTCGTGCTCATCATGACGTCCAACTCCACGCAGATGGCCGACTACATGCGCCACATCACGCCCGAGCTGTTTGGCATGATGGGTTACATCTTTGCGTTTGCCACCTGCGGCTTTTTGTTGGGCATGGGGCTCTCGCGGCTGCTGCGCACCGACGACGCCACCTACGTGACGATGTGCTTCGGCGTGGGCATGCGCAACATCTCTGCCGGCGCGGTAATCGCGGCGCAGTTCTTCCCGGGCGAGGTCGTGTTCCCGGTCATGATGGGGACGCTGTTCCAGCAGATGCTCGCCGGCGTCTTTGGGGCCGTGATGCGGCATGGGATCCGTTCGGGCTCGAGTGAGGGCGCGTAGCGTCGGGCCGTTCTTTCGGGTTGGTTGGCGCGCCTTAGGCTCGGGTTTGGGCCGGGCCATCCTCGTTGGTTGGTTGGACGCTCGTGGTCGCGAGGCCGCCTGGTGACCCCTGCGATGGTTTTTTCCCAAATCTGCCACGAAAACGCAGTTTGTGGGAAACGCCATAGCTCCCATGCAGTACCGCTTTCGCTGAAGGGGGCGGGCAAAGGGCTTGCAACCCTGAAGGAGTACGGGAAAGTGCCGTTCTGCGTGCCTGTCATGCCCATCGATGCATCCCGTTGGCCCATCGACTGTCCCGTGCGAGGGTCAGGTGGTGCCGTATGTTTCCCACAAACTTCGTTTTCGTGGCAGCAAACTCGAAATCTCATCGCAAGGCGCACTTGGAGGCGTTCGCTCGTAACCTTGGGGACTTGCCGGGGCGTTCGAATGCCAGCCAGATGCAGCATCGTGGGTTTCCGAGTGGGCGTGACTAATTCGTACCGTGCGGGTGGCGCAGATGGGCTGGGCCCGGCTTGGCCGGGCCCAGCCCATCACTCCGTGATGGTCGTCGGCTTGTGGGGTCTGGCTGCCGATATCTTACTTGTAGAAGGCAAGCTCGATCGTCTTGGCAAGCGCCAGGCATGAGGCAGAGCCTTCCCGTGCGTCATCCCGGGCCTCATGCCAGCAAAGCTTGGCGAGCTCGCGGGCGCCGACGTCGGCCATCTTCTTCTGGTCGATGCGGGCATCGTCTCGGGCGGATGCAGCGAGCGCCTCGACGACTTGGACAATGAGGTCACTCTCTCCCTGCTTCGCCTCGCCTTCCCTGCGCGGTTGTCGCAGCTCCGACTCGGCAATCCAGCTGCCTCGAAACTCCGAGAGCGGGCCCACGAGGCAGGCAGCAAGTTCCTCGCAAGCCTCGACGAGCCCGAGGGAGCCCGCCCGAGAGAGCCATGGGTCGAGGGCATCGTGCCAGAAGCTTCCCACCACGCCGGTTACCAGCGCATCCTTATCCGGGAAGTAGTTGTAGATGGTCCCAACGGACACACCGCACGAGGCTGCGACCGAGCGAATGCCCAGCTTGGCAAGCCCGTCCTTGCGGGCCAGCTCCGTTGCGGCCGCAAGGATGTTCTCTCTGCTCGTCTCAGGCCTTCTTGGCATAGTCGCTCCAACTGGCTGGAAAATGGTGCGGTTCCGCATTGTTAGGCGGAGCGTCCGGTTCGCAGCTAATTCTAATGCGCCATGGAACCGTGTGGCGAGAACGTGAACGATGATCATTATTGGCTTCAAAGGTAAGCCTTGACATACGGCCTGTCTAAAATGAACAACGCTCAGAAACTTCACAAGGAAAGGTGGGGGATACGAGTGTCCGTGCAGCTTATGCTTGCAAGCACGGCCATTACGCTTGCACTTGTCTTTTATACGGTCGGTGTCTTTGGGGAACGGCGGGTTGGCAGCCTGCGTGTGCGCCACGTCGTCCTGTTTTGGTTCGGCCTCGCGTGCGACTCGACGGGCACGGCCATCATGACGGCGATGGCGCGCGCGGATTCCGGCGCGGCCATGCCGCTCGTCCACGCCGTCACGGGCGCCGCCGCCATCGCGCTCATGCTGTTCCATGCTGTCTGGGCGCTCGTGACGCTGCTTCGTCGAGACGGCCGCGCGCTCGAGGCCTTCCACAGGCTCAGCACCGTGGTGTGGCTCGCCTGGCTCGTCCCATACCTCATCGGCCTGCTCATGGGAATGCCGATGCTTTCCCTCTCGTCACTGCCGGCAACGGTGGCGAGCCTTGTCGTCGTTGCCGCGCTCGCACGCGCGCTCGCGCGGGGCGAGCAAGACGAGGAAAGGAAGCGCGCGCTGTAGGCGCCTAGGGCAAGGCACTCCCAGACGACGACGCGTCGCGATAGGACCCAACCTCGGCAGCCTCTCGAGACAAGGCGGCGCCCGCGTGCGGGGACACGCGGGCGCCTTGGGAAGAGAGAGCGCGTCGTGCGGGGACACGAATGCGCGCTCTTGGGACGCAGCGTGCGGGGACACGTGCGCCCTGAAGTTTTAGTTCGCGGGGGAGAGGGCCCGCGAACATCGGGTAAAGCGACTCAGATGCCAGTCACGAGCATGCAGTAGTTGGGCTCGGGGTGTTTGGCCCTACGGAAGGCGGCTCGCGCGACGCGTCGAGCGACGTGAGAGCCAGCTTCCGTAGGGCCGCCGCGGGGCGAGGCGAACCCGCGGCGGCCGAACGTTCCGAAAAAGTCCTACTTCAGGAAGCGGAAGGGGCTCATGCCGGCGTAGACGGCGGAGTCGCCGAGCTCGTCCTCGATGCGGAGGAGCTGGTTGTACTTGGCGACGCGGTCGGTACGGCAGGGTGCGCCGGTCTTGATTTGGCCGGCGTTGGTGGCAACCACGATGTCGGCGATGGTGGTGTCCTCGGTCTCGCCCGAGCGGTGGGAGACGACCTGGGCGTAGCCGTAGCGCTCGGCCGTGGCCATGGCCTCGAAGGACTCGGTGAGGGAGCCGATCTGGTTGACCTTCATGAGCAGCGCGTTGGCGGCGCCGAGCTTGATGCCCTTCTCGAGGCGGGTCTTGTTGGTGACGAACAGGTCGTCGCCGACGAGCTGGACCTTGTTGCCGATGGCCTTGGTGAGGTTCACCCAGCCATCCCAGTCCTCCTCGGCCAGGCCGTCCTCGATGGAGATGATCGGGAACTTGGCGATGAGCTCCTCCCAGTACTCGATCATGTCGTCAGAGGAGAGCGTGCGGCCCTCGCCCTTGAGCTCGTAGAGGCCGGTCTCCTTGTTGAAGCACTCGGAGGTGGCGGGGTCCATGGCGTACATGAAATCCTCGCCCGGCTTGAAGCCGGCCTTCTCGACGGCGCGTTCGATCCACTCGAACGGCTCGGCGTTGGTCTTGAGGTCGGGAGCGAAGCCGCCCTCGTCACCGACGCCCGTGGTGTGGCCGGAGTCAGCCAGGACGGACTTGAGCGTGTGGTAGACCTCGGTGCACCAGCGCAGCGCCTCGGAGAAGGTGGGGGCGCCGACCGGCATGATCATGAACTCCTGGAAGTCCACGTTGTTGGTGGCGTGCACGCCGCCGTTGAGGATGTTCATCATCGGGGTGGGCAGCACGTGGGCGTTGGGGCCACCGAGGTACTTGTAGAGCGGCAGGCTCACGGACTCGGCCGCGGCACGGGCGGCGGCGAGGGAGACGCCGAGGATGGCGTTGGCGCCGAGCTTGCCCTTGTTGGGCGTGCCGTCGGCGGCGATGAGGGCGGCGTCGAGGTCGCGCTGGTCGGTGGCGTCCATGCCGAGGACGGCGTCGGCGCACTCGTTGTTCACGTGGTCGACGGCCTTGAGGACGCCCTTGCCGCCGTAGACGGACTTGTCGCCGTCGCGCAGCTCGACAGCCTCGAACTCGCCGGTGGAAGCGCCGGAAGGGACGATGGCTCGACCGAAGGAGCCGTCGTCGAGGGTGACCTCGACCTCAACGGTGGGGTTGCCGCGCGAATCGAGCACCTGGCGGCCGTACACGTCGATGATCTCGCTCATGCTTTCTCCTTGCTGCCCCGTGGGGCTTCGCTGCGGGCGCGGCGCCTTTCCCCGGACGACCATCGCCCGCGTTTGCTGGCAACATATATACCACTAGTTAGCCGGTATTTACTCTAGAATTGAGAAAAAGTTAGAGCGATTGTCGGTTATGTGATTTGCCGAGGTGAACGGCGCGGTTGGTGTGGCGTTTCGGCACGCCGGCGCGGATGGTGTGGCGATTATGCACGCCGGCCCGGACGCTGCGGCGTTTTTGCACGCCGGCGCGGGCGCTGTGGCGTTTTTGCACGCTGGAGAACCACTGAGCATGCATAAACGCTACAGCAATGGCGGCGTCGTTACGAATGGCGGCGTCGTTTCGAATGGCGGCGTCGCTGCGGCATGATCGGCAACGGCCTCGCGCTACAATGCCTCGAGAAATGAACGCTCAAGTGGGGGGGCTGCTCGTGGACGCGACGTTCAGGCGGCTTGTCGCAGTGTGTTTTCTCAACCAGCTGGGGTTCCAGGCGGCCTACTTTGTGGGCATCATCGGCTGCGCCACCTACGTGCTGGATGCGGGCGCGGCAGAGGTCTCGGCGCTCGTGTTCGTGATGAATGCCGTGATGCTTGTGGGCTACTCGGCTGCCGGTGCCCTCATTGACGCTGCGGGGCCGAGGATCGTGCTCGTGGCGTCTTTGGCACTGCCGCTCGCCGCGGCCGCCGTCGTGTTCGCCATGCCCGTCTGCATGGCGTCGCTGCTGGTTGTGGCAATCGTGATGGGACTTGCCGGTGCCGCGGCATCGACAGCCGTCGAGACATTTCCTCGCTATCTCACGAACGACGAGGTCCTGCTCGCGCGCGTGAACTCGCTCAACAGCGTGGTGACGTTCGTTGCCGTCATCGCAGGACCGCTGCTTGCCGGCGCCATCGCCGGCGCGGGCGACAACCGCCTCGTGTTCGCCGTGCTGCCCGTGACATCCGTCCTTGGCGTGCTCGTTGCGCTGCGCCTTCGCGAGTGCGTTCGTCCCGAGCACCCACAGGACAGCGGACAGGCCGCGCCCTCCCTGCTTGCGCGCGTGGCGAATGGCGTGCGCGCCACGGTGGCGAGCCCGGCGCTCATCGTGCTGTTTGCCGTGTGCTTCCTGGGGAACCTCGGCTTTGGCGCGTTCGACTCGCTCGAGAGCCTCTTCTACCGAGACGTGCTTCGCGTTGGTGCCGAGTGGATGGGCTGGCTCACGGCGATCGTGGGCGTGGGTGCCACGGTTGGGTCTCTCCTTGCCGGCCGTGTGCCCACGCGCCGCGTGACGCTGCCGGCGCTGTGCGGCCTGCTTGTGGTGGAGGGCTTGGGAGCGGTGCTCTACACGGCGACGCCGTTCGTGTGGTGCGCTGCCGCCGGCCAGCTCGTCCTCGGGGCAGCGAACGGCCTGATCATGCCCCTGCGTGTGACGCTCACGCAGCGCAACTGCGAGCTGGGCCACCTCGGCAGCGTGAGCGCGCTCATGCGCGTGGGCATCAGTGTGTCGGGCACGCTGCCGCTGCTCGTGGCGCCGTTGCTTGCGGATGCGTTTGGCGTGCAGGCGGTGCTCGTCTCGGCGGCAGCTCTCGTCGCGCTTACGGGCGCTGCGCTGGTGGCTGTGGCCAGGCGCGTGCGCGAGGGCTAGGGCTTCCCGGTGGCTGCCGCCCTCGTCGCGCTTACGGGCGCTGCGCTGGTGGCTGTGGCCAGGCGCGTGCGCGCGAGCTAGGACGTCCCGCCCTCCGCCGCACTGTTACCGTACTGACACAATCGCACCCGCTCGTGCTTGACGTCCGCAACCTGCCATAGAATGACAGGGTTAACCACTTTGTATGGGAGGCCACATGGCACTAAGCGAACGCGACGTGCGCGGCATCGCGGATTACGCCCGCATCGCCCTCACGGACGAAGAGCTCACCGAGATGACGGCGTACATGAACGGCGCCATCACGGGCGTGCTCGAACCCGTCCTTCAGTATGGCGAGGCTGACGTCCCGCCCACGTTCCACCCCATCGGAGACCTCTCCAACGTCATGGGTGCGGACGTTGTGGCGCCGGGCCTCTCGATCGAGGACGCCCTGCTCGACGCCCCCAGCGCGCGCGACCGCTACTTCCGCGTGCCGTCCATCCTCGGAGGTGATCAGTAATGGCTACCCTCGACACCCTCTCCGCAGCCCAGATTGCCGCGGGCGTCTCTGCCGGTGATTTCACCGCGACCGAGGTCGCCCGCGCCGCGCTTGACGCCGTCGAGGCCCGCGACGGAGCCGTCCAGGCGTTCCTCCAGGTCTCGCCCGAGCTCGCCCTCGACGCCGCCGCCCGCATCGACGCGGACCGCGCGGCCGGCAAGCCCCTGCCGCCGCTCGCCGGCGTGCCGCTCGCCATCAAGGACAACATGATGCTCGTGGGCACGCGCACCACCTGCGCCTCCCGCATGCTGGAGAACTACGAGAGCGTCTACACCGCCACCTGCGTCCAGCGCATGCTCGATGCGGGCTGCCTGCCCATCGGCAAGGCAAACATGGACGAGTTCGCCTTCGGCTCCTCCACGGAGTCCTCGGCATTCCACCGCACCAACAACCCGTGGGACCTCGAGCGCGTGCCGGGCGGCTCCTCGGGCGGCTCGACTGCGGCCGTCGCTGCCGGCGAGGTCACGCTCGCGCTGGGTTCTGACACCGGCGGGTCCATCCGCCAGCCGGCGAGCCTGTGCGGCGTCGTGGGCATGAAGCCCACGTACGGCGCCGTGAGTCGCTATGGCGTCGTGGCGTTTGGCTCCTCGCTCGACCAGGTGGGCCCCTTCGGCCGCAGCGTCGCGGACGTGGCCCTCGCCATGAGCGCGCTCGTCGGCCCCGGCCGCGACCCCAAGGACTCAACGACCCAAGACTGCCCGGTCGACTTCACGGAGCACCTCGAGGACGGCGTCGCCGGCAAGCGCGTCGGCATCATCCCCGCCCTGATGGAGGCAGACGGCCTAACCGCCGAGGTCAAGGCAGCCGTCACCGCCGCCGCTGAGTCCCTGCGCGAGCAGGGCGCGGAGCTCGTCGAGGTGGAGCTTCCCAACCTCGACGCCGCCATCGCCGCCTACTACGTGCTGGGCCCCTGCGAGGCCTTCTCCAACCTCGCCCGCTTCGACGGCGTGCGCTACGGCTACCAGGAGCCCGACTGCGCCACCCTGGCCGAGCAGAGCTCGCTCTCTCGCGCGCACGGCTTTGGCGCGGAGGCCAAACGTCGCCAGATGCTTGGCGCCTGGCTTCTCTCGAGCGGCGTGTACGAGAAGTACTACCTCGCCGCCCAGAAGGCGCGCACCCTCATCACGCGCGACTACGCCGCCGCCTACGAGAAGGTCGACGTCATCCTGATGCCGGCCAGCCCGCGCACGGCGTTCAAGTTCGGTGAGATCTCTGACCCCACGCAGATGTACCTCTCGGACCTCTACACCATCAGCATCAACATCGCCGGCAACGGTGGCGTCTCGGTGCCGCTGGGCCTGGGCGCGGACTCCGGCCTGCCCACGTCTGCCCAGCTCGTGGGCCCGGCGTTTCAGGATCGCCGCCTGCTCACGTTCGCGCGTGCGGTGGAGAAGGGCGCTGCCGCCGCCGCGGGCCACACGGATGGCTCGCCCGCGCTCGCCGTCGCTCCCGACTTCGCAGGGAAGGGGGGTGAGCTCGCATGAAGAAGCTCGCCGACGTTCTCCAGGACTGGGAGGCCGTGATCGGCCTCGAGATCCACACCGAGCTCACTGCGCTCGACACCAAGATGTTCTGCAACTGCCGCCTGTCCCACGACGACGAGCCCAACGCCAACGTGTGCCCCGTCTGCCTGGGGCTTCCGGGCGCGCTGCCGGCGCCCAACCGCCGCGCCATCCAGTCGATCGTGAAGGCGGGCCTGGCCACGAACTGCCAGATCATGCGGCACAGCATGTTCTACCGCAAGCACTACTTCTATCCGGACATGGCCAAGAACTTCCAGACCACGCAGGGCCCAGTGGCCTTCTGCATGCACGGCCACCTCGACCTCGAGGTCTCCGGCCGCGGTGCCGCCGAGCGCCCGGACTGCGCCTTTGGCGAGGCGGAGGCCCAGAGCCTTGCCAGCGCGAGTGCCAACGCCGTGGGCCTCTCCACGTCCATGAGCGAGCACATGCCCGAGGGCGGCGATGCCGTGGCGCGTCCCAAGGCCTCGAGCCAGGGAACCTACGACACCGCGAACCTCGCCGCGCCGGTGCGCGCCGAGGACGGCTCCTACACGGTGCCCATCCGCATCCTGCGCATCCACATGGAGGAGGACGCGGCCAAGATGGTGCACGTGGGCGGCGAGGAGGGCCGCATCACCGCGGCCACCGAGTCGCTCATCGACTACAACCGCTGCGGCACGCCCCTCATCGAGCTCGTGACCGAGCCCGACCTGCGCACGCCCGAGGAGGCGCGCCTGTTCATGGAGAAGCTCCGCCGCGTGTTCCTGACGCTCGGCATCTCGGACTGCTCGATGGAGAAGGGCTCCATGCGCTGCGACGGCAACGTGAGCCTGCGTCGGCGCGGGGAGACGCGCCTGGGCACGAAGACCGAGCTCAAGAACCTCAACAGCTTCAAGAGCCTGCATGACGGCCTGGAGTACGAGATCTGCCGCCAGGCGGAGGTGCTCGAGGAGGGCGGCGTCATCTACCAGGAGACGCGCCACTGGGAGCCGAGCCGCAAGCGCACCGTGGTGATGCGCGTGAAGGAGACGGCCGACGACTATCGCCTGTTCCCGGACCCGGACCTTGCGCCCTTCGACCTTACGGACGAGTTCATCGACGGCTGCCGCGCCGAGATTCCCGAGCTGCCGGACGCCAAGCGCGACCGCTATGTGGCGGCTGGCGTGAAGTGCGCCGACGCCGAGCAGATCGCGGGCGATCCCGAGACGGCGGCGTTCTTCGAGATCGCCACCGAGGGGCTTGACGCCAAGGCCACGCAGACGGTCGCGAACCTCGTGGTGAACGAGCTCGTTGCCTACCTCAAGGCTGCGGGCACGTCGCTTGCGGATTCCGGCCTTGCCCCGGCGCAGCTGGCCTCGCTCGCCAAGCTGCTCGCCGCCGACGCCATCAGCTCCAACCAGGCGCACGAGGTGTTCGACGCCATGGCCGAGACGGGCGACGACCCCGAGAAGATCGTGGACGCGCGTGGCATGCGCCAGGTGAGCGATACTGGTGCGCTCGAGCCCATCGTCGACGCCGTGCTGGCTCGCTGCACCGACCAGGTCGAGCAGTTCCGCGGCGGCAACAGGAAGGTCGTGGGCTTCCTCGTGGGTCAGTGCATGAAGGAGAGCCGGGGCAAGGGTAATCCCAAGCTGTTCAACCAGCTGCTCACGAGCAAGCTCGAGGCGATGTAGGGCGCTGACCTGGGCTTGGCTCCCGAGGCCGCTGGTCTGAGCCTTGCGGCCTTTGCCTCTTGGTCGCCATCGACCTGCCGGCGCGCCCCGCAAACGTGCGGGGCGCTCCTATTTTGTCCCTCTGTTTTGTCGCCATCTTGACATATGCGATCGGTGTGCGACGTCGGTGCTCTTGCTTGTTGCGCATCCGGCCCCGAACCAAAGATGCTCCCCGTATGGCAGTTACCTCTCCTATTTTGAGCGGTTAACTGTCGCGTGGGGAGCATCTGGCGAGCGAAGGTGCTCAGCATCGGCCGGCGCACGGCTTAACTCTCGATGGGGAAGCATACCTGGCGAGCCCGCGCAATCGAACCACGTGCGCATATTCACTCGGCTTCAGAGAAAGCCCCTCTCCCGCGCTGCGGAAAGTAAGGGACTGCGAAAATAACTCGAAAAACTATTATCTGAGTTGGAATAGCTGAGAGCTAAAGCTCGTCTACCGTCCTATTTGTACCATTCATATCTTACGGAAAAGGCAACGCTGGCGATTAGCCCACACTTGACTCACGAGGGCTCAATGACAGAACGGGAGGATGCATGGAGGAAGGCGAGGGGTTCGGTCGCACGCTTTACGCGCACACCTTTGGGGACAAGGGTCCGGAGAGCTGGCAGCTGCTGTCCGACCATCTGCGAAACGTCTCGACACTTGCCTCGGCGTTTGCCGGCGAACTTGGCTATGCAAACTGGGGAAGGGCCCTCGGCCTCCTGCATGATGCTGGAAAGGTAAGCCAGTCTTTTCAGGATCGTCTCTTTGGAAGGACCAAGGCACCGTTTGACCATGCGGCACTTGGAGGACACGTCGCGAGCGAGTCATTTCACGTGCTTGGGCAAGCTGGTGGTTGGTTGATGGCGTACGCGGTCGTGGGCCATCACGGGGGCATGCCCAATGGAAAGAGGGATGGGGAGGATGGAAGGTCCTCTCTTGCCAGACGGCTCGAGAATCCTATTGGCCCCGATGACCTCGCAACCTATCTTGACCTTCTTGAACAGGCCGATCTATCGCTTCCTCCTGATGAGAGCTTCGAGGAGCTCCCTCTCGTCAGGATTCGCCGGAACCCCAACCCTCATGCGGAGCGGATGGTCTACTCGACGGTGCTTGCGACGCGAATGCTCTATTCGTGCCTTGTCGATGCGGACTATCTTGATACGGAGAGTTTCATGACGCCGGAGATCGCGATCGAGAGGCGAGTGGCCGCTTCTGCGAGGTCTTCGATGTCAGAGCTTCTTGACAGGCTGAACAGCCACATGGCGAAGCTCAGTGTGGAGACGGTTCACTCGACCGTTAACGAGGCGCGTGCGCGGGTTCTCCATGCTTGCGAGGAGGCTTCGCAAAGCAAGCCGGGTCTCTTCACGCTTACGGTTCCGACGGGTGGCGGCAAGACCCTGTCCTCGCTTGCCTTTGCCTTGCGGCACGCTCTGGCAAACGACATGGGCCGCATCATCTACGCCATACCGTTCACGTCAATCATCGAGCAGACGGCGGAGGTCTTCCGTGACGTCCTTGGCGAGGAGAACGTTCTCGAGCACCATTCGAACTACGACTTCGATGGCGTTGGCGACGAGCGTCATATCCGCGAGCGCCTCGCGACGCAGAACTGGGATGCCCCCGTGATCGTTACGACGAACGTCCAACTCCTCGAGTCGCTTTACGCGAACCGGCCTGCCAGATGCCGGAAGCTCCACAACATAGCAAACAGCGTGGTTGTCCTCGACGAGGCACAGACCCTGCCCGACGGCCTTCTGCGTCCGTCCCTTGCGGCACTCGAGGACCTGGCGCTTGACTTTCATTCGAGCGTTGTCCTCTGCACGGCAACCCAGCCTGCCCTCGACAGCTGGTGGCCATTTGGCTCGGAGCCCCGCGAGATCGTACCGTTCCAGGAAGACCTTGTGCGGGCGCTTGGGAATAGGACGAGCTTTGAGTTTGATGGACGAGTCGGGCTGGAGGAGCTTGCCGACACGTTGGCTGGGAGTCGGCAGGCACTTTGCATCGTGGGAACGAAGCGGAAGGCACGCGTGCTGTACGAGGAGGTAGCCGCCCGAGTCCGTGCGACTCATACATCATCGGGCGGCATGGACGAACCAACGGAACTTGGCGTGTTCCACCTCAGCACCAACATGGCGCCCCTGCACCGAGCCGCTTGGATTGCAAGGATTCGTGTCCTTCTGGATAGGGGAAAGGACTGCATCGTCATATCGACCCAGCTTATCGAGGCGGGTGTCGACGTGGACTTTCCCGTGGTATATCGTGAGATCGCGGGAGTCGACTCTCTGGTCCAGGCCGCCGGGCGATGCAATCGCAATGGCCACTCGGAGATAGGCACTGTTCACGTGTTCAAGTTCGGAGACGAAGACTGTTTTCGGCAGTCTCCCCTGGGCCTGAGCTCTGGCTCCTCGTCCGCAAGCGATGCGAAGCCCGCTCTCGGTGCCACCTGGCTGGACGCGATGAAGGCCATGGCGGAGCGGGTCATAGAGCGCCATGGCGGTGTGATAGATGCGGCGACAATCATAGACTTCTTTGAGGAGCGCTACGACACGGCGGGTCGTGAGGGCCTCGATAGGGGCGGCGTGTTTGAGAGGCTATCGAGCATGGACCTGCCTGGATCCAGCTTTAGTGCCATCGACTTTGATGACTGCGCACATGATTACCGAATCATCGATAACGATGACGCTCCCGTCTTTGTCCCATGGGGTCCTGAGGGATCCGGGCTCATGGCTGACCTTCGCGCGCTGCGCAAAAGGGGCTTACCGGCCGCCGCCATGGCTTCGAGGCTGCAGCGAAGCAGCATTGGGATACCGCGCTGGCGTCTTGAGGAGCTCAGGCGAGCAGGGTTCGTTGACGCGACGAGCTTCGAGCCGATTGCCGTCCTGAATCTCGAGCAGAATTGTGAGAGCTACTATAGCGATGAGGTCGGGATTCTGTGGCCGGGAGAGGAGGAGGCCCACACGCTGGTTCTTTAAGACTTGGACAGTTGGATTGACACGGGGGGAGGTAGGTATGGGATATGGCATACGGGTGCTGGTCGAGGGGCCGAGGGCCTGCTTCACTCGTCCGGAGATGAAGGCAGAGCGCGTGAGCTATGACGTCATAACCCCTTCGGCCGCACGCGGAATCATCGAGGCGATTTATTGGAAGCCTGCCATCAGGTGGCGCATCGATTACATCGAAGTGCTCAACGAGATTCGTTTCGACACCTTCCGGAGAAACGAGCTCGAGAGCAAGATGAGCTACCTCAATGCCAAAGCAGCCTGTGAGAAGGGCAAGCCCCTGGCGATCAACTCCTGCGCAAATCGCCAGCAGCGTGCGACCCTCTATCTGCGAGATGTGTGCTATGTAATCGATGCCCACTTTGAGCTCACCGATTGCGCGGGAGAGGGAGATACGCCCGAAAAGCACTATAACATCGTGCTTCGACGCCTGCGCAAGGGGCAGCACTTCATGCAGCCCGTTCTTGGCTGCAGGGAGTTTCCGGCGCGTGTGTCGTTGCTGGAGGACGGCCAAGAGGTGGCGGGCGGCTTTTATGCCGAGGTTCCGGAGCGCGACCTAGGCTTTATGCTCTACGACATGGACTTCACGAATCCTGAATCCCCAGAGCCCCACTTCTTTCGTGCGGTCATGCGCCATGGCGTGATTGACGTGGCAGGTGCCGAGGGCGGGGTGGTCTCGTGATTCTGCAAGAGCTTTGCGGACTTTACGAACGGCTGGTGCAGGATCCCGAGCTACATGACAAGATCCCCGAGCGAGGCTGGAGCCTGGAGAAGGTTGCCTGGGCTCTTGTTATCGGCGAAGACGGTCACGTGCTCGGGCTGCAGCCGCTGGGTGGCGACAAGCAAAGGAATAAGGAGATGCTCGTGCCCGAGCACGCTGGCAGGTCGGGCAAGTTCCCAACTCCGTACCTACTCTGCGACAAGGCCTCGTATCTGCTTGGGCTGGACGAGAAGAATGGCCCGGGCAACCGGGTGCGCTCGCGCGACTTCCACGAGGACGTGCTGTCCGGCTGCAGTGACGAAGGGGCGCGCGCGGCACTCGCATTCTTCTCTGCCGAGAATCCAGCTGCATGCCTGAGCGCTGAGGACTGCGAGCGTTTGGGAGACGGCAAGATGATCGTGCTCTGTCTCCGGCGCTCCTCAGATCCCATCTTTGACCGACCAGCCGTGCGTAGCGCATGGCACCATCACCTCGATATTGTCGGCAAAGCTGGGGTCGATGAGGTCGGCTATTGCTCGGTGACCGGGCAGAAAGCCCCTCTGGCAAGGCTATTCCCACAGGTTACGGGTGTTCCCGGTGCGCAGTCCTCGGGTGCTTCGCTGGTGTCCTTTAACTTCGAGGCATCCAAGTCTTATGGCAAGGACCAGGCATACAACGCCTCCATATCGGAGGATGCGGCCTTTCGGGCCGGTACTGCACTCAAGTATCTCTTGGGGAACAGCTCCCGTAGGGTGTCGTTGGGCGGCACAATCATGACGTATTGGACTGACGCGCCCTCCCGGGCTGCAGATGAGGTCATGGGCTGGCTGTTTGGCAAGAGCCTTGGAAGCCGGGCCGAGGACAAGCCAACGCTCGACGCGGTGTCCACAGCATTGGAGGAGATGAGGAGGGGAAGGGTGCCTTCTTCGTTCAATCCAGAGGTCGGGTACTGCATCCTGGGAGTCTCTCCCAATGCCGCCCGCCTCTCAGTGCGCTATTTCGAGAGAGGGACGCTGGGAGAGCTGGCAAAGCGCTTTGGCCAATACCTGCGGGACATGGAGATCGTGGGGGTCTCAAGGGCTGTCGCTCCATGGCAGGCGCTCATGCAGACGGCTTCCCTTGGAAAGGCCGACGGGCTGCCCCAGACCCTGGTGGCGGAGACCATGCGGGCGATGCTCAGAGGGGCGGAGTTCCCCCGGTCTCTCGAGACCCTGGTGCTCGCTCGCATGAGGGCTGACCATGCCGGGAGAAACAAGTGGGACTTGGGCCAGCGTGCGGCCATTCTAAAAGCATGTAGAAATCGAAGGCTGAGGCTCAGGGGTGTGCATCCTGACGAGAAGGAGAGTATTGACGTGTCTCTCAACAAGGAGAACTCGAATCTTGGCTATCTGACGGGCAGGCTGTTTGCGGTGCTCGAGCGTGCCCAGCAGGAGGCGGTCAAGGGCGCGAACGCAACGATTCGCGACCGTTATATCGGTGCTGCGTCCACAACGCCGGCTCGCGTGATTCAGCCACTCCTCCGCAATTGCCAGGCACACCTTGCCGCGATTAGGAAGGATGGGGGCAAGGCTTGGCTCTCCACGAGGCTCGAGCGCGAACTGGACGAGATCGTGGGCCGGCTTATGCCGGGTAACGAGGGCTTTCCCAAGACGCTGGACTCGGATGACCAGGGATTGTTTTTCATTGGCTACTACCAGGAGCGCTGCGCTCTATGGGAGAAGAGCGAAAAAGAGAATTCCGCCGGGGCCATCGACTCGACGAGCAATGACGGTTCTAGCAATCTGGCCGAGGAGGAGTAACCATGACCGAGCCCATCAAGAATCGCTATGACTTCGTGTTCTTCTGCGACGTGAAGAACGGCAATCCCAATGGTGATCCGGATGCCGGGAACCTCCCTCGCATCGATCCCGAGACCAGTCGCGGCATCATCTCCGACGTGTGCATCAAGCGCAAGATCCGTAACTACGTTGACCTCGTCAAAGACCAGCCCATTGACGCCCCGGACGTTGAGGAGGGGCGGCTTGGATACAAGATCTACGTCCAGGAGGGCGTGGCGCTCAACGACCGCAACAACATGGCGTATGTGCACTATGGGCTTAAGCCCGTCGACAAGAAGCTGCCCAAGAAGGTCGAGGACCAGCGCAAGGTCACGAAGTTCATGTGCGACAACTTCTACGATATCCGTACGTTTGGCGCCGTTATGACGACGGGGCGCAACTGCGGCCAGGTCCGTGGCCCGGTACAGCTGTGCTTTGGCGAGTCGGTCGACCCCGTCGCCCCCCTGGAGATGAGCATTACGCGCATGGCGTCCGCGGATGCGAAAGAGGACAAGGACAACAAGACCATGGGGCGCAAGCAATATATCCCCTACGGGCTCTATCGCATCGAGGGCTTTGTCTCCGCTGCGCTGGCCCAGCGCTCCGGCTTCTGCCAGGAAGATCTCGATCTCCTCTTTGAGGCGTTTATGAACATGTTCGAGAACGACCGAAGTGCTTCGAGGGGTCTCATGACCTCCCGAAAGCTCATCGTCTTCAAGCACGACAGCGAGCTTGGCTGCGCCCCCGCTCATCAGCTCTTCGATGCCGTACAGGTAAAGAGGCTCATTGCGCCGGATGCGTTCGCGCGGGAGTATTCCGACTACGAGATTAACGTCGACGGTTCGGCCGTTCCCGAGGGGGTGCAGGTCGAGTCTTACGACTACATCAGGCCCTCCGTATAGCCGTGTATGACGACGAAGACCTGCTGGCGCTCTCGGGACTGCAGCACCTTGCGTTCTGTGAGCGTCAGTGGGCCCTCATTCATGTCGAGCAGGTGTGGGACGACAGTGCCGACACGCTTCGGGGCGACTTCTTCCACGAGCGGGTCGACCTGAGGGGCTATTCGTGTGCGAAGGGCAAGCGCGCGGAGCGTCGGGTGCACTTGGTAAGCAGGGAGCTCGGCCTCTATGGGGTTGCGGATCTTGTCGAGTTTGGCGCTGATACGGACGAAGCGCCCGTTGCTCCCGTTGAGTACAAGGTGGGCAGACCCAAGGTTGATGACTGGGATCGGGTTCAGCTTGCCGCTCAGGCAATATGTCTTGAGGAAATGTATGGAGTCGAGGTTCCCCAGGGCTATTTGTTCTACGGCGAGACGAGAAGGCGGGAGCGTGTTGGGATTGATGTCAATCTGAGGTCTCGCGTCAGCAATCTGACATGGCGCATGCACTCGCTTTTTGCATCTGGGCATACGCCTACGCCCGTGCTGCGGCCGCACTGTCGACGCTGCTCCCTTCTCGACTCGTGCTTGCCGGGAGCGGCTCGAGGAGATGTTGCGGGCTATTGGGCCGAGCATGGAGAAGCGTTGGGGGACATGGCATGAAAAAGCTGCTCAACACGCTCTACCTCACTAATCCAGAAGCGCGGCTTCGGAAGAAGAACGATGCCCTGTCGGTTGTCTTGGATGGCCGCGAGGTGATGAACGTACCCTTCCATCTCATCGAAGCCGTCGTGCTCTTTGGACACGTGGGTTGCAGCATGTCCGTGCTTTCCTCCTGTGCCGAGAGAGGCGTCGGCGTTGTGCTGCTCGATGAGCGTGGCAGGTTTGCCGCGAGGGTGGAAGGACCCATATCGGGCAATGTCCTACTCAGAAAGGAGCAATACCGGCGTTCCTCCGACGCAGGGCTGTGTCTCATGGCGGCGAAGAGATTTGTCATCGCCAAGTTTCACAATGCCCGCGCCGTTATGCAGAGGTATTCCCGCGATTACCCTGATGCCAGAGAGCATCTAAACGCTTTGATTGACGCCCTCGCCGAAGGTAGGGGGCGTGCCCTGTCTTGCCGGTCTCTCGACGAGTTGCGTGGTGTTGAAGGGGAGCTGGCCCATCTGTATTTTTCCTGCGTTCCAATCGTGCTCAGGTCAGAGGAGCCTATCTTTCCCGGAAGGGTGAAAAGACCGCCGACAGATCCTATTAACGCGGCGCTCTCGTTTCTTTATACGATGCTTGGACGTGAGCTCGCGACTGGCTGCGAGGCGGTTGGGCTCGATCCGCAGATGGGGTATCTCCATGCTTGTCGCCCCGGGAGGGCGAGTCTCGCGCTTGATCTCATCGAAGAGCTTCGCGCTCCTCTCGTTGACAGGTTTGTATTCTCGCTTTTCAACCGAGGCCAATTGGGCCTGAATGACTTTCGCAAGGAGGGAGAGGCTTGCCTTTTCTCGGAAGCCGCCCTCAAGAAGGTGCTCGGTTTGTGGCAAGAGCGCAAGCGCGAGCAGGTGACTCACCCGTTTCTTGGGGAAAAGATGCCATTTGGTCTTATCCCCTTTGTCCAAGCCCAGCTGTTTGCGCGATTTCTGCGTGGCGACCTGGACGATTATCCGGCATTTCTCTGGAGGTGAGGGCGAGACCATGTATGTGCTCGTTACGTACGATGTGGCGACAAGTGACGAGGGAGGACCCCGTCGTTTGAGGCGCGTGGCAAAGCTCTGTTGTCAACATGGCCAGAGAGTGCAGCGCTCGGTGTTCGAGTGCCTGCTAGATCCGGGCCAATACGAGTTGCTCAAGCACGAGCTTGAGAATGTAATTGATGGGCGGCACGATAGTCTGCGCTTTTATAATCTGGGGAAACGATGGCAGAGCAAGGTCGAGCACCTTGGGGTTAATGATGCCTATGACCCAGAGGGCTTTTTATGCATTTGAGGTAAGCCGTGGCTGCGCGAACCCCAAGCGATGGCGATAGGGTAGGAGGTTCGCGCAGCTTTTCTTGTTGCCACTTGTCCTGATTGCAAAACTCTCTGATCATTGGCTCATCGGTTCTTGAGAATCGAATCAATGCGGACGTATCATGCATATCGCTGTATACTTTGGCCGTCGCGCCCCTCGTGGGCGCGTGGATTGAAACTCGTCAGCCATGTCGATGAGGTCGGTCTTAACGTAGTCGCGCCCCTCGTGGGCGCGTGGATT
>NZ_CAAKOQ010000062.1:35712-36039 GCF_901212675.1 Olsenella uli
TGGGGTTTGCCATGGCACTCCTCTCATGTACAGTCGCGCCCCTCGTGGGCGCGTGGATTGAAACTGGATGGTCAAGTGATCGACCTCGCCTGCGAGGGGGTCGCGCCCCTCGTGGGCGCGTGGATTGAAACTGGGACGCAGTCCTTGGGCGCGGGCGTGACCTCGAGTCGCGCCCCTCGTGGGCGCGTGGATTGAAACTGACTCCACGATGCTGCTCATCGACGCGGACACGGGTCGCGCCCCTCGTGGGCGCGTGGATTGAAACTCTGCCGAAATAGCCGCAAGCGCCGTCCTGCTCGGGTCGCGCCCCTCGTGGGCGCGTGGATT
>NZ_CAAKOQ010000062.1:36049-36244 GCF_901212675.1 Olsenella uli
TTCTACCCCTTTCCACTGGTTCATCCTTACAACAGTCGCGCCCCTCGTGGGCGCGTGGATTGAAACTTCATTGGCTTGAACGTGTCGATGGGGCACCAGTAGTCGCGCCCCTCGTGGGCGCGTGGATTGAAACTACATCGACCTGAACGGGGACCCGGTGACGGGCACGTCGCGCCCCTCGTGGGCGCGTGGATT
>NZ_CAAKOQ010000063.1:13-140 GCF_901212675.1 Olsenella uli
AACGTGTACACGGCAGCCGTCGACGTGCCGGGGTCGCGCCCCTCGTGGGCGCGTGGATTGAAACTACCATGTGGCGACAGACTAGCACCTGCCTCCCCAGTCGCGCCCCTCGTGGGCGCGTGGATTG
>NZ_CAAKOQ010000064.1:13-272 GCF_901212675.1 Olsenella uli
CAACCAGTTCCGCGACAACGACGCGGCGCTCTAGTCGCGCCCCTCGTGGGCGCGTGGATTGAAACTCCTTACCGTGCCGTGCCCCATCTGGCCGTCCACGTCGCGCCCCTCGTGGGCGCGTGGATTGAAACTCCGCGCCCCCGCGCACCATAGTCATATCACCGGAGTCGCGCCCCTCGTGGGCGCGTGGATTGAAACTCGGACGACCCCGCCGACGACATGCCGCGCGAGAGTCGCGCCCCTCGTGGGCGCGTGGATT
>NZ_CAAKOQ010000064.1:282-407 GCF_901212675.1 Olsenella uli
GACCGGATGCCCATGCGGATTGCGTCGATGGTCGCGCCCCTCGTGGGCGCGTGGATTGAAACTTGAAATGGTAGAAGCCCCAGAGCTTGCCAAGCTGTCGCGCCCCTCGTGGGCGCGTGGATTGA
>NZ_CAAKOQ010000065.1:0-326 GCF_901212675.1 Olsenella uli
NCCCTGACGAGGACGGCGTCGTCGGAGAAGACGTCGCGCCCCTCGTGGGCGCGTGGATTGAAACTCGTCCGCGTGAAGCCCCGCGAAGTCCATGCCTAGTCGCGCCCCTCGTGGGCGCGTGGATTGAAACTTGGAGACCGTGGCCGTGATGGCGTCGGCGGTCTGGTCGCGCCCCTCGTGGGCGCGTGGATTGAAACTCTTTCGCGCCATTGCGTCCTCCTTAGCAGACGTGTCGCGCCCCTCGTGGGCGCGTGGATTGAAACTACGCGGGGAGGTCGCCGTCGATGCAGATGACCGGTCGCGCCCCTCGTGGGCGCGTGGATTGA
>NZ_CAAKOQ010000065.1:336-592 GCF_901212675.1 Olsenella uli
ATCCCGCGACGCCCATCCTGAGCAGCGCGTGTCGCGCCCCTCGTGGGCGCGTGGATTGAAACTCCTGCTCGAAGGTCATCTCGCCCTTGGCCACGAGTCGCGCCCCTCGTGGGCGCGTGGATTGAAACTGGCAGACGAGCTGCTGGACGTCCTGTGCCGTAAGTCGCGCCCCTCGTGGGCGCGTGGATTGAAACTGCGTGGAGTCGGACGCTTCAATGGCTTCTGTAGAGTCGCGCCCCTCGTGGGCGCGTGGATT
>NZ_CAAKOQ010000065.1:602-726 GCF_901212675.1 Olsenella uli
ATGCCGGCCGCCTTTACCGACATGTCGAAAGTCGTGCCCCTCGTGGGCGCGTGGATTGAAACATCGAACCGCGCCACGACTGGTATGACTGGTTGGCGTCGCGCCCCTCGTGGGCGCGTGGATT
>NZ_CAAKOQ010000065.1:736-996 GCF_901212675.1 Olsenella uli
CTGCGAGCTCGAGTAGATGCGCACGTTGTCCTGGTCGCGCCCCTCGTGGGCGCGTGGATTGAAACTACGCAGTTCAGACGTCTGTGTCTGGATTCGTCATCGCGCCCCTCGTGGGCGCGTGGATTGAAACTAGGACGCCAGCGGCACGGTGCAGGCCTACGCCGCGTCGCGCCCCTCGTGGGCGCGTGGATTGAAACTTTGCGCTGCTCAGGTCGCTGCCCGGCGGCACCAAGTCGCGCCCCTCGTGGGCGCGTGGATTG
>NZ_CAAKOQ010000065.1:1210-1468 GCF_901212675.1 Olsenella uli
CGCAACATGTTCGCCGCGCGAATCGAGATCGTCGCGCCCCTCGTGGGCGCGTGGATTGAAACTGAGATCTGCCCACGACCAGCCGCTATCCTCGGTCGTCGCGCCCCTCGTGGGCGCGTGGATTGAAACTGTCGTAGGTGTGGCGCACGCCCGCGCCGTCGTAGGTCGCGCCCCTCGTGGGCACGTGGATTGAAACTCCGGATGGTCGCTCATGCCGCCTCCCACTGCTCGTCGCGCCCCTCGTGGGCGCGTGGATTG
>NZ_CAAKOQ010000065.1:1478-9649 GCF_901212675.1 Olsenella uli
CGTCAAGAACGAGATAGAGGTAACCCTGCTGTCGTCGCGCCCCTCGCGGGCGCGTGGGTTAAAACGTGAGCCAGTAGATGCACGCCGTCGTGTCGGGCGGCACGTCCTCAAGCGTCTCCTCGACCGTGACCCCCTGCGGCCCCTTGCGCTTGCGCACCGTGCGCTTGCGATAGCCCTTGGCGCGGTTGAACAGCGAGTCCTCGATTACGAAGTCCGCCAGCGCACGACCCTCGTTTAGGGCGTCCGAAAACTCCTCGTGCGCCTTGGCCCACTTCTGCCCCTGGCCGAGGACTTGGCGGGCTTCTTCTTCGTAGGCATGGCTCCATAATCGTGGGCGCGTCACCTGCTAAGATTGGGTGGTCTCATCTTCCATGCCGAGACAGAAGGACCCCCGGAGGTTCGGTCTCCGGGGGTCTTCTCTTACATGTTGCTGTCGCGGTCCTTCTTCATTGCCTCGATGATTTCGTCCAGCTTCTTTTGGCGCTTCTTGCTGTCCTCAATCTCCTTGGCGTCCTCGAACCGGCCTATCAGCTGGTTCAGGTAGCTCGCGAACTGCTGCTCGGTCATTCCCATCTCGTCCATGCCTTTCAGCTCCTTCGGCTCGGGCCTCGCCCTAACCTGCTGATACTAATTATAACCCATGTATCAGCAGGTTACAACTATCAATCTAACTTATTTTTGTCCATGTCGGAACGCACGAGCGCCTTGATGTAGGTCGATGCCGCGCCCTCCTGCGCCTGGATCCACTCGTACAGCTCCATCTCGTTCGGGGAGAACTTGAGGTTGACCTGCTTGGTGTGCAGGCGCTGGTACTTCGCGCTCGCCCTCTTCTGGGCCTCGGTAGACGCCATGGCGGCTCCTCTCGTCATGGGTCATTATAACGTATATTGTTGAACTCGACAAAATGAACAGGCCCTCCGAAGAGGGCCTTCGACTACCTACCGAGGAGCCGCACCGCCTCTCCGCGTATCTCTTGCTCGAAGGTCGTCCTCTTGAGGCGCGCCAAGCTAAGCGTGTCCTGGTGCGAGGCCTTGAAGCACATTGCGCTGCCGGGGACGGTCATGGCGGGCGTCGGCTCCGCCGGGACCCCTGACGCGAGCGAGACGGCGTTGAAGTCGTTCGGTCTGAATCCGTCGAGGTCGCCGCAGCAGCACGCCATGCTGTCGCCCATGCTCCGAAGCCGGTTCTCGGCGCACAGGAACAGCAGCCCGCTCCCGTGGCAGGCGTCCCGCACCTTCTCGTAGTGCGTGCGCAGGCGCTCAACCGGGTAGCACCAGTCCCCGCCCACCCGCACGGTGCCGGGGGCGCGGCGCTTGAACTTCATGCCCTCGACGGTGACGGCGTCCGCCCCGGCCTCGGTGATGCATGCAGAGAGGCTTGCGTTGCGGCCAGCAATGGATTGAATGACACCGGTAACCCGGTCGGCGGGCGATTCGTCCGTGATGACGAGGATGGTGAGGTCGTTGGTGGGAGAAGTGAGGGGCTAGCTGATTTTGGAGAGCCTTGCCGCGAGGTCCGCCCACTCGCGCTGGGCCTCCAGCTCGGCGAGCTTCGCCTTGGCCTCCTTCTGTGCCCTCTCGAGGTCGGTCATCTGGGACGCCTTGAGCTTTTCCAGCTCGTCGGCGGCGCCCTTGTTGGTCTTGGCCTTGCGCTCCCACTCGCGCGAGTGCTCGATGGCGGCGCGGTACTTGGCCTCCCAGTCGGTGAGCTGCTCGGCCGCCTTGGCCTTCAGGGCCTCGGCCTGCTTGGCGGTCTCGTCTGCCATGTCTTCTCCCTCCCCGCCTTTCCGGCGGCCCCTCCGGCCGTTCGGCCTCGGGGGATTGTGTACGGGTATGAAAAGGGCCCCTTGCGGGGCCAGTTTCGACTTAGTTTGTGCTCGTGCCTACGATTGGAGGTAGGAGTCGAAGTCGGTCGACACCGTGACGGGGCCGTGCGAGCTTATACGCACGGTAACCACCTGGTCGACGTCGCTGTAGAGCTGGTCGGGGACGTACTCGTCGGCGTGCTCGCACAGCGCCCATCCGGCGCGCTTGATGAGACCGACGAAGGCGTCGCGACCGGACGTCCCCGCCTTGCACTCCATCTTTATTAGCTTCGCTATCACGGGGGCTCCAATCGGCATGAAAAAGGCCGCTCGGAGGCGGCCGGTAAAGTTAGATTTGAATCGCTGTCTACATTCAAGCAAGAATAGAGACGATGTCAGCGGACGGGACGAACTCGTCATCATAGGCATGGGGGCCATCGGGAGTAGCGAACTCGACTTGACAGCCATCTTCATAGACGTCAATCACGTAGCCGACCCTACCATCAGCCACCTTGACCTTGTCGAAATCCTTCATTCCACCAACCCGCCCCTACTCATCAACGTAGACGGTCACGAGCCTGAGCTCCGTTGCTCCCGGGTCGAGAACCCACCCAGCCTGAACCTTTGCCCGTCTCCCATCCTTTCCAGTCATAATCATCTTACTCGTGAAGTGTTTGCCATGTGAGTCGGTGTTTCGTAGCGTTGGGTCATGCTCGGCTACATGCTCATAGACCCTGTCCATGACCTCAGCATAGTCACTGAGCTGATAGCCGAGGTATATTCGCCACGCCCTTGCCTTGTCTGGCTGCCGCTCCGGGTTAAGCGAGTATTGCGTGAGCTTCCGCTCGTCAAAAGTGACCTTGTTGGCACCGATACGAACCTTATCTGCATCAGGTGGCGGGACTACGCCAGTCTTGAACCACGTGGGGTCACGAGATTCCACTACCTGAGCCATGCGCCTGTTGACGTAGGCGTCAAACGCCTTGCCCGCCTTACCGCCATGCGCCTGAATGTAAGCCTCGCGCTTGGCGTCGGGCATCGCGTCCCAGTCGGCCCGCAGGCCGTCGCGGCCCCCGAGCGATTCGAGCAGGTCGTTGTAGCGCCCGTACATTCCGTCCGGGTCGTAACCGCCTATGCTCGCACCGCCGAAGTCCGGCTCCACCCTGCAGTCGCAGCCCGCGTGCGCGTGGCTCGCGGCCTCGGGCGAGGTCCAGTGGAAGCCGAAGCTCGCCAGCATGAGGCAGAACCCGCACGTCTCGGAACCTGACGGCACGCGACAGTACCTCGGCTTGTCGGGGTCGCGGCCCGCGTTAAGGGCCATGCACTCGTTTGCGGCGCGCCGCACCTCGTAGTCGGTACGGTCGGCCAGGCCGGAGACGAAGGCGTCGAGCCTGCCGTCCACCGCTTTCTGAACGAGGGCACGGACGGCCCCCTCGGTGGCGAGCGGGTCGCGTCCGGTGAGCACCGAGGCGGAGTAGGCATGGGCCGGTGACTGGATGGCCCGCACCGCGTCGTAGTGCTCGGCGGCGCGCCCCGCCGACACGTCGGCGAGGTAGGAGACGGACTGCTCCATGAGCGCGATGACGGCGTTCCTCAGAGCAGCGACATCTGAGATTGCGCCGTCACTGCCGACGAACTGGGGCATCAGCCTGTCGAGCGCCTGCCCGACCATCCTCCGGCCGGCCTCGGAGGTCGCGTTGACCTCACGCGTCAGCTCGTCCAGCAGGCTGCGAGGAATTCGCACTCTCAGCCTCCTTGGTCGGCGCGAACAGCGAGCTTATCGCCGCGTCCGCCTGTGCCCTCTTCTTGTCGGCCTGCATCCGCTGCCTCTGCTCCTCGGTGTAGCCAAGCATCTCGAGGGCGACCGACGTGTCGGCGAGCCACGGGATGGCCTGCACCTGCTTGAGCAGGGCGTCGGACATCGAGACCACGCTCGGCCTCGCCTCGTCGCGGAACATCGGCTCGATGCCGTGGCCCGCGTCGCGCTCGGTCGCCCAGTCGGTGCCGTGCGCCACGGCGAGCGCCATGAGGGCGACGCTCCTCAGCGCCTGCGCGTTGGACCGGTTGAGGTTCTGCGCGTCGATGACGAGGTCCTCCTTGGCCGCGTAGATGGCCTCGGCGGAGCTGGGGTTGTCCGACACCACGCCGAGCGACGAGAGCGGCAGGTCGGTCTCGCCGGCGAACTGGGCGGCGAGCGAGCGCATGTAGTCGATGTGCGGCTGCATGGTGAGCTGCGGCGACTGCCAGATGGTCGGCGAGTCGCCGTCCGGGTCCTTGGCGACCTCCTGCATGACGCCCATGGCTGCGCTGTAGCGGTTGCCGTCGTTGATGGTCTCGGCGTCGGTCCCCAGGAGCCACTTCTGGGGGAACGCGGCGAACTCGGCGGCGACCTCGGAGCGGGCCTTCTCGCGCACCGCGTCGTCGGTGATGCTCATGACGGTGCGCGTGATGCGGCTCTGGCCGAAGGGCCGCTCGAGCGTCGGCTCGTAGGGCATCGGCTCCATGAGGGGCCTGCCCATGCCGTGCGGCCTGGAGGCCGCCGACCACCTATCGCCATCCGCGCGGAGTTCGATGACGCAGCCGGGCTCGTAGACGCCGACCAGCGTCGGCACGCGCTCGTCGGTCACCTCGGCGTCCTTGGCGGTGTAGCCGTCGAGCACCGAGCGGTTGGCGAGCGCGAGCACGGCCTTGCGCGGCCAGTCCACGTGCGGGCGAATGAGCGCGTCGGGCGGAGCATCGTCGCGCACGCCTCGCTCGCGCAGCCCCTCGTCCTTGATCACCTTGTTGATGGCCGAGCGACCGCGACCGAGGTTCCGGGCAATCGCCGTCACGCCGAGCTGGGGGGGGGAGTGGCTCCTCACGTACTCGCGCTCCGCCTCGGTGAGCGACCCCTTGGGCTTCGCCGGTCTCGGGCTCCTGCGCGTGGTGCCCCTCACGGTCGAGGAAAAAGAATGGCGCTATGTCCGCTGGAGCGCCGACCCCCCCCAAGGGGGGGGAGGCATGCCCCCACTCCCCGAGACGGTGACCGGTCACCACTCCCGCGAGCGGACGACGGTCAGCCGACGAGTGCGCTCGTCTCCTGGCATGTGGTTGCTCTTGAGTTGGTTGCATCGTCTGTGCGTCGGCTGCAGGTTGCCGTAGTCGAACGGCGAGCCGCCGCGCGAGACCGGGACGATCTCGTCAGCCTCGAACGACCAAGGGTCGTTCGCCGGCAGCGCGTAGTCGATTGGCCTGCTGCAGATCGCGCACGGCCTGCCCTCTGACTTGAGGCGGGCGCGCAGCTTGCGCCTGAGATTGCCGTTTGCGAAGCGTGGGTTCGTATTCGACACGGGCACTGCCCTTTCCCAGCATGCGGGGGCCACCCGGCTGGGGTGGCCCCATCCGTCATCCATGGGCGCGATGGCGGAACCACGGCCCCGCATCGTCTCGCGCTCGTACGCGTAAGCCCACCTATACCACCCGGGGGCACTGCCCGTCACTGCCAGACACTGCCACTGGTATGGGTGGGGGGGGGTAAGGAAAGGGCCCCCGGCGCTGAGCCAGGGGCCAGAAGACGCGTCCAGCCACGCCTGGTGCCGCATGGAGGTGGCACCACTTACGCGGTGACGGTCTCGCGGGCGGGCCTCCCGGCCTTGGGGGCCTCCGCCTTGCGGGCCAGCACCGAGTTCTCGGAGACCATGCGCGTTGAGCCCACCTTCCATGACTCGAGCAGTCCGGCCGAGACGAGCTGCGAGACGCGAGCGGTGCTCACGCCCAGCTCCCGCGCCGCCTCGGACGCCGTCATGGCCGGGACGTCCCCGAGGCTCGCCTCGATGGCCACGGCGATGACGGTCCCGCCGCGACGCGGCTTGTTCCCCAGGGCCCCCTGCGGGAGTGCCTTGCCCCTCGCGAGCGCGTCGAGGACGTGAATGCGCAGCCAGTCGGCGGCCATGTCGATAGCGTCGTAGATGTCGGTGCCGCACGTCGCGCCCTCCATGCCGAACGGCTCGGCGCAGACCATGCCCTCGTCCTCGAAGAACTCGAACTCCCTCACGTATGCCATGTTTCCTCCCTTGGCTATGTCGGCGGTGGCCCCGGAGGGCCGGGCTATCTCAGCCCGGCCTCCTTGCGAATCATCTCGGCGGTCCTGTTCGGTATCTCCCGGTGCCTCGGGACTGGGACCACCCTCCCGTTGGGCGCGAGCCAGATGTCGTGGTTCCCGCCCGACTTCAGGAACTTCCCGCCGGCATCCGAGAGCTCGCGCTCGAGGTCTCACTTCTTGGTCAACGTCCTTCCTTTCGGCATGTACATATTAGCATCGCTAAGTATTTATATAGTTGTATTTCTTAGCCTTTCTTATATTTCTTGCTCAGCGCCGCCCTCGCCCGCCATGGCCACCTCGGGCGTGAGGACGTCGACGAGGTCGAGCGCCTTGCCCCTCTCCCTGTAGGCGGTTCGAAGGTTGTAGCTGGCCACCACCGCCGCCCTGCCCAGCTCTCGCCGCCGAGGTAGTGGTGCTAGAGCAGGTCTGCTGTTCTCGTCCCGAGCAGCGCCGGCACGCCGCCACGGTTATCGCCTCTGTGGAGGGACGTGGCGTGCAGATGAGGTCTGTAAACCGCCGAATACTGGTGACAAGCTCGGCGGCGCATGATTCTGTGCCTACCTTGCCGTGTCCGAATCTCCTCTTTGACCCCTGTGGGCGGCTGGCGTCCGCCCGAGCAACCTGGTTGCTCACATGGTGTCTCATTATTTGTGAACCGTGCTTTGAACGTGTCACAAAGCGATAACAATGTTAAGCAAAAAGGAATTGGTATGGCAGGCAACGCAACCGTCACCATCCGGGTTGCCCCAGAGCTCAAGCGTACGGCCGCGGAGGCGGCCGAGGGCTATGGGCTCGATTTCTCCACGGCGACACGTCTCTTCTACACGCAGATGGTCAACACCAATGCGCTTCCCATCACCTTTGACTATCGCTGTCCCAACGCCGAAAGCCGGGAGGCCATAGCTCAGGTGCGCGAGATCGTTGCGAGGGGTGGGGCGGGTCGCTTCGCCACTGCCGACCACATGTTTGTAACTAGCCATGCGAGAAGCGTGCCCCAGACACATTCTCAGTGCGTTGCTGCGGAATCGCGGTGAAAATGCACGGGTGGTAATTTGCGTGTGGCGGGCGAGCAGTTTAACTGCCATATGGGGAGCACCTTCCGGAGCAAGTGGCCGCAGACTGCCGACCGATGCGATAGCTGCCATGTGGAGAGCGCTGTGCGAGCATGAAGCGACACCTCCAGTCGTAGACTGGGACCGCTGGCAAATCTTGGGCGTGCCGCCGATTGTGCGGCTGTCCCGCAGGGGATTGGAGCGTTCATGAGAGTTGCGCTGCTGGAGCCGCTGGGGGTGCCGGAGGCGACGATTCGCGAGCTGGCCGCGCCCATCGAGGCCGCGGGCCATGAGTTTGCCTACTACGACGAGAAGACGACCGACGCGGCCGAGCTTGCACGTCGTTCGGCGGGGGCCGACGTGGTGATGATCGCGAACAGCCCGTATCCGGCCGAGGTCGTGCGGGCCGCGGACGCGCTCAAGATGATTGCCGTGGCGTTCACGGGCATCGACCACGTGGGCCTCGACGCCTGCCGGGAGCGCGGCGTGACCGTCTGCAACTGCGCTGGCTACTCCGACGTGAGCGTGGCCGAGCTCACGGCGGGCCCCGCGATCGACGTGCTGCGCAAGGTCGTCGAGGCGGACGCGTCCGCTCGCACGCACGGCACCTCGGCCGGCCTTGTGGGGCGCGAGATCTCGGGCAAGACGGTTGGCATCGTGGGTACCGGCCAAATCGGGTGCGCGGCGGGCAGGCTGTTCCGCGCCTTTGGCGCGCGCGTGCTGGGATATGCCCGCCACGAGAGCGCAGCCGCGACGGACGCGGGCATCGAGCAGGTGTCGCTCGGGCAGCTGCTTGCTGAGTCTGACATCGTGAGCCTCCACGTGCCGCTCAACGACTCGACGCGCGGTTGGTTTGACGCGGACAAGATCTCTGCGATGGGGGACGGTGCCGTCCTGATTAACTGCGCCCGCGGCGCCATCGTGGACAACGACGCGCTTGCGGCGGCGCTCAACGGCGGCAAGCTCTCCGGCGCGGGTATCGACGTGTTTGACATGGAGCCGCCCCTGCCCACGGGCTACGCGCTCGCGAGCGCCAAGAACTGCGTGCTCACGCCCCATGTGGCCTATCTCACGGAGGAGGCCATGCAGCGTCGGGCGAAGATTGAGTTCGGCAACGTGGAGAGCTGGCTTGCCGGCACCCCCACGAACGTCTGTGCGCTGTAAGGTCTCGGTTGCGACTGGCGCCGGCCGATCCGGCCGGGGCGGGTCAATTGGGGACGTGTTCGTTTTGACC
>NZ_CAAKOQ010000066.1 GCF_901212675.1 Olsenella uli
CGCGGGCAACGACGCCGTGGTGGCGCTCACCATCCTCGTCGTGCTGTGGATCGCCACGTGGCAGCTCAGCCGCCGTTGGTCACAGATCATGGTAGGCCGCCTGCGTAAGGCCGGCTTCGACACCGCCCTCATCCCCGACGATGAGCGCCGCCGCGAGGTCCTCGTCTACGCCGACCGCGTCGTGGTGCTGCCCAAGGGCGGCGCGCCCGAGACCTACCAGCGCTCCGAGATGTGCAAGCCGCGCGTGGGCAGCGAGATCGTGGTGCTGCGCTTCCCGCACGGCGCCTACGCTCTCATTCCGCGCCGCTCGCTGAGCGCCCAGCGCTACAACGACCTGGTCAGGGAGCTCACCGGCTCCTCCGTCGCGGGGGAGTAGCCATGGGAACCAGCAAAAAGGCCCTCCGCGCCCGCCGCGGAACGCGCGGCAGCAAGCCCGGCGAGGGTGGCATCCCCGCCGACGCGCGCTACGTCAACGTCACCACGCTCGATGACGACCTCCTCGAGCGCACGGCCAAGCTCGAGCAGAGCTCCATCGCCAATCGGCTCTGCCTGGCCGTGGGAATCGCAATGATCGCGTTCGCGGGCGTCACGCTGTTGTTTCTGCACGCGGACGCCGTGGTGGCGGCCATCATCGCCATCCTGGGCGCCGTCGTCATCTACCAGGCGCACTTCTCCGCGCGACGCATGGCGAGAAACTATGGTCGCAGCCTCGACCAGGCGGGCGAGGACGGCCGCAAGCGCATGACCTTCTTCACCGCGACCGAGATGGGCACCGTCGACTCCGACGGCTCCGTGCACACGCTGCCCTACTCCGCCATCGACCGCGTGATCGAGGACGACCGCATGTTCGCGATTAGGATGAGCGACGAGGGCGGCCTCATGGCCATCGCCAAGTCCGGCTTCACGCACGGGCGCGCCGAGGACTTCGGCAACTCGATCCGCCGTCGCGTGGCGGAGGCCCATAGGCAGCTGAGCGGGCAGCTCAAGCACGGCAAGCGAAAGGACCCGAGCGCACGGGGTAAGTGAGCTTCGAGAGGCACGGCTGAGCTGAGGCCTCGCCTGCGGCGCATTCAAGACGGGCAACTTCCTCGAGCTCCTCACCATGGAGCCGGGCTTCTGCGAGCGCGCGGCCGAGTGCGGGTTGCACTCGTTCCAGATCATGGCGGGCGCCCTTGAGCGCGCGCCCGTGACCAGCGAGCTCCTCAGCTACGAGGGTCCCTTTGGTGTGGGTTACGGCATTGCCGCGTTCACGCCCACCGGCACCGCCGGCTCCGCGTCCGAGCGCGACTTTGGCGAGCAGTACGTGCAGCACCACGCGGCCGACATGCGCGAGCACCGCGAGGCGGAGGGCCCGTGGGTGGAGCTCGCGCGCCGCACGCTCGAGGCGTGCGTGGGCGACGGTGCGGGCCACGGGACCACGCCGGACGCGTCGGCGCTGCTGGGCTCGATGCGCGCGGCCGGCAGGCTGCCGGATGAGGCCCGCCGCGAGCTGGAGGGCATCCGTGCCGGCTGCTTTGTCTCAATCAAGAAGAATGGCCAGCTCAGAGGCTGCATCGGTACCACGGGTCCCGCACGCGGCTCGCTTGCCGAGGAGATCTGCGGCAACACCGTAGCCGCCGGCACGCGAGACCCGCGCTTCTCGGCCGTTCGCCCCGACGAGCTGCCCGAGCTGGTCTATGATGTCGACGTCCTGGGCACGCCCGAACCCGTCGACAGCACCGACGCCCTCGACTGCCGCCGTTACGGTGTCATCGTGAGCACGGTGGACGATCGGCGCGGCCTTTTGCTGCCCGACCTCGACGACGTGGAAACCGTCGATGAGCAGCTGCGCATTGCCACACGCAAGGGTGGCATTGACCTCGGGTCCGACCGCGGGCCCACACCCGTCTCGACCGTCTACGAGCTCGCCGGCGTTGCCCGCCGCCACCTGCGCCACGTCTTCGCGCGGAACTGCTAGCCTCTTCTCGCCTGCGTTGCCGTGTGGCGCGGACCCCGTCTCGTCGTCCGCGTGGCGCAGCCCCGTCTCGTCGCCCGCGTGGCGCAGGCCCGTCTCGTCGAAAAAGACAGCCACCGCGGATTTGCGTATTTGCTCCGAGCAAGCACGTCAATCCATGGTGGCTGTACCTCTTGTCTCGGCAGCCGCACGCTTGTACGCATTTGCGCCCGGCAAATGCGCCTATCCGTGGCAGCTGTGACTCTTGCCCCCACAGCTTGCACGCTCCTGCGTATTTGCACCCCTCAAATCCCCGCAAATTCGAAGGGGCGTGACAGCTTGTCCAACGAGAAAAAAGCGCCGGGGCACCCCGTCACCCAGGGCACCCCAGCGCGCAATAAGCCGTCAGCTCACGCGACTACCCGCGCAAACCTACATCTGCGCGCGCGTCTCGTCGATGATGCGGCGCACGGCGGTGGCGTTCTTGGCGATGTCCTCCGAGCTGCCCTTCGTGAGCAGGCTGCCCATGCCGGCCGCGTCGATGCCCTTGGAGACCCACTCGGCCAGGTTGTCCAGGTTGATGCCGCCGGACGCCATGAGCGGCATCCACGGCGTCGGCGTCTTGAAGGGCCCCACAAGCGACGGGCCGTACACGTTCGAGATCGGGAAGCACTTGATGAACGCGGCGCCCTTTGCCAGCGCGTGGTTGGCCTCGGTCATCGTGGTGCAGCCCGGCGCGTACGGGATCTGGTAGAGGTTGCAGAGCTCGGCCACCTCGTCAGAGCCGCAGTTGGCCACGATGAACTGCGCGCCGCTCATGATGGCGAGCCGGGCGGTCGTGGGCTCCATGACCGTGCCCGCGCCCACGAGCATGTCGTTGCCAAAGCGCTCCTGGATGCCGGAGATGACCTCGCCCGCGTTGGGCAGGGTGTAGCTGATCTCCATGGCCTTGACGCCGCCCTTAAGCAGGCCCTCGGCAATCTCGCAGCCGCGCTCCACCGTGGGAACGCGCACTACCGCGAACGCGCAGGTGTCGAAGAGGGCCTGGGTGACGGCCGCCTTCTGCATCTTCATGTGAGTTCTCCTCTCGCGCAAAAGGCCAGCCCGTGCGTGCCGCAGGCTGACCACACGCCACGTACTAGCTTACTTGTGTGCGATGCCATAGTGGTCGAGCATGGCGAGGCACTTCTCGTCCACGCCCTTGTCCACCCCGGTGACCGGGTAGCGGGCAGGGCCCACCGGGCAGCCGGCCAGCTCGAGCGAGCGCTTGAGCGTCTGCGGCGTGGAGCCCAGGTGCAGAACGTTGCGGATCGGCTCGATCTCGCCCTGCAGGCGCTCGGCTTCGGCGGCGTCGCCGGCCTCGAGGGCCTTCCACAGGTTCACGACCACCTCGGTGATGAGGTTGGCCGTGCCCGCGATGGCAGCCGTGGCGCCCAGTGCGTGCGCGGCGGAGATCTTGCCGTCGGAGCCCACAATCACGTCGACGTCCTTGCCCTTGGACGCGTCGAGGTAGCTCTGGAGGTTGTCCATGTTGCCCGAGCTGTCCTTGATGCCCTTCACGTTGTCGACCTGGGCAACCTCGGCCACGACCTCGGCCGAGATGTTGTGGCCCGTGGCCTTGGGGATGTTGTAGAGCAGCACCGGGATCTTGACGCTCTCGGCCACCATGGTGAAGTAGTTGATGAGCTGAGCATCCGTGATGCCGAGGAAGTACGGGTTGATCACCGAGAGGGCGCTGGCACCGGCGGCCTCCGCGCGCTTGGACATGTCGATGGCCTCGCGCGTGGAGCACGCACCCGTGCCCACGTAGACCGGCACGCGGCCGGCGACCCTCTCGATGACGAACTTTGAGAACTCGATCTTCTCGTCCGGCGTGCACACGTGGAACTCGCCGTTGGAGCCGAAGGTGAAGATGCCGTCGGCACCGCCGGCGATGATCTTCTCGACCAGCTGCTCGCCGGCGTCGTAGTTGATGGACTGGTCCTCGTCACGGTTGAACGGCGTGACCATCGGAACGATGACGCCCTTGAACGTGGACATGCGCTAACCCCTTTCTGAGGGCTGTGTTGCCTGGGACTGTGAGCAGGGCTTGAATGCCCGTGATGCAATGAACCGCAGGTGGCAAGGCTGTCGAGGCGCGGGGCGATGCCCGCCGCCGCCAGCCGCCGCCAAATCCCTACTTCTTGCGGACCTTCACGCGGTGGGCCCGCATGCGCCCGGCGATCTCGTCGGAGACGGTGTCGAGCGTGCCCTTCATGAACGGACGGTTGATGCCGACGTAGTACACGCCGGAGGGGTGCTTCACCCAGTCACCCCAGAGCAGCAGGCGCAGCGAGCTTCCCTGGCGGATGACCTTGTAGCCCTTGACCTTGGCGTACGGCACCACGAGCGCCTTCTTGCGGTCGGCCTTCTCGTAGATCACGAGGTCACGCTCGCGAAAGAGCATCACCGGCAGCTTGCCGAAGAACTTGCCAAAGAGCCGGCCCATGCGCCGCGAGCAGAACCACACCGCCGTGAGCGCAAAGATGATGACGATGAGCAGCACCACGTTACCGGTGACGTTGGCCGCCACCCACGACACGAAGGCGAGGCCGAGGAGCGCGATGTTGAGCACAAGCAAAAGGGCCGACTGCAGGACGAGGCGCGTGCGGTCCTCCTCGACCGTGAGCTCGACCTTGGAGCCGTCGTCGGCTGGGTCGGCGCCCGTGTCGCGCACGCCGATGACCGAGTCGACGATGCCGCGCTTGGGAGCGGCGGACTTACTCTCGGCCACCTTGCCCTCGGCCGGCGCCGCCACGGCCTGTTCCGTCCCAGCCGGCGCCCTCCCGGCCCGGGCCTCCTCGCCCGTCACGTCCGCGCCCCTGTCGCGCTTCTCTGCCATACCCATCCATTCATGAAGACGAGGGCGCCCGTGAGCTTGCTTCCACGAGCGCCCTCGGCATTAAAACCAGAGCCTAGCTTGCGATAACACCGAGGTACCCACCTGGCATCTTAAAACAGCGAGCCGATGCCGTAGATGATGGAGCCGACGATGTTGTAGTCGACGTTCGGGAACGAGGCGTCGGCGATTCCGAGGTTGGCGAAGGCCGGGTAGAGCACGAGCGGGCCAGCGCACAGGAAGATGCCGACGAGGAAGGAGCCGAGCAGGGCGCCCTTCCAGCCGCCGTAGGCGTAGCCGCAGACGCCGCAGGTGCCGCCGGAGAAGAAGCAAATGCCAGCAGCGGGGATCATGATGGTCGGGCTGTGGAAGGCCACCATGAAGGCCATGGCCACGAGGCCGCCGACGAACGAGCCGATGAAGCCGAGGATGACGGCGTTAGGCGCGAACGGGAAGATGGCGGGGCAGTCGACGGCCGGGCGAGCGCTCGGGATGAGCTTCTCGGAGATGCCGACGAAGGCGGCGGTGATCTCGGCGATGAACTGACGCACGCCGTAGATCAGGACAGACATGCCAGCGGCGAACTTGAGGCCGGCGATGAGCGGCCAGATCCACCAGATGTCGTTGCCGAAGTAGCTGGTGAAGGCCTTGCCGGTGGAGAGCTGGTCACCAAAGTGGCCGGTCACGAAGCAGGCGATGGTGACGATGTAGAACAGCACGACCATGAACAGGGCTACGGAGAACACGAAGTCACGGAAGAGCTTGAAGAACTCGGGGAGATTGGCCTCGTTCTGCTCCTCGTTCTCGAGCTCCTTCTCGTGCGACTTGGCGAAGAGCTTGCCGCAGTAGCCGGCGAAGGCGTAGCCGATGCAGTTGAAGTGGCCGATGGCGATGGAGTCGTCACCGACGAGCTTGCGCACGAACGGCTGGCAGAGGCTCGGCAGGGCAGCACCGCAGAAGCCAAGGATGACGCCACCAGCGACGATGGTCACGACGAGCGGGGCACCCAGGGCGATGAAGACGAGGGCGAGCACGGCCGCGAAGTACAGGAAGTGCTGGCCGGTGAGGAAGACTGCCTTGAACGGGGTGACCTTCGCGAACACGAGGTTCATCACGAAGCCGAGCACGAACACCATGGCGACCTCGGTGCCATAGGTGTTGAGGGCGAGGGCCGTGGCGACCTCGACCTGCGTCACGACGCCCTGCACCTGGAAGGCGCGCGTGAACATGTCGGAGAAGACCGTGACCTGGGCGCTCATGGCGTCGGAGCCGATGTTGAAGATCATAAAGCCGATGATGGTCTTCACGGTGCCGGAGATGACATCCACCGCCGACTTCTTCTGCAGCAGGAGGCCCACCAGGGCGATGATGCCCATGATGACGGCCGTGTCCCTGGCCTGCATGAGGAGAGCATTGAGCATGCTGGTTCCTTCCCTTGGATCCTACCTTGCATCCCTTGCGAGCCTTGGCGTGACTGGCCACGCGGCTGGTTCGCGGCACAAGACACCCCACCCCGGGGCTTGCGCCCCGGTGCGGTACGTGTCATGTGTCAGTTTCTGGGGCGACCGGGCGGCCGCTCATGCCGCCAGGCGCCCCGCAAAACGCTACGTCGAGCGCCTCTGGCCGCTTGGCTGGTCAGGCTGGGCCTGGCCGCCGTGCCGGAGTCCGCGCGAGGCTGGGGCGCGCTACTCGGCGCGCTCGGCCAGCCACTCCTCGAGCTTCTGCTTCATCTCGCCCTTGTTGACGATATTGGTGATGCCGATGGCGGACGGCACGCGATCGTCGGCATTGAGCTCGTCGGTGAGGTCGCTCATGGTGATGACGAGGTCGCCCTTGAAGCCGATGAGCGAGTCAAGGTTGCCGTGCTCGGTCTCGATGGGGAGGTTGTTCTCCTTGATGACTTGGTCGATCTTGATCTTGAGCATCATCGAGGAGCCCATGCCAGCGCGGCAGCAAACGAGAGTGTGATACACCTTGGCCATGTTGCTTACCTTCCTTCCTTCGTGTGGACGAGGTCCACGACGTTCTTGGGCGAAGAGGCGGAGTCGAGCTGCGCGAAGAAGTCGGGGTCGCCGAGGAGCTCGACGAGCGACTGCAGGGCGCTCAGGTGGTTGTCGTTGTCGGTGGCGGCAAGCGGGAACAGGTACTTGACCGGGTCGTTCTCCTTGCTGCCGAACTCGACCGGCTCCTTGAGCGTGACGATGCCGACGGCAGTCTTGAGAGCGCCGCACTCGGGGCGCGCGTGCGGCATGGCCACGTGCTCCGTGATCACGAAGTAGGGGCCGAGCTCCTGGGCACCCTTAATGATGTCGTCGACATAGGCGGGCGTGACGTCCCCGTTGTCGACCATCGGCTGCGCGGCCTTGCGAATGGCATCCTGCCAGTCGGTGGCCTCGACGTTCAGCTGAACCAGACTCTCGTCCAGAAGGTCGCTGAGCATCCGCGTTCACCTCTTCTTTCCTTGTGCGTCGGCGGACAGCCGGTGGACTGCGCGACTCCGGGTTCCCAGCGTCGTGTGACTTGGGGCGGCTTGCGCCTGCGATTGCGCCCGGCGCTGGCGCTTGGCTCGCGCCTGCCCTGCGGCTTTCCGCCTCGCGCCCGCGCACGCCTGGAATTCGCGCTAACGCTTGCGCCACACTTCGCACTCGGCCCCGGCCCGTCTGCGGCACGACCACGCGTGCGCCTGCGAATCAGGCCCGCGCATTCATAAAAACGCGCTTGGTCCTCGTTACGCACAAGAGTTTTCCATAGATTCACCATGGTGTCTATTTATTCCGGCAAACGGTAGGATTATATGTGTGTGCGTATTGTGTAGTATTTGTCACTAATTTACTATTTTTCTAGCATTTTTACTCTTTTTATGAAACTCCGACCGTTACTATGTTCATTCGTTCATAAAGTTACTTCTCTCTTGACGCCAATAGCATTACGATTGGAATCCATATAATTACGACTGATATCCATTACTAAATGGGCTCTCTCGAGAGTTGTAACGTTCATTTCCAATATCTTAAATGAACGATTACAATTGATTCGTTCATCATATACGCCGTCACGTTCACGGCACTCGCCTGCCTCCCCTCGGCAAGCGCACGTCATACCACCAGCGGTCCCGCCCCTCGACAGTTGGAGCCCAAGATGAAGCGTAGCAAGGCATATGTGGCCGCTCGTCGCGACGCAATCATCGCGCTGCTCGAGAGCAACGGGCAGATGAGCGTCAACGCCCTGGCCGAGCACTTCGAGGTCTCACCGCTCACCATCCGGCGGGACCTCAACCAGCTCGAGACGCAGCAGGTCCTCACGCATGAGCACGGATCGGCCATCCTGCTCAACCCGCTGGGCAGACCCGCGGGATCACAGCAGGTGCGCGCCAACAAGGCGATTGCGCGCGAGGCGGCACGCCACATTAGCGACGGCGAGTGCGTCTTCGTGAGCGCCAGCTCCACGGCGCTGGGCATCATCAGCTTCATCACGGCCGAGGACGTCACGGTCATCACCAACAACGGACGCGTGCTGCAGATGGACGAGACGCCCAATGTCACCATTCTGCTCACGGGCGGCGAGGTACGGCCGCCGCGCGCGTCGATGACTGGCGACATCGCGCATGACCTCGTGCGACGCGTCACGGCCTCGAAGTGCTTCCTCGGGGCGTCGGGCATCTCGGCCAAGTACGGGCTTGCCTCGGCCACCTCGCCCGAGCCGGCGGTTAACGCGCTTATGATCGAGCGCTCGAAGGAGTGCATCGTGGTGGCCGACTCGTCCAAGCTGGGACACGAGTCGAGCTTCCAGTTTGCGTCGGCCGACGAGGTCGACCTGCTCATCACCGACACGGGCGCCACCGACGCGCAGGTCGCCGAGCTCGAGGCCTACGGCCTCAAGCGCGTCGTGCGCGTGGACCCCTCCCTCGCCGCCGAAGCCCGCCGCAGCCTGTAGCCGCCACTGCTGTCGGCCCTGCCCCCATCCCGCCGCTGGCTCGCTGTGGCCTTTAGCCGCCACTGCTGTCGGCCCGCCCTCCCACCGCCGTCGATCCGCGCCTACCACTGCCGGCCTGCGCCTTTGGTACTGGCCCGTTCGCCCAGGCCAGCCGGCCGGCACCAAAATGTGACAAATCATACGGAAGGACGTCACGAGCGAGACGCTACCCGGCAGCGCCAATTCTGCGCTGGTGCGTTTTGAACGGATTTGAACAGCATGCTTGTGACCCCTCATATGACTCGTGCGGTTTGGGCGGTTTTGAATATTCAGAACCGCCCAAACCGCACGAGTCACTTCGACCCCCTCCAACCTGGCACACAAAAGCGTCAAAAATGCACCAAGCCCCGTGAGCATGGGACCGCGCGGCGTTTGGGGCGGGACCCGCCGCCTCGAAGCGGTGCGGCACAATGAAGGTGACCCCACCAGGGGCCCAGCCCATAAGGACCGCACGGTTATTAAGAAGGGACCGCCATATCAGGGACCATCCCATGAGGGGACGCGCAACCTAATGAAATGGCAGCTTGAAGTTGATGGGGGCTCAGACTATTTCTGGACTCGCCCAGATGACGAGCACCAGCCTCCCACGGCACTCGTTCGGGCTCATCAAGGCCCGCGCATTGGTTCAGTTGGCCGCGCGTCTGCGCGGTCGAAAAAGGCCGCC
>NZ_CAAKOQ010000067.1 GCF_901212675.1 Olsenella uli
GCCACGCCGCCGGCGGCGCGGTGCTCCGCAGCGACAGGGGCTCGACCCACATGGGCCGGGCGCCCGCCGGCCGGGCCGCCGGCCACGACGCGAGGCTCTCGTGCGGCCGCACCGGCTGCTGCCGCGACAACGCCGTGGCCGAGTCCCTCTTCGGCACCCCCAAGAACGAGACGTACCACCCGGGGGCCTTCGCCACCAGGCGCGAGGCGAGGGACGCCGTCATCGACTTCGTCGAGCGCCGCCACAACAGGTCGAGGCCCCACTCGACCATCGGGTGCCAGGTGCCCGCCGAGAGGATGCGGGCGTTCCCGGCAAGGGCGGAGGCGGCGTTCTCCGAGGAGGTGGAGCCCCTGGAATCCGCGGCGTAGTGTCTGTGGATTTCGACAAGTTCAAGCCGACCAAAACCCCATGCTCGGATCCGTGCGGGAACTGCTCAAATCCCGATACGAATTCTGCTCAGATTCCGTTGACAAAACACAGCTTGAGCAGCGGCATCGAGCACCTCTGCTTGGCCGAGCGGGCCTCGCGAGGTCGCGCGCGCCCTCCACCTCGGTCGGCGGCACCCAGACCAGCGACATGTCGCTGGCGGGGTTGCACATCTCGCGGAGCAGCACGCCGGCGTCGTGGGGGTCGTTCTTGTGCCGGCGGTCCTCCGGCGAGCGCAGCAGCGTCGAGACTGCCACCACGTCGCAGGCGAAGCCCGCCTCCCGCAGGAACCGGGCGAGCGCGAATCCCGTGCGGCCGGACTCGTAGGCGCAGCGCAGGGGCTGCGGCAGCTTGGCCAGCCAGGGGGCGAGCTCGGCCTCCATGCCCTCGCCGGAGACGGTCTTGGACCAGGTCTCGCCCGTGGCGAGCCCCATCGCCCTGCACGAGACGCTCCTTGCGTGCACGTCCATGCCGACCTGGGTCGCATAATCGCTCATCGGAGGCCTCCCTTTCCTTGCGGCTCTGGCACCTTCTGGCGTCCACCTCAGACGCTAACCCGCGGCCAAGCAAGAGGGGGGCCTCAGCCCTTCAAGAGACGGCTTCGGCCCCGTCAGCCGATGAACATATTGTCAAAGTCAAAGACGGGCTCGGCTTAAAACGCGCGCTCTCGCTGATATCATATTCAGAGGTAATTAAGTGGAGACGATGGCTGGCATGCAGCCAGTTTTTGTCATGCTATAGATTGAGGTGAAGGCGAGTGGCTAATCAACAGGTTGAGGCAGTCGAGATTTCTGAACAGATTCGCGACAAGAAAAAGGATGTACGATTCAGCACTCGTGAGTATGTCGTGGAATACCTCATAAGCAAGTTCAATGAGGACGATTTTTACATCCCGCTTGATTATCAGCGCAACTTTGTTTGGACAGACGTTGACTGCAGTTACTTCATCGAGTCTGTGCTCATTGGCTTGCCTATTCCCTACATGTTCTTTGCCGATGCCGAGGACGGAAGGACGGAAATCGTTGACGGGGCGCAGAGGATGAATGCCTTAGCAAGCTTTGTCAGAGGCGATTTAGTCTTACGCGACCTTGAAATACTCTCAACCGTTAACGGAAAGAGGTATTCAGACCTTCCCAAAGACGTCCAAAGAAGATTTAATAACGCTAACTTCCGGGTTGTCTACCTTGAAGAGGGGACATCTACTCCTGTCCGCCAAGAGATTTTCCGTCGCATTAACTCGTCTGGAAAGCTGCTCAAATCGCAGGAAATCCGTCGTGGCTCAATGGATGGCCCCTTTACGCAACTTGTAAGTGAGCTTTCCAAAAACGATCTCTTCATGAAGCTCGCCCCATTGAGCGAAACCGCACGAAAGCACTACGATGACATGGAGCTTGTCACGAGGTTCTTTGCTTATGCAAACGGCTACCCTGAGTTCGAAGGCTACAAAGATCGAGTCGCGAGCTACCTTGATGAATATACAAACTCGATGAACAGCAAGCTTGCGAACTCGCCAGACATGCGCGAAGAGCTTGCCACTCAATTCAATACGATGCTTCATTACGTCGAGAATTGTTTGGGAGACCGAGGCTTCAGAAAGATTCCGACCAGTAATTCAACACCACATGCGCGGTTTGAAGCTATCGCCGTAGGTGTAGCTGTCGCCCTGTCTGAAGATAAGAACCTTCCGGTCAGAGATATGTCGTGGATTGACGAGAAGGATTTTCAGGCTCTTGTTCGGTCTGATTCGGCTAATGTCAAGGCAAAGCTGAAGGATCGAATTGGGTTCGTGGCGAACAAGTTGAAGGCGGAGCAGTAGCCTCATGGATTCAAACGACTTCAATTTAGGGTACGAAGTGGTCTATCGTGACCGTCTTGAAGAGACGAAGAGCATGATTACGCTCGCGACCTTGCTCGATTCACTTGACCAAGGTGCAGAGGGCGGACGCTACAACGATGTAATGCTGCAGGCATACGAGATAGCTAATAAGGCAAACCCAAGCGGCGTACCTACACCAGCGCCAGACGTAACCCTAGTTTCCAGCGTTATCCGCTCCAACGTCAAGCTTATGGTTTATAACATTATCGAGTATTCAATCACAAGCCTCGTGCAGGCTATTTATGACAGGATAGCGGACGAGGGCTGCGGTTATACCGACGTCTCCAAGAAGCTGCAGTCGCTATGGCATCAAACTCAAATGCGCTTCAGGTTGAGCGACCCCAATGCAAACAACGACACGGCTGAACGTATTAGTAAAGATTTGCTCGATCATGCCGTCGCTAACAACGCGTTGCGGATTAATGCTCGTAACACTATTGCCGGCGGAAACCTTGATGCGGACAAAATCCTGAAGCTCTTCGACAGGCACGGAATTTCAATTCACGACGATGTAGCGAATTGCAGGACCGATGAACTCAAGGGCGAACTTGAAGACGTTAAAGACAAAAGGAATGCCCTTGCACACGGGTCAGTATCGTTTGCGGAGGCAGGCAATCAAGTGACCACATCTGAACTTGCGGAGCTGGTCGAAGACGTCGACGCTTTTTTGACACAGCTCCGCCGGGATGTTTTGGTTTATCTCAATGCCAGCGAATACCGCTGCGGCGTACCCGGGCCAGAAAAAGGCTAGTTCGCACAGGCGGCCAATATGCTCTTGCCCACGGCCTCGCCCAACTTAGGTGGCACGGCGTTTCCAATATGTCGTGCCACAGCTTTTTTGCTAATCTTCTCGCCCGGTTTGACGAACTTGTAATCTTGCGGGAAGCTCTGTAAGATGGCGCCTTCGCGCAAGGTCAGAGCTCGATTTTGCTCCGGATGCCCAAACCGACCCGTGCCGTACATATAGAACTGCGTAGTTATGGTTGGAGATGTCTCGTCCCAGGCCATCCTTCCATAGACCGCAGGATATGTTTGACCAGCAGCCTTCTTATGGCAATCAAGCCTCAAATCCTCAGGCCAATCTCGCCACGTGCCGTTAGGCGTTGAAGCCTTAATGCGCCTCAGGTTTAACTCTGATAGCGCCGACGCCACCTGCAGGGAGTCACCCCTGCAAGAACCGCCAGCACTCACGGTAGGCAACGTGCCAATCGCTTGCCGAACCGTAACGGCGTGAGCGTCATCATTCGTTGGTTCAACCAGGCTGATTGACCCGCTTTTAGAGGCCAACAGAATCAACCGCCGCCGATGCTGAGGCACACCGTACTCTTCAGCCTTCACGGCGTTGTATTCAACCGAATAGCCGGACTCCTTAAGCGTGCTCAGGAAGTCCGTGAAGATGCTCTCCTTCTCGAGCTCGGGCACGTTCTCCATAGAAACGTAATCGGGCTGCACCTCCCGCACCAGCCTCCCGAACTGCTTGAGCAATCCCCAATCCTTGTGCTTCTCACGGTGCTTCTTGTCCTTGCGGTGCTTCGAGAAGGGCTGGCAAGGCGCGCAACCCACCAGGACTTTGATGTCAAAGCCCTTCAGAAGCTCCTTGACCTCATCCCCAGTAACCTCGGCGACATTCTTGCAGATAAACTTGCCATCGCCGTTGTTCGCGTCATAGGCATACTGGCAAGAGGAATCCAGGTCAAAGCCGGCCACCACATCTATGCCTGCGGCGCGCAGGCCATAGCTAAGTCCACCGACCCCACAAAACAGATCCACGGCACCAACAGAGGGGCTCTGAGCCTCGTTCTCCTTAGAACCGTTAACACTCATCGCAATCACCCCTTCGGCATCCCAGAATGACCATAAGCGAGTATCACAATGTCAAAGATAATCCAACTCGCTAACCTCATAGGTTAGCAGCAATCAGATGGAGTGGAGGCTTCGGCTTGACTTGGCACTACCTGAATTCTCATGCAGATAGGCCGGAGTTCTTTTCGAAGACAAGTCCAAAGTTGGCCATAAGGCACCAGCCCCGCAATCAAATCCCTACTCGCGCTCCTCGCCGGAGGTGAGGCGCTCGAGCATGGTGGCGTTGGCGGCAAGCTCGGCCTCGTCGTCGAGCGGCTCGAGCGCACCGTCGCCATACTTGCGCTCGAGGGCGCGACTCAGCAGGTAGTCGGCCACACCGGGGTTCTTGGGCAGAAGCGGGCCGTGCACGTAGGTGCCCACCACGTTCTTGTAGAGGCAGCCCTCCGCGCCGGTCTGTCCGTCGTTGCCATGGCCGTGCAGCACACGACCCATCGGCTCCACGCCGTTGCCCAGGTGCGTGCGGCCGCCGTGGTTCTCGTAGCCCACCACCGGCTGCGGCGAGATGCGGCTCTCCACCGCGATGTTGCCGATGAGGCGAGGGCTACCGCGATCAGTGAAGAGATCGACGAGCGAGAGGCCCTCGACCGTCTCGTCGCCCATGAGGTAGGAGTGGCCAAGCAGCTGGTAGCCGCCGCACACGGCCAAAAGCACGCCGCCGTCCTCCACGAAGGCGGCGAGCTCGGCCTGCTCGGCGAGCAGGTGGTCGCACACGATCTTCTGCTCGCGGTCGGAGCCGCCGCCGATGAAGGCGATGTCCACGCCGTCAAAGCTGGGCCGGTCGTCGACATGCACCTCGTCGACCTCGCAGCCGATGCCGCGCCAGGCAAGGCGCTTGCGCATCACCAGGATGTTGCCGCCATCTCCGTAGAGATTGAGCAGCTCCGGATAGAGGTGCGCGATGCGCAGGGTTCTCTCGCTCACAGTCGCTCCCCCATCTTCTCGAGCTCCACCTTGGCCGGCCACAGGGCCGAGTAGTTCGTCAGCACGTAGAGCGGCCGCTCGGGCGGCAGGTCGCTCACGGCGCCGAGCGCCTCGCGCACGGTGTGGGCCACGGGGGCCGGGATGCCCGCGTACTTCATGCGCACGCGCACGTCCTCGGCGCGATGCCCGCCGGCAATGACCGCGAGGTCACCGGCTTCCACGACCTTGTCCTTGGGCCGCGGCGCGCCCACGGCGAGCCGCTCGAAGTCGACGTCCCAGATCCAAGAGATGTCCTTGCCGTCGTTGTAGTCGTCGTTGATGACGAAGAACGCGGCCTTCTTGCGGTCGTCGGCCAGCATGAGCGAGATGTTCTGGTTGAATCCCGTGGGGTTCTTTGCCAGGTTAAGCACCACCTCGCGCCCGTCAACCCGGAAGTGCTGTAGACGGCCGTTCTCGGGGTGGTAGCCGTCGAGCGCGTGCTGGAAGGTCGCGGCGTTCACGCCCGCGAGATGGGCCGCCACAAAGGCCGCGAGCAGGTTGTAGACCATGTACACGCCGCCGAAGTTGGCCCGGATGCGCACCGAGCCGTCGATGCCCGCGCCGCTCACGTCAAAGCCCACGCCCTTGCGGCCCACGGCTACGTTCGTGGCCTTCCAGTCGAGCTTGGGCCGGGCAAAGTCGCCGTTGGGACACGAGAACGCGCCCAGCTGCGCGTACGAGCGGTAGCGATACGTGAGCTCGGCGCCGCACACCTGGCAGAAGCGCGCCTCGGGCACGCGGGCGGCCGGCAGGTGCAGGTCCTCGGCAATGCCAAAGGCCAGGACCTTGGTGCCGCCCTCCTGTGCCCTGTGCGCCACGCCTATGGAGAGCGGGTCGTCGCCGCACACCACGAGCGTGGTCTCGGGCGAGGACGCAAGCGCCTGCTCGATCACCTGCTGCACGCGGTCGATCTCGCCCGCGCGGTCGAGCTGGTCGCGAAAGAGGTTGAGCAGCACGAGGTAGCGCGGTCGGAGCTCCGGCAGGATGTTGATGGTGGAGAGCTCGTCGGCCTCCATGACGGCCCAGTCGGCAGAGGCCCCCGGCAGCAGCGCCGCGGCCACGCCCGGGGCCATGTTGGCGCCCGCACGGTTGCAGAGCACCGTCTGGCCGCTCGCCTCAATGGCGTTGGCCAGCACGTTGTTGGTGGTCGTCTTGCCGTTGGTGCCGCACACCACGATGGCGCCGCGCTTGAGCTTGTGAGACAGCTCCGCGATGAGGTGCGGCTCCACGGCGAGCGCCACCCTCCCCGGCAGCTGCGAGGCCGAGCGATGCAGCACGTTCTTGAGCCCCCACGTCGTGAGGCGACCCATCCCCTGGGCCACGGACCCCCTGAGCCCCATGGGCTACTCCGCCTCGCCCTCGGCCGGGTCGTCCTCGGAGGTGCGACCGCGCCTCATGCGCTCGTACTCCTCGGGGGTGAGCACGTCCTCGATGCGCAGGTTGACGCCGCCCACCTCGAGGCCCGTCATGCCCACGACCTGCTTGACCACGACCTTCTTGACGTCCTCGAACACCTGCGGGGCATACGCGCCGTACTCGATGAGCACCGAGATATTGACGCGTACCGAGTTGTCGGGCATGACCTCGACCGAGACCCCCTTGGTGGGGTCGGAGGCGCCAAAGGTCTCCTGCACGCGGTTGAAGAAGCCGCCCTTCATGCCGAGCACGCCCGGCACGTCGCGCACGGCGATGGCGACAATCTTCTCGATGACGCCGTTGGAGAAGGTGAGCGAGTCCTCGGAGTCAAGGTCCTCGTCGGCGTCAGAGAACGTGAGGTCCCCCGAGCCGTTCTCGGCCAGCTTGACGCTCGAGGCGTCGGCGGCCTTCTCGGCGGCTTCCTCGAGCGTCTTGTCGGCGACGGCCTCGGCCTGGTCTGCCGCGAGGTCGAGGGCCTCCTCGGCCGTGCTCTCGGCGTCGTTGGTCTTCTGAGTGCCCATGGTGTCTCCTTACCTCAGCCGGCGTGCGTGCCCGTTGGGGCCACACCTGCCGGCGCATTCACTTCGCTGCCAGCCCCCGCGGGCGCTGGGTCGGGCGGCACTGCGCTGGCTCCGTCCCCTCGCGCGCCGCCCGCCGCCTCGCGCGGGACCATGGCCCCGCGCTATCTCCTCTTCGTGAGGCTCTGGAACAGGCGGACGAGCTTCGGGTCGCCGTCGAGGTACTGCCCGGCGGCGACGCCCACGATGACGAGCACGAGGATCACGAGGGTCCTGAGCACGCCGATCGTGAAGAGCATGATGGCCACGACGAGACCCGCGATGCCGCCCAGCACCGCGTGGCGGCTGTTGGGGAAGGTCTCGGCAAACCAGGTGCAGACGCGCTCGAGGACGCCAGGCGCGTTGGGTACGGCCTGGGCGGGTGCGCCGGCAGCGGGCTCGTCTGCGGCCGAGGCCGAGGCAGCGGCTGTGGTCGAGCCCGGCGCCCCCGTGGCGCGCGTCGCCTCGCCCGCCGCGGGCGCGACCTTGGCCACGGGAGCCTTCGCCGGCCCGCCCGCGCGCGAAGGCCCATCCGCGTGCGCCCCCAAGCCCTCGCCGACGCGCTCGATGCGCGCCACGGGGGCGTCCCGTCTCTCCTGCGCCATGCTACTCGCCCCTCTCGGAGGTCATGCGAATCGTGATGTCGCCCGTGTCATCCGGTGCGGGGGCCTCGGGCGTCTCGACCGCCGACGCCCCGTCCTGCTCGCCCTCGGCCTCGTCGGCCGGCACCACGAGCGAGCTTGCCTGTTGCGGCTCGAGGAACTCGACGTCGATGGCACCCAGACGCTCGCCGCACATGGCCGTGAGCCCCGTCACGAGCGCCTCGTGCAGCACGGGAGCCTCGCTCGTCACGTCGATCGACTCGTACGGGGTCACCTTGACCACCACGTGCACGGGACCGCGCTTGGACGCGCTCACGTCCACGTCCTTGGCAACCCCCAGGCCCAGCGCCTCCACGATGTGGGAGGCCTGCGAGGCCACGGCGCTCCTCGTGACGGTGATGGTGCCACCGTCGATGTCCATGACCGTGACCGCATTGTCCCTGCGCGAGAACAGCGAGCGGCCCAGCTCGAAGACGAGCCACGCGGCCGTCATGGCAAGGCAGACCTCGACCGCCACGATGTAGGCGCCTTGCTCCTCGAGCAGGGCAATCTCGTCCGGGAACAGGCCAAACCACGGAAGTGCCAGCGCCAGCAGGCACGCGATGCCCGCCAGCGAGAACACGAACAGAACGAAGCGGCGAAATCCCCCCATGTGCCCTCCCTCTCTAACAAAAGGCGCCCCGGCCTCCCGACCAGGGCGCGCGTCATGCACTAGGATACCTCGAACCGCGAAGGGACTTACTCGTCCTCCTCGAGGGCGGCGACGACCTCGTCCGTCATGTCCATCGTGTGGTAGACGTTCTGGACGTCCTCGAGCTCCTCGAGGCGGTCGACGAGGCGCTGGACCTTCTTGGCGTCGGCCGGGGTGACCTCGGTGGGCGTGGTGGGAACCATGGTGAGCTCGGAGCCCTTGACCTCGATGCCCTGTCCCTCGAGGCCCTTCACGACCTGCGGCATGTTGTCGTACTTGGTCCAGACGATCCACTCGTCGCCGGCGTCCTCGTAGTCGTCTCCGCCAGCCTCGGCGACGGCCATCATGAACTCGTCCTCGTCGACGGCGTTCTCCTTGTCGGGGACCTTCTTCTCGTCGGACTTGATGACCTTGTCGACGGCGATGGAACCCTTGCGCTCGAACTGAAAGGCCACCGAGCCGGAGGTGCCCAGCGAGCCGCCTGCGTGCGTGAAGGCGGAGCGGACGTCGGCGGCGGTGCGGTTCTTGTTGTCGGTCAGGCAGTCAACGTAGACGGCCACGCCCGCGGGGCCGTAGCCCTCGTAGGTGACCTCGGAGTAGACGGCGGCGTCGGCACCGGCACCGAAGGCCTTGTCGATGGCGGCCTTGATACGGTCCTTGGGCATGGACGACATGCGCGCCTTGGCTACGGCCGCAGCGAGCGACGCGTTGTTCTCCGGGAGCGGGTCGCCGCCGAGCTTGGCCGCAACGGTGATGTTGCGGGAGAGCTTCGAGAACAGCGCCGAGCGCTTGGCGTCCTGCGCGCCCTTACGATGCTTGGTGGTTGCCCACTTGGAGTGTCCGGACATGCACGTCTCCTTCTTGCCGCGGCGCGAGGCCCCATGGCGACGCGCGTTCTACGAGCTGTAACGGGCGCGAGCAGTGCAGGCAGGGCACGGTCGCGCAACCTTTTGAATTCTAGAACAATTCACCCCGCAGTTGAAGGCCACAAGCACGACACGCCCAAACACAGCGGACCCGCACAAGAAAGGGCGGGCCACCCGAAGGTGACCCGCCCCAGCGACCAGACGGTCACGTGCGTGCAGGCTCACGCGCACCGCAGGCTCAGGCAAGCGCCCAGCCTACTTCTCGGCCTCCGCAAGGGAGTCGAGGATGTGCTCGTCCCTGCCTTCGAACTTGGGCGCCGGACGGAACACCTGGAACAGGATGCCAGCCAGCGCGAGGAACGCGATGATGGTCCAGAAGCCGAAGTTGCCGAGGACGAAGAGCTCCCAGAGCTGGTTGATGATCATGCCAACAACCCAGCCGAAGCCGCACTGATAGCCGATGGCAGCCCAGAACCACTTCGGGTCGTCCATCTGACGACGGATGGTACCCATGGCAGCGAAGCACGGAGCGTCGAGCATGTTGAACGCCACGAACGCGCACATGGCGCCAGCGTGGAGGACACCAGAGGCATCGGTGAACATGCCAGCGAAGCCGTTCCACATGGAGACGGAGTTCTCGGTGGCATCGCCCAGGCCGTAGAGGACACCGAACGTGGAGACCAGGTTCTCCTTGGCGATGAGGGCGGAGATGGAAGCCGCGGCGGCCTGCCAGCTGTCAGCGCCAAGCGGGGCGAAGATGATGCCAAGGACACCACCGATGCCGGCGAGGATGGAATAGTCCATGTAGTCGTCGCCGAAGCCCTCCATGCCAGGCAGATAGCCGAAGGCGCCGGAGCCGCCATCCCAGCCAGCGATGCCGAAGTTGGAGAGGAACCAGATGCCCACGGAAGCGGCAAAGATGATCGTGCCGGCCTTCTTGATGTAACCGGAGAGGCGCTCCCAGATGTGCAGCCACCAGGACTTGATGGACGGCATGTGGTAGTCGGGAAGCTCCATGACGAACGGGGCAGGCTCGCCCTCGAAGGGCTTCGTCTTCTTCAGCATGATGCCGGAGATGATGATGGCGAAGACGCCGAGGAAGTAGAACATCGGGGCAACCCACCAGGCGTCAGAGCCGCCGATGAGGACGCCCATGACCAGCGCGATGATCGGCTGCTTGGCGCCGCAGGGGATCATGGTGGTCAGCATGGCCGTCATGCGACGGTCCTTCTCGTTCTCAATGGTCTTCGTTGCAAGGACGCCCGGGACGCCGCAGCCAGAGGAGACGAGCATCGGGATGAAGGACTTGCCGGAGAGGCCGAAGCGACGGAACACGCGGTCCATGACGAAGGCGACACGGCTCATGTAGCCGCAGTCCTCGAGGAAGCAGAGGAGCACGAAGAGGACGAACATCTGCGGGATGAAGCCCAGGACGGAGCCCACGCCGCCGATGACGCCGTCAACCACGAGCGAGATCACGACGTCGGAGGTGCCGATGGAGGTCAGCCAGTCGGTCACGGCCGTCGGGATGGAGGGCACGTAGCCGTCGTAGTCGGCGGGATCCGGGGCGTTCTCGGTGGCGTCGAGGGCGGCCTCGAACTCGTCGGCGTCGACGGACGGGACGGTCACGAGCTCCATGCCGTCGTCGACGGCAGCCGCGGCGTCGGAGGCGTCGGCAGAGCCGTCAACCTTCGTGATCGGCGTGGGGTCGGCATCCGGTTTGTTGGGATCGGACTCGATGTAGTTGCCGTCGCCGTCGTGGGCGGGCACGTCGGTGGCGGTCACGTTGGCGGCCTTGGCCTTGGCGACGAAGTCGTCGACAGTCTGCTGGGCGGCGTTCACGTCGTCCTCGGAGGCGTCGTCGGGAGCCTGGAGGGTGGCGACGGCGTCGGAGACCTCGGTGGCCTCGTCATCGTCAATCACGCCAGCGTCCTGGGCGGCGGCGATGTAGCCGTCGATCTGGTCCTGGTAGTAGTTGGAGTCGTACTCGTCCTGGGCGTCGTTGTAGGCCTGCTCGCCAGCCCCGTTGATGAAGAAGCCGTCGGAGAACAGGTTGTCGTTCACCCAGTCGGTGCCGGCGGTACCAACGGTGGAGATGGCGATGTAGTACACGAGGAACATCACGACGATAAAGATCGGGAGACCGAGGATTCGGTTGGTAACGACCTTGTCGATCTTCTCGGAGGTGGTGAGCTTCTTGGGGGCCTTCACCACGCAGGCGTCCATGACGCGGGCGATCCACTCATAGCGGTCGGAGGTGATGATCGACTCGGCGTCGTCCTCGCGGGCGTTCTCGACGACCTTGATGAGCCTCTCGAACTCGCCGAGCTCGGTGTCGGAGAGCTTGAGCGGCTCGATGGCGGCGGCGTCGCGCTCGAAGACCTTGATCGCGAACCAGCGCACGAGGCTCTCGTCGCACTTGCCCTTGATGGCGGCCTCGATCTTGTCGAGGGCATCCTCGACCTCGCTGGAGAAGACGCGGGCGGGCGCGGCGGCCTTGCCGGCCTTGGCGGCGTCGATGGCGGTCTTCACGAGCTGGTCGGTGTTGGTCTCGCGAAGCGCGGAAACCTGGACCACGGCGCAGCCGAGCTCCTGCGAGAGCTTGGCGGTGTCGATCTTGTCGCCGCTCTTCTCGAGGAGGTCGAGCATGTTGAGGCCGAGCACGACGGGCAGGCCGCACTCGAGGACCTGGGTGGTGAGGTAGAGGTTGCGCTCGAGGTTGGTCGAGTCGACGAGGTCAATCACGGCCTGCGGGCGGTTCTTGATCAGGTAGTCGCGCGAGACAACCTCCTCGGGCGAGTACGGGGATAGCGAGTAGATGCCGGGGAGGTCGGTGAAGGTGACGGACTTGTCGCCCTTCCACGTGGCCTCCTTCTTCTCGACCGTGACGCCGGGCCAGTTGCCGACGTAGCCGTTCGAACCCGTCAGGGCGTTGAACAGCGTGGTCTTGCCGCAGTTCGGGTTGCCTGCGAGCGCAATGTACATGCGGTCTTCCATGACTCCCTTTCCTCTGTTGCCGGGGGCGGGGTCGGCCCCCTGGGCCCGCCTGCGCGGGCTCATTGCCAATCGGTGCGCGCTCCCCTAAGCGCGGTGCCGTCTCCGGACGGGTCCGGAGCTCCCGGCCGCGGGCGCGACCGGAGGGTCACGCCTCGGGTTCCTCGACCCAAGGCGACGGCCGAGTTACTCGGGATCGACCTCGACCTTGTCTGCCTCGTCCTTGCGGATGGACAGCTCGTAGCCACGGACGTTGACCTGGATGGGATCGCCAAGCGGGGCCACCTTGACCACCTTGACCTTGGCGCCCTTGGTGAGGCCCATGTCCATGATGCGACGCTTGACGGCGCCGGTGCCGGTGAGTGCCTTCACCGTGCACGATGACCCGACTGGGATGTCCCTGAGCGTAGTCACCTTGTTCCTCTCCTTCTCCTCTGGCCGGGGCAAGCCCCGGCATGGAACGACGAACTATCGACGGGCCAGGCCCGACGCGCGCCAGGACGCATCCCGGTGCCGCATGCGCGCGATGGCGCGCGGATACGCAGCTAGTTGGTGAAGACGTGCATGGCCGTGGCGTGGTCGATGCCCACCTGGGCGCCCTTGACCGACGCAATGGTGCCGGCGGAGGATCCCTGACTCACGACCTTGACCTCGGCGCCTTCGACAAAGCCGAGGTTCTCGAGGTGGCGGCGCATCTCGTCGTTGCCGCGGACCTTCACCACCGTGACAACCGAGCCCTCGTGGACCATCGCGAGGGGGAGCTGGGCTCCCGCGCTCTGCTGTGCGTCAGACATGCTGCCTCCAATACCTCAGCTTCCCCCAGCTCCAGACGCTGCGGCGGGCGACTGCGTACACGTGTGGGCTGGGCGTGCGCTCGCTTGCGCGGCGCCCGACCGGCGGAGACGCTCCCGCCGAACCCCCGGCACAGCAGGGCGGACGAGCCCGCTCGCCGACTCGTCCGCCACCGCTCACCCTTCCAGACCTGCCGTCCACGAACGGAAATATGGAGGAGTTGCGTTCTTCTAACTTAAGGTAGTATGCGTCTAACTTATGGGCGAGTCAACCACGGCGAACCATTTTTGATGACCGGTTTCCTTGGGCCAGCACCGAGCGGGCGGGACCGGTTTGGGCACGGGCTGCTTGGTCGCGCGCAGTTGCGCCAGCCGTCCCGAAGTTGCGCCTTGGCTACCCTGAGGCTGTACCTCGACAGCCTCGAAGCCAACCCTTGGCTGCCCAGAGGCCGCGCTTTGGCTGCCCCAAATCCGCACCTTGGCTGCCTGGAGGCCGCACCTTGGCTGCGCAGAGGCCGCACCTTGGCTGCCCGAATCCGTCGCACCGAATCCGTCGCAGGCAGACGTTCGTCTCGTTTTTAGCAGTTAACTGCCCGTTTGAGCGCGGTTAACTGCTAATAACGAGACGAACTCGAGAAGGGCGAGGGGAGACGGGGTCTGGCCCGTGCGAGAGGGACTGGGCGGGACGGGGCCTGGCCTAATCGAGGGGGCAGGACGGGGTGGGGCCAGGCCCGTGCGAGAGGGTCATGGCAGGATGAGAGCCCCGGCAAACGAAAAGGGGCGGGACCCTGAGGGCCCCGCCCGGAATACGCGGGCGGATGATGCAGTATTCGCGCGAGGAGCGGGCCGAGAGGCCAGCGCTCGCGTCGGCCGCGACCGCTAGCGGAGTCGTGCCAGGACGCCGCGGACGAGGCGCTCGAAGTCGTCCTCGTAGTCGTGCGCCACGTCGAGCACGCTCTCGTGCGTGACCCCGGCGGCGCCGGCCATGTTGGCCGCCAGCGTGATGCCCAGCACGTTCATGCCGAGGGCGTGCGCCATGATGGCCTCGCACACGAGCGACATGCCCGCGAACGACGCGCCCAGCACGCCGAGCGCCGCCACCTCGGCGCCCGTCTCGAAGCTGGGCCCGAGAAGCCCGGCGTAGACGCCCTGCTGCAGCTCGATGCCCTCGTCGCCCGCCACGCCCAGCGCAAGCTCGCGCAGGTAGGGCGTGTAGGTGTCGGTGAGCCCCACGAAGGGCGACTCCACCACCGAGAGGTCCTCGTCCTCGATGAGGGGGTTGGTGCCCGTGAGGTTGATGTGGTCGGTCACGAGTCCCAGGCCCACGTGTGCGCGCCCGGCAACGGCGCCGGTGGAGCAGGCGAAGACGATGTCGCGGCAGCCCAGCTTGTGGGCGTGGCGCACGAGCGAGCTCACCTGGGCGGGGCCGTAGCCCTGGTAGAGGTGGACGCGCCCCGGGTACACCACGACGGGCACGTCGTCGAGCGTGCCCACGGTGACCTCGAAGCGATGCCCCGCCACCGGCCGGGCCGCGGCCGGGAAGCCCTCGATGTCGGCGTACGGTATGCGCCGCACCGGCTTCACGAGCGAGGCCAAGGCCCCCAGGCCGCTTCCCAAGACGATGGCGACCGGGTGCTCCATGCTCGCACGGCACGCGTTCACGACGTTCTCGTCAACCACGACAATCCCCTCCCTGGCGAGGGCCCGGGCGCAGACGCCCTGCCCCCTCACGAGTCTCCCTGTATAGCTTCCGTCGTAGGCGAGGGTAGACCCACAGGCGGGGCTCTTCGCCTTCAGGACGGCGAGCGGTGCCGAGACGTGCCGTGCACGGTCGAGGGCGCGCGCGGCGCCGAGGCGGTAGGCCTCCGTGACGTCGGCCCCCTCGCGCGTCACCACCCGCTCGCCGCGGATCTCGGCCGCGGGGCGGGGGCAGGGCAGGCCGCCGTCCATCTCAGGGCACACGGCCACGACCGTGCCGCCGGCCTCCCGCACGACACGAGCCAGGGCCCGCACGGCACAGGAAGGGCGAGCGGCGCCGTCGTAGCGGCACCGCTCGCCCAGAAGGCATCTGCTTATGACGATGTTCATGCGGAGGCCTCCGCCCGGGCGCCTACGCCCCCAGCGTCGCCAGCTGGATGGTCGCCTTGGAGAGGGCCTGGTTCACGTAGTCGGTCCACTCCGACGAGCTGCTCCTCGCGTTGGTGCTGTACTGCTGGTAAGCCACGTAGTATGCCATCTGGGCCTGGGCGTAGGTGGCGGAGTCGGCCGAGAAGGTCTCGTCCTTGAGGGCGGCGTAGTAGGGGCCATCCTGGCGCGCCCACGTGTTGTTGGTGGAGTCCCACTCGTCGCCGAGCAGGTTGATGATGTAGGCGCCGTAGGTGGCGTTGGCCGTGTCCTGGTTGCCGTCGGCGGGCGTCTCGGGCGCCGTGGGGGCGTCGCCGGCCTGCGTGGTGACCACCTTGTCCTTGAGCTTGGACATCGCGGCGCTCTCGCGCACGATCTCCTTGGCCTGGTCCTCGGTGAGGCCGTAGGTCGAGGCCAGCGTGCTCATGTCGGACACGCCCGTCATCTTCTCGGCATAGGAGGGCAGCTCGTCGTCGGAGACGGTGACGCCCTGCTCCTCGGCGATCTGGGCGAGGATGCGGTTGCGCGCCACGTCGATGGCGGCGTCGGACGAGGGGATGGTGTAGGAGCCGTCGTCGGTCTTGGCCTTGTCGAGCGAGGTCTGCGACTCGATGGCCTGGCGCACGGTGACGGTGTCGGTCTTGCCGTCGTAGGCGTAGGTGGCCATGACCTGGTCGAGGTCACCCTCGGAGACGGTGGTCTTGCCGGCAAAGGCCGGGGTCACCTTGCCGCCGCCCAGCACGAAGTGCCCCACCACGAGGCCCACGACGAGCGCCACCACGCAGGCGCCGACGAGCACCGGCAGCCCAAACGCGCCCGCCTGGCCGTAGCCGGCCCTCTTCGTTCCCTTGCCCTGATCCTTTGCCATCCTTCACCGCTCCTGAGTCCGTCTCTGTCGGGATTGCGCGGAAGACGAGCCCCGGGCGCCCGACCCACAAGCGAGCCGTCGCGCACGGGCCGTCCCTCCACACGCAGCGCGCCCGACATCGCTGCCGGGCGCGCAATCCCTGCGTATCTTGTGTGCCAGTCTACCCCAGCTCGGCCACGCGGGCGGCCACGGCCTTGCCATACGCCTGCGTACCCACGCAACCTTCAGTCGAGCCTGAAAGCGCGCGCTTGATGTCGGCCGTGACGCACGTGCCCTCGGCGAGCACCTCGCGCACGGCGGTGCGGATGCGGCCCGCCGCCGCACCCTCGCCCAGGTGGTCGAGCATCATGGCGGCCGAGAGGATCATGGCCGTGGGGTTGGCGACGTCCTTGCCGGCGATGTCGGGGGCGCTGCCGTGCGTGGCCTCGAAAATCGCCTGGTGCTCGCCGATGTTGGAGCCCGGCGCCAGGCCCAGACCGCCCACGAGGCCGGCGCACAGGTCGCTCACGATGTCGCCGTAGAGGTTGGGCAGCACGAGCACGTCGAAGTCGGCCGGGTCCATGACGAGGCCCATGCAGGTGGCGTCCACGATCTTGGAGTCGAAGGCGATGTCGGGGTAGTCGGCGGCGACGCGCTCGGCCGTGTGGAGGAAGAGGCCGTCGGTGCACTTCATGATGTTGGCCTTGTGCACGGCGGTCACCTTGTGGCGGCCGTTTCGGCGCGCGTAGTCGAAGGCGTAGCGCACGATGCGCTCCGAGCCGCTCACGCTGATGGGCTTGAGCGAGATGGCCGAGTCGGGCTTGATGGTGCCGGCGCCCTCGCGCTCGACCGCGTCCATGATGGCGCGCGCACCCTCGGAGCCCTCGTCGAACTCGATGCCGGCGTAGAGGTCCTCAGTGTTCTCGCGCACGATCACGAGGTCGACGCCGTCGTAGCGGCTGCCGTCGCCGGGCATGGACAGGCACGGGCGCACGCAGGCATACAGGTCGAACGCACGGCGCAGCGCCACGTTGACACTCCTGAAGCCCGAGCCCACCGGCGTGGTGACCGGGCCCTTGAGGGCCGTGCCGGTCTCGCGCACGGAGTCGAGGACGCGCTCGGGAAGCGGCGTGCCCTCGGCCTCCATGACCTTGGCGCCCGCCTCCTGGACGTGCCAGTCGATGTCGACGCCGCTCGCGGCGACGACCTCGCGCATTGCGGCAGAAATCTCCGGGCCGATGCCGTCTCCCGGAATGAGCGTGACCTGATGGGCCATGGTCTCCCCTATCGCCTGCGCCGACCCCCTCGGTCGGCAGCCTGGGCCAGATTCTACTCGGATGGTCGCGAGGCTAGGTTTCGCGCGCGTGACGCGCACAGCCCGACCGCGACGCTCCGTGTCGCCCGAGTCGCGCCGCGCGGGTGCGAGCCCCCCGGCACGCGCCGGCGGCACGACGCAGCCGCCGCGCCTACTTGCCGGCGGCCTCCACGATCTGGGCCGACAGCGTCTTCACGTAGCCGCGGCCGCTCTCGGCGTCGAACGAGATGCGCCCGGCAAGGGCCTTCTTGGTGGCCGCCGAGGCCTTGCCCTGGGCAAGCCCGAGCAGGGCCGTGAGCATGTCGCGGTAGCCCGGGTCGCCGTGGAAACACTGGATGGCCTCGTCGAGCAGCGGCCAGACCTTGTCGGACTTCTCCTCCGAGACGGCACCCAGGCGGGCGAGCAGCCTGAACGAGGAAATGCGCACGCGCGACGAGCTGTCGTCGAACAGCGACGCCTCCGCACCCTCGTAGGCCTCCTCGACGAGGTCGGGGTGCGAGGCGGCGATGAGGCTGAGCGCGTCGAGCGCCTCCCAGCGCGTCTGGGCCTCGGGACGGAAGAGCGCGTCCACGAGCGCCTGGGACACGGTCTCGACCTGGGCCTCGATCGTCTCGGGATGCTCCTCGGCCATCTTGGCCAGGGTGTGCGAGGCCTCCTGGCGGATGCGGCGGTTGGGGCCGGAGAGCTCCTCGCACAGGCGGTCGACCAGCGTCACCTCGCCCGCGCCAAAGCGACTCTCGGGAGCTGCCTTCTTGTCTGCCATCTGATGTCGTCCTTCTCCTCGAGGCCGGTGGCGAGGCACCGTCATCGGCCGAACTGTCAATCGTCATGCGTGCGAGCCACGCGAGGGTCGGGCGCAGGTCCCGTGGCCCCTGCGCGCGCAAGCCTCGGGCCCGTACGCGCGGCCCCGTCCGCGGCCCTACTCGCAGAAGCCGTCCACCACGGCCGTGCCGCTTCGGGGGTCGGTGTGGATCTGGATGAGCCCCAAAGACGCCGCCTCGCGCAGGAGCGCCGTGAACGAGCGGTAGCCGTAGGTGCCCTCGGAGAACTGCGGGCGCTTGCGGCGCATCGTGTCCTTGAGCAGCGACGCCAGGATGAGGCCGTCGGTCTCGCGCTGCAGGGCGTCCACCGTCTCGAGCAGAAGCTTGTAGCAGGGCACCTTGTCCTTGGGCACGCGGCTCTCGTAGGCGGGGATGCCCCCGGGCGAGACGATGTCCTCGTAGAAGATGAACTCGTCGCACACCTCGGTGAGCAGGGTGCTCGTGGCCTCGCGCATGCCCACGCCGATCACGGTCTTGTCGAACTCGCGCAGCTTGGAGACGAGCGGCGAGAAGTCAGAGTCGCCCGAGAGGATCGCAAAGGTGTCGATGTGGTTCTTGGTGAGGCACATCTCCACGGCGTCCACGGCCAGGCGGATGTCGGCTGAGTTCTTGCCCGTGTAGGCGCGGTCGGGGATCTCGATGAGCTCGATGCCCAGCTCGTGCAGGGGCGTCACCGCGTCCTCGAAGCGCTGCCAGTCGCAGTAGGCGCGCTTGGCGACGATGCGTCCCTTGTCGACGAGACGCTCGAGGATGCGCTTGACGTCGGGGGCAGGGCCGGGCTCCTGGTGGCCGTTGCGCTTGCGACGGCCCGTGCCCAGCGCCAGGTTCTCGTAGTCTATCAGCACCGCGATGGTGCCCTGGGGCGCCACCGGGATGGTCTGGTTCATGTCTTGCATGCCTTACTTGGTTCCCTTCCGGCCGCGCGCGGACGCATCGCCGCCGTGCGACCCTTCCGCGTCTCCCCCGGAGACGCTCATGAGCTCGGGCTCCTCGGCGCCACCCCGCCTCGCCTTGCGCTCGGCTCGCCTGGCCCGGGCGCGCTCGCGGTCACGGGCGCGGGCGGCGGGTGTCATGAGTCGGTCGACGAACTTCCAAGGGCCCACCGAGTCGCCGTAGCCAAACTTGAGGCCCGCGATGGCACCCGCCACGGCCCCGATGGCCAGCATGCCCACCACGACGTAGCCCGTGGCCCACACCACCATGAAGAGCACGGACCCGATGAGGACGGCCGCGAGGTTGGCCACCGCGTAGCCCGCGGTGTCCTCGCAGCGCGCGCCCCACTCCTCGCCCGCGTGAAAGCCGAGCAGGATGCCGAACGCCGCGAACAGGATGCTCACGACCGTGAGGGCAAAGCCGTCTCCCACGCCCTACTCCTCGTGGCCGTGGTCGTGACCGCAGCCGCAGGAGTCTCCGTGGCCGCAGCAGCACTCATGGTCGTCGTGACCGTGGTCGTGGCCACAGCCGCACTCGTGGCCGCAGGCGCAGGCGTCGCCGTCGGCGTCCTCGTTCAGGAGCGACCAGTCAAGCCCGGCCGCCGCGGCGTCGCCCTCCTCGGCGTAGAGCAGGCTGATGGCCTGCGTGCCGAGGCGCTCGCCACCGATCTGGCAGAGCATGTCGAAGAGCGTGAAGGCCGTCTCGGCGCCGGGCAGCGTAATCTCGAGGTCCTCGGACTGCTCGATGGCGAGGCGGATGTCCTTGCGCATGTGCTCCACGAGAAAGCCGGGCTTCCAGTCGCCCTCGAGGGCCTTGGGGCCCAGCGCCGTGAGCGCGCGCGACGACCCCATGCCCGAGCCCACCATGTCGAGCATGAGCCTGGGGTCGAGCCCGCCCTGCTCGGCGAGCGCGAGCGCGTCGGCCATGCCCACCATGCAGCTCGCGAGCGACACCTGGTTGCAGAGCTTGGCCGTCTGGCCCTTGCCGGCGCCACCAAAGTAGAAGGCCTTGGACGAGAAGGTCTCGAGCACGGGCAGGATAGGCTGGGCGTCGGCCTCGGTAGAGCCGAGGATGAGCGTGAGGGTGCCGGCGATGGCACCGGACTCGCCGCCGGTGACCGGGCAGTCGACGGCGTGCTTGTCCTCGACCTCGGCCGCGTCGTGGATGTCGCGCGCGAGCTGCGGCGACGACGTGGTGAGGTCGACGAGCCAGGCACCCTTCTTGGCCGCGCGGACGAGGCCGTTGGTGGCCAGGTAGACGTCCTCGACATCGGTGGGATACCCCAGCATGGTGAACACGACGTCGGCGTCGGCGGCCGCGGCGGCAGGACTCTCCGCCCAGTGGGCGCCGCGGGCCACGAGGGCGTCGGCCTTGGACTTGGTGCGGTTGTAGACCGTGAGGTCATAGCCTGCGTCCATGATGTGGCCGGCGATGGGGGCACCCATGATGCCGGTGCCGATGAACGCGACCTTGGGCTTGGCGCTGTTGGTCATTGGGTTCCTTCCTGATTGCTGCCTGGCGGGCGTGCGGCGCGCCGCACGATACCGGCCCAGGGCGGGTGGGGAACTCGCCGTGGACCGGACGTCAGGCCTGCTACCTGTCGCCGCGCACCTTGCGGGCGATGCGGTCGGTGAACGAGAGGTTCTCGCGGCGGTCCTTGCCCCAGAACACCACGGCCACCATGCCCGGCCCCACGTGCGCGCCGATGACGGGTGACACGGAGCTGAAGATGATGGGGACGTCGCGGCAGCCGGGCTCCTTGCGGATCTGGTCCGCAAGCCAGCGCGCGTCCTTCTCGGCGTCGGCACTCACGATGCCGATGGGCAGGTGCGAGTCTCCGTAGCTGTTGTCCTCGCCCAGGCAGTTGGCCTTGAAGTCGGCGAGGATGGCGCGCAGGGCCTTCTTGCGGCCGCGGCACATGCCGCGCAGCGTGAGGGCACCGTTGAGGTCGTAGGAGAGCTCGGGCTTGATGTCGAGCTTGCCACCCACCTGCGCGGCCGCCGGCGGGATGCGCCCGCCGCGGGCCAGCGAGTCGAACGAATCGAGCGTGAAGTAGCCCTGCACGTAGTAGCGGGCCTCCTCCACCCACTCCACGAGCTCCTCGGCGTTGAGCCCGTTGCCCACCTGGCGCACGGCCTCGATGGCAAGAAGCTCCGCCGCGGCGGAGGGGCAGAGGTTGTCCACCACGTAGATCTTGGAGCCGGGGTGCTCGTCCATCACGAGCTGGGCCGCCTGGCGCGCCACGTCGACGCTCGAGGAGAGGCCCCGCGTGAGCGAGAGGTAGACGGCCGGCACGCCCGAGGCCGCCGTGCGCTCGAACACGTCAACGTAGTGGCCCGTGGTGACGGCCGAGGTGGTGACGCGCTCGCCCTTGCGCATGCGCTCGTAGAAGTCGTGCGGGCTCATGGACTTCCACAGGTCGTCGGAGTGCTCGCCGTCGTCCATGACGAACGGGAAGCTGATGACCTCCACCCCCAGCGCCTGGGCGACCTCGGGGGCAAAGTCCGCGCACGAGTCGACGATGACGCGGCACTGGCCACCCTGTCGGTAGCTGGCGCCGGCCTCGCGCGCAAACGCCGCCGGGGCCTGGGGCTCCGACGACGCAACGGCCGCGGGCTCGTTGGAACCCGCGGCCTCGATCACTGGCTTGTCTTGAGTATCGCTACTCATCTGGCTCCTCGATCTTGGGCTTGATGATGCCGTAGCCACCGTTCTTGCGGTGGTAGATGACGTTCACCAGGCCGGTGGTTGCGTTGGTGAAGACGTAGAAGTCGTGGCCGATGAGGTCGGTCTGGACCAGCGCCTCCTCCTCGGTCATGGGCGGCAGGTCGATGACCTTCTCGCGCACGAGCTCGTCGTCGGCGTCCTGGTCGACGGCCTCGGGCTCGATGAGGTCGGCGAGGTCGGTGTGGATGGGCTCGACCGGCAGGCCCTGGGCGCGCTGGCGACGGTCGACCACGCGGGTCTTGAACTTGCGCAGCTGGCGCGTCACCTTGTCGGCCGCGAAGTCGATGGCGGCGTACATGTCGGGGTCGGCCGACTCGACGCGCACCACGTTGTCACGCACGCGCACCGTGACCTCGCAGACGGCCGCTTCGGGGTTGGAGCGGTTCTTCTCGACGCGAAGCACCACGTCGCACGTCATGGGCTGGATGTTGAACACCTTGAGGGCGTCGCCGATCTTCTCGTCGACATAGTCGTGCAGGGCGTCCGTGACCGTAACCTTGCGCCCAGAAACCTTGATGTCCATGGTGCCTCCGTCCGTCGAGCCTATAGTGCCCTTGCTGCGGCGCCGTACCTGCCGCTGGGAAAGCCGCGCCCGGAACGCCGTGCTGGAAGTGCCGCGGGCGCTGTCCCTTGTAGTGCACTGGTACCCAAACTTGCGACCGCCCGCGACGTGAAAAATATAACGACCGGTCGCCGATTGACCCCTTCCCTTTAGTCGGAAATGTCTACGGCGTTGGCGCCGGCGGTCGAGCCATCCTGGATTCCCGAGGTGGCGCCGTCGACCGTAGCGGACTCGGCCGTGGTGGGCTCGGTGACGGCCGCCGAGATGGTGACGCCCGAGACCTGCGAAGAATCAGTGAGCGTCTCCATGCCGCCGAGCCACTTGGAGCGGATGACGTCGACGACACCGTTGCTCGCGAGTCGGTCGGAGGTCTGCTTGACGACGTCCTGCAGCTCGGTGTTGCTCGCAGAGACCGCGATGCCCAAAGGCGTGGGGACGTCGATGGTGCCGGCAAGCGAGATGTCCGTGTAGCCCGCCTTGAGGTAGGCGCCGGAGTTGGCGTCGCAGAGCACGTAGTCGACCTCGCCCGCCTCGAGCGCGCCGAACGCGTCGTTCAGGCTGGAGAAGGTCTTCTGCGTGACCTGGAGGTTGCTGCGCTTGAGCAGCTGCCGGGAGATCGAGCCGTCCTGCAGGCCCACCGCGGCGCCGTCGATGTCGGGCTTGGAGACGGTGGTGGCGCTGCCCTTGCGGAAGAAGGCCGTGGCCCCCTCCGCGTAGGAGCCCACGACGGTGGCGCTGTTGGAGCCGAGCGACTCCGCGCCCATCACCACGTCGCACGTCGTGCCGAGCGACTGGTCGACGTTGGAGACGGAGACGAACTTGACCTTGAGGCCCAGCTGGTCGGCGAGGGCGGAGGCGAAGTCGACGTCGTAGCCCTGGAACGCACCGCTCTGGGAGGTGATGCACATGGGGATGGAGGCACCCGCGTCGATGCCCACCGTGAGCGTGCCGTCCTCGACAAGCGAGGAGACCCGTGCCTGCGCGGTGGCGGCGCTCTGGCCCAGCGCCTCGTCGACCGAGGGGGCCTGGACGGCCGCCATGACGGTCTCGACCGGGTTGGCGCACCCGCTCAGTGAGAACGCCGCGAGCGTGGTGAGAAGCGCCGTCGCAAGCTGCCGACGTCGGGGTGCCTTCGTTGCCTTCATCGCTGCTCCTCGCGTTCGTGACCGAGCGTCTCGTTCAGCTGACCTGGTATGTGACCCCACACTCGCGCACCGGGGCGTTTGCCTTGGGAGCCGCGGCCCCCGCAACTAGTGGCCCTCTCGCCCGCGGGGCATGTGCCCCAGGGTTGTAGACGGGCGGTGCGTCTTACTTCTAGGACGAGCCATGATCGTCCGGGCGCGCACGCCCGGGCTTACGTGGATCCCTTTGCCCTCGTCTGGCATGGACTAGGGAGCCGTGCCGGGCAAGCCGGCCGGACCGTGGGGACGCACACCGCCCCTTTGGCGAGGCGCGTCGGCAGGTCCCGTCTCCCGCAACCACAGACCTGAATGAGACTTATGAATTATAGCAGCTCGAAGATGGTGGAGTTGTGCTGGTACGGCAGGGATGGCGCTTGCCGGCGCGCGCGTCATCGCGCCGCACCGCCACGCACAAGAAAGGGCAGCTGGAAGTCCCGACGGCCCCACAGATGCCTCAAGCGCCTATAAACCCGCTGCTAGAAGCCACCATAGTAGTGGCGCAGCTCCCAGTCGGTGACGGTCCGGGAGTACTCGGACCACTCCTCGCGCTTCTCGGCCAGCAGGTACTCGAAGATGTGGTCGCCCAGGACCTCGCGCATGAGCTCGCTGCCCTCGAACGCCTCGACGGCCTCGCCGAGGTCGCGCGGCAGGCGCTGGGCGCCGCTTCCCTCCAGCTCGTCGAACGTGACGTTGGACTCCGGCGGGAGCTCCAGGCCCTCCTCGATGCCCCGCATGCCCGCAGCCAGCGTCACGGCCATCGTGAGGTAGGGGTTGCACGTGGGATCGGGACTGCGCAGCTCGACGCGACGCGACAGCTGCTTGCCCGGCTTGTACGTGGGCACGCGCACGAACGCCGAGCGGTTCTTGGAGCCCCAGGTGGCATAGCACGGGACCTCGCCGTTGGGCACGAGGCGCTTGTAGGAGTTGACCGTGGGGTTGGTGACGAGCGTGTACTCGGGCGCGTAGACAAGCAGGCCCGCCACGTAGTGCTGCGCCAGCTCGGAGAGGTGGTGCACCGACCCCTCGCCCTGGGCCCAGAACAGGTTGTTGCCATCATGGTCGAAGAGCGACTGGCACAGGAACAGCGCCGAGCCCGGCACGCCCGAGAGCGGCTTGGGCATGAACGAGGCGAAGATGTCGTGCGCGTAAGCCGCCTGCTTCACGACGAGACGGGCCGTCATGATGTTGTCGGCGCAGGTCACGGCCTCGGAGTAGCGAAGCGACAGGCTGTTTTGCGACGGCGCCATGGCATGGTAGGAGTACTCCACCGGAATCGACATCTGCTCGAGCTCGAGGACGGTGTCGCGGCGCAGGTCGCGCGCGGAGTCCTCGGGCGTGAGGTCGAAGTAGCCCGCGTCGTCGAGCGGCACCGGCACGGCCGAGCCCTCCTTGACCGTCGTATCCTCCTTGAAGTAGAAGAACTCGAGCTCAGGGCTGACGTTCAGGACGTAGCCGGCGGCATCGGCCTTGCGGAAGGCGCGCAGCGCGCAGGCGCGCGGGTCGCCCATGAAGGGCTCACGGTGCGGGGTCCTGATGTCGCAAAAGATGCGGGCCACGCCGGCCTCGCTCGGGCGCCACGGCAGAACCTGGAAGGTGCTCGCGTCCGGGAAGGCGAGCATGTCGGACTCCTCGAGCGTGGCGAAGCCGTCGACCGCCGAGCCGTCGAAGCCGATGCCCTCCTCGAACGCCTCCTCGAGGTCCTCCGGTGAGATGGCGAACGACTTGAGGTTGCCGAGCACGTCGGTGAACCACAGGCGCACGAAGCGGATGTCGCGCTCCTCGACGGAGCGTAGGACGAAGTCGATGTTCTGCTCGTTGGTCATCGAGCTACCTCGCAGACAGACGGTGGTGTCGTGGGGCGTCTTCGCAGAGAGACGCCACGCTAGGTATGACACTCTCCCACATCCGTGTTTCGGCTCTGTTTCACCTCGGGAGGGGCTGTAGCTCCCGGCGAGGGCGACCCTTGGGCATCCGAGCGGCTACGCCCGAGCTAGGCGGCCTTGTCCCGCTTGGAGGCCTCGTACTTGGCGACGGCGGCGTCGGCGCGGGCCATCATGTCCTCCGAGAGCGCGCACTTGCCCGTGTCATGGACGGTGCACGTGTCCTCGAGGGCGCAGGTGCCGCACTCGCCCTTCTTGTTGGCGATGATGATGGAGCGCACGCACAGGAACGCGATTCCGAGGACGATGGCGAGGATGATGATGCTGGGGGCGTTCATGGCCTGTCCCCTTTCTGCTAGCATAAACAAGGTTTCCGAGGTTGTTCATGCCCCGGAGTTTACCGTAGTAAACTATAGGCATCAAGGTTGTGGGGCGCAAGAGACGTCCAAGGCTACAAGGAGGCCATGCATGAGCGACGACACCATGAAGCTCGTCATCATCCGCCACGGTGAGTCCGAGTGGAACAAGCTCAACCTGTTCACCGGCTGGACGGACGTCGAGCTGTCCGAGACCGGCGAGAAGGAGGCCGCTGCCGGCGGCAAGGCCCTCAAGGAGGCCGGCTTCGACTTCGACATCTGCTACACCTCCCGCCTGAAGCGCGCCATCCACACCCTCAACTTCGTGCTGCGCGAGATGGACCGCGAGTGGCTGCCCGTCATCAAGAGCTGGAAGCTCAACGAGCGCCACTACGGCGCCCTGCAGGGCCTCAACAAGGCCGACGCCGCCGCCAAGCACGGCGACGAGCAGGTGCTCATCTGGCGTCGCTCCTTTGACGTCCAGCCGCCCGCGCTCGAGCCCAACGACGAGCGCGACCCGCACGTCCAGGAGATGTACCGCGACGTGCCCGCCGACGAGCTCCCCTACACCGAGTGCCTGAAGGACTGCATCGCCCGCACCTGGCCGTACTTCGAGGACGAGATTCGTCCGCAGATGCTCGCCGGCAAGCGCGTCCTCATCGCCGCCCACGGCAACTCGCTGCGCTCGCTCGTCATGAAGTTCGAGAAGCTCACCCCGGAGGAGATCCTCAAGGTCAACATCCCCACCGGCGTGCCCCTGGTCTACACCTTCGACCGCGACTTCAACGTGCTGGACAAGCAGTACATCGGTGACCCCGAGACCATCGCCAAGAAGATCGAGGCCGTCGCCAACCAGGGCAAGGCCAAGAAGTAGGCCTTCCCGCCTGGGACCTGCTGCGAGGATTGTCGCAGCGAAGCCCCGTCGCTCGCCTTCGCGCACCTGTCACTGCGGGCCGCGAGGGCGGGCGGCGGGGCTTCTTTGTTGGTGCGGGGTATTGGCCGTCGGCGCGGGTGTTGGTGCGGGTCAGGTATTGGAGTGGGCTCGAGAAGGGGGCCGAGAGTTGCCCGCTCTCGCACTCGCGCCTAGTGCCTAGTGCCTGCCGGAATCGCCCCCGTAGCGGTGGCCGTACAGCGCCTCGGTGCCGCGCCTCGTGACGTCGAGGTTGAGGCGTGCCTTGCCATCGAGACGGTCGGTCTCTCGCACAAGCGCGCTCGTCGCGATGCCCAGCACGTCGGCGACCTTGCCGGCATCCTCGCTCGTGGGGCTGGCGAGCTGGAGGTAGGAGGAGAGCGCGTCCACCGCCTGCTCGGCGTAGGTCTGCGCGGCGGCATCCGAGTGACCGTCGCGATGGGGCGACGCCTCGAGGACGCGCAACCTCCGCGTGAGCTCGTCGAGCTGGGCCGCGAGGCTGGTTGCGGCCGCTGGGCGCGCGCTCGCGAGGCGCCTTCGCACGTCGGTGAGCTGGGAGCCCAGCGCCTCGTCGAGGATCGGCGCCGTGTCCTGCTCCCAGCCGTGGGCCTCCGCCTCCTGGGCCTTGCGCTCCTCGAGCTCGCGCGCTCGGAAGCGCTCGGCCTTGGCCGCAAGCGCGGGGCCCCATGCCCGGAGGAAGCGGTCACGCTCGGCGTCGGACACCGTGTGGCGCAGGCCCAGGACGAGCATCACGATCGCGCAGGTCACAAGCGCCACGTCGGCGACGAGCACGAGGCCGAGCGCGGTGAGCCCCACGGCCCAGCCCATCGGCGCGACGAGCAGCGTGAGGTCGAGGGCGACACCAACGACGAGGGGAACCGCCCAGAGGCGGGAGCGACGCGCGCGGCGCACGAGCGCGTCGAGCTCGGGACCGTACTTGGGTGCCTCGGGCTCCCTCTGCCCCGTCGCGGCCATGACCGCGGCCCGGACCGCCCGCCCGATCGAGGTGGCGGCGGCCGTGAGGACATCCGTCGAGCCGGTCTGGGCCGGCGAGGGCGCGGCGGGCGGCTCTAGGGCACGCGCCGCGTCGCGGGGACTCACGCGACGGACCACGAGCGTGGGCCACGCGCAGACCAGCGCGCACCCGACGACGGCAACGATGACAGCCAGCATGGCACTCCCCCAACGACCGGTTTTCTCCCATGATACCCACGCGTGACGGGGCCACCGGGAGGCCAGCGGCGAGCGGGGTCGTCTGCGGGACCCATCGCCAATCACGTCAGCTCAGCAAGCGGGGCCGCACGCGGGGCTCATCGCCAATCACGCCCAATCGGCGAGTGGGACTGGTCGTGCCCCCCACTCCCAACCGCGCCTGGTCGTCAAAATGTGACAAATCATACGGAAGGAAATGTGCGTCTTGCACGCCAGGCGCCCACCCCAAACACCGGACGTCCGCGGCCCCTACAGCACGCTCCTCGCCACCAGGCCGATGAGCTTGGCGATGGGCATCTCGGGATAGCGCGAGATCCAACGGCCGACGATGGCCATGATGCCCGAGAGGTAGAACTCGCAGAGCAGGTCGGCCCCGGCGTCATCGAGCCCGCGGCCTCCCACGAGATAGCGCTCCACGAGCGGCCGCACGATGCGCTTGAGCTCGGCCGAGAAGGCCGGGTCGCCCGTCTCGCCCATGAGCTTGGCAAAGTAGCGGCTGCTGCGCGCGGCGCACTCGGCGATGAGGACCATGTGGGTCGAGAAGTCGAGCTCGCCCGGGGAGCGCATCATGCCGTCCACCACGTCGCGGGCGTCGGAGAGGGCCTCGTCCTCGATCTGGCCGAGCAGCTCGTAGACGTCATGGAAGTAGAGGTAGAAGGTCGCGCGGTTGAACCCGGCGCGGTCCGTGATGGCGCGCACCGAGATGCGCTCGACCGGAAGGCCCGGCGTGGTGCCGTCGCCAGCATAGAGCCCCCAGAACGCCTCGCGCAGTGCCGCCCTCGTGCGCTCCGTAACCTCCGGCTGCTTGCGCATCGCATGCCCCCTTCTGGCGTCGACCCGCGCCCGCCCCGCGCGAGGAGACGCGACACCCCGCCCATCGCCACGACACCCCCCGCACCGTGCGACAGCACCGGGACAACTGTCTATTGATGGTTCTTAAATGGCGTTAGTATACTTGATGAGACGACATGCTGTCGAGTTATCTCACCTGCGTGTTTATCGCGCACGTCGTGCAGGCGCGCATATCATGCAGGCGGATGGCACGGCAAGCTCGCGGACACGCCGGGGCGCGTGTCGTCGACACGTCCGCACGCCAGAGGCGGGAGGACCATGTCCTACATCGAGTTCGAGGACGTCACGAAGGTCTACGGCACCGGCGGGGCCGAGATTCGCGCGCTCGACGGGGCGAGCTTCTCCGTGGAGCGCGGCGACCTCGCCGTGGTGCTCGGCGCGTCGGGCGCCGGTAAGACCACGGCGCTCAACATCCTGGGCGGTATGGACACGGCCACCTCCGGGCGCGTCGCCGTGGACGGCCGCGACATCACGCACGCCAGCGAGGCCGAGCTCGTGGAGTACCGCCGCGCCGACGTCGGCTTCGTCTTCCAGTTCTACAACCTCGTGCCCAACCTCACGGCCCTCGAGAACGTCGAGCTCGCCTCGCAGATCTGCCCCGACTCGCTCGACGCGCGCGACACGCTCGAGCGGGTGGGCCTGGGCGAGCGCCTCGCCAACTTCCCCGCGCAGCTCTCCGGCGGCGAGCAGCAGCGCGTCTCCATCGCTCGCGCCATCGCCAAGGCCCCCAAGCTGCTGCTCTGCGACGAGCCCACGGGCGCGCTCGACTACCGCACCGGCAAGCAGATCCTCAAGCTCCTGCAGGACACGTGCCACACCTCGGGCATCACGGTGGTGCTCATCACGCACAACGCCGCGCTCGCCCCCATGGCCGACCGCCTCGTCCGCTTCAAGAGTGGCCGCGTCACCGAGATGACCACCTGCGCCAGCCCCACCCCCATCGAGGAGATCGAGTGGTAGCCGGGGCCCTCACAAAGGACGCGCTGCGCACGGTTCGCGGCAGCCTCAGGCGCTTCCTGTCCATCGCGGCCATCTGCATGCTGGGCACCACGATGCTCATCGGCCTCACCATCGCCTGCGAGGACCTGCGCCTCTCGGCCGACGAGTTCTTCGACGCGCAGCGCCTCTACGACGTGAGCGTGCAGTCCACGCTCGGGCTCACCGATGACGACGTGGCCGCGCTCGGCCGGCTCGACGGCGTGGCGGCGGCCGAGGGAAGCTGGAGCGAGACCGCCTACACGCAGGTCGCGGGCGAGCGCCACTCCGTCTCCGTCCACGCCTTCTCCCCAGACGGCCTGAACGAGCCCTACCTCGAGGAGGGCCGGCTGCCCGCCGCGGCAGACGAGGTGGCCGTGACCCGCGAGTACCTCGAGGAGAGCGGTGCGAGCATCGGCGACACGGTGGAGTTTGGCGTGCGGACGGGCTCTTCGGGCGAGGAAGAGGGAGAGAACGAGGCCGCGGGCACGGCGGACGTCGGCGACACGAAAGATGCGGCTTCGACCGATGCCGCCACCTCGACCGACCTCTTCGCCACGCACCCCTACACCATCGTGGGCGTCGTCATCGACCCCATGAGCGTGGCCGCCAAGAACGGCTCGTCGTCGTTTCGCGCGACGGGCGCGCGCTACACGTTCTTCGTCGCGCCGGATGCTGCGACCGCGAGCACCTACTCCGTCGTCTACCTAAGCGTTTCTGGTGCCGCGGCAGAGAATGGCTTCTCGGACGCTTATCGCGCCCTCGTCTCGCGCGTGACGGACGAGGCGGAGGCCATCAAGGGCGAGCGCGAGGCCGCGCGCACCCAGCAGGTACGAGACGAGGCCTCCTCCAAGGTCGATGACGCGGAAGCCGAGACGAACTCCCAGCTTGCGGATGCCGAGAGCCAGCTCGACGCGGCACAGGCAGCCATCGACGACGCCTTGGCCCAGATCGCGAGCGGCCGGGACCAGCTGGCCCGCAAGGGGGCCGAGGCCACGCGTCAGCTCGATGCCGCGCAGGCAAAGATCGATGCCGGACGAGCCCGGCTCAAGGCGGCCAAGGCAACCCTCGAGACCAACGAGTCCCAGCTCGCGTCCGGTGAGGCCCAGCTTGCGGACGGGCAGGCCAAGCTCGACGCGGCGCAGCGCGAGCTTGATACGCAGCGCGCCAAGGCGCAAGCAGGCGTGCGCGACTACGACAGCGGCATGGCCCAGGTCACGGACTCCGCGGGCCAGCTCGCCGCCGCCCTCGGCAACGCCTGGCCCGCCTCGGAGTGGCAGGCCATCCTCGACGCACGGGACGAACAGGCGTCCGCGGCTGCCCAAAAGGCCTTCACGGACAAGATCGACGCCTACGCCGAGCAGACGGGAGCCGAACTGGACACCGCCCTCAAGCTCGCCGACGAGACGCTCTCCCTGCTCGACCGCCTCATCGCCGGCGACGAGGACCTGCGCGCGGAGGTGTCCGCGCGCGCCGACAAGCTCGTGACCAGCATCGAGAAGACAGGCCTCCTCACGAAGGACCAGCTCGCCCAGCTCCACGCGGCCCGCGCCGAGCTCGAAGACCTCATGGCAAGCCCCGAGAAGCTCAAGGACGCCCGCGCAAAGCTCGCCGCCGAGCGCGCCAACCTCGCCGCCACTCGCTCCCAGCTTGCCACCCTTCCCAGCCAGGCACGCCAGCTCGCAGCTGCGGCCGGTAAGCTTGCGGCCAACAAGTCCCAGGCAGACGCCGCACGCACGGCCCTCGCAACCACCATTCCCCAGGCACAGGAGACCATCGACAGCCAGCAGGCCAAGCTCGAGGCCTCCCGCGCCACCCTCGAGCATGGCCGCGAGCAGCTTGCCCAGGGCTGGGAGAGTTACAAGGGCGGTATCGCCCAGCTCGACGCCGGCCAATCCCAGCTCGACGCCCAGCGCGCCCTCGCCGAGCAGCAGCTCAGGGATGCCGCCGCCCAGCTCGACGACGCGGAGGCGCAGGCCGCAGACGGCCAGGCCGAGCTCGACCAGAACCGCGCCGAGTACGAGCGCCAGAAGGCCGACGCCCTCGCGCGCATCGCCGAGGCTCGGGCCAAGGTCGACGACATAGAGGGCGCCACCTGGTACGTGCAGGACCGCTCGGCCATCTCCAGCTATGCCTCCATCGACTCCGACGCGAGCTCGATCCAGGTCATCGGCACGGTCTTTCCCGCCATCTTCCTCACGGTGGCCATCCTGGTCTCGCTCACCTGCGCCGCGCGCATGGTCGAGGAGGAGCGCGGCCTCATCGGGCTCTACAAGGCGCTGGGCTACGGGCGCGCGCCCATCATGGCCAAGTACGTCTCCTATACGGTCGGCGCGGCGCTTCTGGGTGGCACCATGGGTTCTGTCCTCGGCTTTATTGCCCTGCCCAAGTTCCTCTTCACCGTGTTCGAGGTCATGTACACCCTACCTGTCATGACCCTGCACTTCGACGCCGCCCTCTGCGCCCTGGCCGTGGGCATGTTCGTAATCGGCATCGGGGCGGCCACCGCGCTCACCGTGAGGAGCGAGCTTGCCGAGCAGCCCGCCACCCTCATGCGACCGCGCGCGCCACGCGCCGGCACACGCATCCTGCTCGAGCGCATCCCCCTCGTCTGGGGCCGTCTCTCGTTTCTCGGCAAGGTCTGTGCGAGGAACCTCTTCCGCTACAGGAAGCGCCTCGCCATGACGGTGGCGGGCGTGGCCGGCTGCACGGCCCTCATGATCAGCGGCTTTGCCATCGCCGACACCGTGCTGGCCCTTGCTCCCAACCAATATGGCGGCAACGGCAGGCCCGGCGTGACCACCTATGACCTACTCGCCGTGGTGCAACCGTCTGACATCGAGGACGCAGCCACCACCTTAACCGACTCGCCCGAGGTCACGGACTTCATTCCCGTGCGGACGGAAAACGTCACCATCGAGCACGACGGGGCCAAGGAAACCGTCCAGCTCGTCGTGGTGCCCAGTAGGTTCTCGCTCGACAGCTACGTCAACCTGCATACCAAGTCCGGCGAGCACCTCACGCTCGACAACGCCACGACAGGTCCCGACGGTAAGACGGGAACCAAGGACGACGGCGCCATCGCGACCATCAACGCCTCGGTCGTGCTCGGCTTTGGCGCGGGAGACGAGCTGACCCTCCAGGACACGGCGCTTCGCAAGGCCACGGTCACCGTCGACGCCGTCGCGATGAGCTACCTCGGCAACGCCGTCTACCTCACCCAAGACACGTACGAGCGAATCTTTGGCGAGACGCTCCAGCCAAACGCCCTCATGGCTCACCTCTCTGGCGCGGCAGACGAGCAGATCGCCTTCAAGGACTCGCTCGCAGACGACCCCATCTACCTCTCGCTCACGAGCACCCAGGAGGGGGTCAGGGACTTCACGGCAAACTTCGTGCTCATCGACTACGTCGTCGTACTCATAACGGCCCTGGCGGCAGGTCTCTCGCTCGTGGTGCTCTTCACGCTCTCGACCACCAACATCTCCGAGCGCGAACGCGAGCTGGCAACCATCAAGGTCCTGGGATTTCGCCGGGGAGAGGTGCGGACCTACGTCAACAAGGAGCTCCTCATCCTGGCGGGCTTGGGCACCATCGCAGGAATCCCCCTGGGCACACTCATGGCCCACGCACTCACCTACGTGCTCAACATGCCCTCGATGTACTTTGCCGTGGAGGTGAGTCCGCTGAGCTACGTCTGGAGCTGCGGCCTGTCGATGGTCTTCGCCATAACAACCTGTCTCATCACCAACAGGAGCCTCGACCGCATCGACATGGTAGGCGCCCTCAAGTCAGCCGAATAGCGTGACAAAGAAACGGCGCCAAAGTGGACCTATAGAGTTTCCCATGCGTGGGGCAAAAGGCAGCGGCGGAGACGCAGGCAAGGGGCCAATGCCTGGAGGAATACCTTGATCAC
>NZ_CAAKOQ010000068.1 GCF_901212675.1 Olsenella uli
CCCGACTTGTGTGCAAACCGTGGAGGCGCCCCCGCCCGCTTGCGGGGGAGGGGGCGGGAGCGTATATTACTTCCTCGCGCCGCAGCCGAGCGGATGCGAAACGCCTGCTCAGGGCGGCGCGGCGAACCTTGAAAACCGGATACTGCGATCGAGGAGATCGAAGAGGCAGACAAGCTAGAAGATGCATCGGACGCGTGCCAACAAGAGGCACGACCCGACAATTCCTAAGCGAATCCGAGAATCAGCGGAATCCAAGACGGTCGGACCCGTGAAGCGGAGCTAACGACCCGGCGCATGCCGGGCATGCTTTGAACGGAGAGTTCGATCCTGGCTCAGGATGAACGCTGGCGGCGCGCCTAACACATGCAAGTCGAACGGTAAGGGCCCCCTCGGGGGCCACACGAGTGGCGAACGGCTGAGTAACACGTGGGCAACCTGCCCCCCTCCCCGGGATAGCCTCGCGAAAGCGGGATTAATACCGGATACTCCGCCAGCCCCGCATGGGGGCGGCGGGAAAGCCGAGACGGTGGGGGATGGGCCCGCGGCCTGTTAGCTAGTTGGTGGGGCAACGGCCCACCAAGGCGATTATGGGTAGCCGGGTTGAGAGACCGACCGGCCAGATTGGGACTGAGACACGGCCCAGACTCCTACGGGAGGCAGCAGTGGGGAATCTTGCGCAATGGGCGGAAGCCTGACGCAGCGACGCCGCGTGCGGGACGAAGGCCTTCGGGTCGTAAACCGCTTTCAGCAGGGATGAGGCCGAGAGGTGACAGTACCTGCAGAAGAAGCCCCGGCTAACTACGTGCCAGCAGCCGCGGTAATACGTAGGGGGCGAGCGTTATCCGGATTCATTGGGCGTAAAGCGCGCGTAGGCGGCCTCGTAGGCCGGGAGTCAAATCCGGGGGCTCAACCCCCGCCCGCTCCCGGAACCCCGAGGCTTGAGTCTGGTAGGGGAGGGCGGAATTCCCAGTGTAGCGGTGGAATGCGCAGATATTGGGAAGAACACCGGTGGCGAAGGCGGCCCTCTGGGCCACGACTGACGCTGAGGCGCGAAAGCTGGGGGAGCGAACAGGATTAGATACCCTGGTAGTCCCAGCCGTAAACGATGGACGCTAGGTGTGGGGGGACCTGCCCCCCGTGCCGCAGCCAACGCACTAAGCGTCCCGCCTGGGGAGTACGGCCGCAAGGCTAAAACTCAAAGGAATTGACGGGGGCCCGCACAAGCAGCGGAGCATGTGGCTTAATTCGAAGCCACGCGAAGACCCTTACCTGGGCTTGACATGCAGGTGAAGCGGCGGAGACGCCGTGGCCGAGAGGAGCCTGCGCAGGTGGTGCATGGCTGTCGTCAGCTCGTGTCGTGAGATGTTGGGTTAAGTCCCGCAACGAGCGCAACCCCCGTCGCGTGTTGCCATCATTCAGTTGGGCACCCGCGCGAGACCGCCGGCGTCAAGCCGGAGGAAGGTGGGGACGACGTCAAGTCATCATGCCCCTTATGCCCAGGGCTGCACACGTGCTACAATGGCCGGCACAACGGGCTGCGAACCCGCGAGGGCGAGCGAATCCCTTAAAGCCGGCCCCAGTTCGGATCGGTGGCTGCAACCCGCCACCGTGAAGTCGGAGTTGCTAGTAATCGCGGATCAGCACGCCGCGGTGAATGCGTTCCCGGGCCTTGTACACACCGCCCGTCACACCACCCGAGTCGTCTGCACCCGAAGTCGCCGGCCCAACCGCGAGGGGGGAGGCGCCTAAGGTGTGGAGGGTAAGGGGGGTGAAGTCGTAACAAGGTAGCCGTACCGGAAGGTGCGGCTGGATCACCTCCTTTCTAGGGAGACACGCTTTCTAGAAGAGACCAATCTAACGCCTGACACGGCAGGCGGCCGTCTTTCCGCGCCTCTCAGCCCCCTCTCGCAGCGTCCGGTCTCGAGGGCTCGCCCCCCGACGTACCCTGAGAGCCGCATAGCGTGACAAGCGAGATTTTCTTACACAAGAAGATCGCATCTGATCGCAATCTAGTGTGATTCATACCCGAGCATCGAAGGAAGATGTTAAGGGCACACGGTGGATGCCTTGGCACTGGAAGCCGACGAAGGACGCGGCAAGCTGCGATAATCCTCGGTGAGGGGCACACGCCCTATGACCCGAGGGCCTCCGAATGGGAGAACCCCGCGCGCCCCATAGCGCGCGACCCCGACGCCGAACACATAGGCGCCGGGGAGGCAACCCGGGGAACTGAAACATCTAAGTACCCGGAGGAAGAGAAATCAACCGAGATTCCCCCAGTAGCGGCGAGCGAACGGGGAAGAGGCCAAACCGGCGGGAGCTTACGCCCCGCCGGGGTTGTAGGCACGGCCATTGTTCGGTCACAAACCCGCGCGGTAGCGGAAGGGCCTGGGAGGGCCCGCGGTACAGGGTTAGAGCCCCGTACGCGAACCCGCGCGGGCCGACGGCCGTCGCCTGAGTACCGCCGGACACGTGAAACCCGGTGGGAAGCAGGGGGGACCACCCTCCAAGCCTAAATACTCTCCAGTGACCGATAGCGCACGAGTACCGTGAGGGAAAGGTGAAAAGCACCCCGGGAGGGGAGTGAAACAGTACCTGAAACCGTGTGCCCACGAGCAGTCGGAGCACCTTTTGGTGTGACGGCGTGCCTTTTGTAGAATGAGCCAGCGAGTTGCGGTGCGTGGCGAGGTTAAGCTGTGAAGCGAGCCGTAGCGAGAGCGAGTCCGAACAGGGCGCTCAGTCGCGCGCCGCAGACGCGAAGCCGGGTGAGCTTGCCATGGGCAGGCTGAAGCGGGGGTAAGACCCCGTGGAGGGCCGAACCCACTTAGGTTGAAAACTGAGGGGATGACCCGTGGCAAGGAGTGAAAGGCTAATCAAACCCGGAGATATCTCGTTCTCCCCGAAATAGCTTTAGGGCTAGCGTCGGGCGTTCACCGCAGGAGGTAGAGCACTGGACGGGCGCGGGGGCCTCACCGCCTACCAAACCCGACCAAACTCCGAATGCCTGCGGCCCAGAGCCCGGCAGTCAGAACATGTGGGCTAAGCTGTGTGTTCGAGAGGGAAACAGCCCAGACCGCCCGCTAAGGTCCCGAAGTCCGTGCCGAGTGGCAAAGGATGTGCGTCCGCCCAGACAACCAGGATGTTGGCTCAGAAGCAGCCACCCATTCAAAGAGTGCGTAACAGCTCACTGGTCGAGTGGACATGCGCCGACAATATACGGGGCTAAGCACGGCACCGAAGCGGCGGACTAGAGTTTTCTAGTGGTAGGGGAGCTTCCCGTCCGCGGGGAAGCCGGGGGACGACCCCCGGTGGAGCGGCCGGGAGTGAGAATGCTGGCATGAGTAGCGAGAGCGGCGTGGAAAGCGCCGCCGCCGTAAACCCAAGGTTTCCTGGGCAAGGCTAATCCCCCCAGGGTCAGTCGGGAGCTAAGGCGAGGCCGGGAGGCGTAGCCGATGCACAGCAGGTCGACATTCCTGCACCCCCGACGCGGAGTCTGACCGACGGCGTGACGGAGAAGGGTAGCTGGGCGGGGTTCTGGACGTCCCCGTGAGGCCGCGTAGGGCGGGGCGCAGTGAAACGCGCGCCCCACGAGCCCGAGGCGGCGGACGAAGCGAGCGAGTGAAGCCAGTGAGCCCACGCTTCCGAGAAAAGCGCCTAGGGATCCGCGAGGGGCCCGTACCGCAAACCGACACAGGTGGGTGGGTAGAACATACCAAGGCGATCGGGAGAACTATGGCAAAGGAACTCGGCAAAACCGCCCCGTAACTTCGGGAGAAGGGGTGCCCCGCCAGCGTGGACGGACTCGCTCCGCGAGCGCGAGGGGGCCACAGCGAAGAGGCCCAAACGACTGTTTATCAAAAACACAGGACTCTGCCAAGCCGTAAGGCGACGCATAGGGTCTGACGCCTGCCCGGTGCCGGAAGGTCACGGGGAGCCGTCATCCTCAGGGAGAAGCGGCGAACCCAAGCCCCGGTAAACGGCGGCCGTAACTATAACGGTCCTAAGGTAGCGAAATTCCTTGTCGGGTAAGTTCCGACCTGCACGAAAGGCGCAACGATTTGGGCGCTGTCTCTGCCATAGACCCGGTGAAATTGCACTAGTCGTGAAGATGCGACTTACCCGCGGAAGGACGGAAAGACCCCGTGAACCTTTACTGCAGCTAGGCATTGGCTGCCGGTCCGTCGTGTAGAGGATAGGTGGGAGGCTTCGAACCGAGGGCGCCAGCCCCCGGGGAGCCGCCCTTGGAATACCACCCTCGACGCTCTGGCATCCTAACCCCAGGCCCTGACCGGGCTGGGGGACCGTGCCTGGTGGGTAGTTTGACTGGGGCGGTCGCCTCCCAAAGAGTAACGGAGGCGCGCGCAAGGTCTGCTCAGGACGGTCGGCAACCGTCCCCATGAGTGCAAGAGCATAAGCAGGCTTGACTGCGAGGCCCACGAGCCGAGCAGATGGGAAACCAGGCTCTAGTGATCCGGCGGCCCAGAGTGGAATGGCCGTCGCTCAACGGATAAAAGGTACTCCGGGGATAACAGGCTGATCTTCCCCAAGAGTCCACATCGACGGGAAGGTTTGGCACCTCGATGTCGGCTCATCGCATCCTGGGGCTGGAGCAGGTCCCAAGGGTATGGCTGTTCGCCATTCAAAGCGGTACGCGAGCTGGGTTCAGAACGTCGTGAGACAGTTCGGTCCCTATCCTCCGTGGGCGTAGGAAGACTGAGGGAGGCTGCCCCTAGTACGAGAGGACCGGGGTGGACGGACCTCCGGTGCACGGGTCGTCGACCAACGGCGCAGCCCGGTAGCTGAGTCCGGTCTGGATAACCGCTGAAGGCATCTAAGCGGGAAGCCAGTCCCGAGATGAGTCTTCCCTCCGGTAAGGCCCCTGGTAGACCACCAGGTCGATAGGCCGCAGGTGCAAGGCGCGCGAGCGCCTCAGCCGAGCGGCACTAATAGGCCGAGCTCTTCCGTCGCGCCTCGGGCGCGGTCGGTGCGGTCGATTGTGGCGTCTCGCCTGCATGCTGTGCGGCCCCCAGGGCACGCCGCGAAGCGGCCCCCCGAAAACCGAATGCCCCTCGTTGGTCAGCGGCCATGGCGGGGGAGGCACACCCGGTCCCATTCCGAACCCGGAAGTTAAGCCCCCCAGCGCCGATGGTACTGCGGAGTCAGTCCGTGGGAGAGCAGGGCGCCGCTGACCAACGAGGGGCATTTGCGTGCCGGGCGGCCCCCGGGGGAGACCCCGGGGGCCGCCCTTTTTTGGCGGCGTTCTTCGCTCGAATCACCGCATCCGCAGATGCGGTGCAATTTGGTCGTTCGCATGACCCCTGGTCTGCTTAAGGTGATCAAGGTATTCCTCCAGGCATTGGCC